>NZ_JAVJSK010000103.1:0-39979 GCF_040219495.1 Phaeodactylibacter sp. | reverse complement strand
TTCGTTTTTAGAGCGTGTTGGGACTTTTGTCTTCTAGTCGAAAACTAACAATTTTTTGGTTAGACGAGGCACGAAAACTGGAGTTTAGCCTTAGCTAAATAGCCTGTCCCGCAGTTTGCGGGAAGGATTTTCGGGACGAAGTATAAGCAAAAAAGTGTAGTTTGCAGGCCGATTACTAAAGTCCCAACACGCTCTTAATCCAGGTCAAACTTAATACCCTGCGCCAACGGCACCTCCGTGCTGTAGTTGATGGTATTGGTCTGACGGCGCATGTAGGCTTTCCAGGCGTCTGAGCCACTTTCACGGCCGCCGCCGGTTTCTTTCTCACCACCGAAAGCGCCGCCAATTTCCGCACCGCTTGTACCGATATTGACGTTGGCAATACCACAGTCAGAGCCCGCATGGGAGAGGAAACGCTCTGCTTCCCGCAGGTCGTTGGTCATAATGGCAGAAGACAATCCCTGTGGCACTTCGTTGTGGTAGGCAATCGCCTCGTCCATATCCTTATACTTGATGAGGTAGAGGATAGGCGCGAAAGTCTCCGTATGCACAGTTTTATAATCGTGCTCCGCTTCCACGATGCAAGGCTTCACATAGCAGCCGCTCTCGTAGCCGGCTCCTTCGAGTACGCCGCCTTTAACGAGTAGTTTGCCTCCTTCTTTCTGAACAGACTCAATGGCATTGAGGTAGTTCTGAACGGCATCTTTATCGATAAGTGGGCCCACGTGGTTGTGTTCATCCAGCGGATTGCCGATGCGCAGCTGGCCATAAGCCTTAGTCATCTTTTCCTTCACCTCACCGAAGAGGCTTTCGTGCACAATCAGGCGGCGGGTGGAAGTACAACGCTGCCCGGCCGTGCCTACCGCACCAAAGAGGGCACCCGTAAGTACGACGTTGGTGTCGGCGCTTGGCGTTACGATGATGGCGTTGTTGCCACCCAGTTCCAGAATAGTCTTACCCAGGCGGCCAGCTACTTCAGCAGCCACGATTTTGCCCATTCGGGTACTACCGGTTGCAGAAATCAGGGGCACGCGGTGGTCTTTGGTCATCAGTTCGCCTACCTTATAATCACCGTTGATGATACAACTGACGCCTTCCGGTACGTTGTTTTCTTTCAGGACGTCACGCAGCAGGTTTTGGCAGGCCACTGAGCAGAGCGGCGACTTCTCAGAAGCTTTCCATACGGTCACATCGCCACAAATCAGTGCGAGCATGGAATTCCAGGACCAAACAGCTACCGGGAAGTTGAAGGCAGAAATAATGCCTACAATGCCCAGCGGGTGGTACTGCTCGTACATGCGGTGGCTCGGGCGCTCCGAGTGCATCGTCAGGCCATACAGCTGACGGGACTGCCCCACGGCAAAGTCGCAGATGTCAATCATCTCCTGTACTTCACCCCAGCCTTCCTGCAGGCTTTTGCCCATTTCGTAGGAAACGAGGCGGCCGAGTGCTGCCTTATGCTCGCGCAGTTTCAGGCCATACTGCCGTACAATTTCGCCCCGGGCAGGAGCAGGCATTGTGCGCCAGGTTTTGAAGGCTTTCTGAGCCGTCGTAATCACTTGCTCGTACTCGTCGCGGGTCGTTTGGCTCACCTTGCCGATGAGCTTGCCGTCTACCGGGGAGTAGGACTCGATGTACTGGCCGGAGTCCATGGCTTTTTGTCCGGTGCTGGTACCGGCGTTTTCAGTATGCAGTCCAAGTTCTTGGAGGAATTTGGTATCCATAGTTATAATTTGGTTTTATCTTATTCTACGCTTCAATTTGCTTTTGTGCCAGGTACAACTCATCGAGCTGCTCCTGATGGACCGGTGCCGGGGCATCAATCATCATATCGCGGCCCATGTTGTTTTTCGGGAAAGCGATGAAATCGCGGATGGAGCTCTGCCCGTTCATCACCGCACAGAGGCGGTCGAAGCCGAAGGCAATGCCACCGTGCGGAGGCGCACCGTACTCAAAGGCGCCCATCAGGAAGCCAAACTGAGCTTCTGCTTCTTCGGGCGTAAAGCCGAGCAGCTTGAAGTTGCGCTCTTGCAGCTTGCGGTCGTGGATACGAATAGAGCCTCCACCGATCTCCGAACCGTTGATCACCAAGTCATAGGCATCGGCGCGCAGGGATTTCATCGTCTCGTGGTCACCGTCCAGCATCCGGGCGATGTCATCCTTCTTTGGAGAAGTGAACGGGTGGTGCATGGCGTAAAAGCGCTCGGTCTCTTCGTCCCATTCGAGCAGCGGGAAGTCGACCACCCATAGGGGCTTGAAGTCGCCTTCCTTCATCAGGCCTAGTCTACGGCCCATTTCCAGGCGAAGCTCATTGAGCTGCTTGCGGGTTTTGTCGGTCTCTCCAGCCATGACCAGCATCAGGTCGCCCGGTTTGGCGCCCGTTTTGTCTGCCCAGGCTTTGAGGGCTTCCGCTGAGAAAAACTTATCGACAGAAGACTTGAAGGTACCGTCTTCGTTGTATTTTACGTAAACCAAGCCCTTTGCCCCAATCTGTGGGCGCTGTACCCATTTGGTGAGCTCGTCCACTTGCTTGCGGGAGTATCCGGCGCAACCTTCTGCGACGATGCCTACCACAAGCTCGGCACTGTCAAATACCACAAAACCTTGGTTCTGCGCAACGTCATTCAGTTCTGTGAATTCCATGCCAAAGCGCAGGTCAGGCTTATCCGAACCGAAACGGCGCAGGGCTTCGTCGTAAGACATGCGTGGGAATTCAGGCAGTTCAATGCCCTTCAGAGCTTTGAAAAGATGGTGGGTCAGGCTTTCAAAGGTATTAAGGACCTGCTCCTGCGTCACAAACGCCATCTCGCAGTCAATCTGTGTGAACTCCGGCTGCCGGTCGGCGCGCAGGTCTTCGTCCCGGAAGCACTTCACAATCTGGAAGTACTTGTCAAAGCCGGAGACCATCAGGATTTGCTTAAAGGTCTGTGGGCTCTGCGGCAGGGCGTAAAACTGCCCGGGGTTCATACGGGAAGGTACGACAAAGTCGCGTGCCCCTTCGGGTGTGCTCTTGATGAGAAAAGGGGTCTCGATTTCGAGGAAGCCTTCGTCTGCCAGGTGCTTGCGCGTTTCAATGCCCAGGCGGCTGCGGAACATGATATTTTCCTGTACCGGCCCACGGCGCAGGTCCAGATAACGGTACTTCATGCGCAGGTCATCGCCCCCGTCGCTTTCAGCCTCAATGGTAAAGGGAGGGACCTTGGAAGCATTCAGGATGCTCAGCTCGGTGACTTCGATTTCCACTTCACCGGTTGGGATTTTATCGTTTTTGGAGGTCCGCTCGGCCACTTTACCTTTGGCTTGCAGCACAAATTCGCGGCCTACTTCCCGGGCTTTGGCCAGCAATTCAGGGGAAGAAATATCTTCATTGAAGAGCAGCTGCGTGACGCCGTAGCGGTCGCGCAGGTCAATGAAAACCATATAGCCTTTGTCGCGCACAGTTTGTGCCCACCCGCTTAGAGTGATTTCCTGGCCGACATGTGTGATGCGGAGCTCCCCGCAGGTATGAGTACGGTACATGCGTTGTATTTTTTGAAGCCACAAAAGTAAGGAATTTACGGGGGCTGTCCTATTGGAGGGTACAGTATTCTTGGTTTTTGACCTGCTTGAGGTTAGGCTGCCTTGGAATGTAAAGGCCGGTAGTCAGTAGCTGATTATCTGCTTAGCCTTGGTTTGCCAGTCAATCGGGTGGAATGAGTAGGGAAAGGTGCATTAGAGCCGGTAGCAGAAAACAGCACAGCAACCGGCAGAGCCAAAAACCGCCGTGTGGAAATCCGCTTATTACTATCGGATAGGTAAGGCGCTACCTGCCATCGCCGGGACGTGCGTACAGTACGCCCATTTGCTGATAAGGCGGATAGATGATGGAGAAGTCTGCCTGATGCACAAGCTGCCCGGATTGTATAAGCCTGCCTTCAAAAACGATGGTGTGGCTGTTGTCGGCACAATGAAAATCCTTGACCGGACGGAAATTCTCCAGATATTGGACCTCTGTAAGCTTGGGGTTGTCTGCTAGTTGGCCACTACAGGGTACTTTGAGCGCTGTTACTTCGTCTACCTGCCGATCGACCGGATAACTCACGAGTGCTACCTCTCCCATTTCCTGATCCTCAAGAGGATCACCGAGTATGAAGGAATAGCGGGCGGGGACAAACCCCTGCTTCAAAACATAAACATAGGTCTCCCGGTTAGGTACGCCTCTGAATTCAGTGTTCAGTACACCTCCCAATCCCAAAATACAGGAATGGTGATTGGGGTTTTTATCAAAATCCGAAATCAGCTCACGCTTCTGTGTGATGTACACCTGAGCACCGGCCGGATTACCATAGATGCCTTCGAATTTACCATTGATGACGTAAGAAGTTTCGCCCGGGTTGAGCGCGGAGAAGATAATCCAGGCTGCCACCAGCAATACCGTAACCGTGAGGAGGGAGTGTTTCGAAGTCATTGGGATATTCAGTTTAGCGTATGGTTTTTAGGTGCAAGGTCATAATATACTGGAAACCAGGCATAATATCAAGATTCAAACGCAATTTCAGTTTGGAATTGGTGTGGATGGGACATTTTTAACACTTGTGAGGTTAAAATGCTGAATGTTCCCGCGGGTGTGCTCATTGTCGGGGACAGCGACCTGATTGAAGTACTGCCGCACATAATCCTCCTTTTCGATCGTCAGGTTGACGGTGGTTTGTGCTTTGGGAATCGTGATGCAAATTCGGAAATACCCGCTTGTGTTAGAAATGTGCTTCCATTTAGGGTCCCCTTCGATAAAAACGGTTGCGCCTTCCACACCTGTACCTTCGTACGTGTCGAGTACAAACCCATCAATGCAAACTTCATGGAAGTTGCGTTTGCGGTCTTTCGCATCCTGAATACGGTCATAAACGATGTAACCACCCATGAAGAAGATGATCAGGCCTATCGCCCAGAAGATGAAGGTGGCCGAATACCCGACAAGGCGTTTGCGGAGCTCTGCTTTAAGCTCTTGCCCAAAGGGCTTTGGCGCATCCTCTTGCTCTGCCTCCGCCGGCTTGGTTGTATTGGGCGTTCGCCAGCCCATGCGTTCGAAAAAGTGGCGGAGCTTGCTCATAGATTAGTTCACTTTCTAATAAAAACGGAACCAGTATTGATTTGGTTCCGGAGCAAGCTCCGCCTATTTGGCTAGGGTCTTTTGTACACCAGCCGCTTCGTAACCGGTGCCAGCCCTTCCTGTTGTACAGTTACAAAAAGTACCGCCGCCGGGATATTCAGCGCATCCAGGTCAATGGTCAGCTCAGGTGCAGTGGTCACTGTTTGGTAAAGCACCCGGCCTACCGCACTGCGCACTACGATGTTGCCTGTGCGGTCGCCCCATCCTTGCAGGGATAGCGTAAAGCTGCCCGAAGTGGGGTTGGGGAAAAGTTCAAACCCTGTCTCAGTAAACCTATTGCGGGTCGGGTCACTGAGGATGACCGTGGGGCCGACAATAAAATTGGAGTTTTCACCTTCGCACAGGGCACGTACCCGCCACTGTACCGTTGATGCGGTGGGCAGGTTACTTGCGGTGTAGCTGTTGTTCCCAATGTCGATAGAGACCGGGTTGCTTCCTGCCGGACGGTACTGCAGCCGGTAAGCATTCGCTCCGGCAACCACATTCCAGGAGAACTGAGCGGCGGTATTGGAGAGGGCTACCGCATTGAGGTTAACGGGATCTGTGCAGCCTTCATCCAGGTCGCAGATCATATTGTTGTTGGTGTCAATCAAGGTGCCGGTGCAGTTGCAGTCCGCGCCGTAGGTGTCATTCTCCGTGCATTCGTCCCCGTCATTGCAGCTCGCTCCAATCAGATTGTCATCGAAGCCCGGGCACTGATCATCAGCATTGCATACGCCATCGTTGTCATCATCCGGACAAGCGCCTGAGGTCGTGGTGAAGGACTCGGTTTCAGACCAGGGGGACGCCTCGTTACTGCACAAAGCCTGTACCCGCCAGAGATAGGAGGTTCCGGCGCTTAAGCCACTGACCAGCCGGGTATTGCCGGTAACGTTCAAGCTCAGCAGCTCGCTGAAGGGAGCGCCTTGCTCCAGGTACTGCAACTCATAGCCACTGGCTGCCGATACCGGGCTCCAGCTGAGCAGGGCGCTGCTGCTTGTCAGGTTATTGGCTTGGAGGTCAACCGGTGCGGTACAGCCTGCTTCGTCCAGATCGCAAATGTTATTGTTGTTATCGTCGATGAGTGTGCCGGCACAGTTGCAATCACTACCATAGGTGTCATTTTCGGTACAGTTATCTCCATCATCACAGGCGGTACCAATGAGGTTGTCATCAAAACCAGGGCATTGGTCGTCGGCATCGCAGATCCCATCACCGTCGCTATCGGGGCATACCGGGGACTGTGTAGTGAAAGGAAGCCCTGTGATGTAGCGGGAATTACCATTGCTGCATTGCGTACGTACCTGCCATTGATGGTTGGTAGCTGGTAACAGTCCCGTGAGCGTGTGGATATTCGAGGGTACGTCTACGGTAATCAGGCTGCCCCCGTCTGGCATATAGCGGATACGATAGCTGATTGCATTCGGCACCGCAGACCAGGAGAGGGTGGCGCTGGTTGTCGTGACATTAGAAACGGCAAGGTTAGCAGGGTCATCACAGCTCAGAATGCAGGGTGTACAATCGGGTCCGCCACAGTCCACGCCAGTTTCGGCTCCGTTTTGGATGCCGTCACTACAGCTGGAGCAGGGCGCACAATCGGGGCCACCGCAGTCTACGCCGGTTTCCGCACCGTTTTGGAGGCCATCCTCGCAAGTGGGTGCAGGCGGGTCTGTACAAAAGGAGGTACTTTCTGAGCTGGAGAAGGCACCGCCTGAAGCGATTACCGCCCCGTTCCCATCCGTCAGGGTGTAAGAACCATTGCCATAGGAGCAGCAGATGCCGTCGCCGTAGGAGTCGTTGATAGTGAATGTGAAGTTGCCTGTGCTCAGGTTGATGTTTTCAGTGAGGGTGGCGCCATCGGGCTGATTGCTGTAAGGGCCGCCGGAAGCAATAGTGGCGCCCAGGTTATCGGTGATTGCCCAGCTAGTCTCTTCCGGGTAGTTGTCCAGGGTGATTGAGAGGGTCAGGGCAGGATTATTACAGGGGCAGGCGTTGCAGAAGGAGCCGCCGCAGTCTATGCCCTCTTCGTCCCCGTTTTGGATGTCGTCGTCACAGGTTGGTGGAGTGGCCGGGCCGCAGGCTGTAGAGTTGAGGAGGCTGGTGCGAAACCCACCGGGCTCAAAGAGCGCCCGCATGCGGGCTTTTTGCCCCAGTGTAAAGAGGTTCATGCACCCGTCATCGGAGTAGTCCATGTAGTTTTGGAACATATCGGGCAGGTCGCCAGACCCTTCGTTACAGCTGTTGGGACCGGGGAAAGAGCAGGAGCCACCGGTATAATTAGGGCCGCCGGCTCTTGGCGTGTCCCCTACCTGATCATCCACATTACAGTTGCCATCGCCCCAAATGTGCCGCAGGTTGAGGTAGTGCCCAACCTCGTGGGTAGCAGTACGGCCGAGGTCAAAGGGTGGGGTCGCAGTACCGATGGTGCCGAAGTAGAGGTAGTCCACCACGATGCCATCGGTGCTGGCCGGCCCACCAGGGAACTGTGCGTACCCCAGAATGCCACCACTGATATCGCATACCCAGACGTTCATGTAATCACTGGCTGGCCAGGCATTTTTTCCACCGCTGGAGGAGAACTTGACGGTATTGTTGGTGCCAAAAGAGTTGTTAGAAGTTTGGGTTCGGGTTACGCCGTCCGTTGGATTGCCCTGCGGGTCTACCGTAGCCAGGCAAAACTCAATTTCTGAATCGGCGGCGACGCCCTGGAAATCATTTGGTGTTTGTGCAGCATCTCCATTGAGCCGGCGGAAGTCTTCATTGAGCACATCAATCTGGCTTTGGATTTGCGCCATGCTGATGTTCTCACTGTTGGTATTGTAGACTACGTGCACTACTATTGGTATCGTGATCGTCCCGTTTACCGAGCGCAGAGCGGGCTGCGCCAGCATTTTGGCGGTATGTTTTTCAATCTGCTGCCTGTTCTCTTCGTATTTCGGATATTGCTGTTGCTGCCATTCCAGGTGTTCGGTGGCACCGCAGTTGCGCTGTGCCTGCACGCTCAGGGAGAGGAGTAGCAGGGCAAAAAAGGGTAAAAATACTTGCTTCATACTTAGCTGTTTTGTGTGATGTTAAGCGACGAGCGATTAATAAGAGCGTGTTGGGGCTTTATTACTTGATCTAATGCCGTAACCCGGTTTTTGTTACAAGCAAACGGTTGGAGAAACAGTCTTCCACCATGACTGTTGGGGCATTTTGTAACTATTTGTCGGCTGGTAAACTTTTATAAAGGCCATCACCGATGGGGAAGTAGTCAGGGTTCAGCGCCTCTGCGGGGTAAGTTTTAAAGGGGGTAATAAATACGGAGTCCTGTTTGAGTTCTTTTTCGAAGGGTTTCAAATCGGGGTGCACCAGAAGGGTCCGTACCTGCTGCCCGTTCGTTTGGGCATTGGAAATGAGCAGGCTCTCGTAAGGCACGCCCCACGACATCAGCAGGGTGTCCATGGGGGCTTCACGTTCAGTGAGGTAAAACCGGTTGCCGGTTTCAGGTGTGGCTATGGCTTGCTCCACCCACCGCCAGCGCGCCTCGAAGGGCTTGTGGTGGAGCGCGATAGCTACGAGGCGGAACGCGAGCAGCCCGGCCAACAGGTAAGCCCGTTGCTGTTTTTTCATCAATGGGGCCATTTCGAAAAGGAAGGGGACCCCAACGAAAATACTCAGCGCCATGTAGTTGACTTCCACGTAGAACCGGTGTTCTGATTCGGGCGAACCAATATGCAGCAGCATGAGGTAGCCAAAGCACGTCAGCCAGACGAGGCCCAGCTTCAGCCAGTGCCGGCGGTAGACGTAAAAGAGGGTAAGGGCGAGGAGCAATAGCGGAAAGCCGTACCAGATGGTCAGCGCATTACTGAGGAATTTGCCATGAGCGGGCAGGTCAAAGTAGTTGGGGAAGTACTTCCACAGGTTGTCGGAGAAGGAGCTGTACTTGGCGTTGTCGTACCAATTGGCTGAAAGCCACGACTTTGCCCCTTGCACGATCGCCATGAAACCTGCCAGTGCCCAGTAGGCCCATCCTTGTATTTTTGCACGAAAGTGCAGCCCGAAGTAGGCCCACAGGAAATAAAAAGAGATGAAAATCAGGGGGTGGTAGTAGGCCAGTGCTACGACTGAAAAGGCGCTCAGTGCCCACATCCACGGCTTTTCCTGCCTGGGGTAGCGCAGCCAGTAGGCAAAAAAGACGAGCACCGCCCCAAGCCCCTGTTGTTGCTCGGAGGTAGCCCAGTAGAAGGCGTCATACACGATCAGCGTGTACAAGAGCACGATAGCCCAGCCCAGGAAATCATTGCGGAGCACCCGCACCGTCACGGTATAAAACATCAGGAACAAGAGCGGGAAAGAGACGGAGTACAGCAGCGAAATAACTTCCACAGGCGCTCCCAGTTTGATGGCGCTCAGGGGCAGCAATTGAACCAGGGCAGAACCAAAACGGTTGACCATCACTTGAACCGTTCCGTCATTGATCATCAAAAAAGTCTGGAAGGCAATATCCAACATCCACGCCCGCTCCCGGTAGAATACGCCCGCAAGGACCAAAAGCCCGATCATGCCCAGGTAGCCAAGGCGGCGCGGGGCAGGGGTCTCAAACTGGAAAAAGCTGGGCTGCTGCATGCGGCAAATATAAGGCCTTTTGTTTGACGAGAGCCCGAACAAGCGTCTACAGCAGGAAACAAACTTGGCAAACTTCCGGACAAGGAGTATATTGACCAGCAAAGTACACACCCAATGAGCACAATTGCCCGTAAGTTTGGCACAGCACCTGTTTTTTTTACCGCTATCTCTACGATCCTGGGCGCAGTGATGTTCCTTCGTTTTGGCTTCGCTGTAGGTCAGGTCGGGCTCCTGGGTACGATCGCTATTATCCTCATCGGGCATGCGGTGACGATCCCAACCGCTATGGCCATCGCAGAAATTGCGACCAATCAAAAGGTAGAAGGTGGGGGAGAATACTACATCATTTCCCGGTCCTTTGGCCTGGTCATTGGGTCCTCTATCGGGATCGCCCTGTATTTTTCTCAGGGCATTAGTGTGGCGTTCTACATCATTGCCTTCGCAGAAGCTTTCACGCCCCTGATCGAATACCTCAAAGAGACCTACCACTTTTCGCCTGCGGTGGAGTGGCTGCTGGATAAGAAGCAAACGGTCAGTATTCCGGCGTTGATAGGGCTGACCATTGTGGTGCTTTCCAAGGGGGCCGACCTGGGCGTCAAAATGCTGTATTTTGTCGTTGCTACCCTGGGCATTGCGCTGATCGCCTTCTTTGTGGGGCAGACGGAGTATGCAGAAACTACGCCACTTGACCCGTTTGCCAATATTCAGTCCTATCAGGAGCCCGTAGCCGGGCCGGTACAGCCGGCTATCGATTCTGCCACTCTGCCCCTTGAGTTGGATACCCCCGCGAACCCCGTGGCCCCCAGCCCTAATGTACCGGAGTTGCGGCAGGCGCCTTCCGGGCCGTTGCCACAGGAAAATACGACTTCTCCTATTGTGGTCCTGAGTTTCTTCTCCGTTTTCGCCATTATTTTCCCCGCCTTCACAGGGATGACAGCGGGTGTAGGCCTTTCCGGTGATTTGCAAAACCCCGGGCGGTCCATACCGCTCGGTACACTGGCCGGTACCCTGACGGGCATGGTGGTCTATGTCTTCATCGCTTATAAACTGGCTGTTTCTGCCAGCCCGGAGGACCTGGCGGATACCAGCCGGCTGGTCATGGGAGATATCGCCTGGCAAGGGTGGTGGCTGGTGCCGGTGGGGCTGGCTGCCGCCACGATCTCTTCAGCCATTGGCTCTATTCTGGTGGCTCCAAGGACGTTGCAAGCTATTGCCCGGGATCAGTTGATCCCTTCAAAGCTGGTCAACTTCTGGCTGTCGAGGGGCAGAGGGAAGAACGATGAGCCTTTCAATGCCACGGTGGTGACCGTGGTGGTGGCTTTTGTCTTCATCATGATGGGCGGACTGGATGCGGTAGCAGAAATTATCTCCATGTTTTTTATGGTGACCTACGGCTCCCTGTGCCTGATTTCCTTTCTGCAGCATTTCGCTGCCGACCCTTCCTACCGGCCCACTTTCCGCTCGCGCTGGTACATTTCTTTGTTTGGCGCGATTGCCTGTTTCGGGCTGATGTTCTTTATGAATGCAGGCTACGCCATTATGGCCCTGTTGTTTATGGTCGGTATGTACCTGTTGGTCAGCCGCTTTAACCCGGACAAGAAAAACATCGCGATTATCTTCCAGGGCGTGATCTTCCAGATTAGCCGGCAATTGCAGGTGTTTTTGCAGAAAGCAGACAAAGAGCAGACCGGGAGCTGGCGCCCTTCCGCAGTGTGTATTTCCGAGCACTCCTTCGACCGCCTGGCTGCTTTTGACATGCTCCGGTGGATTGCCCAGCGGTATGGCTTCGGTACATACATCCACAAAATCAATGGCTACCTGTCCCGCAGTACTTATCAGGAGGCCAGCACGGCCAAGGTGCGCCTGATTAAAATGGCCGAGGCGAGCGATAGCAATATCTACATTGATACCCTGACCAGCCCTTCCTACACCTCGGCTGTGGCGCAGGTGATTCAGCTGCCGGGGATCTCGGGCACGGAAAACAACCTGTTGCTGGTCGAGTTCAGCAAATTGCAACCCAACAACCTTGAGGATATTGTCGACAACTTCAAGCTGATCAAGTCAGTTGATTTTGACCTGGTGATTCTGGGCAGCACGGAGCGGGGCTACGGCCTTAAGCAGGGCATTCACATCTGGATTACCTCTAATGACTACGAAAACGCCAATCTGATGATTCTGCTGGGTTATATCATTCTGGGCCATCAGGAGTGGAGCCGCGGCCACATCAAAATCTTTGCCCTCTATCCGGAAGATAACGTCGAAGAAGAGCGGGAACGCTTATCGTCCCTGATTGAAGCCGGGCAACTGCCGATTTCCAAGCACAACATAGAGGTCATTCCACGCAAACCGGATATTGACCCCAAAGTCATCATCAATGAGAAATCTAAAGATGCTGATCTGACCATCATTGGCTTCCGCGACGGCCCGGTCCGGCATCAGGGCGCTGAGCTTTTCAAGGGGTACGAGGAGATCGGGAATACGTTGTTTATCAATGCCGCCTCGCAGATACGGATTAAGTAGCGGGCACCATAATGCTGGTGTTATCGTTTTGCTTAGAGCTTGTTGGGATTTCACCCTTTGGGCTGCTCTTGCCAAATTTCGTCCTGCTCTTCGTTGCTCTTCAGTCACTTAGCTAAGGCTATGCTCCCTCATCACGCCTCGATCAGAACAAAATTTGGCTACGTTCGTTCCAAAAGCAAAATTCCAACAAGCTCTAATTGAAATGCCGTGTAGTCGAATGGAGTTGCTTTGCTATTGGGGTCAGCAGGTAGGGCCTTCTTTTCGGATCCACATGAAAAACTGAGCAGTAATAGCAAATAACAGAAAAGTGCTCTATTCATAAATTTCTTTTTTGCTCTTCGGAGCCACGCCTTGTATTTGTTGAAGTATGGATGAGCAAAGCGCCAGCCCTCGATTGCTTGCTAACATGGTATCTGGTAAAGATAGGCGCTTCCTCTACCTTACTGGGTATTGATAAAAGTATCTTCAAAGGTTTTTATCCACGCTCCATTGATCAGCTTTTCTCCATATTCAACAAAGCCTCCCTCGGGTGTTCCACCGAAAAAGAACCGCGTCTTCTCGTCTCGCCATACGATGAGTTGTCCCTCTTTAAATTCCGCGGGATAAACAGCAGCCCCATCCCTTGAAAAGCGGTGGTAATAATATTTTTGATCCTCTTCATGGTAAGTAATGATCGTACGGAGTTGCAAAAACTCAGTGTTCAGCTCAACGACCAAAATGCTTTTGTTAAGGTCGTAGGAAATCTTTTCGTAGGCCGCGCACTGCCTGGTTACCACCCCATTTTCATAGATTTTTGAGGTGCCCACCCATTCTCCGACCAGGAAGCTGAGTTGTTCCATCTTTTCCTGCTTGAGATTTTGGGCAAAAACGGGATGGCACAGCAAACATATTACAGCACCGCAGAAAATTTTGGAAGCCTTTCGGTATTTCATTTTTGTTCTTTTAATGGTTCCAGGAAGCACCCAGGGCTAGTACATACAGCGTCAAAAGACCAGTTGTTATTAATCCAATTATTGCAATGCCCAATATGAATTTGGCTAATCCATTTTTCTTGTTTTTCATCAACTAGATCTTGTTGGTCAAACACGCCCTCAAATACTGCATGGGATCTCAGTGGTTGTCTTATCACCCGTGATCAAGTCCATTTCGGCACTGATGCATGCATTATCTTCAATGCTCACATTTTAAGGGCCAATTGGTTTGACAACTCTGCACCCTTGAACATACTTCAAATAACTTGAAATAAGGGATTCGGCAATTTCTATTTTCTTTCTCTCTGAAAATACAAAAGCCTGTTCATTTCCAGTCCGGCTTTTTATGCCCTGCCACAAAAGCGCTTCCTACTTCCGCCCCATCATCCGGTTCCACAGCTTACTGAACGCTTTGTCCATATCCCGGGGCTGCTCCCTGCCCTGACGGGCGTGCCATTCCCCATCCTCATCCTGCTCCAGAATGAAGTGGAAGACAAAGTCGGAAGGTTCATCGAAAGACTGATTCAGAGAGCCAAAGCGCAGGTCGTTGTACTGCAGGGCTGTATCGCCCCGCTCGAATACGCAGTAATAGCCATCCGAAAACCATTGCAGGACTTCTAAATCACGGCTGCCTTCAGCGGGGTCCAATAATTCATGCCGTTTGGGAATGACGGTGAAGTCTTCAAAAACGGCCTCCTCATCCAGGATAGAGTACATGCTGTGGTAGTAAGCGGTGTCTCCCTCGGCAATGCCCTGCCAGAGCAGGTTGTTGAGAATGGTCGGGGCAGTCATGTAGCGCTCGTAGGGGATGTCTTCCCGTTGGAGTGAAGCTTCGAAAGTCTGGTTGATGTGCCATTTGTTGGCAAAGGTGAAGGCAAGGTACAGACTGCTTACGACCAGGCCGGCGGTATTGAGACGGGTGCGCAGCGCCTGCCGTTTTCTGCCCGCAATAAAGGCAGCCAGCAGGAGTAGCAGAAAGGGCAAAGTATAAGCCGGGTCCGCTACTGAAATATTATTGAACGCCACCCGGTAGTCCCAGAACGGCCGGAAGAGCTGCGTACCGTAGGTGGTACAGGCATCAAGCAGCGGATGGGTAAAAATTGCCCAGAAGAACAACCAGCTCCAGTCGCGCCAGGTCGCCGCCCAGGGGTGGTCCGTAGTGCCCCGGATGGCCTGCACAGCCCAGCTGAACAGGGGAAAGAAAAGAATGGCCGCTGTAATCGCACCAGCCACTTTAAGAATCTCCAGGGGCGGGGCGGGCATCGTCACGGAGCCGAGGGCAATCATCAGAAAGATAAGGGCGGTGGACAGCCCCAGCGCCTGCCCAATACGCTGCTGTTTGTAAATATGGTAGACCAGCCCACCCAACACAATGGGCGCCAGTGCGGCAAAGGCAAAGGAATGCGTGATCGCCCGGTGGAAAGCCAGCGCACTGATCTCATCGGTGACCATATTGGCGAATACATCAAGGTCAGGTACGGTACCCCCAATGGCGCCCCAGAGCATGGCCCGGTTACCGACTTTCTTGCCAAGTACTACCTCGCCTACGGCAGCGCCCAGGGTGATTTGTGTAAGTGAGTCCATATCAGCAAACAGGAGCTGCGTGTGCAGCTCCTGTATCGTATTTTTTGGTTACTCCTTACAAACACCCCGATGCGGGGTTAGTTGTTGAGACTATGTTGGGAATTCACCCTTTGGGCTGCATTTGCCAAATTTTATCCTGCACTTCGTTACTCTTCGGTCACTTCCGTACAGATGCTCCTTCATCGCGCCTCGTTCAGAATGAAATTTGACCACATTCGCTCGAAAAGCGAATTCCCTGCAGAGTCTAAAACCACCGAAAGCCAAGGGTAAATACAATCTGTCCCAGATTGGACTGCTGTTCCACCAGTTGCTCGGGCGCATCAAAGGTAAGGTAAGGCGTATACAAAGCTTCATTCATCTGACGGCGATAGGCCATATCGAGGAAGAAGGTCTTCTTGTGCAGCCCCACACCTGCGCTGATGATGCTGTTGGTCGTATCATCACCCTGTAATGGCGATTGCTGCAGGGTGTAGCCGGCCCGTACCCGGAATTGGTCATAGGCGTACTCACCGCCCAGGCGCAGATTCCAGGCGCTCGTCAGTTCGTCGGCAATAATGGTATTTACTGCGCGTTCGGCATCACCAAAGCCATCGTAGCGGAATTGGTTCTCTCCGTAGTTCAGGTACTCAATTTCGGCAGAGAGGAAACCGCCCCGAGGGACCCTCACCATCAGCTCCCGGTTGCCATCGGCGGGCTTGAGCGTACCGTTGTTGATGATGAAACCGGCACTGCCGATGAAGCGCCAGGGCGTTTGTAAACGGTACTCAAAACTGCCATCCGGTGATTCGGACGTGAAGTTGAATTCTCCCTCCTGATCGGTATAGTTGTAGCCCATACTGGCCGTGTAGACATCATCCAACCGCATAAAGGTTGGGGAATGTACCGCCAAACCAAGGCGGACCATTTGATTGGCCCGGTAAATCGCGCCTAGTTTCAGATTAATGCCCGTACCGCTGGTGGATAGATTTTCATTATAAGTCAGTGCGTTGAAGAAAGGGATATTTCCTTCTTCTCCCATACCCCGGTCTTCTTCGCGGTACTCCTTGTCTACTTCGTAACGGATGATGGGCACGCCAATCGTACCACCGATCATGAGCCGCTCTTTGTAGTTGCCGGCAAAGGACAAGACAAACTCGTTAATAGCGCCACTGGTAAACACATCCTGCCGTTTGAAGACATCGGCATTTTGTGCGTTATCAAAATCGGAAGAATAAAAATCGTCGTTTCCGATTTGGTATAAGGCGCCTACATCAAAGGCCAGCCCGGATTCAAAGTCATTAAAGCCCACCTCACTGTTGGCCTGCTCCTGAAACCGGTTTACAATAGAGCCCGGCGATTCTCCCTCGTAGTAGAAATCCTGATGGAAATTGGCCAGCCGGTTGACGCCGATCGCGAAGTTGGTCGCCCGCCAGTCGCGGCTGGTATTGGTATTGGCAAACACCACACCGAAGGTATTCAGGTTGAAGTTCGTACGGTTTTCTTCAATGCCGACTCCATTATCGTCATTGAGCAGAGTGGAGGTCGTGCTGGCGTTAAAGACGCCCGGAGAGATGACAAACTCAGACCCCCGGTACCACGCCAGCCCGGCGGGATTGGTGCTCATGACGGAGAAGTCGGACCCCATAGCGCCCATCGCACTGCCTGCTCCGATGGAGCGGGCGGTACCGCCTACCTGAAAGTTGGAAAGGCGCAGCGCGTCCGAAAAATTTTGTGCCCATATCGCTCCGCTAAAGCAGAAAATAAGGGCTGCAAAAGCGATGGTATTCTTCATTGGATTGTTTTTTATAGTCAACAAGATGAGAAAGGGGTAAGTGCGGTGCATAAGAAAAGGGGTGGGACCTTGTCAATCGGTATGCTCCACCCCTTCTCTCTCACTCGTTAAACGAAGTTGTTCAGTCCAGGCTAGTTGCCACGGCTTCGGCTTGAGCTGGAGGACCGGCTACTACTTCCGCTGCTGCGGCTGCTACTACTGCTGCGGCTTGGGGAGGAGTAGCTGCGGCTGCTACTGCTGCTACGGCTCGGCGAAGAATAACTCCGGCTACTGCTTCTGCTTGGAGAAGAATAGCTTCTGCTCGGTGAGCTGCTGTTACTGCGCGGCGTGTAAGAGCGTGAGCTCCGGTTGTTGCTTGGCGAGTAACTGCGGCTGCTGCGTGAGCTGGAATTGCTGCGCGGCGTATAGCTCCGTGAGGAGTTGCTGCGGTCGGAGCGAGGTGTATAAGTACGGTTGCTCCGGCTGCTGCTATTGCTGCGTGGTGTGGAATAGGTCCGCGAGTTGCGGCTATTACCTGAGCCACGGTCGTAGCTGCGAGGCGTACTGCCACTACGATCGTAAGTGCCAGTGCTGCGCGGCGCATTGTAGTCGCGCGGCGTTGCCGTACGGTTACGGGTAGAAGTCCGTGGTGCATCGCTCCGGCTGGTTACGGCTCTCGAACGCTCCGGCGTTACGGTAGTCGTAGGGGACCGGTCGTAGGTGCGTGGGCGCTCATAGGTGCGGCTTACCTGCGCTGCGTTAGGATTCTGGTCGCTCCGGCGGTCGGGAGTTGTTTCCGCAGTGCGGGGAGATGCCCCCGCCCGGCTTACCGTTACATCTTTCGGTGTTGCGGTAGTCGGCGTGCGGCCATCCTGCTGCAATCCGATGTCCCGGCGGGCCTGACTTGGCCGGTTAACCGAACCATTGGTACGAGGGCCATAGTAGCTACCCCTGCCATCATTATTGTTGTTGATGGTAACGTTATTGACCGTATTGTAGGCAAATCCATTACCCCAGGTAGGTGGGCAGAAACCAAAGCCACCACCGCCCCATGCATAAGGGTTATTCCAGCTGTTGAAGCCCCAGTCGTTCCATCCCCAGGGGGAGTTCCAGCGGTTGAAGCCCCATGGCGAATTCCAGGAGTTGAAGCCCCACGGACTGCCCCAGCCAAAGGTGTTGCCAAACCCAATACCAATGTTGATGCTCGGTCCGAATCGGTTCCAGCGGTTCCAGCGATTGAACCGGTTCCAGCGCCAGGGCGAATCATAGATCAGCAGGGTGGTGGCAGGGTTAAAGAAAGGATCGAAATAGGCGTAGTCTACATATACCGGGTCGAAGAATCCAAACCCGTGATACGGGCGATGGAAACGCCGGATTCGTGAAGAGTATTCATAATCATAATACTCATCATCGTAGTATTCACCATCCCGGTTTGAATTGGAGGCCGTACTATTGTCATAGCTATTGTTGCCATAATCATAGTAGGCACCATCCGTATCCGGATTATAGTAGAGATCATCGTACTGCGCGCCTATATCGCCCATACCCCAGATTAGGAACAGGGCGATCAAAAAAGGCGATATCTTGTAGCTTTTCATAAAAATTGTTTTTAATGTAATTACCGTTGCGCTCTTATTCTTACAACACGTAATTTATTACTTTTGTGCCTAATTTTTAGTTAAAGCCCCTTTAAAACCGCGTTTGCACCTTGTTAAATAAGGGCCGAGCGCGAATTAACAACTGTTAAAACGGGCTTTTGCGGAACGAAAGTAAGGCATACCAACGGTTAATTACTGTTAAAACAGCGGATAATAAGACAAGTTTATGGCTAAAGCAATAACTCAGCGAAAAGACAACTACTCTCAGTGGTACCTCGATATTGTAAAGCGGGCGGGGCTGGCAGACAACTCTAAAGTGAAGGGCTGTATGGTCATTAAGCCTACAGGCTACGCAATTTGGGAGAATATGAGGGATCAGCTCGACCGGATGTTCAAAGAGACCGGGCACGTGAATGCCTACTTCCCGCTGTTTATCCCCAAAAGCTTCCTGAGCAGGGAAGCACAGCACGTAGAGGGCTTTGCGAAGGAGTGTGCGGTTATCACCCACCACCGCCTGATGAATGACCCCAATGGCAACGGTGTGGTGGTCGACCCGGATGCCAAACTGGAAGAGGAGCTGATCGTGCGCCCTACTTCCGAAACCATCATCTGGGATACCTATAAAGACTGGATTAACTCCTACCGCGACCTGCCCCTGCTCATCAATCAGTGGGCGAATGTGGTACGTTGGGAAATGCGTACCCGTCTGTTCCTGCGCACCACAGAGTTCCTTTGGCAGGAAGGCCATACCGCTCACGCTACCCGTGATGAAGCGATGGAAGAAGCGCTGCAGATGCAGCGGGTCTATGCAGACTTCGCTGAGGAATACATGGCCATGCCGGTCGTCAAAGGCATCAAAACGGCCAACGAGCGTTTCGCCGGAGCTGATGAGACCTTCACCATCGAAGCCCTGATGCAGGATGGCAAAGCCCTCCAAGCCGGTACCTCTCACTTCCTGGGCCAGAACTTTGCGAAAGCCTTTGATGTGAAGTTCCTCAATAAAGAAAATCAGCAGGAGTACGTATGGGCGACCTCCTGGGGCGTATCTACCCGGCTGGTCGGTGGACTGATCATGACCCACTCCGACGATGACGGCCTGGTGCTGCCGCCTAAGCTGGCGCCTACACAGGTGGTCATTGTACCTATACCTAAGCCGGGCCCTGAGATTGGGGAAGCTGCGGATACGGTGATGAAAGCACTGCGTGGCCGTGGCATCCGGGTCAAGTTTGACGATGATGAGAAGAACCGCCCGGGCTTTAAATTTGCGGAACACGAGATGAAAGGCATTCCGGTGCGTATCGGTATCGGCAAACGTGACCTGGAGAAAGGACAGGTGGAGATCGCCCGCCGCGATACCAAAGAGAAAACTTTTGTGCCTATTGATGAGGCAGCGGCCTATATCGAAAACCTGCTGACGGAAATACAGCAGAACCTCTTCGATCGGGCTAAAAAGTTCCGCGATGACAACATCACTAAGGTGGATAACTTTGATGATTTCAAAGCAGCAGTTTCGGGCAGCGGCAATTCAGAGATTGAGTCCTGGGGCGGTGGTTTTGTCTCCGCTCACTGGGATGGTACTACCGAAACCGAGCTCAAGATCAAGGAGCTGACTAAAGCTACGATCCGCTGTATCCCGCTTGATAATGAAGCGGAAGAAGGTCAATGTGTGCTCACTGGGAAGCCTTCCGGGCAGCGGGTACTGTTTGCCAAGGCGTACTAAGCGTAGTTTCAGCTAAAAAAAATCAGGGCACCTTTCCGGACAACGGAGGGTGCTCTTTTTTTTGGGTTTGGCATCCTCATTTTTCTTTCTAATTTTAGAAATCATCTTCCGGTATCTAAGAGCGTGTTGGGACTTTGCTTTTGGAGCGAACGCAGCCAAATTTTATTCTGATCAAGGCGTGATACATTCAAGAATGGGATTAAAGGGGCCCAATCTTGAATCACATAGCCTTCGCTACGTGACCGACCTGCCCGTATCCCGTCGCCTGTGGGCTTTGACCACCGGAGACCGTACAAGACTTTGGCAGGCGGGAGAACAACGAAGAGCAGGACAAAATTTGGCAAGAGCAGCCCGAAGTGTAAAACCCCAACACGCTCTAAGTGCTTTTTTGCCGTATCAAACCACATTCATGTTCAAACCAATTTCACCCTTCAGGTTAGTGCGCCCGGTTATGCTGCTTTTGGTCATGGGCGGTATGCTGAGCACCTGTAGTCCGGATCAGAAGCCCCTGGCAGAAGTGCAAAAAGGCAGCCGCATCGCCCTTATCGGCAGTAATATTTGTGCACGCATGCTGCACTATGGCCACCTCGAGACCGCCTTTCACCTGCGGTACCCCGACAGCCTCCTCTTCGTCCGCAACCTCTGCGATGGCGGAGATATGCCGGGCTTCCGGCCCCATCCGGCCCGCCACACTCCCTGGGCATTCCCCGGGGCTGAGACCTACTACGAAGAACTGTCCAATCCTTCCGGCAGCGAAGGGCACTTCCCATACCCCGATGCATGGCTTGACACCCTCGATGCCGACATCATCCTGGCATTCTGGGGGCACAATGCAGCACAATTTGGCCCCGGCCGCCTGCCGGTCTTCAAAGCAGAACTCCGGGCCTTCATCCGCCACACCTTCGGGCAGGCTTATAACAATACCCACCCTCCCCAACTAATCTTGGTGACGCCCACCGCGATTCAGGATCTTTCCGATACAGCCGATTTGCCGAAAGGCCACCGGATGAATGCCATGCTATCTTTGTACAGCAATGCCATACAAGAGGTTGCTGCAGCGGAAGGCGTGCCGGTTATCGACCTCTTCGAGCCCTCTAAAAAATGGTATGCCGGGGGGCAGCCCCTGACTATTGATGGACTGCAATTGAATGACGCAGGGTACCGGCGTGTCGCGGCCTACCTGACCGATCAGCTTTTTGGAGGAAGCACGAAAAATAGCGCCGAGCCTAATGTAGTACTGGAAGCCGTACAGGACAAAAACTGGTTTTGGGCCAACGACTATAAAATCCCCAACAGCGTGCACGTGTACGGCCGACGCTACGAGCCCTACGGCCCGGACAACTACCCGGCGGAAATCCGGAAAATCCAGGCCATGACGGTAGTGAGGGATACCGTCATCTGGAAGCTGCTGCAGGGTGAGCCCTACGACCTGAAAACCGCCGATGCCCGCACCCCTGATCTCCCGCTGGTGGAAACCAACTTTAAGCCGCAGGAAGGCCTGCTACCTTATCAGTACGGGGCCGAAGCTGAAGCCACACTGACGCCCGCACCCGGCTACAAAGTCGAGCTGTTCGCCTCCGAAAAGGAATTTGAAGACCTGGCCAACCCCGTACAGCTGTCCTTCGACAATCAGGGGCGGCTATGGGTGGCGGTCATGCCTTCCTACCCCCACTACAAGCCCGGCGATGCCCGCCCCAACGACAAAATCCTCATCCTGGAAGATACCGATGGGGACGGGAAAGCCGACCGGCAGACCACCTTCGCGGATGGGCTGCACCTGCCGATTGGATTTGAAATTGCGCCGGAAGGCGTGTATGTTTCTCAGAGCAGCAGCCTGGTTTTGCTGATGGATACCGATGGAGATGACCGGGCCGACCAAAAGGAAATCCTGCTCAGTGGCTTTGACGATCATGACACGCATCACGCCATCAGTGCGTTTTGTGCGGACCCTTCCGGAGCGATCTTTATGGGCGAAGGGGTCTTTTTGCATACCAACGTAGAAACGCCCTATGGCACCGTCCGGGGCACCAACGGCGGCTTCTACCGGTACCATCCGGCCCGCTACCACCTGGAGCGCACGGCGCAGTTGTCCATTCCTAATCCCTGGGGCATTGCTTTCGATGACTGGGGGCAGCCCTTCTTTGCCGAGACCTCCGGTCCGGACGTGCGGTGGATGTCGCCGGGTACGATCGCGCCGGTGTATGGAAAAGCCAACCCCAAAGCGGCGAATATCATTGAGGATGCCCACCGGGTACGGCCCACTTCCGGACTGGAATTTGTATCGAGCCGACATTTCCCCGAAGAAGTGCAGGGCGACTTGCTCATCAACAACACCATTGGCTTTCTGGGCACCAAGCAGCACCAAATGATTGAAGCCGGCACCGGGTATAGCAGCCGGCACCGGTTCGACCTCGTGCAGTCTGCTGACCCTCACTTCCGTCCGGTAGACATGGAATTTGCTCCCGATGGCTCCCTCTACCTCGTGGACTGGCACAACCGTCTCATCGGGCACATGCAGCACAATGCCCGCGACCCCCTGCGCGATCACGCCCACGGCCGCATTTACCGGGTGACCTACCTTGCCCGCCCCCTTCTTCAACCCGCCAAAATAGCCGGTGTGGATATCCCGGCATTACTGGACAATCTGAAGCTGCCGGAGTACCGGGCCCGCTACCGTACCCGCCGCGAGCTCCGGGGCAGAAGTGCCGCGGATGTCCTGCCCGCTTTGCGCGAATGGGCCGCCCACCTCGATACTTTGTCCGAAGCCTACGAACAGCACCTGCTGGAAGCGCTTTGGGTCAGTTGGGGGCTGAATCAGGTGGAACAGCCTCTGCTGCAGCAACTGCTACATGCCAAAGATTACCGGGTACGGGCAGCAGCAGTTCGGGTACTACGCTATACCGGGCATCAGGTGGAGGAACAGGCAGACTGGCTATTGGAAAAAGCTGGTGACCCTCATGGGCGGGTGCGTTTGGAGGCAGTAGTGGCAGCCTCCTGGCTAGAGCCGTCGGTTGCCAGGTCTGTGCTGGAACGCGCAGAACAAGAAGCCGTGGATGAGTGGATGGAACCGGTGTACGCCACCCTGCGCGAACGCCTTTACACCGATACGCCCTTAGCCGCGCCTGAGTTGGAAGCTGCCCTTAGCCCCGGCCAACAGGTGTACGAACGCGAAGGCTCCTGCATCACCTGCCATCAGCCGGATGGGAAGGGGCTCGCCGCTTCCGGGTTCCCGCCTCTGTCCGGGTCAGAATGGGTAACCGGCAGCAAGGAGCGCGTGATCAAGTTGACACTGAAGGGGTTGCACGGCCCGATTGAGGTCAATGGCAAAGCCTATCCCGGACAAGTACCCATGACTGCTTTTGAGGGTTTATTGAGCGATAAGGAAATCGCAGATGTGCTATCTTACGTACGCAATGCCTTTGGCAATAGCGCACCGCCCATATCCCAGGCAGAAGTCAAAAGAGTGCGGGCTGCTGTTGCTGACAAGGAAGGCTTTTACCGCCCGGCGGAGCTGCTGGGGGAACATCCAAAATAAAAGAGGACTATGAAAAACTTATTGCTCACCCTTTCCACTCTGCTACTATTCTGGAGCTGTGCGGGAGAACAAGGCCCGGAAACTCCCGAAGGGCCAGCCCCTCTATGGGCGACTTACCGCCCGGCATCGGCAATAACGAGAACGCCCAGGGTGGTGCTGGTCAGCGGTGACGAGGAGTACCGCTCGGAGGAAGCTCTGCCACAGCTGGCAAAAATACTTGCAAAGCAGCATGGTTTTGACTGCACGGTGCTCTTTGCACAGCACCCGGAGCAGCCCGGCATCATCAACCCCAACTACGTCTACCATATTCCGGGTTTGGAGCAACTGGAGAAGGCCGATTTGCTGATCCTTTTCACCCGGTTCCGGGAGTTGCCTGACGAGCAAATGGCGTATTTTAAAGCTTATCTGGAGGCGGGTAAACCAATTATCGGATTGCGGACCGCTACCCACGCCTTTCACTTCAGGGATACGCTCAGCCCCTGGAAGCATTGGGGCAATTATTACAAAGGAGAAAAGGAAGCCTGGCACGGTGGGTTTGGGCAGCTCGTGTTGGGCACCAACTGGCATAGCCACCACGGGCACCATAAGCACCAAAGCACCCGGGGTATCATCAAACGGGAAGCCGCTTCCCACCCGGCGCTCAATGGTATTCAGTCGGGTGAAATATGGGGCCCGACTGATGTGTATGGCTTGTCTCAACAGCTGGACAGTACCGCCACCCCGCTGGTCTACGGGCAAGTGACGGATAATACTAAGAGTTACGATGAATCAGATGTGATGTACGGCATGCAGGAAGACCAATGGGCGATCGCGTCCACCAATCCGGCAAGCGAGGATTTCTACAACCCCAATCAGCCGATGATGCCGGTAGCCTGGCTGAAGCCTTATCAACTACCGGGTGGTCAAGCCGGGGAAGCCTTCGCCTGTACGATGGGCGCCTCTACCGATTTGCTCGATGAGGAGTTCCGCCGCCTGCTGGTGAATGCCACTTTCTACCTGACCGGACAGTCCGTACCGGAGTCCGCAAAGGTGGATACGGTGGGCAATTATCAACCTACCGCATTCCGCTTCCAAGATGATACCTACTGGCAGGAGCGGCAGCTTAGAGTGCCCGCTTCAATGCCATAGCGTAGCCCAGGTGGAGGGCTTCGTGCAGTCCGTTGAAAGCTATGGCTTCCTCAATATTGGTCAGTTCTACTCCGTAGCTGGTAGGGTAAGACTCAAAAGTTTTGAACAAGCCCGCAGACAGGTCGGCCTCAAGCTGCTCAAGGGTGGTCAGGGCGAGCCTTTTCAGTCCTTCCAGTTCAGCGGTGGTGTGCACTTTCTCGGGTTTGGTCCCTTTGCGGAAAGTGGCCAGGATATCTTCGTTTATTTGAGGCTCCAGCCCGGAGAGGCTGTAGGTGAGCAACTGCTGTGTGGCAATGATGTGCCCGAAATTCCAGATCAGGTTATTGTTGAAACCCTCCGGGATGTGGTTCACGGCCTCCAGGCTCAGGCCTGACAACAGGCGGATGAAGTTGGACCGGGTTTGGCGAGTGGTAGACAAATTCATAATTGGTGTTTCGTTTTTTGTTAAGAGCATGTTTGGAGCGGTTTCGTCATGAAAATCAAGGATTTATGGTTCTGGCAAAGTCCTAAATTTGAGTTTAGCGGGCTAAATGAAAATTTAGTGCGGAAGTCAGAGCTTGCCCCGCATTTCTTCGGGGTTCATAAAGCGTTGATTTGCAATAGCAACGAGCTCCAAACATGCTCTAAGGGATTCTCGAAAAATAAAATACACAACTGGTTTTTTGCAACGTTGGGGCAAAAGCTTCCCGAAAGTTGTGTATTTTATTTTTGCCCCACTGCTAATGAGCTTCCCGCCAGTTCTGCCCCTCTCCCATTTCTACCAGGATCGGTACGCTGAGGTTGGGGATGGCGTTGACCATATGCTCTTCGATGATCGGCTTGATGGTATCCAATTCAGATTTATGGGCATCAAATACGAGTTCGTCATGCACCTGCAGGATCATCTTCGATTTAAACTGCTCTTTTTCAAAAATATCATTGATGCGCACCATGGCGATTTTGATCATATCGGCTGCCGTCCCCTGTACCGGGGTGTTGACAGCGTTGCGCTCGGCGTGGCTGCGGAGTACTCCGTTGCGGGAGTCGATATCACGCAGGTAGCGGCGGCGGCCCATCAGGGTTTTAACGTAGCCGTCTTTACGGGCTTTTTCCACAATACCGTCCATATAGCCTTTGAGGTCCGGGTAGCGGTCGAAGTACTGGCTGATCAGCTCTTTAGCTTCGCTCCGCTTGATGCCCAACTGCTGAGACAGATTGGTCGCACCCGCACCGTAAATCAGGGCGAAGTTGACCGTTTTGGCACGGTAGCGCTGCTCCCGGGTGACCTCCTCGTAGGGGACATCAAAGACCCGGGCTGCCGTGGCGGAGTGTACATCTTTACCGGACTTGAAAGCTTCGAGCATGGCCTCTTCCCCACTCATCTCTGCAATGAGCCTCAGCTCAATCTGCGAGTAGTCAGCGGCAAGCAGCACATGGTCTTCATCGCGTGGGATAAAAGCCTCCCGCACCCGCGCACCCTGAGGCGTCCGGACAGGGATGTTCTGCAGGTTAGGATTATTGGAGCTCAGCCGGCCGGTAGCCGTCAGCGCCTGATTGAAAGAACTGTGGATGCGGCCGGTAAGCGGGTTGATGAGCTTGGGCAGGGCATCCACATAGGTGGAACGCAGCTTGGTCAGCCCCCGGTAGTCCAGGATTTTCTGAACGATGGGGTATTCGGCAGCCAGTTCTGACAGTTTCTCTTCGCTTGTAGAGTACTGCCCGGATTTGGTCTTTTTGTAACGGTAGGGCAGTTCCATTTTTTCGAACAGCACCTCCCCGACCTGACGGGGAGAAGCGACGTTAAAAGCAGTGCCTGCGTCCGCGTGGATTTCTTTTTCCAGTTGGTCAATCTCCTTACCCAGCTCTTTGGAGTAGGCATTGAGGTAGCCGGCGTCAAGCCTGATGCCTTCGTGCTCAATATTGACCAGGGCGCGGACAAGTGGCGCTTCGATTTCTTCGTAGAGCTTTTGGAAGCCTTCTTCCTTCAACTTAGGCGCGAGGAGCTCCTTGAGCTGAAAGGTGACATCGGCGTCTTCGGCCGCATAGTCTACCACTTCCTCCGGCGGCAGGTCGCGCATGGTTTTCTGTTGCTTGCCTTTCTTGCCGATCAGGCTTTTGATCTCAATCGGCTGGTATTTGAGATAGGTCTCTGAAAGGTAGTTCATATTGTGGCGCAACTCGGGCTCCAGCAGGTAGTGCGCAATCATGGTGTCAAAGTAAGGGCCTTTGACTTCCACGCCATAGCGGCGCAGCATGAGGGCGTCGTATTTGAGATTTTGTGCTATTTTTTCGATGTTTTCGTCCTCCATCACCGCTTTGAACTGTTGGACGAGGCGGGCGGCCTCTTCGTAGTCCGCGGGCACCGGAACGTAGTAGGCCTCGTGAGCCTTTACCGCAAAAGACATGCCCACCAGCTCTGCCTGCGTGGCATCAATGCCGGTAGTCTCGGTATCAAAGCAAATGCTTTTGGCATTCATGAGCAGGCGCAGCAATTCAGCCCGCTTTTCTTCGGAGTCGACCAGGTGGTAAGTGTGCTCCGTATTGCCAATATTCTTGTCCGCAACAGAGTGGGCGGGCGGGGCTTTGACCTCCTGTTTTGTACCACTATCCTGATTGAACAGGTCCCCCTGCGCATTCGGTTCGGGTACATTATCCTCTCCCAGTATCTGCCTGGCCAGGCCCCGGAATTCCAGCTCTTTAAACAGCTCGGCGAGGCGGTCATTGTCCTGCCCTTCGATCTTGTAGGCCTTGGCATCAAACTGAATGGGGACCTGCGTCTCGATGACTGCCAGTTTTTTGGACAGCAGGGCTTGTTCGCGGTGCTCTTCCAGGCGTTCCTTCTGTTTGCCTTTCAGCTGATCGGTACTGTCTACCAGTTTTTCCACAGAATCGAATTCTGCCAACAGTTTGGAAGCTGTTTTGGGGCCAATGCCCGGTACGCCGGGAATGTTATCCACGCTGTCGCCCTGCAGCCCCAGCATATCAATGACCTGCTCGACCCGCTTGACGTTCCACTTTTCGAGAATTTCCGGTACGCCCATGATGTCCACACCATTACCCTGACGGGAAGGCCTGTAGAGAAAGACATTATCGGAAACCAGCTGCCCAAAGTCCTTATCCGGCGTGACCATATAAACTTTAAAACCTTCTTTTTCGGCTTGCTTGGCCAGGGTGCCGATCACATCATCCGCCTCATACCCATCTACGGTGACGATAGGGATGTTGAAGGCCTTCACGATAGCTTCTATGTATGGAATGGAAATTGTGATATCCTCCGGCTGTTCTTCCCGGTTGGCTTTGTAAGGCTCGTACATTTTGTGACGGAAAGTTGGAGTAGACAAGTCAAAGGCTACCGCGATATGCGTGGGCTTCTGATCGCGCATCAGGTCCCACAACGTTCTTGTGAACCCCATTACTGCTGAGGTATTTACTCCTTTAGAGTTGATCAGGGGGCGGTTGATGAATGCAAAGTGCGCCCGGTAGACCAGGGCGTGACCGTCCAGTAAGAATAGTTTTTTTTCGTCTGCCATTCGTTGTTCTTCTGCTTTTTTGGCTTTCCAATTTTTGCCTGCGGAATTCTGCCGTCTGATGGTTACAGGGATTGCAAAGGCGGCCAATTGCCCTAAACCTCCTCCAATGCTTTAAGTTTTTCTTCCCGTTTGATCCGCTTGGCTTCTTTGCTGGAAAGATAGGAATAAATGGCCGGAATCACGTAGAGCGTCAGCGCCGTTGCGAATACCAGCCCGCCGATGACGGCAATACCCATTGACACCCGGCTTTCGGAGCCGGCACCCAGCGCCAGGGCGATAGGCAGCACGCCCAGAATGGTCGATAGGCTGGTCATCAAAATAGGCCGGAAGCGAGCCTCGGCGGCTTCCTTGATGGCCTCAATCCGGCTCAGCCCGGCTTCCTTCCGCTGATTGGCAAACTCCACAATAAGGATACCGTTTTTGGCCACCAGCCCGATGAGCATAATGATGCCGATTTGGCTGAAAATATTGAGGGTTTGTTCGTAAAGCAGGAGCGATAAGACCGCGCCGGCCAGTGCCAGGGGCACTGTGAACATGATGATGAGCGGGTCCATGAAGCTTTCAAACTGAGCTGCCAGGACCAGATAGATGAGCACGAGCGCCAGCGCAAAGGCAAACACCAGGCTGGAAGCACTCTCCGCAAAATCGCGGGAGGTCCCCGTCAGGGTGGTATAAAAGCCGTCGTCCAGAGTTTCAGCTGCAATACGGTCCATGGCTTCGATACCACTGCCAATGGTATTGTCGCCTGCCAGTCCGGCGGAAACGGTAGCCGAAGCAAAGCGGTTGAAGCGGAAGAGGGTGGGCGGGGTGATTTGCTCCTCGAGGGTCACCAGGTTATCGAGTTGTATCATACTGCCAGCTTCGTTGCGTACGTAAAGGGAGCGGATATCAATGGGCTCGTTCCGCCCTTCGCGCTGTATCTGCCCGATGACCTGATATTGTTTCCCATTCATGATGAAGTAGCCAAAGCGCTGCCCGCTGAGCCCCAGTTGGAGGGTCTGCGCTATGTCCAGTACCGATACGCCGAGGTCGCGGGCTTTTTGCCGATTGATATCAATATTGAGCTCCGGCTTATTGAATTTCAGGTCTACGTCTACAAAGCTGAAGGTAGGGTCTTGCTGCACTTTTTCCACAAACCGGGGCAAAGTTTCCTTCAGGGCTTCGAAGTTGGGCGCCTGCAGTACGTATTGTACGGGCAGCCCGCCGCGCCCGTTGCCGATGCTTTGTTCCTGGCTGAGATAGGTCAAAGCGCCGGTAAGGTCATTGACGGTTGGCTGCAGCGCCTCCAGGATTTCCATCTGGCTTCGTTCCCGTTTGGCAGGGTCTTTCAGTACCGCAAAGGCAAAAGCGGAGTTGACGGAGGTGGAAGCGCCGAAGCCGGGAGAGGTCACCGAAATGACGCCTTTGCTTTCGGGGATTTCTTCTATCATCGCCTCTACCAGCTTATCGGTGTAGGCTTCCATGTACTCAAAGGTGGAGCCCTCCGGTGCACGGGCAAAAGCCCGGATACGGCTGCGGTCCTCCAGTGGCGCAAGCTCCTCTGGCAAGCTGCCACCTATGGAGTAGATCGCCCACCCCGAGAGGGCCATGATGACAAGCGCCAGCCAGCGCACCCGCATGAAACCGTTGAGCGTGCTGCGGTACCCCTTAGTGAGGCCTACGAAAAAGGGCTCAGTCACCCGATAGAACCAGGGCTGCCGATCCCGCTTTTTAAGGATGCTGCTCGATAGCATGGGGGTGAGCGTCAGGGCGACAAAGGAGGAAATAACCACCGCCCCGGCAATCACGATGCCAAACTCCCGGAACAATCGGCCGGTCAGCCCTTGTAGGAAAATCACGGGCATGAATACGGCTACCAAGGCTATGGTAGTGGCAATAACGGCAAAGAAAATCTCTTCGCTCCCTTTCATGGCTGCCTCGAGGGGCGTCATGCCGTTTTCGATCTTGGTGTAGATGTTTTCGAGTACGACCACTGCATCGTCCACCACCAGGCCAATAGCGAGCACGACGCCCAGGAGCGTAAGGACGTTGATGGAAAAGTTGGCGGCGTACATGACGAAGAATGCACCAATGAGCGAGATCGGGATAACCAGCACGGGGATGAGGGTCGTACGCCAGTCACGCAGGAAGAGGAAGATGATCATGACCACCAGGCCAAAGGCTATATAGATGGTCTGCTCCACCTCGTCAATAGAGTCCTGTATAAACCGGGTTTTGTCGAAGCCGATGCCGAGTTGGATGTCGGCCGGCAGGTCCTTTTTGATTTGTTCCAGGCGCTCGTAGAAAGCATCGGCAATTTCGATATTATTGGCACCGGGCTGAGGGACGATGGCATTGCCTACCATAGGCACGCCGTCCCTTTTAAGTACGGTGCGCAGGTTCTCCGGGCCGAGCTCGGCGGTCCCGATATCCCGGAAACGGACAATACGGCCGTTTTCTTCTTTGAGGATAAGGTCGTTAAATTCCTCCGGGGTGGTGAGGCGCCCCTGTGTGCGCACGGTGAGTTCGGTGTTGGCCCCTTCCACCCGGCCGGAAGGCAGCTCGATATTTTGTTGTTGCAGGGCGCGCTGTACATCCAGTGGCGTAAGGCCGTAGGCGGCGAGGCGTTCGGCCTCAATCCACAGCCGCATGGCATATTTTTTTTGGCCCCATATCCGGATTTCGCTCACCCCGTTGATGGTCTGCAGGCGCTCTTTGAAGACATTCTCGGCGATGTCGGTCAGTTCGAGCAGCGAGCGTTGATCACTTTGGATATTGAGGAAGATGATGGGGTCGGAGTCTGCATCCGCTTTGGATACCACCGGAGGGTCGGTGTCCGGGGGGAGTTCTCCAACCACCTGTGAGACTTTATCCCGTACGTCATTGGCGGCGGTTTCGAGGTCAACTTCGAGGTCAAATTCTACGGTAAGGGTACTGCGGCCGTCCCGGCTTACGGAGGTGATGGAGCGGATGCCCGCAATGCCATTCACTGCTTCTTCCACTGGTTCTGTAATCTGGGATTCGATGATATCGGCATTGGCTCCTACGTAGTTGGTGGTTACCGTGATGATGGGCGGGTCTACACTGGGGTATTCGCGTACCCCCAGGTAAGTGAGCCCGATGAGCCCAAAGAGAACGATGACGATGGAGAGGACCGATGCCAGTACCGGGCGCTTAATACTTAGTGAGGACAAGCTCATAGTGTAGTTAGTTTAACTTGGAAATACGCACCGGTGCACCGGGCTTAATTTGGAGCAGGCCTGTGGTGATGATGGTGTCGCCCACGCTCAGTCCTTCCAGGACTTGAATGTTGCGTTCCTGCCGGATGCCGGTTTTTACGATGACCGGTTGTGCCGTACCGTTTTTGTAGCGGAATACTTTTTTATCGTTCAGCTCAGGGATGATGGCCTGGGTGGGCACCAAAATCGCGCCGGCGAATTCTTCCAGCTCTACCTTGACATCTGCAAAGGCACCGGGCAGAATACGGCCGTCAGGGTTTGGTGCCTGTGCCTTGAAGCGGAGGGTACGGGTCTCCGGGTCGATATTAGGCTCTTTGGCGATGACCGTGGCCTGGAAGTTGCTGTCTTGTCCGTCGAGGCGGAAGTACACCCGGCTGCCTGTTTTGATAGCCCGGCTGTACTTTTCCGGCACATCAAACTCAAGTTTGATGGGGTTGATACTCACCAGGCTGACGATGGGTGCGCCCGGGGAAAGGTAGCTGCCTTCGGAGATCATGCGCAGGCCCAGCCGCCCGGCAAACGGTGCCCGCACGATCCGCTTTTTCAATTGCGCATCTACCAACGCAATATCGGCTTCTGTTTTTTCCACTTCTGCCGCTGCCACTTCGTATTCCTGAAGGCTTACCCCTTCTTTGTCGTAGAGGGCCTTGAGGCGTTCGGCGATTTTCTCGTTGAGCCGCCGTTGCACCACGAGGCGTTTTCGCTCCGCCTGCAGCTCATCGTCGTCGAGATGTACCAGTATCTGCCACTGTTTGGCATACTCCCCTTCCCGGAAGTTGATGCGAATGATTTTGCCAGCGACTTCTGAGGTGATGGCGACCTCTTCGTTGGGTACGGTAGAACCGTTGACGGAAATGGCGTCGCGCAGCGAGGTTGCCTGCGTGACCATCGCTTCAACCGGAGTTTGAGGGGGGGCTTCCGGTTGGGCCGCAGTTTCAGCAACAACTGTTTTTTGAGGTTGATCTTTACCCAGGATGTCGTCCTGGAAAAAGAAAAATAAGGCGGCTAACAGGGCAATGGCCAGCAGGGCCGCAATACGGGTGGCTTTTCTTGACATAGCAACAGGGCATTCTTAGGGTTGTGCCTTTTCAGCACAATGTGTTAAGTTGTTTTAGGTTAACCCATTCCCCGTAGTATTAGTTGTGGAGGTGCGGGAGATTACGCAGGTTGTATATAGGCAGGCGGCACCTGTTCCGTAAGCCACACCCCATTTTCTGAACAAAAAAACGAATACCCGTCTGCAAACATTCGGGCCGAATCGACCTTCAGTAGCGCTAATTTGCCATGCCGGGCGCCCACTTTTGAGGCGGTCTCTATGTCCGGTGACAAATGAACATGATGCCGCTGTTGCTTCAGCAGCCCCTGTTCGTAGATACTGCTAAGGAAACGGGTGGCCGTTCCGTGAAAAAGCACTGCGGGCGGTTCCTGAGGTGCATACTCCAGCTGCACGGCAATGGAATGCCCCTGATTGGCCCGGATGCGTGTTCCATCCGTGGAAAAGGCAAAGCGCTGTTTATCATTTTGAGCTACTACAGCTTCCAGCGTAGACCGGTCGAGGGGTTGCCCGTTTTTACGGAAGGCGGCGAGCAGCGTTTCTACCTCACACCAGCCCTGAGGATCCAGTTCAAGGTGGTAAAGTTCCGGTTTATGGCGTAGGAGCAGGCTTAGTTTTTTGCTGATTTGCTTGTAGTCCTGAGGTGTCATGGCCGGGTTTCCTGGTTTTTTACGAAAGTTAAGGTTTGGTCGGTGAGGTTGAAGGCGGTGAGTGTATCCCGGTCATGCTTATTGAATACGCAGCCGGTATCGATATTGATCACTTGCTTTTCGGGCAGACTTTGGAGCTGCAGTTCGGTAGCCTCTGTAATTTGCGGCGTATGCCCGTGCACGAGGATGCGCCCATCGAGCCAGTCGTAGTTGATGTCCCGATAAAAGCCACGGATCCAACGCATGGCATTCAGGTCCTGCAAAGGCTCCGGAGCGTTGAAGTTCAGGCCGGCGTGGACCAAAAGGTAAGGGCCCACCTCAAGGTAAAGGTGCAGCCGGTGCATGAAATCAAGATACAGCTTGGGGATATGCATGGGGTTGGCATTTTCGGGCAGGCTAAAGCTTTGGAGGGTGGTGTTGCCGCCATTTTTCTGCCATAAATCAGCCATGCCAAAAGCAGCAGGGTTCAGGCATTCCAGCAACATTTCCTCGTGGTTGCCCATCAGGCACTGCACCCGGTAGCCATCTTTTTGCAGGGCCAGGATTTTATCGATTACGCCTTTGCTGTCCGGCCCGCGGTCGATATAATCCCCGAGGAGGAATAGCTCATCGGAGGGGCTAAGCTGGATTTCGTTCAGCAGGGCATCGAAGGTTTTGGCACAGCCGTGGATGTCGCTTATGGCAAATTGGGGCATTATTTCTTACTTTTGGATAGGAACCAGCCTGCAATGGTAAATCGTTCCCTAAAAGGCTTAAAAAAAATTATGACCGATATACAATTGCTCCACACGCCCCTTCAGCCACAGCAGTGTATTGACAGGGTAGCCAGCCACAGCGCTGGCGCCATAGATGTATTCATCGGAACGGTGCGCAATAGTACGCAAGGCAAGCGCGTCCTCCGGCTTGATTTCGAAGCCTACGAGCCTATGGCGATCAAAGAAATGCAAAAGATCGCCGATCAGGCCAAAGCGCGCTGGCCGGTGGAGAAAATCGCCTTTCACCACCGGGTAGGTACGCTGGAGCTGGGCGAAATCGCCGTCATTATTGCGGTGTCCACTCCTCACCGTAAAGCTTCCTTTGAGGCCTGTCAGTTTGCCATTGACACCCTGAAGCAGACTGTGCCCATTTGGAAGAAAGAGATCTTTGAAGATGGGGAGGTCTGGGTGGCGGCACATCCCTGATCTTACTTCACAATCTCAAACTCCGTGCGCCGGTTCAGGGCGCGGCCTTCGGGCGTCTCATTAGTGGCAATGGGACGGCTTTCACCGTAGCCTTTGTAGCCGAGTCGAATAGGGTTGATACCGTGTGACGCCAGGTAGTCGCGTACGGCTTTCGCGCGGGCTTCAGACAGGGCCAGGTTATCAGCCTCTTCCCCCACATTATCCGTATGGCCGTTGATGATGATGCCCCGGTCGGGGTTGTCTTCCATAAATCCCCTGAGGCGGTCAAGCTCCGGGATGGATTCCTGCTTGAGCTCAGCGGAGCCGGATGCGAAAAAAACATTGCGAAGCACAACGGGCTCGCTAGGCGTTTCCACAGAAATCCCGGTCTCCGGCACCGGGCGCAGCTCAATGATCAAGGTGTAAGGTTCATCGATTGCCTGGGCTTCGCGGAGGTCGAAATTTTCAGAATGGAACAGGTAGCCTTCTTTGCGCACATTGAGGGCATAGTCTTCTCCCAGCGGCAGCACGACGAGGAACTGCCCGCGCTCGTCGGCAGTACCCTGCTGATGTGTCTTCCGGGTGCTTAGGCGCACAAACTCGAGTTGGGCCTGCAGGGGGCGTTTGGTGGCGGCATCCCGCACCGTGGCTTCCACATAAGTGGCCGGCTGTGGACGGGCATCCGCATATAGCTCGAAGGTGTAGAGGTCGGCATTCCCCATTTCCTGGGTGCGGGCAGTAGGGCCGAGCTGATCGGTATCGAAGTAAGCTGTTTTGCCATCGAGGCTGACGATAAGGGCCCCTTCGTTATTAGAAGTATTGATAGGGTAGCCCAGGTTTTGCGGGCGCTCCCAGGAGCCATCGGGTTTAAGGCGGGCCAGGAACAGATCGTACTGCCCCATACCCGGGTGCCCCTTTGACATGAAATAGAGGCTTTGCCCATCGGGGTGGAAAAAGGGGGCTTGCTCATTGAGAGGCGTATTGATCATGTCGCCCAGGTTTTGCGGTTCACGCCAGGAGCCATCCGGGTTGCGGCGGGTAGCCCAGAGGTCGAGCCGCCCGTAGCCACCCTGCCGGTCGCTCACAAAAAGGAGCAGGTTGCCATCGGCGGAGAGGGCGGGCTGGGATTCAAAGCCAGCGGTATTGACGGGTGCGGGGAGGCGCTCCGGGTCCTGCCAGGTGCCGTTTTCCTGGCGGGCGTAGTAGAGGTCGAAGTTGCCGTTGCGGTCGTTGCGCGTAAAAGCCATGGCGCGCCCATCAGCAGAAAGGCTGGGGCTGCTGTCGTTGAAGGCGGTGTTGAGGGCTTCGAGGGGTTGGCCGGGGCCCCAGGTGGTATCCTGCCACTGGCTGATGAAAATATCTTCGTTGCGGGGCGTAGTACGAGTGGTATAAACCAGGATGCTGCCGTTTGCTGCCATGGAAGGCAGGTATTCCGGGCGTTCGGTATTGATGGCGCTGGGGAGCGGCCTGGGGTCAAAAGGGACGGGGTTTTGGATGGCTTTGGCGGCAAATTCGGCACTTCGCATCAACTGCCGGGCTTCGGCAATACGTTTCTGAGCGGCCTTCCCGGTGGCGAAGTAGGCTTGCAGGTGCGCCCTGGCTTCCTCGTATTTTTGCTGTTCGAATTCGGCTTGCGCCAACAGGTAGTAGGCCAGAGGGGCATAGGTGCTGTCGAGTTGCAAGGCGGTTTCAAAGCCTGTTTCTGCTTTCGCGAAAGCGCGCTGCCGAAGGTGGAGGTCGGCTTGCATCAGGTAGCCATCGATGAAGGCTGGTTCTTTCCGCAGCAGCTTGTCGAGCACTTCAATTGCAGCGGCATTTTGGCCGGCATTGATATGGCTTTGAGCGGCTTCGTACTGTTTTTCCGCCTTTTTATTCAGGTCTTTGACGGTTTGGTAGTCTTGTCCGTAAAGAGAAAAAGTCAACAGCAACGACAGGGCAGCGAAAAGTAGGCGCATAGAAATTTTGATTTTGCTCTACTAACTAACGCTTTTTAGGAACGTATGGTGCGGTCGGCCTGCGGTATTACGGCAACAGCCCGGCTTTTTCAAGGGTATCGTGCAATGCCCGATAGGTTTTGTCGGTGAGGGGCATGAGGGGGATGCGGGTCTCTTTGCTGCAGATACCGATCATTTCAAGCGCTCCTTTGATGCCCGCAGGGTTGCCGTCTGCATAGAGGTAAGGGTGGATATCATGCAGGAGGTTGTTCTGCCGTCGTGCGGCCTGCAGCTCGCCGGCCATCGCATGGCGGACCATTCCGGAAAACGGCTTCGGGAAGGCATTGGCGATCACGGAAATCGCCCCGGTGGCCCCACACGCGATCATGGGCAGGGTCAGGGGGTCTTCTCCGGACCACACCTGGAAGTGCTCCGGCTTACCTTTGAGTATAGAGATGGCCTGTGCAAGATCCCCGGAAGCATCCTTTACTGCGATAAATTTGCTGCTGCTGCGGGCCAGGCGGAGGGTGGTTTCAGCTTCAATATTGGAGCAGGTCCGCCCCGGTACATTATAAATAATAATCGGTACGGGCGACGCTTCCGCCACGGCCATATAGTGCTGGTAGATGCCCTCCTGAGAAGGCTTGCTGTAGGCCGGGCTGCTCGACATAATGGCAGCGATGCCGTCAAAATCATAGACTTTAAGGACGTTGACGAGCTTTTCGGTATAGTTGCTGCCGAAGAGGCCGGCGACTACCGGTACCCGCCCATTGACTTCACGGACGGTGTGGGAGAGCACTTCCCGGCATTCTTCCTGACTTTGGGTAATGGCTTCTCCGGTTGTACCCAGGGAGACGATAAAATCCACCCCCCCCTGAATCGTGTGCTCAATGAGCCTGGACAAGGCGGGGAAGTCGATGGCTTTGTTGCGAAAAGGCGTAACGAGGGCAACCCCCGTGCCACTAAGGTGCGGTTGCTGCTTCATAGGGCGTATTGGTTTTGCCGAGCAGGTTTTCCATTTGAGTGATGAATGCGGACAGGCCGGCTTTTTCCGGCACTTCGATCATGAGGTCGTAGGCATAAGTATGTTCAGTAGGAGGCCCTACGCGCAGCTGCGCTTTGGATAAGGCCGTGATGTATTCGCTCCAAAGAGAGGTTGTCAGCCCCAGGAAGAAGAGCAAGTCGAAGGATTGGTTCATAAAGTCAGTGACCTCCTCACCTTTGGGGCAGTAGCGCCAGTCTTGCTCCTTAGGGGTGAAGGTCCGGAAGGAGAACTCTTCTCCTTCCTGTTGTTGGCTGAGGTAGCCCAGCAGGCGCACCTGTTTACCCTTTTTCCGGAGGTTGTCTGCGTATTTCAGGATGTGCTTGCGGCGGTCGGGCTCATTGGCATCAAACAAGATACCGATGGATTTTGCCCCTTTCCAGGTGACCGCGCTGCGGTTTTTGGAAGGCTGTCGCTTACTCAGCTCATTATGGAGTGCCTTGAAGTGGAACTTCAGGCGCAGGTTTTTTAGCATACCCATAGTCGTTTATTTGTGGTGAGGCGGTGGCTATTTGGCACCCTCGGTAGCCACACGTTCATAAACACCAATCTTGCTGTACTTTTCGATACGGGCATCGATGCGCTCATCGGGCGTCATGTCCTGCACTTCCGCAATGGCTTTTTTGATTTGGCGCTTGAGGAGTTTCGCCATTTCTTCAGGAGCGGAGTGCGCGCCCCCGAGTGGCTCTTTGATGATGCCATCGACGATGCCAAATTCATGCATGTGGTCGGCAGTGAGTTTGAGGGCTTCTGCGGCCTGCTCTTTGTAGTCCCAGCTGCGCCAGAGGATGGAGGAGCAGGACTCTGGCGAGATGACCGAGTACCAGGTGTTTTCGAGCATGTAGACCCGGTCGCCCAGCCCGATGCCGATAGCACCGCCCGAAGCCCCTTCGCCGATCACTGCACAAACGATTGGTACTTTCAGTTGCGCCATTTCAAAAAGGTTGCGGGCGATAGCTTCGGCCTGCCCCCGCTCTTCAGCTTCGAGGCCCGGGAAGGCGCCCGGGGTATCAATCAGGCAAACGACGGGGTAGCCGAAGCGTTCGGCCAGTTTCATCAGGCGCAGCGCTTTGCGGTACCCTTCCGGGTTGGCCATACCGAAGTTGCGGTACTGCCGCATTTTGGTATTCACCCCTTTCTGATGCCCCAGTATGACGACGGTCTGCCCGTCGAGAGAGCCCAGGCCGCCCACGATGGCCTTATCATCGGCATAGTAGCGGTCGCCATGTAGCTCCACAAACTTGCGGCACATCTGCCCGATGTAGTATAAGGTGTAGGGGCGCTCCGGGTGGCGGGAAAGCTGTACTTTCTGCCATCCGGTGAGGTTGCTGTAGATTTCCTTTCGTTTATTCTTGATTTTGTTTTCCAGTTCGCGCGTCATTTCGGAAACATCAACATCGCCTTCTTTTCCGACCTGCTTGATTTTCTCCAACTGTTCGTAGAGGCTTTCTAGCGGTTTTTCAAATTCCAGGAAAACCATAGTCATTTCTTTTTTGTGAGCTGTTCAGGTAGATTATGCCGTAGTGCGGTGAGGCACACCGTGCATAGGACAGCCCGGTCTCGTATTGATCAACTTGGGTGTTTCACTTTTCTTTTTGGGGTTCAGGAAGCACAAAAGTAGCAATAAGGGCAGAGAGTCGTGGGCCTAAATATTTTTTTTCACTTTTTTTTAGCGAAAGGTTGCATCGGATAAAAAACGCTTTTATATTTGCACTCGCAATAACGCAATAGCGTATTTGTAAGAAGAAAAAAGCCAAAAGCGGCTTTTCGAAAGAATAAAGGTCCGGTAGTTCAGTTGGTTAGAATACATGCCTGTCACGCATGGGGTCGCGGGTTCGAGTCCCGTCCGGACCGCCTTCGCCCGCCAAAATTCGAAAGAATGTTGGCGGGCTTTTTGTTTTTATGCCCTTTTTGGAAAGGGTGTGTTTTGTTCTCAATCCCGCCGGGCTACGGCGGCCGGAGACCGCTGAGTAACTTTAACGAAAAGCCGAATTCAGGCTGAATGCGGCTTTTTTATTGGGTTTTAGCCCGTTTTGCTTACTCTCTCTCCTTGCCCTTTTGCGCCTTTTTACGCCCTTTTCTGCCCTTTTTTTCTACAATTATTCTACAAAAATCAAGGGTAGTAAATGCTCGCATTTTATTCTTTTATAATGACGATTAAGTGGTCTCCGATAAAGATCGGAGCAACAAACCTACCCAATGCTTGACTGTATCTCCTCTCCGGTGGGCTTTGGCCACCTTAAAGGCAGCAGGGTCAGCATTCACGCTGAGAAGGGGTTTGCGCCTGTCCTGACAAGCTATGCTTTTTCAGTGGCCGATGTTGCAACTCCAAGATTCCAGACGATGAATGTCTGGATCAATGACCCCAGACGATGAATGCCTGGACTGTAAGCCCGACATTTATCGTTCCTGTGCTGCCCGTTAGCGCCAGTAGGTGACCACTTTGTTAAGCGTATAGATAGGAGCTTTCGCCCCTCCTGCAAGCCATGGGCACACGAAAAGCGCACCGGGTGAATGCCCCGGCGATAGCTTGTCATAGTACCCCCGGTGATCTTATGTTACTTTAACCTTCTCCAACCGGCGAAGCAAGTAAAGACGAAGCGTCGGCTACACTTTAACCTTCTCCGGCCTACGTAGCAAGTAGAAACGCGAAGTCGGCTACTTAATCACCACCCGTTCCACCCAAATCTGCCCCTCCACTTCCACACGCAGGGCATAAACGCCCGGCAGCAACTCCGGCAACTGCAGCGGTACCTCTGGTGCAGATGGTTTGGTGACCGACCATACCGCCTGCCCCTGCATATTGGAGAGCGTGAAATGCCCGGTGCCCGTGGGCACTGCGCCCGCCCAGGCGACCGTAAGGTGGCGGG
>NZ_JAVJSK010000102.1:0-100664 GCF_040219495.1 Phaeodactylibacter sp. | reverse complement strand
CCCATAAGCTTTAGCTTCATCCAGAATCTCCAGCTTCTCCTTTTTGCTGAATTTCCGGCCTCTGTTTTCTTGCTTTTCCATATCTAAATCTCTAAAAAAGTTTTTAGACTTTTGTCAGAGTATTTAGGGGGCTGTTACAGTGAATATGATCCACTTGATGATCCAAATTTTGATTCGCTATTCCAGATGTTATTATCTGAAGCCAGAAAAAATGACTTCAATCCATAAGCCCCTCGCCCATTCCAGACTGACAATTCATCATAGGCATCACAATTCAGACACCCCAGATAGATGTCATGACCTTTTGTCCCTCCATATAGGTGAACCTTTCCCTGGTATTTTCGCTTCATTGCGCTGATTTCACGCTCCTTCTCCAACTCATTCAGTTCATACAGTAACTGGCCAAGACCTTCCGAACTGGAACCTCCCAAATTGAAATTTAATGGTGTTGAAGAATTATCGTATCTATTAATTTGAGCTGATAGCGGTTCATAACTTGTTGAAGTAGATACAATCACAAATATGATTACTAAAACAGAAAATGAAACTTTCATAAAGTATTCTCTTTAGATATAAATTTAGTCGCCGTGGTTGAGATGTTTGAGATACAACAGGATGAGCCGCTTGTAGGCCGGCTGCCCTGATCCTTAATAAACATTGCAATATATTAAAAAGGGTTGAAATGTTCTCAACTTGGAGCCAAATCCGCATGCTCAGGAACTGAAGCAGTGTAATTTCACCCATGGCTCCCAATAGCCCCCTCCTATTTCACCACCACCTCTGTGATCCCAAACGCCTCAAACAGTGCTTCCCAATAGTAGCGGTTAAGGGCAAAACCGGAAGCTTCCAGAGCGTTGAAGGGTGGATACACAACGACTTTTGTGCCCGCTAGCACCGTCGGATCAATGTCAAGGACCTCCTGCAGGGTTTGGGCATCGGCTTTGGCGAAAGCGATTGCTTCTGATTTAGAAGTTATTGGTTTGTTGTGGAAATCCCGCCGCCCCTCGCCACGCATTGATTCTTCCAGATCACTAAGGATGTGAATGGTCTTGGTGTCATAGGAAGCCCGGCTGAAGGTTCGGCTGCCGACTTCCAGGATGCCCCACAAATCTGTATAGAGGCGGGTTTTCGTGTTGTTGGTTTCCTGTACTGCCTCTCGTAGTTTTTTGTTGCAAATACCTTGAATGGTCTGTAGTTTCGCTTTGTATCTGCGCTCCGCATCCTTAAGGGACTTGCCACCGCCTCTTTCCGGAGCTTTAAAAACAGGGACAGGTTCAGACTGCAGGAAAGCGGTAGCGCCTGCTGTATTTTGCTGTATGAAGTGGCCTTGCACTACATCGCCCGGATTTTGCAGGGTTGTCAAAACAGCTTGAGCGGAGCCTCGCCTAAATACTTCCTGCCGTTCCGCATCCGGGGCACTGCTGATGGTCTTATCAATCAAAATCAGGAGTGCATCTTTTGAGGGCCCCGGAATTACAGCAGGAGCGCCCCCATCAGGGCAGGAGGTCAGTAACAACGCTGCTGCTCCTAAAAGCCCTGTAAAATATTTAATCATCATGTTTCCCGTTCTGGTTTTGTTGTTGGTTGAAATTGTAATCGATCATCTCCCGTAGCTGCTCGTGGAGGTAGTTCGGGCGCTGTTTAGGCCCTTCCGTCAATTTGGGTTGCTTTCTTTTCGGGCGGTTCCCGTTCCAGTCCTTTCTATTGCCTCCATTATTAAACATTGAGCCAAGAAACCGGGGATGCACGACCAGCTGATCCGATAGCTTGTATTGCACTCCCCTCAAATAGCCCAGTTTGTACCACAGCCGGTGCCTTTGCTCCTTAAACTTCGACCTTTCCTCCTGTAGCAGGCTTTCTTTTTGCAATAACGTCCGTTCATCCGCCCGGAGATCATCGGGGTCCGGGAGGTGGGCAAGCTGCTGCCTTGCGATGTTGGCGGTAGTTTGATGCCCCACCAATTGTTCGTACAATTGGTCAAACTGTTGCTTTAATTGATCAAGCGCCGCAAGCATATTATTTAATTGCCGCCTGTGTTTTTGCCGGACGAACAGTTGAGAACCGGCTGGCAAGCCAATACTAAAGCAAATAGCCCCGGCCAAAGCAAATAGAATGCTTATGAGGATAAAGCCGGTTTGTACACGCCAGTCCAGGTAAAGGTCTTTGTTGAAGTCACTCAATTTATCCGGCCATTTTTTGATTTCGGTACGGTCATCAGTTGAGAGGTCATTACCCATTGATTCCTGGTACTTTATTGCATCGATCTTATCCTGCTGGCTGATGCGCTCTTCTGTTAGATACTGGGCCTGATTGCGGTAAGCGCCGAGCATCCCAAGGGCGACGAGTATAAAGAAGCTGACAATCAGGAGGAAAACATGGTTGCGCCTTTTATTTTCCCCCTTGATGAAGGGCTGCTCAAAAACCCGGTCTACAGCAGGTTTTATGGCGAAAGTCATTGCGCCTACCGCTATAGCGAGTATCCAGGCTTCCCAGCCGGGCAGGTCCAGTACGTTAGTCAGTACATTTTGCGAGAAAAGCACATCCGCAAACAGAAAGAAAAGTCCTCCTGTAATAAATAATACCACAGAGGCTCCTTTGTAATGTGGTGTGGTTTCTTCGATTCTTTTTTCCAGCGTTTCTTCCTGCGCTTGTTGTTGAGCCACCCTTTCGCTTGTCTGCGCAATTTTACGCTCCGTTTCCTGTGCCCAACGGTCATTGACAATAGCCTGCTCTTCCAACTCGCGCCGCTGTTGCTCCGTCTGCGACAAACGGGCTTTCAGTTCCTGCTTTTGCTGAATCAACGCCTGCAGCTTCAGGTTGCAAAGCTTTTCCTGATCGAAAGCTTCCACCCACAGGTCGAAAAAATCAGGATCTACTTTGAGCAAGCCATTGGTAAAGCCATACTCGTACAAGTCTATGATTTCAGTATCTCCTACCCGCTCTACCCCATTTTGGGTTTCGGTCGGATGCGCCTGGCTGGGCAATTGTGGTCCTTTTATTTCTTCCATGGGGGTTATGCTTTTTTGAAGGCGCTCAATTGTACCAGTTGTTCACCGGAGAGTTGGTTTCGGGCAGAACGCGCTAACGCAAACTCACTCATAAAGTAGGCTTTCCGGGTTTCCCCAGTCTCTAGCAGGTCAGTGGCGTCTTTGTCCAATTGATGCTTCTGCCCATACCGTTCCAACAACTGCTGCCCGAGTTCTTCCTTCGCTTTGGCAAGCTCAGCAAGCAAATCTTTCTGTTCTGTAATCCGCTGCCTGACCAGGCGTTGATCCGCCCATTTATGCTGCAAAGCACGCTTGGATATCGTCCACTTCCCAATCGTTGTGAGCAAGCCTTTGCCCGCAAATAAGAAAAGGGCATACAGTAACAAGCCTAATGCGAGTGCTTCGTGTAGCGCCTGCCCATTGTAGCCCCAGGTGACCACAAAAAGTACAGCAACGAATGGGACAGCTAATTCCTCAACGAGTAATTTCCACCGCTCTCTGGGGTTTTCTTCCTGATGGGCTGCCTCAGTTGCAAATAAGAATGAGCCTGGAGTAAATAAATTGAGGCTGCCGAAGACATAAACGCCGGTGGTGATGAGGAGCGGGTATTCGAGATGGGCGTCAATCCAACTGTAAGTCAGCCAAAAGGTCAGCACAACTGCCACCGCGTAGCAAAACAGGTTGACCGTTTGCCGCAGAAAGCCAGTTATCTGGTTGTTCCGTTCTTCCTCCAGGGACTGCAGAACGGCCTGTTCCCGTTCGATGCGTTCTTCGAGCAGTAGCAGCTCGCCTTCTTCTTTCTGGATTTGTCCGTATACCTGCCCTGCCTGTACCTGTAAGCTTTTTGCTTTTTGGGCGTAATACAGCTCAATGGTTTGCAGCTTTTCTTTGGCATCACCTTCAGTGAGCCCGTATACCACACCTTCGTCTCGCAGTAAATCTTCATTCACGATCCACTGGAACTCTTCTGTTTCTTCTATCGCTTCGATCAAGACATTCTCCTGAATGTCAGCGCGCAACGCTTCATTTTCCATAATCGGGGTGTTGTAGTTTTCTCATTAAAGCCGAAAGCACACCCTTGTGCATAACTTTGTAACTCCGGCTCCTTTCATTTCTTTTACGCGCTAAGTTTGCAAAAGGTTACATGGGGTACATTGATCAATATTAGAGGATTGATTCCAGTGCACCGCCAGCCCCATCAACCAAAGCAGAAATGCCAACTTCAAACACGAAAAAAGCCCACCCCGAAAAAGAGGCAGGCTCCGAAGCTATGTTTGAAGCTTGTTCCAACAGCGCTTCATCTCCAAAACACCCTACCAGCGCTTACTTCCGCGGATATTTAATCGCCGCCTGCGCCGCCGCCAATCGGGCTACGGGCACGCGGAAAGGCGAACAACTGACGTAGTCCAGCCCGATACGGTGGCAAAACTCCACGCTTTGGGGTTCGCCCCCGTGCTCGCCACAGATGCCAGTCTTCAGGCCCGGGCGCTGTGCCCGGCCGCGCTCTACAGCAAGGCGTACCAGTTCGCCCACCCCTCTGCGGTCGAGGACCTGGAAGGGGTCGGCGGCAAGAATGCCTTTCCTGAGGTAGATCGGCAGGAAGCCGCCAATATCATCGCGGCTGAAGCCGAAACTGAGCTGTGTCAGGTCGTTGGTGCCAAAGCTGAAGAACTGGGCGATTTCGGCCATCGGCCCACTCCGCAGAGCTGCTCTCGGGGTTTCGATCATCGTACCGAAGAGGTAAGGGATCTCTTCCACGCCCATCGCCGTACAGACTTCCTGGTAGATGCACTTGACGATTTTTTCCTGGTGCTGCAGCTCGTTGCGGGAGCAGGTTACCGGGATCATGATCTCCGGCAGAGCTTCCACCCCCTCGAGGTTGAGTTCGGCAGCGGCTTCGAGGATCGCCCGGACCTGCGTCTCCGTGATTTCGGGGTAGCTAATCCCCAGGCGTACGCCCCGGTGCCCCAGCATAGGGTTGCTCTCGTGGAGGGCCAGTACCCGTTTTTCGAGCACACTGACTTTTACGCCAAGCTCATCTGCCAACTCCTCCAGCCTTTGGGCGTCGTGGGGGACAAATTCGTGCAGAGGCGGATCGAGCAAGCGTACGGTGACCGGCTTGCCCTTCATAACGGAAAGCGTCTCCTTGATGTCGCTCTTAATGTAACTAAAAAGCTCGTTCAGTGCCGTACGGCGGTCCTTTCTCGTATCACTAAGTATCATTTTGCGCAGGAGGCTCAGGGGCTTTTCGCTACCCTTGCCGTAGAACATGTGCTCGGTGCGGAACAGCCCGATGCCTTCGGCCCCAAACCGGAGGGCATTGGCTGCATCAATGGGCGACTCTGCATTTGCCCTTACGCCCAGTGTCTTTGTTTTTTCAACCAGCCCCATCAGGGTTTGGTAATCTTCATTGTCTGCGAGGTCGGCATCTACTACCGGCATCTTACCGAGGTATACGTCCCCGGAAGCTCCATTGAGGCTGATCCAGTCCCCTTCTTTGACTTGCTGACCGTCCGGCGTGAGGAAGTGCCCCTCGGCTTCGCTAATCTCAAGGTCATGGCACCCTACGATACAGCATTTGCCCCAACCCCGGGTGACGAGGGCAGCGTGGGACGTCATGCCACCTTTTGCAGTCAGCACCGCAGCCGCGTGGAACATGCCCTCTACATCCTCAGGAGAAGTCTCTTCCCGGACCAGGATAACCGCTTCACCGGCCCGCTTCCATTCAACTGCTTTCTCGGAGGAGAAAACCACTTTGCCTTTGGCTCCACCCGGGCCGGCGGGCAACCCTTTGGCAATTGGAGTGGCGGCGCTTTCGGCCTTTGCATCGAGGCGGGGCAGCAGGAGCTCCGTCAATTGATTGGGGTTGACGCGCAATAGCGCCGTTGGGGCGTCAATCATACCTTCCTGGTACATTTCAGCGGCCATGCGGACGGCGGCAGTGCCGTTACGTTTGCCCGTCCGGGTTTGAAGAATGTAGAGGGTGCCTTTTTCAAATGTGAACTCCAGGTCCTGCATATCCTTATAGTGGCCCTCCAACTGTTGTTGATGCGCATTGAGCTGTGCATAAATCTCAGGCATAAGCGACTCGAGGGTCGGCAGGTTTTCACTCTGCGTATTTTTGGAATAAGCATTAATGGGTTGGGGCGTACGGGTACCCGCCACAATATCCTCTCCCTGTGCATTGATCAGGAATTCCCCATAGAACTGATTTTCGCCCGTCCCCGGGTTACGGGTAAAGGCGACCCCGGTAGCACAGTCCTCGCCCATATTGCCAAAAACCATAGCTTGTACGTTCACCGCGGTGCCCCATTCGTCGGGCAGCTTTTCAATACGGCGGTACTCTTTGGCGCGTTTGCCGTTCCAGCTATCAAAAACAGCACTAACGCCCCCCCATAGCTGCGCCATTGGGTCATCCGGGAAGGATTCGCCGATCTCCCGCTTTATAATAGCTTTGAAATCGGTAACGATCTGGCGCAGGTCCGCTTCCGTCAGTTCTGTATCAAGTTGAAAACCACGGGCTTTCTTGACGCTTTCCAGGTGTTCGTCCAGCAATTTCCGGATGCCTTTACCTTGTACCGGAGGAATGCCCGCTGCTTTTTCCATCACCACATCCGCATACATCATAATGAGGCGGCGGTAGGCATCATAGGCAAAGCGCGGGTCATTGGTTTGGGCAATAAGCCCCTGCACGGTTTCGTCGTTCAGCCCCAGGTTGAGGACAGTATCCATCATACCCGGCATCGACTGCCGAGCGCCCGAGCGGACCGATAATAACAGCGGGTTCTTGATATTTCCATAGACCTTTCCGGTGAGTTGTTCGATACGTTCCAAAGCCCCCATGACTTCCGCTTCCAGTTGAGCCGGAAATTGGCGCCCGGCTTCGTAATAGGCATTGCAGGTATCGGTGGTAATGGTGAATCCCGGAGGGACGGGCAGTTGGAGGTCAGGATGCCCGGCCATTTCCGCAAGGTTGGCACCCTTGCCCCCGAGGAGGTTTTTCATAGCCTGGCTTCCATCGGCCGAGCCGCCCCCGAAACGGTAAACGAGTTGCTGATCCATGTCGATTTGCTTTGTCATGAAAAGTAGTTTTGATCCCCGAGGCAAGGTTGGTCTGCGAACGATTGCCCCGGGGGTAAATTGATCTGGTGCATACCTCCGGATGTACTTCAGACGAGTCGCACCATCGAAAGCTAGCTCAATTCGAGTACTCCTGAAAAGACGCTTGTCATGTGGAGTGGTGATATTCTGCACCCTACTTGTGGCCGGAGTTGGAACCGAATCCATTTCCTTCTAATAAGAAACAGGGGAAGGGTAAAGGTTAAAGGGTAAAGGTTAAAGGGGGAAGGGTAAAGGGGGAAGGATGGAAGGTTGAGGTTGAGGGCAAGCGGGGGCGACAACCACCACCGGCAGCGAGCTGCCTTCACGCCCAAGCTGACCGGAAGGTGGCTGCCCTATCGACCGGCGCTGCTTGGTCCAAGCCACCTTCCCCAGCAGCAGAGTCCCCTCTCGAAGTCCCGCTAGGGACTATATGTCGGTAACCCTCAATCGCACAAAGACGCCCCGCGCCGTAGGTGCGGAATGTGCTTCGTTATAGTTAAGATTAAAATAGAAAGCCCAGAGATTAAGGTTGTCAACTACGCTTCGCTACGTCGACCGGAGAAGGTTGAGGGCAAGCAGGGCGACATCACCACCGGCAGCGAGCTGCCTCCGCTCCCAGGCAGTCAGAGCGTGCGCCTCAAGTAAGCAAAGCCAAGCCCGTTAACACCGGAAGACTTCGGAGAAGTTACACATTAATAACCCCTCAATAGACTAGAAAGCCGACTTCGGAGAAGTCGCATGTTACCCCCAGCCAAGGGAAAATGCTCCTGCTGCCATCTCCAAACACCCGTCTTTTCAGCATTGACAGAGCGCTAGTTGACCATGCCTTGGCAGTACACGCACCGCTGACAAGACAGCTCACTGTCTACTCCCGGGTGACCTAGCCCAGGCTCTCAACCTTCCCCGGACGACGTAGTCTTCTCCAAAATAGATTAGCAAATTGTCCTCTCAATCTCTTCCCCCTTACCGTATTTAGTTCAGATCAAAGCCAACTTCGCTCACGGGCAAGATAGCCCGCTCGCCCTGATTGCGCTACAATAAAAAAGCCCACCGCATTTGCGGCAGGCTTTTTTCTCAGTGGCCCCACCAAGACTCGAACTTGGATCTTAGGTTCCGGAAACCTACATACTATCCCTTGTACTATGGGGCCAAACTTAAATTGTTTGCAACTTCTTTTCTAAGCGGATGCAAATATAGCAAAGCTGCTTTCAAAACACAAATCCGGCGTTTAAAATTCTCATGGGCATAACTTTTTTGTACTTGTGCGTTTTATTATTGACGAAAACACCACTATTCAAATCCTGAAAAAATACAAGCATGAGACTTTTCCTATTGACCGGTGCGCTACTCCTGTCGCTGAGCCTGAACGCACAACTGGGGCTCTACGGAGGCTACCGCTTCAATGATGCGCCAAACTGGGCGCCTCCGTCGGCCAACCTCACGGATGCGGCGAGCCCGCTGGGCAATAGCTGGGCCGTCGGAGCCGATTACTGGATCCCTCTGGGGCAAACGCGTATCGACTTGCTTCCGCAACTGTCCTTCGGGCAGGCCACACAGCGCCTGACGGTTGGCAGTACACCGTTTGAATTCACCCAAAATGCCTTTAGCCTCTTCCTCAATACCCATTTCTACCTGCTGGACCTGGAAGGCGATTGCGATTGCCCGACCTTTTCCAAATCGGGCGACTTTTTCCAGAAGGGCTTTTTTGTACAGCTCTCGCCTGGGGTTTCCTATTTCCAAAACACTATCGAAAGACAGAACCCGGACGCCGCAGGGCTGGAAGACAATACCCTGGCTTACAGCCTGAGCGCTGCCGTGGGCCTGGACATCGGTTTGTCTGACATCCTAACCCTTACCCCAATGGCGGGTTTCCGCTACTACTTCCCGTCCGAATGGGCAAGCCTCAGTGAGGTATTCCCTACGATTGAAACGGAACCATTCGAAACCGAAAGCGAGATCCGGCAGTTCTGGGTAGGGCTACGGCTGGGCATCCGTTTCGACCAGCGGTAGCTTCCTGCGCTTAGCTTTCTGGTGGAATAAGGGTGTACGCTCCGAGGCGATGTACACTGTGCGCGGCCCGGTAAAGTCGATCGCCTCGTACTGTGTGGGCATCAAACAACGGGCACCACGGACGCGCTGCATACTCCCGTCCAGAAAGTCGGTGCCGGTATAACCCCGGAACACGAAAATGTCAGCTGGCGTGAGTGGGAAAAAACCCAACAGCATCTTGAATCGGTAGGCCAGCAAAACAACAGTCTCCCCGTCGGGGCTGATCGCCGCACCGGTGACAATCCGCTTGGGCAATTGCAGTTGCCCTCTGAGGTTGGCGGTATACTGTCCGGGGCGGGCGGGCAAACTGTAGTGCTTGGTCAGATAGCTGTCCGCCGATTTGTCTTTCGAAAACAGGTGCAGGCTGTCCTGATGGTAGAAAAAGCCTTCCATATCGAATTGCCACTGCCCTTCCGGTGGCGGGAAAGCCGATTGGTCCGGGTAATTGAACCGGATACTGTCGAGGCTGCCGTCTTGCTCCAAAATGTAGATGCACAGGTCTTGCCGCCGATTGGCATTATTGCCAAAATCACCGATAAACACACGGCCGTCCGGGGCAGCGGCCAGGTCTTCCCAGTCGCGGTTGACCGCACCTGCTACCGCGTACGTTTCCAGTAGCGCCCCTCCCCCATCTGTTCGATACAAAACGGGCGCATTGCCGCTGTCATTCAGCCACCACAAACTGTCAGCGCTCTGCAGATGCGCACCTGATGCCTCATAAATTTCTTCGCTTAATTTAAATTTTTTATTGCTCAGAAAATTCTGGCTGAGTAAAAGACTACTACAAAATAGTAACGAAACCAACATAGATATCCGCATCGGGCTGTATTTTGGTGAGGCGCAAAGGTACGATAGCCCGCTGAATTGCCGTTCGTGCAGGAAAGTGCTGTGAGCGCACCAAACCGCACAAGCTCCAACAGGACAGGTTGCCCTGCGCCATCTAATGCCTGTTTGCACCTTCTCAGTTTACCTCCAACTTTGGCGCAGCAGCCTTCCCCAATTTCGTAAGCCAATACACCCCAAGACACTGCTAACCATACACTTACCCTACAAAACCTCCACTAACAAACCGTAGCAGTACGCCCTTTTTAATTCGCATTTGGCACCTGCCCCCTTTACATTTGAAATCCTTTGTAATTAGAATCAAACATAAGCTCAGCCCCGTGTTTCGGCTTGTTTTTTTAAAGTAAAAATAAAGATGGCAGCAATTAACAAATACAGCAGAGAACTGACGCAAGACGATACCCGCCCGGGGGCACAGGCGATGCTTTATGCCCTTGGCCTGACCGAATCAGACCTAAAGAAAGCACAGGTAGGCATTGCCAGTACGGGCTGGGAAGGCAACCCTTGCAATATGCACCTCAATGACCTGGCTACCGAAATCAAAGGGGGCATTAAGGCCGAGGGGCTGCTGGGGCTGATCTTCCATACCATTGGCGTCAGCGACGGCATGTCGATGGGCACTGAGGGTATGCGGTTTTCGCTCCCTTCCCGTGATATTATTGCCGACTCCATCGAAACGGTCGTTTCTGCACAGTGGTACGATGCCGTCGTGCCCGTAGTAGGCTGCGATAAGAATATGCCGGGCGCTATGATGGCGTTGGCGCGCCTCAACCGCCCCGGGCTTATTGTGTACGGCGGCACCATCGCGCCGGGCTGCCACAAAGATCAGAAGCTTGATATCGTTTCAGCTTTTGAAGCCTACGGGCAGCGGATTGCCGGCACTATAGCGGAAGCCGATTTCAAAGCAGTGATCCAAAAGGCCTGTCCGGGCCCGGGCGCCTGCGGAGGCATGTATACGGCCAATACTATGGCTTCTGCAATTGAGGCTATGGGCATGAGCCTGCCGCACAATTCCAGCATCCCGGCGGAAAGCATGGAAAAGCAGGCGGAATGCCACCGGGTGGGCGCTGCGGTCCACCACCTCTTGAAGGAAGACCTTAAACCCCGGGATATCATGACCCGCAAGGCGTTCGAAAATGCAGTGACTATTATTACCGCCCTGGGGGGCTCCACCAATGCGGTATTGCACATGATCGCTATTGCACGGGCGGCGGAGGTCGAATTCTCTATAGATGACTTCCAGGAAATCGGTGACCGCACGCCTTTTATCGCCGACCTCAAGCCGAGCGGGAAGTACGTGATGCAGGACCTCTACGAAGTAGGCGGTGTGGCAGCCGTCATGAAGCTCCTGCTGCAGGAGGGCTACCTCCACGGCGATTGCATGACCGTGACCGGAAAGACCCTGGCAGAAAACCTGGAGGGCATCAACGAGCTAAAGGAGGGGCAGGAAATCATCCGCCCCGTATCTGACCCGATCAAGCCAACGGGGCACATCCGCATCCTCTATGGCAACCTGGCCGAACAGGGGGCAGTAGCCAAAATTACGGGTAAGGAAGGTGAGTATTTCAAAGGCACCGCCAAAGTGTTCGAGAGCGAAGCGGAGGCCAACGAAGCCATCAGCCAGAAAAAGATCAAAGCGGGAGACGTGGTGGTCATCCGTTACTGTGGTCCGAAGGGTGCACCGGGCATGCCGGAGATGCTCAAGCCGACCTCTGCCATTATGGGCGAAGGGCTGGGCAAGGAGGTCGCCCTCATCACCGATGGCCGCTTCTCCGGAGGCACGCATGGCTTTGTGGTGGGCCACATTACGCCCGAGGCACAAGCCGGCGGGCTCATTGGCCTGCTGCAGGATGGAGACACCATCGTCATCGATGCCGTCAACAACTCCCTGAAAGCGGAACTTTCGGCAGCCGAAATCGAAAAACGCCGGGCCGGATGGCAGGAGCCACCGCTGCGGGCGAAGCACGGTATTTTACGCAAGTATGCCAAGACGGTCACTTCCGCTAGTGAAGGCTGCGTGACTGACCAACTCTAGTCCGACCAGCCCCTTTCCATTCAGACCATGAAAAACGACCTTGTATGAAACAGCAAGCGACCTCAACCGACACCATCGAGCAGCCACCAAAGACGGAGCATATGTCTGGCGCTGAAGCTATACTACGCTGCCTGATTGCAGAGCAGGTGGACACCATCTTCGGGTATCCCGGCGGTGCCATCATGCCGGTATACGATGCCTTGTACCACTATGAGAAAGAGCTCCGACATATCCTGCCCCGCCATGAGCAGGGCGCCATCCACGCCGCTGAGGGCTACGCCCGGGTAACACGGCAAACTGGGGTTTGTATGGCTACCTCGGGCCCCGGCGCAGCCAATCTCGTTACCGGGCTGGCGGATGCCATGCTCGACTCCGTACCCCTCGTCTGCATTACCGGGCAGGTCTACTACCACCTGCTGGGCAGCGATGCCTTCCAGGAAACGGACGTGATGAACTGCACCATGCCGGTCACGAAGTGGAATTACCAGATCACCTCTGCAAAGGAAATCCCAGAGGTCTTTGCTAAAGCGTTCTATGTGGCGAATAGCGGCCGCCCGGGGCCTGTTGTCATTGATGTGACCAAGAATGCGCAGATTGAAATGCTGGATTTCTGCTACAAAGCGCAAGGGCCTATCCGCTCGTACAAGCCAAAGCCCAAGCCTTCCACTTCTGCGCTAACCGCCGCTGCCGCACTCATCAACGCGGCAGAATGCCCCCTCATCCTCGCTGGCCATGGCATACAGATCGCCCATGCCCAGGATGCCTTCCGGCAATTTGTGGAAAAATCGGGCATCCCGCTGGCTTGCACCATTCACGGGCTGAGCAGCATTCCCAACAGCCACCCCCTCCACATGGGGATGCTGGGCATGCACGGCAACTACGCCCCTAATGTGATGCAGAACCGCTGCGATGTCCTCATTGCCATCGGTATGCGCTTCGATGACCGCGTGACGGGCAACCTTGAAAAATACGCCAAACAGGCCAAGGTCATCCATATTGAAATTGACCCGTCTGAAATCAATAAAAACGTGCCGGCGGATGTGCCGGTCCTTTCGGATGCCAAAGAAGCCCTGGAAAAACTGCTGCCCATGATTAAGGAGAAGCAGTATCCGGAATGGGTCGCGCGGTTCCGGAAAATGGACGCCGAGGAAGAAGTGAAAGTCATTCAGCACGATATGCAGCCTTCGCCAGACGGGCAAATCCGGATGGGCATGGTGGTACGTGAGGTGTCTCGTCAGACCAAAGGGCAGGCGGTGGTGGCCACCGATGTCGGCCAGCACCAAATGGTAGCCGCCCGCTACTACGAGTACGAGTCCACCAACCAATGGGTCAGCTCCGGCGGGGCTGGGACGATGGGTTACGGGCTGCCAGCGGCTTTCGGTGCTAAACTGGCGCAACCGGAACGGGAGGTGGTTGCTTTTGTGGGCGATGGCGGGTTCCAGATGACCATTCAGGAGCTGGGGCTTTGCGCTCAGATGAACACGGCAGTGAAAATCGTCCTGCTCGACAACAACTTCCTGGGGATGGTCCGGCAATGGCAGGAGCTCTTCTTCGAACACCGGTACTCCTCTGTGGAACTCCAGAACCCGGACTTCGTCAAGATTGCGGAAGGGTTTGGCGTGGCGGGCAAAACGATAGAAGACCCGGCTGTGCTCCCGGATGCGATTGCGGAAATGCTCGCCCACGATGGCCCCTACCTGCTGCATGTGAAGGTGGAAAAGGAAACCAACATCTTTCCCATGGTGCCCTCAGGCGCTGCCGTGGATGAGATCGTCCTGGAACCCCAGCCCAAATCTTGACGCCCCCACGCCTTATGAACCTGCCCGGCTACAGCTGCCCGGCCAAGCAAAATGACTATGGAAAAGCAAGAATTCACCATAACGGTCTTTACAGAAAACTACAGTGGCCTCATGTCTAGGGTGGTTTCTGTATTCAGCCGCCGCCACATCAATATTGAAAGCCTGACCACCAGCCAATCTTCCCAACCGGACATCCACCGCTTTACCATCGTGGTGCAGGTGACGGAAGAGATGGTCAAAAAGCTCGTCGCCCAGCTCGAGAAGCAGATCGACGTATTGAAGGCCTTTTACTACACCGCTCCGGAGGTCGTCTACCAGGAAATTGCGCTGTATAAAGTACCCACCCACGTGTTCAGCAACAGCGAAAACGTGGAGCACCTCATCCGCAAGCACAATGCCCGGGTGCTGGTGATTGAGCCGGAATTCATTGTACTCGAGAAGACCGGCCATGAGCATGAAACGACGGCATTCTTCCACGAGCTGGAAAAAATCGGCATTTACGAGTTTGTCCGCTCCGGCCGGGTGGCTATTGTAAAACCTATGGAGCGGCTAAACCGGTATTTGCAGGAGCTGGAGGAGGACAATGCTGTATCGTAAAGGGGGGGGGCGCAGATATAGCGCCCTAGTTCGGCTAGTGCTCTATCAAGTTTGAAACTGCAAATAACCAATCACACCGCCAGGTCTAAAGGCAGGTCAGAAATATCTTTCAGGCGTTTGCCTTCAATCATGATATCAAGCAGGTGGTTGTTGTCATCATTGCCATAGGTTCTCACCGCTTCCTGAAGTTCATAAAGCGCAAAGTGGTAGACGCAATCAATATCTCCAGTCCCGAGGGCTATGGAGCTTATTCTACTCGGCGTTGGTTCAGCGGTCAGAATAACGATGTGAGGGGAGCGTCCCTTTCTGTTCCTCAGAAGATTGAGCGCTTCAGATCGGGCATTTTGAGCGCGATCGCTCCGAAGAGTCCACTTGCAAGAAATACTTGCGTGTAAAACCGGGACCGCATTCGCTATTTTTCTGATTGTACTTTGCTTGCTGGAATCCCGATCTACTAAAATCTCTTTTCTGTTAATAGAGTCGTCTTCTTCAGGTTCGCGTAAGACTACAATATCCGGAGAAATAGCATAGTCATTGCCCAAAGCAGCAGCCAACACCTGATTACTGTCAGCAAGTGCTTTAAGGTCAATCAAATGGGTGTACTGTTCAAACCGGGCTATCGCATTTGACGACCTTGAACGAATCTGTTCTATGGTCCAATTGCCAGGTCTTAGGTGACCTAACTTCAAAAAGGTTTCTTCAATGTATTTGGAAGTAATTAATTCAAATTGATTGCCCAGTGTTTGACCGGAAAGTCGCCCTTTTCTCAGCTTTCCACCTATGGCCGAGTAAATATGCCTGGCAACTTCTCTGCTGAAAAGCTGACTACTATCTGCGAAGTTGGGCACGCCTTCTTGATCAGTGTGGATGATCTGATCCAATAGTTCTTGATGAAAAGCACTTCTTGCTAAAGAGAGATAGCCTTGGCTCATCGCTTCGTAGTTTCAGAGAAAGCTAATTCCAATACGATACCTGGCTTATCAAATAATTTTTCCTTTCTGAGTGCAGACGCAATAGCCCGCCCCACCCCTTTGGCAACAGGAGGGGGGAAGGCATTTCCTATCTGACGATAAGATGCTGTTTTTTTTCCGGTAAACACCCAATCTTTGGGGAAGCCCTGAACCGTAGCAGTCATTTGAACAGTCAACCTGGGGATACCTTCAAAATCAGGCATTGGTGCCTCATTGGCCAGGCTTTTCCCATTCACCCCTAATTCCAGCCAGGCTTTCTTTGCTCTTGTCGGGCCCAGATCGGCACCTCCATGTTTTTTAGAACCTCCTACGAGCGTAGGAGCAATGCTATTGGCTTTTCCGCTCCAGGCTTCTGCACCTTCCCATCCGTTTGCTGCCATTTGATCATACAGCGCCTCACCAACAGTGAGCCTTTCCCCCGGTTTAACACAAGGCCAGTCAAAGTACGGCCAGTAAGCTTCCTGAAGAGCAACCAGGATTGCACGCGGGCGCAACTGAGGAACGCCAAAATCAGCAGCGTAAATGAGCTTCCAGTCCCCAAAATACCCCAGCTCTTTGAGCTTTCGCAAGATCTGCTTTCGATAATTGGCAAACTTCTTACTCATAAGACCTTTTACGTTCTCGATCATTACAGCCTTCGGGCGGGTCTCTTCAACCAACCTCAACGCATCAGGGAACAAGTCGCGTTCATCATCCCAACCTAACTGCTTACCTGCTACAGAGAAAGGCGGACAGGGTACTCCTCCTGCAAAGAAGTCTACACCCTCGTAGGGTTTACCATCAAATTTCCGGACATCCATTTCAATAACATTCCACGAAGGACGATTGAAACGTAAAGTGTTGCAGGCATGGTGGTCAACTTCAACCAGCGCCAGGTGGTCAAATCCCGCAGCTTCCAGACCTATAGCCTGACCGCCCGCACCCGCACAGATTTCCAAGGAGGTTAGCCTGTTACCCATTGCGCTCATTTAAAACATTTCGGCTAATATACACTTTTTGTTTCAAAAATCAATCTTTCAATATACCCTGCCGCTTCGCATCCTCCGTATAACCATGCAGTTGCACCGACCCTTTTTTACGCCCGGCCCGCAGCCGCATATTGAGGAACTCTACAAATAGGGAGAACGAAATGGCAAAGTACAGGTAGCCCTTGGGTACGGTGCCCACTTCTGAGCCGCCTACCGACAAATGAGCCAGGTGGGCACCTTCCGCCAGTAGCATGAAGCCGATCAGGATCAGGAAGGCCATGCCCAGCATTTGTATGGTTGGGTTCTTGTTCACAAAGTTGGCGACCGGGTTGGCGAACAGCATCATGATCAGCACCGATACCACCACCGCAATAATCATAATGATCAGCGCACCGCTCACCCCGTTAGTCATACCAACTGCAGTGAGGATAGAGTCGAAGGAAAAGACAATATTGATCAGCGTAATCTGAATGATAACGTTCGTGAGCGAAGATTTGCCTTTGGGTTCGGTGTCGTGCGGGTCTTCTTCTTCCAGCTTGTGGCGGATTTCAGTCGTGCTCTTGTACAGTAGGAACAGCCCGCCTATGATGAGGATAATGCTCTGCCCGGAGAAGCCTCCCTGCACCCAGGAAGTATGGATCTCAAACCAGGGCTCTTCCATCGCCACCAGAATAGACACGCCAAAAAGCAGCACAATCCTCAGCAGCATTGCCAGGACCAGGCCAATATTGGTGGCTTTGGGGCGCTCTTCTTCAGGCAGTTTGCCGGAAGCAATGGAAATGAAGATGATGTTGTCAATCCCCAGTACAATTTCCAGGAACGTCAGCGTCAGCAGGCTCATCCAAACGGCTCCGCTGGCAAAATCGGGCATGATAAAATCCATGGTGCGTCAGTTTTTCTGACCGCAAGTTTACGAAAATCCGGGCAAGCAAGTAGGAACAGCCCTCTTTCATTTTGTTACCTTTGCAAAAAATCAATACCATGAAGTACCGCCGCCTGCAAAGCGACGAGCTGCAAGAACTGGAAAAAGAATTCATCAAATTCCTGGCTGCCAATCAGGTCACCGCAGAGGACTGGAAGCGCATTAAAGGGGAAGAAAACGATAAGGCCGACCGCCTGATTGAAATCTTCAGCGATATGGTCTTCGACCGGGTCCTGGAAGATGTGGAGTACCTGGAGCACAAAACACCCCACGATCTCAAAGCCTTCCGCTTTGGGGAAGCGCAGGCCGAAATGAATGGGCTGAAAATTGAAGGAGACTCCCAGGTAGACCTGACTGAGCAGCAGAACCCACAGCAGATGTTACAGCAGCTGCAGCTCACCGGGGCCAAGCTCAAGCTCTATAGCGCTGAGAAAAAGTATGCCGAGTCCAAAAAGCAGGAAATTTTCCTCCTGATGGAAAACGGCGCGTTGATTTCCCGCGATGGTGCCCTCTTCAAATCCCTGGAATCACTAAAAGCTTAACCTGATGCCGTACCGTACCCTGTTTGTTGCTCTTTTGTGGTGGGCCTTTGCCCCTCTGCCTGCTCAAAACACCCTTAACGTCGATCTGCTCGGACAGTACAACCCCGGTGATGGCCGGGCTTCCGGCTCCTGGAGTTATGTGGGGGCTGACGGTAGGGAGTATGCCCTCCTGGGCGCACAAACCGGGACCGCTATTCTGGAAATTGGCACCGGTGGAGACCTTGCCGAACGGGCGTTTATCCCGGGCCCGCCTTCCAACTGGCGTGAAATCACTGTTGTCGGCGATCATGCCTACGTAGTGACCGAAGGCAGTGGCAGCCCTCACCCGGGCATGCAGGTAATCGACCTCAGCAACTTGCCCCAAAGTGCCGCCCTGTCCACCACTTTCAATACAGCGTTCAACCGGGGGCATATCATTCAGAAAGCTATTTTTGAAGATCAGCCCTATGTCTACGTTTGCGGCACCACCACGACTTCAGGAGTCCACATCATTGACGTTTCCGACCCCGCCAATCCGCAGCAAGTGGGCTTGTACCAACCGGGGTACTACATCCACGATTGCCACGTCAGAGGGAACATCCTCTTTGCCGCTGCTTTCTACGAAGGCACTATGGATATCCTGGATATTTCCGACCCTGCCAATCCTGTGCTCCTCAACCGCATGTCCTACCCGGGGGGCAATACCCACAGCATGTCCACTACATTGGATATGGACTACCTTTTCCTTTGCGATGAGCAGGACGGCCTTATCGCCCGAATGTACGACATTACCGACCTCACGGAGCCCGTGCAGGTGGCCACCTATACCGCTAACCTGCAAAGCTTGGTGCACAACCCCTACATCCGGGGCGATTTCATGTTCATTACCCACAATACCGAGGGACTGCGGGTGCTCGACATTACCGACCCGGCAGTACCGGTGGAAGTGGGCTATTTCGACACCTACGCCGGGCAGAGTGGTGGGTTCAGCGGCCTTTGGTCAGCATGCCCCTATCTGCCTTCCGGCAAAATACTGGGCGGCAACCGAGAGGATGGGCTCTATGTTTGGGCATTCAACAACACCAAAGCCGGGCGCTACTACGGTCAGGTCATCGACAGCCTGAGCGGCGCGCCTATCGTGAATGCGGTGGTCACACTTGCCGATAACCCCGGTCTTGCTCAAACCACTGACTTTGACGGCGCCTTTAATGGCGGCTCCTTATCCGATGCTGTCACCCTTACGGTTGAGCGCAGTGGTTATGAAAGCAAAACTGTGGAAGTGTCCCTGCAATCGGGCACCGGCACGAATATCACCGTAGCCCTCCGCCCCATTGCTACCGCAACTACAATGCCCCTCGAAGATCAAACCGTCCTACTCTACCCCACTCCGGCTCAGCAATCGGTCCAAGTCAACCTACCTGATTTGCCCAAAGGCACCACCGCTATCTTACTTTCAATGGAGGGGCAGCCCGTACAAAGCTGGCAGGAACTGAACACCAATCTACTCCTCATTGAGCGGGGTCATACCCCTGCCGGAAAATACCTATTCGTCCTGTATAGCCCGACAGGGCAGGTATTGACAACGCAACCCGTAGTCTTCCAATAATCCCAAAGCCACGCTCCAGGAACACTCCGCGAACTTTGCATACCCCCTACTCTTCTCCCTCCAGCAAATCAGGGCGGCGCGACCGGGTCCGCTCCATAGCTTTTTCCATGCGCCACTCCTCAATCTTTTTAAAATTGCCAGACTTGAGAATTGCCGGTACCTTCCAGCCCCTGAATTCTTCCGGGCGGGTATATACAGGCGGGGCCAGCAGGTTGTCCTGAAAGGAATCGAAGAGTGCAGAGGTCTCATCGTTCAGCACCCCGGGCAACAGCCGGCCAATAGAATCCACCAGCACAGCAGCCGGCAATTCGCCACCGGAAAGGACGAAATCTCCAATGGATATTTCCATCGTCACGAAGTGCTCACGAATACGCTCGTCGATGCCTTTGTAGTGCCCGCAGATGATCAGGAGGTTTTCTTTCAGAGAAAGGCGGTTGGACAGCCCCTGATGCAGGCGTTCCCCATCCGGGGTCATGTAGATGACTTCGTCGTAGGTACGCTCTGCCTGCAAATCTTCGATACAGTTGACGAGGGGCTCCATCATCATCACCATGCCGGCACCGCCACCGTATTGGTAGTCATCAACCTGCCGGTGCTTGCCAATTCCGTATTCGCGGAGGTTCTGTAGGTGCACTTCCAACAACCCTTTGTCCTGCGCCCGCTGCATGATAGAGTGGCTGAGGGGGCTTTCCAGCAATTCCGGGAGTACTGTGATGATATCAATGCGCATGTTCCCTTTTTTTTGCAAATGTAGCAATTCGGGCGGAAGTGAAACTCACCAAACGGCTACCATAAACAATCCTGATAATCGGTCAGCATGTGGAAGAGCAGTCCTACGGCTATGATCCGGGTCTTGGGCCAAAACAAGAGCAGCACATATGCCCCAATCACCGGATAAGAATGCAGCGGATGAAAACCGATGCTGCAGCGCCCGGGGTCAAAAATCGGGTCTGCCAGCAAATGGTCGAGGTCGACTAGCATCGTAGCAATCATAATAAGCCAGGCCCGCTGCCATTGCGAGCGGAAAAAGAGGTAGGCCAGCAGCCCGGGGACCAAAAAATGCATGCTGTAGTGGACCAGCGGTTGAAGTATTGACATATCGAAAGATATAAAGACAATAGGCATACAAAAGGCGCTCCCAGTCTATCCGGAAACGCCTTTTGTTTACCAGGAGCTTGTTGGGGTTTTACACTTCGGGCTGCGTTCGCTCCAAAAGCAAAATCCCAACAAGCTCAAACCAGACCGATTACTGGATTTCCAGCAATTCCACCTCAAAGATCAAGGTCTCATAGGGGCCGATTTTCCCACCAGCACCACGAGGGCCGTACGCCAGGTCAGCCGGGATAAAAAGCTTCCACTTAGAACCCTGTGGCATGAGCTGCAGCGCTTCCGTCCAGCCTTTGATCACTTGGTTCACCCCAAAGGAAGTCGGCTCTCCCCGCTCCACCGAGCTATCAAATACCGTACCGTCCATTAACGTGCCGTGGTAATGCACCGTCACTTTGCTGGTTTCGGCAGGCATAGGGCCGCTGCCCTCTTTGAGGACTTCGTACTGCAGGCCACTTTCGGTGACCTTTACTTCTTCCCGCTTGGCATTCTCAGCCAGGAAAGCCTTGCCGGCCTCTATTGCGTCGGCATGCTGTGCCTGTTGCTTTTTCATCATATACTGCTGAACGACCTGATTGGCCTCTTCAGCAGTGAATTTTGGCTCATTGCCCGCCAGTACATCGTGGATGGCGGAGGTCATTGATGCTTCGTCCAGATTGTCGAAGCCCTGGCTTTGCAGGTTTTGAGCCAGAAGTACGCCCAATGCGTAACTAAGTGAATCCATTTCTTGCGCTTTTGCTGTAGTCATTGTGAACAGCCCTGCTAACATAAGGGCCGATAGAATTGTTTTATTCATAAATTCCTTGATTTTCTTTTTTTGCTGAAACGCTGCGAAGAAAAGAAAATTATCCTTCTTGGACAAATTACGTGGAAAATGAAGGCAGCGCCGGAAATGCGGTCTGAAGAGACAGCGCTTCGAGCGGGTGGATGCATATACACTCCCCTGGGGCACAATAATTAGTTTTTGACTTTTTCTTTTTGCGCCCTGCGGCGTTAATCCTGGTTAACCGGGACGCCGACTTCAGAAAGGGGCCTCTTAATCCCCTTTCTTCGTGTGGCTACGCCTTCGCTTCGCGTCTACTTTGCTCTGCACAGCGAGTGCCATCGTGGTTTTGCCTTGCAGGCCACAAAATAAAGTCGTCAAAATTTCACCTCTCGTGACCGAGGGGAGTATAGTAATCTTGAGTTTTTAGCAGCGCGTAATAAACATTATTCATAACCCGAAGTAGGGAAGCTGCAAACATTGGCTGGAATAAGCCTTTATAAAAGGTGCAGACTTACTCACAACAGACCTCATTTATGAAAATCAATATCCCTGAATCAGATCAGGAGCGCATCGTTATTGTCGGCGGCGGATTTGCTGGCCTCACCCTTGCCCGTGAGCTCAAAAAGCAAGACTATCAGGTTGTACTGATCGATAAAAACAACTACCATCAGTTTCAGCCTCTGTTTTACCAGGTGGCTATGGCGGGCCTGGAGCCCAGCTCTATCGTTTTCCCTTTCCGGAAAGCTTTCCAGGGCGAAAAAAACATCTTCATCCGGGTAACCGAGGTAGAACGAGTAGATACGGCAAAAAAGCAGCTCCACACCCCGCTGGGGCTCTGCAATTATGACTACCTGGTACTGGCTATTGGCGCGGATACCAACTTCTTCGGCAACGAGGAAATTGCCCGCAAGGCGCTGCCGATGAAGTCCGTATCGGAAGCCCTAAGCCTACGCAACCGCATTCTGACCGACTTCGAGATCGCGCTGTCCGTGACCGACTACGAGCGCCGGCAACAACTAATCGATATTGTAATCGTAGGCGGCGGGCCAACGGGCGTGGAAGTAGCCGGGGCACTAGCAGAGATGAAGCGCTACGTACTCCCCAAAGACTACCCGCAGCTCCCTACCGATGAAATTGACATCCACTTGGTAGAAGGGGCTGACCGCCTGTTGCTGGGCATGTCGGACGAAGCTGCCGGCAAAGCACAGGAGTTTCTAGAAGGGCTGGACGTGAAAGTCCGCCTCAACACCATGGTTACCGGGTTTGATGGGGAAGTCGCTACCCTGAGCGATGGGTCTCAGATCCCCGCCCACAAGCTGATCTGGGCAGCCGGCGTAACCGGCAACAAAATGCCGGGCCTGCCCCAAGAAGCCCTTGCTAAGGGCAACCGCCTGGCCGTGGACCGCTTCAACCGGGTAGCGGGCACTGAACGGATATTCGCTATCGGTGACATCGCCTATATGGAAGAGGAGGACTACCCGAAAGGCCATCCGCAAGTGGCACAGGCAGCTATGCAACACGCTAAAAACCTGGGCAAAAACTTCAAGCGCCTGGCTAAAGGGACCTCCATGCAGCCCTTTGCTTATCGAGACCTGGGATCTATGGCCACGATTGGCCGCAACCGGGCGGTAGCAGATTTGCCGGGCTTTAAATTCCAGGGCGCCTTTGCGTGGCTGATCTGGCTATTCGTGCACCTGTTCCAAATCCTGGGTGTCAAAAACAAGGTATTCATCTTCATCAACTGGGTATGGAATTACCTGACCTACGATCAGTCCCTGCGCTTAATTATCCGTCCGAAAGAAGGGCCAATTAAGGCTGCGAAAGATTAGCCCGGTTTTTTACATAAAAAGGACCAACTCAAAACCCAAATCGCTTGTTAGGCGGACAGAAAAAAGTCGTACATTTGCGGCTTCAATCCAAACGGTTCGCATGCCGGACCTAACCGACAAAACACCACAAGCGACGGATAATGAAACATACCACCTCCTTCGATCAGTTTGTCAACCGCCACAACGGGGTTTCCAACAAGGACTTGCCGGAAATGCTCAAGACCATTGGCGTGAAATCACTGGATCAGCTCATTGACGAAACCGTACCGGAAAAAATCCGCCTGAAAAGGGAAATGGACCTGCCCGGAGCCCTGACAGAATTCGACTTCCTCAATGAACTCAAGCAGACCGCTGCTAAGAACAAGGTGTTCAAGACTTATATTGGCATGGGGTACCATGGCACTATCACGCCATCCGTTATCCTTCGCAACGTCTTCCAGAATCCGGGTTGGTATACTCAGTATACGCCCTACCAGGCCGAAATTTCCCAGGGCCGCCTGGAAGCGCTGCTCAACTTCCAGACGATGGTGAGCGACCTGACCGGTCTTCCTATCGCTAACGCTTCTTTGCTGGATGAAGGCACGGCGGCAGCGGAAGCTATGACGATGTTCCATGCGCAAAAGAACAAACGCAACAAAGAGGAAGCGGTCAATCAGTTTTTGGTTTCCGATAAGGTCCTCCCCCAAACTATTGAGGTGCTGATGACTCGTGCCAAGCCTCTCGGCATAGAAGTAGTCGTGGGCAACTGGCAGTCCTTCGAGCTGACCGACAAGGTGTTTGGTATGCTGTTGCAATACCCCGACCGGGAAGGCAAGGTGGAAGACTACCGCGCTCTGGCAGCGCAAGCCAACGACAAAGAGATCTATCTGACCGTTGCCGCTGATATCCTCAGCCTTGCGCTGCTCACCCCTCCGGGCGAATGGGGCGCTGATGCGGTAGTCGGCAATACGCAGCGCTTCGGAGTACCGATGGGCTACGGTGGCCCGCACGCGGCTTTCTTTGCGACCCGTGAAAAATTCAAACGCCAAATCCCCGGACGAATCATTGGTGTTTCTGTAGACCGGCATGGCAATGCGGCTTACCGTATGGCCTTGCAGACACGCGAACAGCACATCCGCCGGGAGAAAGCGACCTCCAATATCTGTACTGCACAGGCGCTGCTGGCTGTCATGGCGAGCATGTACGCAGTCTACCACGGCCCCAAAGGCATACAAGCTATCGCCCGCCGGGTACACGAACTGGCAAAAATACTCGATCACAACCTGAAGCAACTGGGCTACGAGCAGCAAAACGAACACTACTTTGATACCCTGAGCATCAAAGCTGATGCGGAGCTGATTCAGGCGATGAAAATGGAAGCCCTCGGTCAGGAAACCAACTTCTGGTACACCGACGACAGCATTCAGATCAGCCTCGACGAAACCGTTAATTTGCAGGAAATAGAGCGCCTGACTGCCCTTTTCGCTAAGGTGAAAGAGCAGTCTCTGGTCTTCTCCACCGAAGTAGCGGAAGGATTACACGCCCCAGCTGCCCTCAAACGGGAGTCGGGATACCTCACCCATCCGAAGTTCAACAGCTACCATACGGAAACCGACATGATGCGCTACCTCAAGTCTCTGGAAAACAAAGACTTGTCCCTGATGCACTCCATGATTCCTTTAGGCAGTTGTACCATGAAGCTGAACGCTGCTACGGAACTGATCCCGGTCAGCTGGCCGGAATTTGCCAACCTGCACCCCTTCGCGCCAGTCGATCAGGCCGCCGGGTACTTCCAAATCTTCCGCGAACTGGAAGCCTGGCTGAGCGAAATCACCGGTTTTTCGGCTTGTTCTTTGCAGCCCAACTCCGGTGCACAGGGCGAATACGCAGGGCTGCTGACGATCCGCGGCTACCACGAAGCCAATGGCGATTTCCACCGCAATGTGGCGTTGATCCCCGATTCTGCCCACGGTACTAACCCCGCAAGTGCTGTAATGGCGGGTATGAAAGTAGTGGTTGTAAAATGCGATCACCAGGGGAATATTGACCTGGAAGACCTTCGCGCAAAAGCAGAAAAACACAGCAATGAGCTATCATCCCTGATGGTGACCTACCCGTCCACCCACGGGGTGTTCGAGACGGAGATTCAGGAAATTTGTAAAATCATCCATGACAACGGCGGCAAAGTCTACATGGACGGTGCCAATATGAATGCACAGGTTGGGCTGACCAGCCCGGGCATCATCGATGCAGATGTTTGCCACCTGAACCTGCACAAGACTTTCGCGATCCCGCACGGCGGCGGTGGCCCCGGTATGGGCCCCATCTGCGTAAATGACAGCTTAAAGCCATTCCTGCCCAACCACAGTATGTTGCAAACTGGTGGCAAGCAGGGCATCGGAGCGGTTAGTGCTGCGCCATTTGGTAGCGCCAGCATCCTGCTGATTTCCTACGCTTATATCAAAATGCTGGGTAAAAAAGGGCTGACAGATGCCTCAAAGGTGGCAATACTGAACGCCAACTACATCAAGGAGCGGCTGAATGGCGCTTACGATGTGCTCTTTACCGGTGCCAAAGGGCATTCTGCCCACGAACTGATCATTGACCTGCGCCCTTACAAGTCTATTGCTTCCGCAGAGGACGTAGCGAAGCGCCTGATCGATTATGGCTTCCACGCGCCTACCCTTTCCTGGCCGGTGCCCGGTACGATTATGATCGAGCCAACGGAAAGCGAAAGCAAGGACGAACTCGACCGCTTCTGCGATGCCATGCTCGGCATACGGGAAGAGATCGACGAGATTGCCCGGGGCGAAGCAGCCGAGGACAACAACGTGCTGGTCAATGCCCCCCACGCCCTGCAGCTCATCACGACTGACGACTGGACTTTGCCTTATTCGCGGTCTAAAGCGGCTTATCCGTTGCCGTACCTGCGCACCGAGCATAAGTTCTGGATCAGCGTTGGTCGGGTGGATAATGCTTTTGGCGACCGTAACCTGGTCTGTACCTGCCCGCCGATGGAGGCGTATGAGGAAGATGCGATGAGGTAAGGTCACCCTCCAACGAATGTCAGGTCACCCTCAGGTCTTTGTTAGATCTGGGGGTGATTTATTATTGCAAACTACCTAATCATAGGTATCACCTATCCTAAAATAAGAACTTTCAATAACCCCAATCAATAGGTTTACAATCACTAATACACCAAATCAATAGATGGCAGATGCACTAATAGCCGTATAAAGTACCACGCCTACTCTTAAATACCTAACCTCCCCAAACACCTCAAATCACCCAATACCTAAAAAGGTGTAATATTCCCTAAACCTTATTTGTACTTTTTTGTATAAATTCCAGACCTTTGCATTAGAATTAGTCTAAATAACCCGAGTAGTAAAAACCGCATAGATTATGAGCGATTCCATGCAGACGCTGGAGCAACATACCAAGAGCGACTACAAATATGGCTTTACCAGCAATATTGAGACCGACAAACTGCCCAAAGGGCTGAGTGAGGATGTGGTCCGTGCCATCTCTGCCAAGAAGAACGAGCCGGAGTGGCTGACGGACTGGCGGGTGAAAGCCTATCATCAGTTCCTGGAAATGACCGAACCGAAGTGGCCTAACGTAGATTATCCTCCGATAGACCTTCAGGATATGATTTACTATGCTGCGCCCAAAAAGAAGAAAAAACTCAACAGCCTTGATGAGGTAGACCCTGAGCTGCTCGAAACCTTCAACAAACTGGGCATTCCGCTCGATGAGCAAAAGATGCTGGCGGGCGTGGCGGTAGATGCTGTGATCGACTCCGTGTCTGTCAAAACCACCTACAAGAAAAAACTGGCCGAATTGGGTATCATCTTCAGCTCGTTCAGCGAGGCGGTGCACGAGCATCCGGAACTGATCAAAAAATATATCGGCTCAGTTGTCCCTGCCAACGACAATTACTTTTCCGCACTCAACTCTGCTGTATTTAGCGATGGGTCTTTCGTGTACATCCCCAAAGGCGTGAAGTGCCCGATGGAGCTCAGCACCTATTTCCGCATCAATGAGCGCGATACCGGTCAGTTTGAGCGCACCCTGATCGTTGCCGAAGAAGGCAGCCACGTGAGCTACCTGGAAGGCTGTACGGCACCAATGCGCGACGAGAATCAGTTGCATGCCGCTGTAGTTGAGCTGGTAGCGATGGACGACGCCACGATCAAATATTCTACCGTACAAAACTGGTACCCCGGCGATAAGGACGGCAAAGGCGGGATTTACAACTTTGTCACGAAGCGCGGGCTGTGCAAAGGCACCAATTCCAAGATTACATGGACGCAGGTGGAGACCGGCTCTGCGGTGACCTGGAAGTACCCTAGCTGTGTATTGCTGGGCGACAATTCCGTCGGCGAGTTCTACTCTGTAGCCGTTACCAACAACCGGCAGCAGGCTGACACCGGCACCAAAATGACCCACATCGGTAAAAATACCCGCAGTACCATTATTTCCAAAGGGATCTCTGCGGGGTATAGCCACAACTCCTACCGCGGACTGGTAAAAATCGGTAAGAAGGCAGAAAATGCCCACAACTTCTCCGTCTGCGACTCCCTGCTGATGGGCGATAAGTGTGGTGCGCATACCTTCCCTTACCTGGAAGTGCAAAATAATACCGCTAAGGTGGAGCACGAGGCCACGACCTCGAAGATTGGGGAAGATCAGCTGTTTTACCTCATGCAGCGCGGCCTGAGCGAAGAGGATGCCGTCAATACGATTGTTAACGGATTTGCCAAGGAAGTCTTCAATGAGCTACCGATGGAGTTTGCCGTAGAAGCGCAAAAACTGCTCGCAATCAGCCTCGAAGGCAGTGTGGGCTAAACCCCTGATTATGGAAGGGCGTTCTGCTCTTCATCACCCTTTTTGATCACGACAAAAAAACACTAAACCATAATGTTGACTGTAAAAGACCTTAAAGTTTCGGTTGAAGATAAAACCATCCTTAACGGCATCAACCTTGAAGTAAAGCCGGGCGAAGTGCACGCCATCATGGGCCCGAACGGCTCCGGCAAAAGCACCTTCGCCAACGTTGTCGCTGGCCGGGAAGACTACGAAGTGGAAAGCGGCAGCATCGAATACAAAGGTCAGGACCTGCTGGAAATGGAGGTCGACGAGCGTGCCCTGGCGGGTATCTTCATGGCCTTTCAGTACCCGGTGGAAATCCCCGGCGTAAGTACCTCCAACTTCCTGAAGAGCATCGTGAATGCCAATCGCAAAGCCCGCGGAGCAGAAGAGCTGAACGCTATGCAGATGCTCAAGTTTATCCGGGAGAAAATCGAGATGGTCGGCATGGATGAGAAATTCCTGCGCCGCTCCCTCAATGAAGGTTTTTCCGGTGGAGAGAAAAAGCGTAGCGAAATGCTGCAAATGGCGCTGCTGGAGCCGGCACTGGCTATTCTGGATGAAACCGATTCCGGTTTGGATATCGACGCCCTCCGTATTGTGTCAGGAGCCGTCAATAAGCTGCGCACACAGGAGCGTTCCTTCATCATCGTGACGCACTATCAGCGCCTGCTCAACTACATCGAGCCTGATTTTGTGCACGTGCTGTACAACGGCCGCATCGTGAAGTCCGGTGATAAGTCGCTCGCACTGGAGCTGGAAGACAAAGGATACGACTGGATCAAGGAAGAAGTAGATGCCTTAGCAGTATAACCTTTCCTGCCCGGGCGGCAATACCCGGGCACAGCGTCAGAATCCATTCAAGAACTTATGCAGTAGGCTTGCAGCCATCAAGCCGAACTACAAATAAAAGCTTACGACATGTCATCAACCGTAGCTCAGGACAGATATGCTGCTGAAAAAGAAAAATTTCAGTCGCTGTTTCAGCAAACGGAAGCCGCCAATCAGCAACCCTCCCACCCGCTCGACGAGTACCGTCAGCGTGCCATGGACCTGGCCGGGCGGCTGGATTTTCCTACCCGTCGTTGGGAGGAATACAAATACACAAGTGTCAACCGGATCTTGCAGCCGGATTACCATATCGGGCAGTTGCAGGAGATCAGCGCAGACACCATCAAGTCTTTTATGCCGGAAGGCATGCATGCGCACCTGATTGTCTTTGTAAACGGGCAGCTCAGCGAACAACTGTCCCACTTCGAAGCCTTGCCGGAAGGCATGCATGTAATGCTCCTGCGCGATGCGTTGGACAGCGACCAATTCGGCCAAATCGCCCGCGCACAACTTGATGCCATTCTCGAAGGGCAGGACGACATCTTCGTGGCGCTCAATGCGGCATTCTCTCAGCACAGCCTTTTCCTGTACAGCGAAAAGAATGTAGCCTGCGAACTGCCTGTTTACATCCTGCACCTTTCGACCAACGCGGAGACGCCAATCCTCAACAGCCACATGAATATTGCTGTGGCCGAGACCGGTAGCGAATTTGCTTATATCGAAGGGCAGTTTGAGAAACCAGGCGCAACAGGCACTTACTTCAACAATATCTACAACCGGGTTTCCGTAGGTGCCAATGCCCATATCCACCACTATTGCCTGCAGCAGGAAGGTGCAGAGGGCTACGTCATCAACCGGGTGGATGCCGAACAGGAGCGCGACAGTCAGTTCTCCAACTATACCGTAGACCTCGGTGGGCGTATCGTGCGCAACAACCTGAACACCCTGCACAAGGGCTCCAACCTCACCACCAACTACTACGGCGTTTACTTTGGCAAGGAGCAGCAACATATTGATAACCATACCTTTATCGATCATGCTGTACCCCACTGCCAGAGCAACGAGCTCTACAAAGGCATCGTGACGGACAGCGCCCGTGGCGTATTCAATGGCAAAGTGATGGTGCGCAAGGATGCGCAAAAGACCAATGCTTTCCAGCAAAGCAGCAGCCTGGTGTTGTCCAACAAAGCTGAAATGGACAGCAAGCCGCAGTTGGAAATTTTTGCCGACGATGTAAAGTGCAGCCACGGGGCCACGATCGGGCAATTGGACGAGTCTTCTGTCTTCTACCTGCGTAGCCGGGGCCTCAACGATCATCAGGCACGGGCCATGCTGCAGCATGCCTTTATTGCTGAAGTACTGGAGTACTTTAAGCATGAGCAAATCCGTGATTTCGCGGAAATGCTGATCAACAAGAAATTCGAACAGTAGATTAACATGGAAGTTACCGCTCAAAAAGCGTTTGATATCGATAAAATCCGGAAGGATTTCCCGCTGCTGGAACAGGAAATGAATGGCAAGCCCATTGTATTCCTGGACAGTGCAGCGTCGAGCCAAAAGCCGGCACAGGTTATCGACCGGCTCAATGATTATTACCGTACCGGGAATGCCAATGTGCACCGGGGCGTCTATCAGTTGAGTCAGGAAGCCACCACTGCTTTTGAGGAGGCGCGGGAGCTGGTCCGTCAGTTTATCAATGCCCCTTCTGAAAAGGAGGTCATCTTTGTACGGGGTTCCACCGAAGGGATCAACCTCGTGGCGTCCTCCTACGGGCGCAAGTTCATCAATCCCGGCGATGCGGTGCTGATTACAGCGATGGAGCACCACTCCAATATCGTGCCCTGGCAGATGATTTGCGAAGAGCGGGGCGCTGAGCTCCGTGTGGCGCCGGTCAACGATGCGGGCGAGCTGGAAATGGATGCGCTTTATGAACTGCTGGACGAGCGGGTCAAGATCGTATCTCTGGTGCATATTTCCAACGCACTGGGTACCATCAATCCGGTTAAAGACATCATCGTTCGGGCCCACGAACTGGGCATCCCGGTCCTTGTGGATGGCGCACAGGCTATTCCTCACGGGCAGGTGGACATGCAGGCGCTGGATGCAGACTTCTACACCTTCTCCGGGCACAAAATGTTTGGGCCCACCGGCATTGGTGTCCTTTATGGGAAAGAAAAGTGGCTGGAGCAAATGCCGCCTTACCACGGTGGTGGCGAAATGATTAAAACCGTTACTTTCGAGAAAACCACCTACAACGAACTGCCCCATAAATTCGAGGCCGGCACGCCGGATATTTCCGGGGTCATTGGCCTGGGCGAAGCTGTGAAGTATATGCAGGAAGTAGGGTACGACAACATCAGCCGGCACGAGCACGAGCTGCTGGTCTACGCTACCGAACAGCTGGAGCAAATTGAGGGCCTGCGCATCATTGGCACCGCTAAGGAGAAAGCAAGCGTGATATCCTTCATCGTGGAAGGTGTGCACCCCTATGACCTGGGTGCTATCCTGGACAAGCTCGGTATTGCCGTACGCACCGGGCACCACTGCACGCAGCCGCTCATGGCGCGGTATGAAATCCCCGGTACGGTGCGGGCTTCCTTCGCCTTCTACAACAACAAAGCGGATATTGATGCGCTGGTGGCGGGAATTAACAGGGCGGTTTTGATGTTAAAGTAAAAAATATCGACCAATGACATTAACGATTCCTGATATCATGCTGGAACGCATGAATATCAAAGAAGAAGACCTCAAAGTTGAACTCGCAGTACTGCTTTACGATAAAGGGTCGCTTTCTTTTGGGCAAGCTAAAGTTCTTGCCGGATTAGATCATTTAGGTTTCCAAAAAGCATTGAAAGACAGAGGGGTATCTTTGAACTATGATATAGATGAATTTCACGAGGATCTAAAAACGCTAGGCATTAATCCTAAACCCTCTTCTTGAGATGATTGTAGTTAGTGATACCTCTGCAATTACCAACTTGATCCAAATAGATCATCTTTGGTTGCTAAGAGAAGTGTATCAAAATATTATCATTCCTCAGGCAGTGTACGATGAGTTGGTTTCAGACACAAAAAACAAAGTGATAATTGAATCACTTAGCTGGATTAAAATAAAAGAAGTCAAAGAAAACGACATCACTAGAAACCTCAAAGAGGTTCTAGACCCCGGAGAATCTGAGGCAATTACACTTGCCCTTAAACTAGACGCCGATTTTATCATTATTGATGAAAAAAAGGGGCGAAAAATCGCAGAAGATTATGGCTTACGCAAAATTGGTCTTGTTGGTATTTTAGTTGAATCAAAACGAAAAGGGCTTATTAAAGAGGTTCGAAACTTATTAGAACAACTTATTGAAAAGGCTAACTTTTTTGTAAGCGAAAAGCTTTATAAGGATGTCCTCTTCCAGTTAAATGAATTATAAATGAACCCAATCAACAGCATACAAGACGAAATCATCGAGGAGTTTGCCTTCTTCGGGGACTGGATGGAGAAGTACGAATATATCATCGATTTGGGCAAGTCACTCCCGATCATTGAAGAGCAATACAAGGATGAAAGCCACCTGATCAAGGGCTGTCAGAGCCAGGTATGGCTGCATGCCGATCAGGCGGAAGGCAAAGTCCGGTTTACCGCTGATAGCGATGCCGTTATTACTAAAGGCATTATTGCTTTGCTGATCCGGGTACTTTCAGAGCAGCAAGCTGCTGAAATTGCCAGTGCCGATTTGTACTTTATAGACAAAATCGGACTAAAGGAGCACCTCTCGCCTACCCGTTCCAACGGTCTGGTCAGTATGGTGAAGCAAATGAAAATGTATGGGCTGGCTATTAACTCGAAAAATCAGTAAATCGGCAAGTCAACCGCCCCCCTTTAGCACAAGTACCGTCAAAGGAGATCAATCATGGACAAAGCAGCATTTGAAGCTAAAATTATTGAAGCCATCAAGACCGTTTATGACCCGGAAATCCCGGTGGACATATACGAGTTGGGGCTCATTTACAATATCGGCATCAACGATCAGGGCGTCGTTAACCTGCAAATGACGCTCACAACGCCTATGTGCCCGGTAGCCGATTCTCTACCGTTGGAAGTACAGCAGAAGATCGGTATGGTTGAAGGAGTAAATGATGTGGAACTGGAAGTCGTCTACGATCCGCCCTGGAACAAAGAAATGATGAGCGAAGAAGCCCGCTTTGCATTAGACATGTTTTAAATCACTGTCCCTTCATCTTAATCGCAAAAGCATATGAAAATTTCAGCCCAAGATGAATACGGACTGCGCATCCTAATCCGCATCGCGCAAGCCGATGAGCAGGAAGGGCTTAGCATCCCCCAAATCAGTGAACTGGAAGGCATGTCGGACAGCTACGTAGGCAAGCTAACCCGTACGCTGCGCCTGGCGGGCTTCATCGAGAGTACGCGGGGGCAGAAAGGCGGCTATGTGCTGGCGCAACCTCCCGAAGTAATTAATGTAGGCGAAGTACTTCGTGCCCTTGGAGGTGCCCTTTTTGATGAAGGGTTTTGCAATAAGCACGCTGCCGGGTTCAAAATATGCACCAACTCGGTAGACTGCTCCGTGCGGTCCCTGTGGCGGGTGGTACAGCAATCGCTTGATCATGTGCTGGGCCAAATCAGCCTAAAGGACTTACTGGCTTCCGAGCAAATCACCAATTCAGCACTGGAGCAAATACTGGCACAGATTCAACCCAATCCGGCTTAAAAAATACCTGGAGGAGGCTGTCTTAACATCCAAACCGCTCTTAAACAGCAAAAATCCTATCTTTGGGCCAGAGAAAACACACGCCCATGCTGTACCGGTTATACCTATTCCTGCTGACCATGCTATCGGTCATTACCCTTACTGCCCAACCTGCCGCTTATATCCTTGATGCTGATACCGGCAATGAAATGGACGACCTCTACGCCATTGCCCGTGCCCTGTCACCAGATGGCTTGAAGGTCCTGTCCCTGCAGTCTGCTCATTTCAACAACGTACAACTGCTCACCGACCCTTACTGGAACAGCTACCCTACCGACAGCATCAACACCCTGGAAATCAGTCAAGGCCTCAACGAACAACTCAAAGCCGAGTGTGGCCAATGGATGCTGCCCGCCCTCAGCGGGTGCGATCAAATGCTGGGTTTTGCCTGGGGGTACTATCCGGGCGCACCGGTACCGAGCAGCCCGGCTACCCGGTTTATCATTGAGCAAGCCCGCAAAGCAAGCCCGGATGCCAAACTCCCTGTTATCTGCCTGGGCGCTTCCACCAATGTAGCGGCGGCTCTTGCTGTAGCCCCGGAAATTGCCGGTAACCTAAAGGTCTACCTCCTCGGTGCCCGGTACGACGCTAAAACAAAAGCCTGGGATAAAAATGAATTCAATATCCGGAATGACTTAAATGCATTTGACCTGCTGCTGAACCACAAAGACCTGGAGCTCTGGGTGATGCCTGCCAATGTGGCTAGAGCGCTCACTTTTCAGCGGGCAGCTACCTTTCAGCAGATCAAATCCTGCAGCACTCCGCTCTGCCGGCGGCTCACAAGCCGGTGGGAAGAAGTCGGCGCAGGCACTAGTTGGATTATGTGGGACCTCGCTCTAATTGAAGCGGTAATTCACCCCGAGTTCGCTACCTCCAAATCGGTCAGGACGCCACCGGAAAATACCCGCCGCAGAGTGAAGGTTTACACGCAAATCAATGCTCCTGCTATGGAAGCCAACTTTTGGGAGGCGCTACTGAGCTGGCAGGCTCCCTAACAGCAAGCAGGGAAGTTGAACCTATTGCCCGGAAAAGCGGTAGCGGTCCTCAACGTATTTAATGATTTCACTGCTCTTCTTAATCTTGATATTCGCTGAGCCGGTACGGATGTAAAAAAATTCCTGTTCATTCCCCTTTTTGTCCACATCCCGGAAAAAGACCGGAGACTTGGCCGGCGGTGTATCAATCCGGAAAATCATGTGGTCATCAATCTTCTCAATATCAAAGGACAGCTGAGTGGCAAAGAAAGACCCCAGGTTGCGCTGTACCGCACTCGTGATGCTTCGCTTGAAATTATCGATATCAGAAGTGGTCGCATCCAGCCCGATGATCTTCCCCTCATCATTCACGCCGCAGAATACTGTCCCCCCATTGAGGTTCATGAAAGCCGAAAGGGTCTGAATGATTTTGTCCCGGTGGTACTTGTCAATCGACTCTTTGAACTCCACCATATCGCTTTCGCCTTTATCGATAATCCGCTTGCTGTTGGCCGATTCGTCTGCCACCAGATAAGTGATAATTTTTTGGGTCAGTGCCCAGGATAGCTTAAGCTTCAGTTCCTCCGGGATGTTATTACCATCAAATACCTTGGCTTTATCGAAAACGATAAGTTTGGAAGGCTCTGTAGCCCGGATAGTACCGAGACGGGAAGTTTTATTGAAGATGGCGATTTCGCCAAACAGCTGCCCCTTGGTGTAAGACTTGGGCTCCTTGCGTGATAGATAAAGGATCAACCGGCCGTAGTGGACGATATAAAAAGACTCTCCTTTTTGTTCTATAGAAAACACCTCATGCCCGGCTTCATAATCAACCAGACGGACCACCCCCGACAGTTGGCTGAGCTCAGGGTCGCTCAAATTCGAAAGCTCTTGGCAATTGCGCAGAGTATTAATGATTTCGTCATTCATTCGTTGGTATCGTTTGTTTCAGTCTCCAAAAAACAGTTTGCCGCTTTAGCAAACGCTTGCGCAATAAAGCTAATGAAAAAAATGAAACTGAAGGTACCATTACCGCACATCAGGAAAAAAGGATAGGCTCCCACTGCCTTCATAATGCAGGAGTTGAGCATCTAACCCTCCTTTACTGTGTACTCAGTGCACGATCTTACGCCCCTGATAAGCCAGGTAGCCAATAAACCCGATAAGGCTCAATATTATCAGGTACTCGTCTAGTGGTGTATCCACTTCAAGCAGCACCGGCTTTGAAGTCTGAATCCCCCCTTCGCCCGCCTCGTTGACCAATCGGTACTGATAAGCGGCACCGGGCTGTACCCGGACATCCCAGAAGCTAAACTCACGCTGCCCATCCGCGGCGTGGACGATGCCGACTTTCTCCCAGGGAGCGTTTTCAAGAGCCCGTTCAATGATAAAGGAAGCATGTTCTGCCGGGCGTGCAATCACCCACGATAGTAAGACAGATACATGATGAGGTTTCGCGACAAAGCTGCTCAGTGGAAGAAGGTCCTCGGACCCCATGGCTGATCGCGTCAGTCGGGAGCTGGTGGAAGCGTAGAAACGATCGCTGACCAGTGGTGCACTGTTGTCTTTTTCTCTGGCAGGCGTACTAGCCGCGTTTACCGTTTGCTCCGGCATAGCGGCAAGCAATGCAAACAAAATGATACAAAATAGGTTTTTCATACTGGTTTTGGGTAGACAGAAGTTTTCAAAAGGGTATTAGGAGACTTAGCATCCTGCCCGACTGTCTTGAAAGACGTAAGGGCAGTGCAAAGCGCTGAGCGGTGGTTTGGGGATAAACCAAAACACCCGGGGTGTCATTATAGTGTTTGCGTGATGTGATGTGACAATACTACGACAAATATAAAGATAATTCAGGAAAACTACAATGATATGCGTCATACCTTTAAGGAAGCGCTACAAAAACGACTGCTGGAAGAAGACTTTGAGGGGGTCATCAAATCACTCATTACCCTGTCTGACCAAATCGGCAACAACCTGCTCATGAATGATGCTGTTCTTTACTATCAGCGCTGGCAGGAGCTCCACCGCCGCATGCAGGGGCAAGCCCGCACCGATCAGGAGACCGAACGCCTGAAGCTTCAGCTTAGTCAGGGGCTCTGGCAAATGATTGAACAATTGCCCGTTTAATTTTCAAAAAAAACTTACCTTTGTCCCCGATTTCGAGTAGCGAAAGCTTAAAATGACCGCACAAGTTGAGTTTGTGCTCAAAACGCAGGTCCAAAAACCTGCACAGGAACGGTGTTGCTCCGCCCCTATCTGTAAGCTCAAATGCTACTCATTACTGCTGCTACGGAGTGCAGCTTAACAACTGAACATGAGTACATTTGAATCGCTGGGCCTCTCCCAGCCTATTACGGAAGCCGTAACTGCAATTGGCTTCGAAACCCCTACTGCTATACAGGAACAAGCGATCCCCCACCTACTTGCGGGTGAACAAGACTTTGTTGGCCTGGCTCAGACCGGCACCGGCAAAACTGCTGCCTTTGGCCTGCCGCTTTTGGACCGGACCGATGTTTCACTGCCCTTTGTGCAGTCCCTGGTACTAGCCCCTACCCGGGAGCTTTGCCTGCAAATATCCCGCGAGCTGGAATCCTTCGCTAAAAATCAACCCAAACTAAAAATCCTTTCGGTTTATGGTGGTGCAGATATCCGCCGTCAAATCAAAGCCCTGGAGAAAGGCGTTCAGGTGCTCGTAGCTACGCCCGGTCGACTGAGAGACCTCATGCGCCGCGGTAAAGTGGACTACACGCACCTGCAGCAAGTCGTGCTCGACGAAGCCGACGAAATGCTCAATATGGGCTTCAAGGAGGAAATTGACGAAATACTGGAAGCCGTGCCCGAACAGCGGCGCACCTGGCTATTCTCAGCTACCATGCCACCGGATGTCCGCCGGATTTCGGAAGATTATATGGACAATCCGTTTGAGCTTTCTGTCGGTACCCAAAATTCAGGTAACGTAGATATTAGCCATCAGTTTGTGGTGCTACGGCCCGCTGAACGCTACGAAGCCCTGCGCCGGTTCCTCGATATGGAGCCCAACCTTTTCGCCCTGGTCTTTTGCCGCACCCGCCGGGAGACTGCCGAAGTGGCCGAAAGCCTTTCCCGGGACGGCTACAAAGCCGATGCCATCCACGGAGACCTCAATCAAACACAGCGCGACCGCGTCATGCAGGGGTTCAGAGACCGCCGGCTACGCGTGCTTGTGGCTACTGATGTGGCCGCCAGAGGTATTGATGTGGACAATATCACCCACGTATTCCACTTCAATATCCCGGACGACCTCAATTTCTATACCCACCGCTCGGGCCGTACCGGGCGTGCAGGGAATAAAGGCATCAGCCTCGTCCTTGCCCACCCCAAAGACCGCCACCTGCTGCGCAGGCTCGAAAAGACGTCTAAGATTTCCTTTGAGTCTGTGGAAATTCCCTCCGGACCTGATATTTTCGAGCGCCGCCTACTGCGGTTTTTCGATAAAATCAATGCGGTTGAGCCTAACCCCGCACTGCTGGAATACCTCCCTCAGATCATGACGACCTTTGAAGGGCTATCCAGAGAAGACCTGCTGCTGAAAATGGCCACGGCAACGATGCCTGAAAAAATGCAGGCTTACGCTAAGAGCAAACCAATCGGGCAAAAAGCAAGTGCAGATAAAGGCTTCCTCAAGCCCTCCGAGTCCCGGCGGGTGTTTGTAAATATCGGCATGATTGATATCAACGGTAAAGGTGAGCTCCTTTCCTACCTTTGCGAAAAGGGCGGCATCACCGGTGCCGCGGTAGGTAAAATTGACCTTCAGAGAAAGCACGCCTTCGTGCAGGTCGAATTACAGGCCGCCACACAATTGATCAACCGCCTCGATGGCAATACTTATAATGGCCGTACCCTCCGTGTCAATGACGGTGGCCCCCAACCCACAGCGTCCAACAAGAAACGCCGGCAATACCCAAAGTACGGTAAAAGCAAAAAGAAGTACAGCAAAAAGAGCTAGTAAGAATCGGTCTTAAAAAACCAATCGCGATGTCCGGCATCGTCCTTTTGAGCCAGATTTTTACTATCGCAGCACTACGAAGTAAACGTGAATTTTTAGACAAGTTCAGGCTTTTCTGCTATATTAGTTGCGGACTAATGGGGTATTCGTACCCCACTGTATAAACGATAAGCCTGTTTGGGTTTTGGTATCCTGACCGAACGGTATCTGCTGCCGACGAGCTCTTTTTGCAGCCCGCGTATAGGCAAAAGTACAGATGGCCATGATCCTGGCTAAAATCCAAACTGGTGTTAAATCAGAAAAAAAACATAGTATTATGGTAGACCCCAACGGCAGCATGCCACGCGTAGCCTACTTCTGTATGGAGTACGGTCTTGACAATCGCTTCAAAGCTTACGCCGGAGGCCTGGGCATCCTGGCAGGCGATTATATGAAAGGCGCAAAACAATACGACTATCCTATTGTCGGCATTGGCCTCAAATGGAAGCAAGGCTACACCGATCAATTCATTGGTGAGGATGGCAAGCCCTATGACTCCTACAAGAACTACGAGTACGACTTCATGGAAGATACAGGCATTATGGTCAACGTAGAGATACGTGGACGAAATGTTGCCTGCAAAGTATGGAAGCTGGAAGCCTTTGACAACGCCCCCCTTTACCTGCTGGATACCGATGTACCTGGCAACGATGACGCCTGGATTACCGGGCAGCTCTATGGTTGGTTTGGTGAAGAACGTATCGCACAGGAATTGGTGCTTGGCGTTGGTGGTGTCCGGGCATTACGCGCGCTGGGCATAGAAACTGATGTTTACCACTTCAATGAAGGCCATGCGCTTTTTGCCGGCTTCGAGCTGATGCGCGAAAAGATGGAAGATGGTATGACCTTTGAGGAAGCCTGGGCAGCCAGCAAGAATGAAATCGTTTTCACCACGCATACCCCCGTCATTCAGGGCAACGAATCTCACCCCATCGACCGCCTGATGTATATGGGCGCTAACCTGGGCATGAAACCCAGCCAACTTCGCCGCCTGGCCGGCGACCCCTTCAATATGACCGTGGGGGCATTGCGCCTTTCTAAAAAATCGAATGCAGTCGCTCAGTTGCATGGGCAAACTGCCAATAAAATGTGGAAGCACATCCATGACCGTTCCGAGATCGTCGCGATCACCAACGGTATACATCAGGGCACCTGGGTAGACCAGGCCATGCTTGATGCTGCTGAAGCAGGTAAGGACCTTTGGGCACCCCACCTTCAAAATAAGCGGGCGCTCATTGAGCTGGTGAAGCGCAAAAACGGCGTCACCCTGGACGAAGAAAAGCTGATCATCGGCTTCGCCCGCCGCTCCGTGCCCTACAAGCGAAGCGACCTGATCTTCTCTAAGCCAGAAGTTATTGAGCCTTACCTGAAGGAGGGTAAGATTCAGCTCGTCTTTTCCGGCCGTGCCCACCCCCTGGATGATACCGGCAAAGCGATTGCAGCCAATCTCGTACGCATGTCCAAACTCTACCCCAATGCGGTGGTCTTCCTGGAAAACTACGACATGGAAATTGGTGCCGCCATCACCCGTGGCTCCGATGTATGGCTCAACAACCCACGCCGCCCTAAGGAGGCAAGTGGAACTTCCGGTATGAAAGCTTCCATGAATGGCGTCCTCAACCTTAGCGTGCTCGATGGCTGGTGGCCCGAGGCTTGCGAAGATGGCGTCAATGGTTGGCAAATTGGCAATGCTTTTGAGAGCGACAACGTGATAGAACAGGATGACAACGACCGGGAAGCACTCTACGATGTGCTCCTCAACAAAGTGGTCCCTACCTACTACGATGACCGCCAAAAATGGCTGAAGATGATGCACGCCAGCATTCAGAGTACCCGCGATGCCTTTGGGGTCAAGCGGATGCTGGAAGAATACTACGATTTGCTGTACACCGCGTAACGCAAAACAGGCCGACAGAGCAGTTTTTTTTAACGCTGTCCCAACCTGCAAAAATCAGTATTGAAGGGTAACCGACCTAAAAATTGGTCGGTTACCCTTACTTTTGGGCAAAACCGTGCCGTATGAAAAAAACGCCCTTTGCTGGCCTGATCCTCCCCTTACTTTTCCTGTCTTTTGCCGCGCTGAGCCAAAACGAAGGCAACATCTGGTACTTTGGCAACCAACAAGGTATTGACTTCTCTTCCGGAGACCCCGCACTAATTAGCGATGGGGCCCTGCAGACGACCGAAGGTTGTGCTGCAGTTTGCGATGAAGCAGGCAACCTGCTTTACTACACCAATGGTGGCGGTCGCACGACAGCCGGGCAGCCTAAAGGGACCGTCTGGAACCGCAACCACACGGTGCTTTACGATATGGAAGGGCTCCGGGGCGGTGGCTTTGGAGCTGTACAATCTGCGCTGTTTGTCCCCAACCCCGGGAATGCCGATGAGCACTACCTCTTTACCATGGAAGAACGGGAATACGCCAGTGATGGACTCCCCTCCGGGCAGCTGCAAGGGCGTGGCCTGACGCACTTTTTGCTCAACCGTACCCTGAATGGCGGGCTGGGCGGCACCGTCTTTGAAGATGACCGCCTGCACGTGCCCAGTTTTGAGGCGCTGAGCGGCACCCTGCATGGCAACGACACCGATTTTTGGGTGATTATCGTAGATGACAACACCGGTGACTTTTTCAATTACCGCGTTACACCAACAGAAGTGCTGGGGCCTACTTTGGAGCCACGGGAGGTCGTCGATTCTCTGTCTGGCCCCATTAAAATATCACCAGCGCGCAACCGCATTTTTGTAGGGGGCGTACTCTATAACTTCAACCCCAACAATGGCAATATTTCCAATTCGCGGACGATACCGGGCGCGGTGAATTCCATTACCTACTCTTTTTCGCCCAACGGCAATTACCTGTACGTGATGGAGCCTACTGTAAGCGGCTCCCTACTGGTTCGCTATGACCCCCTGAATGCAGGTATCCTGGGCTCTAGGACAATTCTGGATTCCGGGCCCAATGAGCGCCTGGGCGCAATGCAGCTGGCACCGGATGGGCGGATTTACTTCGTCTCCTACGATGAAGATGCGCCGGAGATTACCCACCTTCATGCCATCAACTGCCCTAATTCCGAGCAAGCCAATCTGGAGGAAGAGGTTTTTACGTTCCAGACGCCGGATCAGCCCTTCCTGGGGCTCCCCAACTTCATGGACTACATCTTTGACACCCAGGAAACGCTTATCGTTGACCTCGGCACAGACACAACCTTCAGTTGCGACAACGGGCCTATCACACTGATCCCCCAAACCAACGGTGATACTTTCCTTTGGTCGGATGGCTCTACGGATACCAGTCTGACTGTCACCGAGCCTGGGACATACAGCCTGACCGTCACTGCCGATTGTGGCATGATCAGTGATACTATTGAAGTAGAAGAACTGACAGATAGCGTAGTGGTCAGCATCAATGGCCCGGCTACCCTCTGTACCGGCGACACCGCTACATTTACCGCTGTCGCTAATATTTCCGGTGCTTTCGAGTGGTCGACCGGCGACACCCTGCCGGGTATTCAGGTGACCGATAGCGGGCTGTATACCGTACTGTTTACGGATCTGTGCGGGCGGCAGGCTACAGATACCCTCCTGCTAAATGTATTGGATGTGCCCCCGATACTGCTTGATGCCCCGGAAGCTCTCTGCCCGGATGAAAGTGCGCCCGCTACCGTATTTTCGGAAGGTGCTACCGCCTATACCTGGTCTAATGGCAGCGTGGGCGACAGTGTCAGCCTCACGGGTGGCGGCACCTACCACATTACCGTCACCAACGGTTGCGGAGAGTTTGACACCGTATTTATGGTGGATAGCCTTACTTTTCCGGCTTTGGAAATACAAGGGGACAGCCCCCTCTGCCCGGGTGGAACGGTACAACTCGAAGCCGCAACAGCCCCTGAAAATGAAATAGCCTGGTCAAATGGGAGCACCGCGGCCCTATCTACATTCACGGAGCCCGGCATCTACACCGTGACCGTAACCAATACTTGCGGCATGGCCACCGATAGCGTTGACCTTCAGCCCATTGGGTGCGAGAACTGCTACTATGTGCCGAATGCCTTTTCGCCCAATGAAGATGGCGTAAATGACCGGTTTATGCCCATCGGTTTGTGCCCGGTGGAAAACTACCAGTTGCAGGTCTTTTCCCGATGGGGGGAACTCCTGTACAGCAGCGACCAACCCGGACAAGGGTGGGACGGTCAGTTCGGCAGCGAGCCCATGAACCCCGGGGCTTTTATTTGGCAACTAACTTACGAACAAGCCGGCCAAAAACAAGTGCAGTCCGGAATGATCCATTTGCTCCGCTAGCATCATGTCGGAAATAGTGCAGCGTATTTCGCACTTGGAGCCTTAGGTTTGCTGAGCTTCTGCGGTCCAGTACTTTCCAGAACAGGCCCTGACTTGTGACTTTATTACTATTGAACGTCCAAACAATAAGCAGCTCTCGTAATTATATATTAGAAAGAGGTTATTACTGGCTTACAGAAAGCCCCCTCTGCCCGCATTGGGCATCGAATGACCAGGTGCTTTTGAGCCAACCCAAGCACCATCACAAGAAACGTTACAAACACTTCTCAATATGCGAAAGCTACAATTTCTACTGCTACTTCTTTTTTTATGCCCCATATTCCTCACCGCCCAATACAAAACCGTTAACCTGGATTTTGAAAGTGCTTACATTGGTGATAACAACCCATTGCCAGCCGAAACCAATATCTTGTTTACGGGTTCGATCCCGTCCTATATCGACCGGATTGAGCTGAACATTTTGTCCGCCAAAGGCAAATCTGCCCCTCTGCACACGGCCGTGTGGCAACGCCCACTGGATAATAAGGAAAAAACCTACAGCCTGCCGGTCAACTATAAATTCCGCTCTTCTTCCAATTACGATATTGAAGTGCGCTATTTCCAGACCCTGGGCACCGCACAGCGGCAGGAACTCATCCAAACGCTCAACAGCCGGTTACAATTGTTTCTGGAGACCCAGCTTACTCAGGATACCAAAATGATTGAATGGGAAAACAAACCCAAACGCCTGCTCGCTGATATGAACGATCTCTTGCGATCAGACCTACAAAACTACCGCACCGGAATTGCGGCTCCGGAGCAAAAACTGTCCGGCCTGGTGGCGTTGCAGATGGAAAAGATGTCAAAAATACGGACTAAAGACAGCACCGCAAGGGTACGAATGGCAGAGGAACAAGTACTGCTCCGGCAACTGCTGAAAGACGAACTCAGCCGCATCCTCCCTGCTCCACTCTACAAAATGGTTGATGCCCGCTACCTCGACGACTGCCCGACCGAGTCCAAAAAAGGCGCGCTGGCCGTCACTGCCGGTTACGGTGGCGTCTACTTTAGCGGTGACCTCGGTGAGGACCTCGATTACGATACCGCCCCTTTTGTCGGCTTGTCCTTTCCACTGGGCAACCGTGCTTTTGCGCCCCGCTTTTTCAGCAACACTTATTTAGGCTTTGGGGTCTTCCTTCAGGATTTTGAGAATGCAGATAAACAGAATTTGACCGGCCCTATTACCGGGCTGCCCATTTACGCCAGCCTCGACTATAAACTCTTCCAGTTTGTGTACCTCAACCTGGGGGCTACATTCCTTGAGGAAACCAGCGCCGGGGACCGGCAGGTGCTTTTTGTACGCCCCTTCATTGGGTTCAGCGCAAAGGTAAATCTGTCCGTGCAGTTTGAACGATAGTGGAGTGGTAGCAGGCACACAGTTAGTCAGCGTGCCTGCTAGTGCTTTGTCAAGTATCAAATGAAGCATCAAGTCAGATCAATAAGCACTGCAAGACTTCGGAAAAGTCATCCCTTTTTTTACCCTGGTGAACACCAGAGGAGGTCAACTTCGGAGAAAGTCGCAGGGCATCCCCATCGGAGGAGAGGTGCCTTCTGCTCTTCTCCAGGTACCTGGCTTAGAGCTTACCCCCTTTCCACCGGGCAAGTCATGCAATGCGATCCGCCCCGGGCCCGGGACAGCTCATTCGAAGGCAGTGCGATGATGGTATTTTCCACGTCTTCCGGTTTTAAGGAACCATCCTGAAACGCCTGCAGCATACTCGTGGCATGCATAATCTGATACCCGGCATTGCGGAAGGCTTTTTCCGTGTACGGGTTACGGTCGTAAGTAATCGCCACACCAGGCTTCAGGGCCACGAGGTTGCAACCATCTGTCCACTGCTCCCGGTCCTGATAAGGCGAGATGCCCTCACCGCTGAGGATGAACTCCATATCCGGATTGATCTCCGCATGGAAAAACTCTTTGATAGAAGGATAATGTCGGGTTGCGCCGTTGGAGGAAAACACTTCGACATAAGACCCCAGCCCATCCAGCACAATTGGCTTGAAAGCCACGATGTGGTTGGTATTGATTTGCGTAAAAATGGTATCAATGTGCATGTAGCTGCGGTCGGTCGGGATATTAATCTGCACGACATGCTTCACCACGCCCTTTTCAAAAAGAACGTCTTTGAGCGATTGAATGGCATGGGCGGTCGTCCGCTCACTGCAACCAATGAGCAAGTAGTCTTCGTTGATGACCATCACATCTCCACCTTCGATGCTCACCATTTCCCGCCGGCGGGAAGGCGGGAATAGCTCTACGTTGTTCAGGTTGATGATACGCCCCTCTTTGCTCAGCGCATTGAAGATGGGGTGTGCCCAGAAAATGTACCGGGTAAGGAAATTTTCGCGGAAGCGCGCCTCTTTAGCCGCTTTGGTGATGATGACATGGTCGTTGACCGTGACCGCGATGTCCCGGGTGAAGATAAAGTTCGGGATAGGATCAAAGAGAATCATGTCTTCCTGCTGCAGGTAGCCCGTGATCAGCGTCTCCGTCAGTGCTTTGTTGTCCAGTTTCAGGAGCATATCCTCGTAGGAGCGTGGCAGTTCCTCGTAGTCGATAATTTTCTCGATCATCTCTCTTTTGTCAGCTTCCGAGGCAGCTTCCAGGGCTTCAAAGAGGAGGTCTTCTGTTTCGAGGACATTGTCTTCTCCTACAAAATGCTTTAGAATTTCCGAAAATACATCGTGCTCTTCCTGCATCTGCGGCAGGTACACGATATCGTCAAACAGGAGCTCTTCGGCCCGCTTTGGGCTAATGCGGGCAATGCCCTCATCGGGGCGGTGAATGATCACGCGTTTGAGTGGCGCAATTTCTGAAGCCACGTTTACAGTTACAGCCATACTTGGTTAGGATTTAAAGGGATACAACTTTTTCGATCTCGTAAATGGAATTGATTTTTCCGGCAAAGATGCAATAAAATTGGGGAATTTTGGAAGCGCAGCGCACTTGCATCAGGCGCAACGCATCAAATTGATATACGTCGGACAACGCTCCAAATTGGGACATAGGAGTTTCCCCATTCCGAAAACGAGAGGCCATACGGAGTAACTGCAAATAAGAACGCTGTGTATTATTCGAAAGGTGGCAGCGCCACAGTGTACAATTTGAAATCAATGAGATAATAAATCTTACCGGCTTCTAAATCAACGGCTGGCTGATTGTAGATTTTGGAAAAAGGATCTTGCTCATCCCACAAAACGGGTTCCGTCCAGAGCGCATCACCGGCTTCAACCGAAAATGGAACCTGATTCACAAAAAGTAATCTTCGTACCTTTCCAAATTTGCTACAGGGCCCAACTGAAACTTGGGTTTCGACCAGATTTGCACACCATCCACTGCGCTATAGGCAGCTATTTTTTCGTCACTAACAATAAAGACCTTGTCCCCCTGAAGCCATGCATTGTGCTCGTCCTGAGCGGCCTGCGTGTATTCAGACCACAACAAAGCACCGGTTGAAAGGTCCCGGCAACTCATTTTGTCTTTACTGAAAATATATACCCGGTCATCACCGGCAATCACTTTGTAGGGTTTGAGGTCACTCTCACCGAACTCAACCAAAGGGTTCCGCCATATTTCTGCGCTTTCAGTGAGGCTAAAATTGATAAGCTGAATGCCCCCTTCAGGAAAGCGGTCCAATGTAACAACTGCATTGCCATAGTCTTCGGAGGTGAAAAAGTCCCACTCGATTTTCAAGTCAAAGTCCTTTTCATACTCCCTGCTCATCTGATAGGCCGTTCTTACTTCCCCACTTTCCGGATCAACCTCCCTGAGGTTTATTGTGGCGGATGCCCCGTACTGCTTGAAATACAGATTAGAGCCTGTCAGTTTATGCTCATAATTGGTTGTTTCAATAGGAATCCGGCTTCGGATCTCTAACTCCGGGATTCCAATAATCGCCACTTCATGCTGAGGGAGTGGCGCTCCTGCACGTCTCATAAGGATGAGTTCATCTCCTTTTATGGAAATCGTTGAGGACCGCAAATCGCCCCAGGTCAAGTCATCCAGCTTGATGAGCTGTTGGTTTTCAAGGTCATACCGGTAAATATTAGAATAACCAATAGATGCGCCTGCTTCGAAAATCAACAGGTATCTGCCATTCACCAATTTAAGGGAATAGAAAAACAGCTGATCAGAATCTGTAAGCAATCCACTTAAATCCAGGGTATCTGTAAATTCAGGGGCCGGTAACTCTTGGGGGTTGACAACGGTTTTGTCGTTTAAACAGGAGAAAACTGTAAAAAGGAAGAACATGAATAGTAACGGAAAGATATGGCGTTTCATGAGGCTGGGGTTTTATGGGGAAGGGACCTTTACCCATCCCGGCAAAAAAATTACAATAGATGAAAGATGGGAAATACAGTTTAGGCGCGCACCGTTTTAATATTTCAAAATTTTATCAAATCACCTTACAAAGGTACCCCCTCCTTGCAAAATTCCAAATATTTCATTGTTCATTTAAAAAAAATATTGTGCCAAAAGAATGAAAGCACTCATAGAGATACGACCTTCTCAATCTCATATATAGAATTAATCTTGCCCGCAAAAATGCAATAGAACCGGGGATTGTCATGTAAAACAGAAATCTCCGTAGGCCGCCCATCGTCAATATAACTGGCTTTGAGTTTAGACTTGATGGTAAACATCGAGGTGAAGTACTGAAACTCGACCTTGTCGGTAAAGTAGTGCCGGATTTGCCCCAGCATTTTGCGATAATTGCTGGCCGGTTTGGCGGGGCAGAAGTTGCAGATGTCCGTAAAGTCCGGGCGGCAGTTGGTATTCACCTGCTGACAGTCGAAGGTGGGCAGGTTGTCGTAGGAGACTTTGTGGTGGGTGTAGGCTACGCTCGACAGGGACAGCAGCCCGCTTTTGCCGTAAGGCATAATGGAGCCAAAGGGCCCGTCCATAATCGTCAGCCCGATGTCCCGGACCTGAGGGGAATTGACGAAAGCCATTTCTGAAATCTCATGCATCAGGTCGATATCGCGCACGCCAAAAAGGCGGTTGATGGCATTGCTGCCGGCGTAGGTCGCGTTGATCACCTGACGAGCCTTTACGGATTCAAGCTTACCGCTGTTCAGGTCTTTTAACCCGACCTGCCATTGGTCTCCATCGGCTGCTGCATCAATCACTTCCGTGAAAAGCCGGGGCGTCACCTCCGGGGTTGCCTCGTAGAGCCGCTGCCGGTAGTATTCTGCGATGAGAATGGGATCGAAAGTATACTCCACGGTCTTGTACAAAGCCTCCAGCCGGTGGTAGTTGAAGTACGGATGGCGCTCCACCGGCTCGCAGGGAATACCGATGAAAGCGCAGAACCGTTCGAACTGCGCGGCATCCGTAAAGGAGCCGAAGCGGTCGATGGCGTAGTACTTCTCGAACTCGAAGTTGATAAAATCCTGATGGTCAGCAGTAAAGCGCGCTTTGTTGTCGTCCGACATCCGGGCCGTTGCAACGCTGCGCGGATAGTGGTACCCGCTGTGCAGTCGCGCCTGATTGACGATGGAAGCCTTTTTCAGCAACACCTTTTCCTTCTCCACGAGCAGTACCCGCTGCCCTTTTTCCCGGAGAAACAAAGCCGCATATATACCAAAAATACCGCCGCCGACGATCAGGAAATCGTACTGCTCCATATTTAAAATTGTGCCGCTACCTGTTTGAGCCCTTCGTAAAAATCACTGTAATCATAACGCTGCAGGGCCTCATGGAAGTTGAGCGTATGCTCCAATTGCTCCGGCCGGGAAGGGCCAATCAGTATGCCGGCTACATCCGGGCTGTGAAAGGCATAAGCCATGCCGCAGTGGTTCATATTGGAGACCGCAGGGCGACCGGGCTGCTCATTGGCCGCCGCGAGTACTTCTTGCAAAGGCCCGACGACAGGGTGCGGCTGTTCCGTATCACCGCCCCGGGCTTTGAGGGAGCTGTCCGGGTGGTAGGCACTAGGATCCAGCTTTATCCCCCCGGCATTCACACCATAAGCGATGAAGCGGGGCTGCCCGTGAAAGGGTGCATAGCGGTCATAGTCCGATTGCAACAGGTTGTGTTTCATTTGAATGCGTAAGTCGAAATCAAAGGCTTCGTTCACTTTTGCGTGGACCTCCGGGTGGCGGATGCCGGACAGCCCAAGCCGGTAGTCCAGGTCCTGTGCACGCTGAAAAGCCTCAAAGGTGGCCTCGATTTCTTCGGTGGCCTCCCGGTTATCCCAGTGGAGCATGAAGGTATCGAGGTTGTCCCCAAAGGCATAGCGGTATTCATCGAGCATGATGAGCAGGAAACTTTTGGACAAATTGCACTCCGGCGTACGCATATTATTGACACTTCCCACTTTCATCATCACCTGGAGGTCATTGATGCCGTGGGCGTTGATCCATTGCAGGAGGATCTGCTCTGCCCGGCGGAAGTCCCCGGGGTTTTTATTGATGGGATAGTTGGTAGCCCCATCCACCTCCCGGTAGCCCCGGTCGTAAAACTGGTCGAGCAGCTTAAAGGCGGTGGGTTTTTCGGTGGTCCACCCCCACATCGCAGTACCTAGTATTAAAGCGGGAGCCTTTGTCATGGCCGTCGTTTTTTGAGTTCGATCATGGAGTTGATGTAGCGTTTGGCCAGAGGCAGAATTTCCACCCGGCTGCTGCTGATGTCATCGGTCCACTTGACGGGCAGTTCGTAAATCCGCTTGTTGAGCCACTCGGCCGTGGTGAGCAGCTCGGTGGAAAAGAACCAGCCATCGTTTTGCGCCCCGGCTTCATGCAGCTCCGGGTACACCTCCCGCTTCAGCCATTTGAACCCGCACATCCCATCCGAAAAGCCTACGCCGAGGTACGTTTTGAGCATCAGGTTGAACACCCGGCTCGCCACTTCGCGCTTGAAAGGCCGGTTGACTACTTGTGATTTGGGGTGCAGGCGGGAAGCATAGACCAGATCGTAATCCTCTTCAGCAATAGCCCGGTAGGCTTCCAGGAAATGCGGCAGGTCGGTGGCCAGGTCGAGGTCCATGTAGCCAACGATATCTGCTTTGGACTGTCCCCAGGAGGTCTTCAGCGCCAGCCCAACGCCGCGGCGGGGCACTTTCACGAAAGTAACTTCCGCGATACGGTTGCTGAGTTCCTGGGCGATTTCCAAAGTCCGGTCTGTAGAGCCATTGTCGGCGATGACGATCTGCCACTGCCCTTCGTCCGGGAAATGGGTTTTCAGAAAGGCATGCAACTGCTCCACCTGTTGGGCTAGCGTTGGCTCTTCGTTCAGCACCGGAATGGTGACATCAAAGGTCTTCATGCGTATGAGATTGGTCATTAGCGGCGAAGATAAACAACTGCGGTTGTACAACTACCTGAATTTTGCGTTATTTGTAGTCCTCAACTCAATGATGATCATGAACAACAATTCTCAAGTACAGCCCAAACCATTCTGGAAGCGCCCCGAGGGCGTCACTGGCGCTGTTTTTCTGGGTGCCCTCCTCGTTGGTGGCGGGTACCTGCTATATACGGCATTGCCGGCGTTGATTGCGTTGGCGCAAAACACGCTCTACCTGGCGGGAATGCTGGCTGTGCTGGCCGCAGTCGTTTATATGGTACTCGACCCGCGCATGCGCAACCTCATCTGGTACATGTACCGCAGCGTCATGCGATGGGTTACCGGTATTTTCGTGGAGCTTGACCCCATTGGTATCCTCAAAAACTACGTGGAAGACCTCAAAAAGAAGGTCAAGCAGATGGAAAAGCAGATCAACATCCTGCGCGGGCAGATGCACAAGCTCAAAGAGCTGATCTATAACAACAAAAAAGAGATTGAGGCCAACCTCCAACTGGCCAGCAAAGCCAAAGCCAGCAACAAGCAAACGGTGATGATCCTGAAGTCGCGCAAAGCCGGCCGCCTGAAGGACTCCAATGTCCGCCTGGAGGACCTCTACCAAAAAATGGAGGTGCTGTACCGTGTGCTCACCAAAATGCACGAGAATTCCCTTATCCTTGCCGAGGATGTGAAGGATCAGGTCATGATCAAGGAACAGGAGCGCAAGGCCATACACGCCAGTCACGGGGCAATGAACTCTGCCATGAGCATCATGCAGGGCGACCCCGATAAGCGGGCCATGTTTGATGCCGCGATGGAAGCCATAACCGATGACGTGGCCAACAAGGTAGGAGAAATGGACCGCTTCATGGAGGTATCCTCTAACTTTATGAACTCCATTGACCTGCGCAACGGTATCTTTGAAGAAGACGGGCTCAAAATGCTGGAAAAGTGGGAAAAAGAGAGCACTTCCCTCATTCTGGGCGAAGATGAAAAACAAACCCTCCTTTCTCAGGCCGCCAACGACAGTGATGTGCTCGACCTCGATCAGCCCATCAAGGAGCCGGTGCGGCAGGAAGGGCGGCGGAATCAGTATGATAGTTTCTTTGACTAGCCTTTTTCCAAGAATAATTCCCACTCTGCAGGGGCCCAAAGCTGATAGGCTTGAAGGGGCGGTATCTCTTGCGCTATCGCGATTGCAGCACTTGCGCCCTCAAAGTACGGCAGGCTTTTAAGTGCCACGAAACCCTTATCTGTAAGGATACGGTCTTTTGTAGCGTCAAAAGAAGTGATGGGATAATTCAGGCCAGTTCCAAGAGCCTTTAGAAAGGCTTCTTTTCTTGTCCAGGTGTCAAAAAATGTGGATTCATTTCCCAATAGCTCTTGTTCCTGGGGGTGAAAAAAGCGTTGAGCCAAGACCACAGTTGGAATGCCCGCCCGGTGCACCTCTACATCCACTCCGATTTCCCGGTTTTTCAATAGCCCGATCAGAAAGTAATCTCCTGAATGAGATAAATTGAAGTAAAGCCCAACTTCAGTCGGTACCAAATAGGGCTTCCGTTGCGTACCAAAAGAAAACTGCAGCTCCGCAGGGTTTTCCCCGGTGCAAGCACCAAGCAAAGTGTTGAGCACGGCGTGAGCCGAGAGATAGACGCCGTGCTGTGCGTTATTCCTAAAACGCGACAACTGCGCTTTTTCAGCAGTATTCAATCTTTTCAGCAGAGTGTTATACCACGCTTCAGGTGCAGCTTTACCGGCTATGGTAACCACTACACCTTTCTCCAATGCCTGGATACAATGAAGAGTCAGCAAGGGTAAGTCAGCATGGTTATCGGAGGGCATTGATAAAAATTATTGGCATCTATTAGCAAAATAGCTTATATTTCATCATCCAACAAATATTGCACATGAAAACCCCAACCGGAGCGCCCAACTCCAAAACGCCAAGTATTTATGTTCAAGATGGCTACAAGACTATTCTCCAGCGATTTAGCGCTGCCGTACAGCGGCATCCCAATCAAACTGCAATTGTTGCCAGGGAGCAGTCCCTCTCCTATCAATCTTTAGATGAACAGTCAGACCGGTTGGCGGCTCAACTGGTCTGCCGAAAAATACCAGCCCAGACTATGATTCCCTTGTTTTGCGCACGGTCAGCAGAGGCGATTATTGGGATGTTGGGCGTGTTGAAAGCCGGGTGTGCCTACGTCCCTATTATTCCTGACTATCCGAAAAACCGGATTGAGTACATCCTGAAAGAAACTCAGGCACCGCTTCTGCTTTGCGAGCCGGCCACTACTGAGCGGGCACAGGAATTAGGCTTGCCCACTTTAAACCTTTCAGCTCTTCCGGAAAAAGAACCAGGCTACGCCCTGCCAGAAGTCTTACCGGAGCACCTTGCTTACGTCCTTTACACTTCCGGCTCTACCGGTCAGCCCAAAGGGGTGATGATCGACCACCAATGCGTGGATAATCAAATCTGCGGCTTTCAGGAATACGCACCACTGCCTGCTGGCTTTAACGGGCTATGCCTCTCCCCTTTCGTCTTTGACGCTTCGGTATGGGAAATCTACCTGCCCTTGTTTTTTGATGGCACTCTATTCCTGATTGATACTCTTTTTGTAGTTGAACTGGATGATTTTATTGATTTTCTGGAAGAACAGTCCATTCATTCCTGCTACCTGCCTGCTTCCCTTTTGCCCCCGTTGACGCAAAAGCTTAACCAACGGCCAACACTTCCAGTAAAACGCGTACTGACAGGAGCGGAGCCGATTAAACAGCGGGTGTGGGATGAGTTTCAAGCCTGCATCCCAAACCTTGAGCTGGTTAACATTTACGGGCCTACAGAAACGACCGTCGGGGCTACTTATTACAAATCAGGCACCCATACGCCACCCGATGGCAGGGTGCCCATCGGTAAGCCCGTCGCCGGATATACCCTGTACCTGGTCAATGAAGCAGAGCAGTTTTGCAAGCCGGGCGAAACCGGAGAAATATGGGTTGCCGGGCCTGGCGTAGGTCGTGGTTATGTCAACCCCACTCCGGAGAACGAAGGCCGGTACTCCACTGACCCCTTCGATCCTGATGGTGGGCGCTTATACAAAACGGGGGATTTGGCGCACTACCTGCCCGATGGGAACCTGGTATTCGACCGCCGAAAGGATCAGCAGGTGAAAGTCCGTGGGCACCGGATTGAACTGGGAGAAGTGGAAGCAGTGATGGAGCAAGTCCCAAACCTGCTGGAAGCCGTAGCCATCACCAGAGCAGATACGGATGGAAACAACCGGCTGATTGGCTATTTCCGCGCTGGGAAAAACGCCAACGTCAGTACGGTTGATATCAGGCAGGCCATGGCCCGGAAAGTTCCTGCTTACATGATCCCGACCCAACTTATTGCGCTGGATGATTTCCCAAGAACCCCCAACGGAAAAATTGACCGGCGCAATTTACCTGAAGTCCCCGTCGAAGAACAGAGAACGCTGGTTCATCCCGAAACACCAACTGAAGTTGCGCTCCTGTCCATTTGGCAGCACGTTCTGCAATCGGGCAAAATCAGTACCACGGATAGCTTTTTCGACCTGGGGGGGCACTCCTTGCTGGCCTTGCAGCTGATTTCCAATATTAGTGCACGGATGGGCTACCACTTAACTTTAAAGCAGCTGTACGATGCCCCAACGATACAGGCCCTTGCCAGACAGTTAAATCAAAGCAAGCAGCAAACCAACGGTCTCCCGCCCATACAGAAATTCGAAACCGGCCCCGTCCTCCCATTATCCTCTGCCCAAAAACGGCTTTGGTTTATTGAGCAGGCCACACAGGGCAGCAGCGCGTACAACATTCCCTTTGAGTTCATACTAAGAGGCGCATTGGATACTGAAGCACTGGAGGTGGCCTTTAATTTGCTGGTGGCCAGGCACCATGCGCTGCGGTCCTCCTTTCATACCAAAGATGGAATCCCTGAATTGCATATTGCTGAAAACCTAAAGGTTCCACTGCAGCAATTAGATATTCGTCAGCGCCACAAACCTGAAGAAATAGTGCAGGAGTGGTCGGCCAACTTCCGGCAATTCAATTTCGACTTACAGTCCCCACCTCTTATAAGATTAGGGCTTTTGCGGCTGGAGGACGATCTATGGCATCTGTTTTTCTGCATCCACCATATCATTTCCGATGCTTCCTCCATTGATTTGTTGATGAAGGAGTGGAGCTGGCTTTATGGCAAGCTTTTGCAAAAGCAGGTTCCGGAGCATCCAACCGATCCATACCAGTATACAGACTTTATCCTGTGGCAGCAGCAGCTTTTGGAGCAGGGCGGAATTCAACCGCAATTGGAGTATTGGAAACAAGAGCTATCCGGCGCCCCTTCTTTCCTTCGTTTACCTGCCGATTTCAAGCGGCCGGATGCCACGACATTTGAAGGAGGAGAGGCCATCCGTTTTTTGCCCGGCGACCTGTCCGGAGACCTGGAAATGCATGCCCGGCAGGCGGGGATTAGCATGAGTACGCTTATGTTTTCCGGTTTTGCGGCCTTGCTTCAGCAGTACAGCGGTCAGGAAGACTTCGTCATTGGAGTACCTGTGGCCAACCGTACTCAAAAAGCAACGGAAAAGATGCAGGGTTTTTTCATCAATATGCTCCCCATTCGCATCCGGGCGGGCCACACTGTGCCGTTAGGCGGCCTTACAGAGCAGATCCATCAGCGGATGATAGAGGCGCTTTCCAATCAGGATGCCCCCTTTGACCTCATTTTGCAACAGGTGAAAATTCAGCGTATACCCGGCATCAATCCGCTATTCCAGGTCATGTTTAATTTTCAGAATGCCTACGACGGGCGCTTCGGGCTACAGGGACTGGAAGTAACGCCTTTGGGGTACCATAATGAGGTCGCTCAGTTTGACCTTACCCTCTTTATTTCGCAGGACCAGGGCCGGACGAAGTGCACCTTTGAATACAATGCCGCTTTATTCCATGCAGCGCGCATAGAGCGGATGGCTAATCATTACGTCAATATGCTGCGGCAAATTTTAGATGACCCCGAAGTCGTGATTGCCAAAGCTCAGTATTTGTCAGAAAAAGAGCGGCAGGCTTTGACTGGAATACCGGAACCCCTCCCCGAAACCCTAACGCCAATCATCCGGCAATTTGAAGCCGCTGCAGCTCAGCACCCTAACCGAACAGCTCTGGTATTTCGCCAGGAATCCCTGTCCTACCAAGCGCTCAATGAACAGGCCAATCAGCTCGCCCAACATCTACGGGGTTACGCCTTACCGAAGGGAGCGCGGGTTGGGGTGCTGCTGCCACGTTCAGCAGATTTAATGATTGCACTTTTAGCCATCCAAAAAGCTGGCTGCAGTTACCTGCCCCTTGATCCCGATCACCCTGCCAACAGGCTGAAGTTAATATTGGAAGATGCCCGCCCGAAGATCATCCTTACCACCGCAGGGTTAAGGGGACAGCTTCAGGGCTTTGATGCTCAGACCGTGGTTTACGAAGACCTTAAAAACCTACTGCATGATTTACCTGCCGATAACCCCGACAGCAATCCTTTGCAGCCCGAAGATGAGTTATACCTGATCTATACTTCCGGCTCGACCGGACGCCCCAAAGGCGTAAGTATCGGCAACCTGTCGGTATCCAACTACCTGGAGGCCCTAAACGACCGGCCGGGGATTAGTCCGGATGACCGGTTTTATGCCGTCACTACCATTTCCTTCGATATAGCCGTTATGGAGCTCTACTGGCCGCTGCTCAATGGCGCTCAGGTTATCCTGACCGACCGGGAAGCCATCCTTGATCCCAGACTGATGGCTCAGGCGCTGGAGCAGCATGATATTACGCTGATGCAAGGCACGCCGGCTACCTGGAAGATGCTCCTTCAGGACGGATGGGCGGGAAAAGCTAATCTGCAAGCCCTTAGCGGCGGGGAAGCATTAGATAAAAACCTGGCTGAAGAATTGCTGGGGCGCTGTGCCGCTGTATGGAACTTCTACGGTCCTACTGAAACCACAGTTTACTCCGCGATTCATCAAGTGCGTAAGCAGGATGTTGCCTCTGGTCCGACCAGCCTTGTACCTGTTGGTTTCCCTGTCCGGCACAATTGGCTCTACGTGCTCAACGAAGCGCTTTGCCCGGTACCGGCGGGCGTAGCCGGAGAGGTCTACATTGGAGGTTGCAGCCTGGCAAAGGGCTACCTGCACCTACCCGAGCTTACCGACGAACGTTTTATCCCTAATCCCTTCGCACCCGGCACGAAGATGTACAGAACCGGCGACCGGGGGTTCTTTCACCACAACGGAGCATTGGAATTCGTTGAGCGACTCGACCATCAGGTCAAGATCCGGGGCTTCCGCATAGAGCTTGCAGAAATTGAGCAGATTTTGCAAAAACACCCTGCTATTTCCTCTTGCGTAGTTCAACCGGTAGTCAGGCAGCAAGGCAATCCAGAACTCCATGCCTACCTTGTGCCCGCCGGAGCCAAATCAATACATTGGGCAGAAGTGAAACAGTATCTAAAGGAGCACCTGCCGGCCTATATGGTGCCTGCCGGCATGACGCTACTGGAAGCCCTACCAAAGACTCCCAATGGCAAAACGGACCGAAAGCAATTGCCAGAGCCCATGCAGGAGACGGAAAAAACCAATCCAGCATCACCAGCGAATGGTACAGAAAGCAAAGTTTTGGATCTTTTCCGGGAAGTTTTAGCCATAGAACAAATCAGCGTTACCGATGACTTCTTTGATTTGGGCGGACACTCTCTGCTCGCCGTTTCACTGATGACAAAAATTGAGGATTTCTTTGGAAAACGGCTGCCGCTGGCTTCTCTGTTTCAATATGGAAGTGCGCGGGAAATTGCCCGTCTGCTGGCAGATGAAGCGAAAGCTGCTTCCGGTTGGCAGAGCCTGGTCCCGATCAAGGCATCAGGCAACCGGACACCCCTTTACATCGTACATGGAGCAGGCTTGAATGTACTGCTTTTCAATGCCCTTTCAAAATACATGCACCCCGACCAACCGGTGTACGGGCTGCAGGCCAAAGGGATGAATGGCACAGACGAACCACTATATAGCATGGAGGCCATTGCGGACTATTACCTGGAGCAGATTCTGGCACATCAACCGGAAGGCCCTTATGCAGTTGCCGGTTTCTCATTCGGCGGCTTTGTTGCCTTTGAAATGGGGCGTAAGTTGCTGAATATGGGCAAAGCAGTGGCTTTTGTTGGATTGTTTGACTCAGTCGCTTTACCTCCAGAACCAGTGGGCTCATGGCAACGAATGGCTCAGGTACTTGCCTTCAACCTTAAGTTCGCGCTGAGCGCTTCCCCCCGCGAGACCCTACGGCTTTGGGTTAAGAAGCTGAAGACCATCCGGTATGAGCTCAAATACCGCTTGTTGCAAAATAAAGATTACGCAGGCGTTTTTGAAGGGCTGGAAGACGAAGTGCCGGCCTATCAAAAAGAAGTGCAACATGCCAAGTACACCGCACTTAATACTTACCGGCAGCAGCCCTGCCCCATCAAAGTCCACTTGTTTAAAGCCCAAAAACAAACCTTTTTTATTGCTGACCCGGAACGGTACGACTGGCAACACTACGCCTTAAAGGGCGTGGAGGTCATCGAGGTCCCCGGCGAGCATAGCGAAATCTTTGCCCCTCCTAACGAAGCTATTTTTGCAAAGGACCTGCAACAAGCGCTGGACCAGTCTGTGGCTATGGCTACCCGAAAAAACGAATTCGTGGAGTGAGTTCAGCATTGACCCAAGGCTGCGCTCACCTTAATGACAGACCTACGCATGTTTTAGTTAAGCTTAAGCGGAACTGAAGTTTTTACCTTCATTGCTTTCTACCCATAAAGTTCTTATCTTAGAAAGCAGATCATTCAAAAACTATCAACATGGCTCAGTCAGAAATTGCGGAGCGAAACAATTTCATTGAGTTACTAAAGGCCCCATCCAATTAGAAGGCCCCTTGTCCGTTGCTGAATTCATCTCATTTTACCAAAAGTTTCCTGAACTCCAAATATTCTGAGCGCAGAAGATGTTCTGCCCGGCCTCCAAATCCCGCTTCAGCCATTCAGCGCGTAGCTGGGCAGCAAAATCATGCCTCTGCCTATAGTCTGCTCCAAATTTCGCCTGACCAAAGCTTAAGCTCCAATTTTGAGTGAGGCTTGCTGAAGTTGACTTCAACGATTTTGGTAAATAGGGCCCTATTTTTCTTTTATCCATAGCGGGTTTCTGCAATTCCTATTCTTTCACAATTACCCGATACCCTTCTTTCCTCAGACTATCCACAACACCCTGCCCGGGCGTATACCCATAGGCCGTACCTCCCAGAAAGAACATGGTCTCAATTGGATGCGGTACATTGAAGTAAATCACAGAATCCGCAGAGGACGTCTGCCGCAGGCCTTCCACTTCAATCCGTTTTGCCCACGCGGCTTCGTCTCTATCCAAAGGCTTGAGGCGTTCAAAGCTGTAACGGACCGGAAGGAGGAGCAAGCCCATTATAAAAACCTGCACCAACCGCCGCCAGCGCCCAAACCGGTATTGGTAAATCTTAAAATGCTGCCAGGCCAGAGCAGTGATTAGGAAAATGGCAGGTGCCGAAATGAGAATGTAGGCGGGCATTTTGGTGGCAGCGAAGGAGAAGAACCCCAGTGGGATCGCTATCCATACCAGTAGTGCCCACCGGCTGGCATCGGTTCGCTTGCGGAGGGCAACCCATGCCCACCAAACCAAAGGCAGGTAGATAAACTCGCCAAACAGCATCCGTATGTTATTGAGGTGGAAGTACCAGGATTGGTCGTGCCCTTCGAGCCCTTCAAACAGGTGGAGGTAGTTGTAGTATTGCTCCCAGCGGGCTTCTACCGGGAAAGCCTGATGAGTGTAAATCTGCCAGGGCGCAGCCACAACAAATGCAGTACAGGTCATCAGCAGACCATGCCCAAACCAGCTTTTCCAGGAATACTGCCGGTAGTGAATCGCCCAAAGCGCCCAGACTGGCAGTACAATAAGCCCGGGAAGCCACTTGGTAAGCACAGCCAGCCCGGTTAACAGGCCTGTAATCAAGGTGAAACCCATCCGCTTTTGCTGTGCCGCCCGCAGCGCCCAATACGCCCCAAACAGAATCAGCGCAACAAATACAGCGTCGACATGGTCAGTAGCCCGCCGCCCACCAGCCAGCTCCACCAGCATACCGTGTATCGCCCAAAGGAAAGCAGCAACAAAACCAATGCGGGCATGGTAAAGGCGCTTACCCAGTCCGTACATCGCTCCTGTCCCCAAAGTGGTGATCAGCACACTTGGCAGCCGAAGTGCCAGCAGGTGGGTGCCAAAAAGTTTCATGCTGCCACTCATCAGCCACAGCGCAAAAGGTTGCTTATGGAGCCAGATGTGATTTGCGGACCAGTCCTCTGCCGGATAGGGTAAAACGGGATGGGCATACAGCATAGGGCGAAAGGGATGGCTCATCATATGCTTTGCCACCAGTGCGTGGAAGCGCTCATCCCAGGGGTTCAAAAACGGGTCATTGGCGCTGAATAGTCGCAGCAAAAAGCCGCCCAGCATCAATAAGAGGACGGCAGTATTGTGTCTTGATTTGTTGTGGAAGTACCAGGCGTATCCAAAACAAAAGACCGCCCCGAGCAACACGCCCCACCAGATTGGAGAATTAGTCATGGTTTATGTTAAGCGGTCGCTATTTCAAAAAACAGGCTCACCCAGGTCCTGCACGTTGCGGTAGATCGCTGCCAGAGGAATGTCAAAGCCTAAACTCCCCAGGCTGATAGATTTATCCAGCCCGATCGCTGTCGTCATCTTCCAGTAGCCGGGCTCCTCCCGGAAAAGGACATCCACAACGGGTTTGTCCTGATCAATTAGAATGTACTCCTGAAAAGAAGGCAGGGAACAGTACTTGTGGAATTTATCGCCCCGGTCGTAGCCAACGGTTGATTTTGATAATACTTCCACGATCAAAACCGGATTAACAACGGCATTCGGGTCTTCCTCCGCTGCCTGAATTTTACCACAAATCACCATGGCATCGGGGTAAACAAAGGAATGAGCATGGTCTATCCAAAGTCGGGCATCACTATTTAAGGCTGTGCAATTGGAATCTTTAAGGCTGTTGTTTAGGGCTGTAATAATGTTACCCCCCATAATGGAGTGATTGATTGAGCCCCCACTCATCGCCTGAATCCGCCCTGCTTCATACTCATGCCGCTCTTCTGCCTGGGCTTCCAGGGCCAGGTAATCCTCAATGGAATAGTATTCGGTTTGCTGCTCTGCCATAAAATCACGCTGTTTATGCCTTTCAAAGATAGCTATATTCCGCCAGCCTTTCAACTCAGTGGCGGCATTCCGGACTGGCTTGACCAAATGCTCCCTTCCCGGAAAATATGCAGCCCTGGTCATGCGTTCCTAGCAACATGAACGCAAGAGTACTCACCTTTTTCCTTTGTTGCACAGCGCTAAGCATCAGCGCCCAATCCTATGACACCGCTTTTGGCATGCGCCTGGGTACCGACTGGGGGCTGACCGTTAAGCAGCGGATTCTTGATAAGACCACCCTTGAGGTTATTTTACAGACCAGTTTGCAGCGGGAAGAAGCACTCGTCACCCTGCTCGGCACACAGCACCTTCCGTTTATCACCAAACGCCTGAACCTCTACGTGGGCGGCGGGCTCCACAAAGGCTGGGGCAATGTGCCTACCAACGCCGAAGGGAATGCCTACAAAGACCCCTTCGGACTTACCATCATTGGGGGGTTAGAACTGTCTTTGGGCAAACTCAACCTGACCTACGATATCAAACCCGCTATCAACCTTATCGGTGGCGAGCGGACCGTGTACGCACAGACAGGGATTTCTGTGCGCTACGTTATCCTCAAACGCAACTGGCTGGAGAAAAAACGAAGAAAAAAACGCCGGCAGAAAGAGGGCATCAACTGGCGGTTTTGGGAAAACTAAGCCTGTTATTCAGGTAAACTGTAGTCCTTACTGAGGGCTTTTTGCAGGCGCACCTGCTGCCCGTTCAGATTCAGGCTTACCTCCAGCCCGTCTCCCGAGCGCTGAAACGTCCCGTCTCCCATAGCAGAAGAGAAACGAAAGCTCTGATCGACAAGATCCAAAGCAGCAGAATCCTGAGGTGCCATACCGGTCATCAATACATTCAGCTGATTGAGAGGGGGCAATATGCCATCCAGGACGAAGTGCTCCCCAATCAGGGTGTCTCCATGCATGCCTACAAATAAAATATGAGAGCCGGTTTCCTGGCTTAGCGTGTAAGTCCCCACAAGCTCTTCCCGCTTTGGCGGTAGTTGCAACTCAAACTTCCCGTTTTTATACCCTCCCAGTTGGGTATAATGAAAGCCCTCATCCTCTTGCATTTCATCCTGCCAACCTCGATAATAGATAATCGCCTCTCCTTCCCGGATGGCATAGAGGTAGTCACCTGCTCCGGCATACCAGCCACCGGCAGCAGCCAACGCATCGTCCGGAATCCCATACTCTGAAAAATCACCAGGTGGAATACTATCACAAGTCGCAATGTTAGCAATTTTGACCTTTTGCTCCCCAATAAGCGTGTAAACGGCACTTTGGGGTATGCCTGCTTCGCTTTCGCCCTTGGACTCGCAAAGCAACCGAACGTTAAGGTCTTGCGTGGCTTCTTTATCCGGTGCACAACCAAAGCTCAGCAGGCCCAGAGAAAAGAGGAAAGGTAAAAAAATTGGTCGATGCATGTTTTTCCTTTTTGATAAAGGTAGTGATATTTTCAAAAAAAAGTTTTCGCGAATTCCGGAACTATTCTATCTTTGCATCGCTTTGATAAAAAGGAAGTCAAAAAGCGGCTTCTGGTAAAGTAAAATGGTGGTTGTAGCTCAGTTGGTTAGAGCGCTGGATTGTGGTTCCAGAGGTCGCCGGTTCAAATCCGGTCTTCCACCCCACCAAAGCCTGCCGGTCATCCCGGTGGGCTTTTTTTATGCAACCGCTCCCCGGTTGGTGATGTTTGGAATACAAAAAAACCGATATGAGCGCATCCGCAGAAATGCCCTATTTCATTAAGCCTTCTGTCAACCTCGACCGGTCAGCAAAAACGGAAGCCTACGAGCAGGCCCTGATGGCCATTCAGGCTAATCTGGAAGGGGAAACGGATGCCACCCTGAAAATGGCAACTATCAACTGTTTGCTCAAGACTTATCTGCCGTATTACTATTGGGTGGGCTTTTATGTCAAAAGCGGTGAGCGCCGGTTGTCGGTAGGGCCTTATCAGGGGACTCTGGGCTGCCTGCATATCAGCTACGACAAGGGTGTTTGCGGTAAAGCTGCGCGGGAGGAAAAAACACAAATTGTGCCCGACACCCACGCCCTGCAGCAAGGCACCGACCATATTGCCTGTGATCCTAATTCCCGTTCTGAGATTGTAGTGCCCGTCTTTAAAAAGGATGGTGCGCTCATCGCTGTTTTTGATGTGGACAGTACGCTGAAAGACTCCTTTGATGAGGTGGATCAAAAATACCTGGAGCGCCTGATGAAGGAAGTGTTTTAGTACTTAGTTTTCTTTTTGTATTTCTTGACCTCCCTAACCATTTTGCCAAATTTTTTATCCCTGTTTTTTCGCTCCAAAACGGTGAAGGTGAAATGCGCCTGCTCGTTCTCCATTTTATAGAAGTTTTCCAGCGTGGCCTCCTCAAGATCACCTGAATCCAAAGCAGCCAAAACAGCACAGCCAATCTCAGAGGTATGCGTACAGTCTGAAAACTTACAGGATCCAGACAAGGCATAAATTTGCTCAAAGGTTTGTTCCAGCCCTCCCGAGCGGTCAGTGATGCCTACTTCCCGCATGCCGGGGTTATCGATCAACACAGCGCCGTTGACCAGGGGGACCAGCTCCCGGTGGGTGGTTACATGCTTACCCCGGTCGATCCCTTCGCTGATGGCGCCTGTTTTCATACGCTCCACACCGCTAAGGCTATTGATCAGAGAGGATTTCCCAACACCGGAGGAGCCCAGTAAACAGTAGGTTTTTCCCCTTACAACCATATCTTTCAGCGCATTAATCCCCTCTTGTGTTTCATTACTGACCGCAAAAACCGGGACATCAGCAATACGGGACCTTATTTTTCCGAGCAGACTTTCCTGCTCTGCTTTCGATATCAAATCCACCTTGGTGACCACAATTAGGGGCTGTATTTTTGCAGCGTGGCAAAGCGTCAGATATCGCTCCAACCGGTTGATGCTGAAATCTCTATTCACCGATTGGACAATAATCCCATAGTCAATATTGGTAGCGATAATTTGCCGTTCGCCAAGCTTGCCAACCGCCTGCCGTTCCAAAACGGTATGGCGGGGAAATACCGCATGAATCAGAGCTTTGCCTTCGTCGTATTCAGAAATAGCGACCCAATCACCCACTGCGGGCAGATCGTTTTTTGAAGCTGCTGCGTACCGCAAGTTGCCCAGTAATTCGGCGTCAAATTCTCCCTCTTCACTGCTTACCATATAGCGTTCACGGTGCTCTACCGTCACCCTGCCTACTAAATGGTGGTCAAAGCCATACTCCTGCCGGTAGGCCTCAAGGGCTTCATTGTATCCAAGATCTTCCAGATTCATTGATCGTCCTGCGTTGTTGACAAAGCGATAACATCCACCTGTTCAAATAAGTGCCCCTGTAGCTGTAATTTTATTTCAAGCCTAGCCTACTTTCCTGGGTGGATGGGCTTGCAGGAAATGCACCACCTCTTCCGGCTCATCCGTCAGGCAGAGCAAATCGTAATATTCCCGCCCCCAAGCCAGCTGCCGCAGCAGTGGGTAAATCAGCGTCTCAATTTCGTACCGCTGCCGGCCGAGGAAAACCATTGGGCTATAGTAATTGAAAGTGCCGTAATGGTTCTGCGTAGCATCCATGAAAATCTCCTGCGTAGTGCCTGCACTGCCAGGTGCACAGATAATACCGTACAGGCTAATGGCCAGCAGGGTATCTTCGCGTATACTGTTGGAAAAATACTTGGCGATGTGACTAGCGAAGAGATTGCTGGGCTCGTGCCCGTAAAACCAAGTCGGGATAGCGAGGTTATTTTCCCCTTCCGGATAGTCTCTCAGCACACTCAGAGCCGCTTCGTGGTAGCCGGGATCGGTGTAATGGGGTGCTGCTTTTAGCGTACGCAGCGCCTGCTTCAGCACTTCGGGGCCGTAGGGGGAAAGATAGGCACCGAGGTTAGCGGCTTCCATAATGCCTGGTCCGCCACCGGAGACCACAAAGTAGCCGGCTTTCGCCAAAAGCAGGGCGGTAAGGGCGGTTTTCTCAAAATACGGATCCGTGCGCAACGTGCTATGCCCGCCCATGATGCCCACGCAGCGGCGGCTGGTCATGCCTTCTTCATCAAATTGCAGCAACTGCCGCAGCCCCTCATCAATAGAGTGGTCGTGAATGCGTTGCCAAAGGGCTTCATTGATCGGCGGGTTGAGCTTGGTTTCCGAAAAGTGCTCATAGATGCGCAGGTCGGTTGGCTGACGCTCTACCTCTGCAATCAGCTCCTGCCAGGTGTACAAAGACTTGCGGAAGGGGTCATAGGGCAAAGGCTGTGCCGGTGGTGGGTAGATATGTGCGCCCATCTGACGCAGCTGCAGCTCTGCTTCCAGTGGCATTTTGCAGCCCAGAAAAGCCGTATTGTCCATATGGCAGCCTTTCCAGTCTACAGGGTTCGCGAAAAAGTCAAGCCCCTGCAGGGTGCAATTTGTTAAGTCTTTGCGGCCTTCCAGGTCTGCCTGCCTGGTAATCAATACCTCCTGTGGATGATCAAATTTTGTCATAGCGGTCTTTAAGTTCCTGATGAATAGCATGAATCTGCTGAACGATGGACTGCGCCCCGTCATTGTGGATGAGAAAGTCGGCTCGCCGGGCCTTCTCTTCCTCTGGCATTTGCTTGCGCATCCTGGCACGGACCGCTTCCTCCTCTACCCCATCCCGCGCCATCACCCGCTCAAGGCGGAGCGCTTGGGGCGCAGTTACCACAATTACGGCATGCAGCCCCTCAAAACTTCCGCTTTCGTAAAGCAATGCGGCCTCTTTTAGGGTGTAAGGCACACCGGACTGCTGCTCATGCCAGGCCTCAGCGTCTTTCCCTACAGCCGGGTGCACTGCCGCATTGAGCTGGTCCAGGAGTTCCTGATGCCCAAAGGCGAGGCGGGCAATGTACGGGCGATTGAGCTGCCCGGATTTATCGTAGGCATCCTCCCCAAAGATCCGCTTGATTTTTTCAAGGAGTGCTTCATCATGGGCCATCAGCCATTTGGCGCGGTCGTCTGCATAATAGACCGGAATACCAAGCGCTTCAAAAACCCGGCAGGCGGTGGTTTTCCCACTGCCAATGCCACCGGTAATGCCGACTTTCAGGGGCGGTTTTGGTAATTTGCTTTCCATATGCCGCTAAAAATAAGTGCCTGAAGTTTAAAAAACCGCACAATCGGCCTATTTTTAGAATCATGGGAAGAAAAACACACCTCCTGGTACTACTCATTGGAATGAGCATCGCCCTCCCTGCTCAGGATTTGCATTTTTCGCAATTCCACAATGCCCCCCAACAGCTTAATCCGGCTTTGGTGGGCGCGTACCGGGCCGATCACCGGTTGGGTGCCAATTACCGCTCGCAGTGGCAGTCGGTACCGGTGGCCTACGAGACGATTTCCGCCGGGTACAGCCGCAAAATGACCCTGCCCAAGCTCAAGACACACCGATTTGGCGTAGGCGCCCACTTCCTCTATGATCAGGCGGGGGACGGGCAGCTGAGCTGGGTTCAGGTGTCTCTTTCTTTGGCTTATCACCTGCGGCTTTCGGACGAACAGACCTTGTCAGCGGGGGTACAGGCCCGCATGGGGCAGCGGACCCTGCAACCCGGGGCTTTTCAGTTTGGCGATCAGTTTACCGACAACTTTTTTGATCCGCAGACCGCTTCCGCAGAGGTGTTCGCACGTACCGCTTCTGGCTACAGTAGCCTGGGAGCGGGGCTCAACTGGCGCTACGCCGACCCGCGCAGCCGGACGGAAATCCTGATCGGTGCCGGCAGTGCCCACCTCAATCAGCCGACCCTATCTTTTCTGGAAAATGAGGCGGTGCCCCTGCCTATCCTGCTCAACCTCCACGCTACCGCCCTCGTTGAGTTGAATGACGTCTGGGACCTTTCCGTCTACCTACTCGGGCAACGCCAAGGCAGTTACCGGGAGATCGTAGGGCTGGCCGGCGGGCGGTACCACCTGAATGAACTGACAGGCTGGCCATTAGCCGTACAACTCAGCGGCGGCTACCGGCTGAGTGACGCCGCCATCGTGATGCTTGAACTCTACTACCGGGACTGGCGCCTGGGGCTGAGCTACGATATCAACACTTCGCCCTTCCGGCAAGCGACCAATGGCCGGGGCGGTACAGAACTATCCTTACAATATTTCATTACCGAAGTCAAACCGCCTAAAGCCTTTAAAGCCTGCCCGGTATTTTAGCCCAATCCAAAGCCTATGCTCTATCGATTACGCTTCCTCCTTTTGATCTGCGCGGTACCGGCCACTCTGGGTGCCCAAACCTTCAAAGCTTATGTAAAGGCGGGAGCCGAAGCCCTCGCCCGCAAAGACTATCAGGCCGCCATGCAACATTACAACGGTGCCCTCACGCTTAAACCGGACGCTCATACCGTGAGTTTGCAATACGCAACAGTCGCGCTTAAATTCCATGCCTATCAGCAAGCTGCTGAGCATTTCCAAAAAGTACTGGACAGCCCAAAGGGGGATGACTTTCCGGAAGCCCTGCTCGGCCTGGGCGAGGTGTATCAGCATACCGGCGCGTACAGCGAAGCAGTGGGTTATCTGACGGCTTTCCTGAAGCGCGAAGCTGCCGGCACTCCTGCCCGGCTAAAGGCCGAGCGATTACTTGAGCAATGCCGCTGGGCTAAAACCCAAAAGCTGGCCACCCTGGTAAAGACCACGCATCTGGGGCGTAGTGTCAATACCGATTACTCTGAATTCGCCCCCCTTCTGTACAACGACACCTTTTATTACTCCTCTTTCCGCTACGAACGGTCCGAAGACGACTATGACCCTGTGCGGCGTATTACCAAAGTGCTGTACCGCAAAGGGCAGAGCCGCGGCAGGCCCCTGCGGCGGGGCTTCAATGACGATCAGTTGCATACCGCTCATACCACCTTCAGCCTGGATGGCAGCCGCGTCTACTTTACTCGTTGCGACTACGTTTCCGCTTCTGAAATCCGCTGCCAGATCGCTTTCCGTGAACGGGAAGGCAAAGGGCGGTGGGACCGAAAAGCACAGTTGTTGCCGGATGCCATCAACCGCAAAGACTTTACGGCTACCCATCCCAGTATTGGCTACGACTCCACGGCACAAACGGAAGTCTTGTTTTTTGTAAGCGAAGGCCCCGGAGGTGACCTGGATTTATTCCGTGCCCCTATCGATACAGCCGGACAGGCCGGTCAACCGGAACCCCTGAAAGACTTGAACACCGAACAGGATGACCTAACGCCGTTTTTCCATACGCCAACTCAAACCCTCTACTTCAGCTCGGCGGGCCGGGAAAATTTTGGCGGCTATGATATTTTCCGAGCGGTATGGACTCCGGCAGGCTGGTCCAGCCCTAAAAACCTTGGGCAACCGGTCAACTCCAGCTACAATGACCTGTACTACAGTTTGCCTGAAGACACCACCCTGGCCTACCTGGCCAGCAACCGGACCGGAGCGTACTATCTGGACGATGACTTTGAAGCCTGTTGCAATGATTTGTATGCCGTACAGTACCTGCCGCCGCCCGATACGACCGCCCTCGCTAAAATTCCCCCTGAGCCCGTGCAGCCCGTCCCGGTAGTCCCTGAGCCCGTGCCCGTACCCACCACCTTGCAGGACTTTCTTCCCCTGGCCCTGTACTTTGACAACGACGAGCCCGACAAGCGCACCCGGCGCACGACGACACAGCAGACCTACGGAGACACTTACGAGTCTTATTCAGATAGAAAATCAGACTACCTGGACAACTTCGCGGACCCCCTGGAAGCGGATAGGCAGGAAGAAGCCACTTTTGCGGTCGAAACATTTTTTGAGCAGGAAGTAGAAAAAGGCTATCAGTTCTTAGGGCGCTTTTCAGAAATTTTACTCCAGAGGCTGGAGCGCGGCGATACCGTTGAGATCTTCATGAAAGGATACACGAGCCCCCGTGCCAAACGCGATTACAACCTGGCGTTGAGCAAGCGGCGGATTAGTAGTGTGCGCAACCACTTCCGGACCTATCAGGAGGGCGTTTTCCTGCCTTATTTGTCCGCCGGGCAATTGGTATTGTCCGAGCGCCCGTTTGGAGAAGCGGAAGCCGCCAATACGGTGAGTGATGCACTGGACGACTTGCGCAATAGTATTTACCACCCCGATGCTGCACGGGAAAGAAGGGTGGAGATTGTAGAAATCAGAGATTGACCTACCGCGTCTCCACCAGCAAATTGAAATGGATATCAATCTCTTCCTCCACCCGGATCAAACCGCCCATCGCAGTGGGTGGCGCGATACCAAAATCCAGCATACAAAGAGTTTTACTGGACTGTATGCGGAACTGAGATTCAGAAACATATTTGGCCCGGACAGGGAGTGTTATTTTTTGGATATGCCCGGCAAGGCTCACTGTAGCATCGGCTGTAAAGTCCACCCACCCGGACTGAGGGCCTAAAGACAAGGGCAGGTGCAGTTCCCTGGGCTGAATGACAATCTCAGGATAGGTCTCTGCTTTCAATGCTTCGTACAAGTCTTTATTCATGATCCGGTTGCCACAGTCCAACGTGCGGACCGGTACCCGGAGCCTTGTACTTTTGAAAATATAGTGCCCATCGCAGTGCCGGGACAACTCGTAGTAAACGGGCTCAAAGTCCTGCTCACAATCACAAGAGAAAGGCTTGACATTAGATGCTCCGGTGAGGGTGAGTTCTGACTCTTTAAGAATGTAGGCGCGCTCCCGGCTCGCATAACCAGAAAAAAGGAATGCAAGGGTTATCAACAAAAGTGCAGATTGGATAGGGTAACGCATGGCTTGGATTTTGCTTAAAAAAAACACTCCCGGCTGGCAAAAGAGCGCCGGCCGGGAGCCTGTTTATCAAAATTATGCTCGTCTTTCGACTCTACGTTCTTTTCTTCATTAGAAGCCAACTACGGCTTCGATCATCAGGCCGTTGAAGTTGCCATCAGAAAGCAAGGTACCAGGTGCAAAATCGAGGTAATCCTGATTCATGTATTCAGCTTTCAGCAGGATGTTGTCGATCACAAACCAGCCACCGCCAATTTGGTAACGGTTGATGGTAACGGCATCGCCACCAGCTACATCAGCATTAACGGTATTGTAGCGTGCACCAAGGTAGAAGTCTTCGTTCTTACCAAAGCGGTACAGTACATCCGCAGCAACCTGAGTCATATTGCGCTTATCAGATTCAAACCAGTTGCGGCCGCTTGCCATTTCGTAAGTACCGAAGAATTCAAGTCCGCCTGCTTTCAGGAATACGTTGCCCATAAAAGCGGTCACTTCGTCGGTAAAGCCCGGGCTGTAACGGCCGGAAGAGAAGATACCGCGGTCGCCTGCACCGGCACCGGGAGGAGACATCACGAGGTAGTAGCGGGAGCCGCCACGGTCACCACTGTAGAGGTGGTTTACGGCAGAGCTTGCAGTGTGGTAAGCAGAACCTGTAACCCGAAGGCGTACATTCTCAGCCACCTGCCCGTCGTATCCGATTTTACCAATGATAGACGGAGCACGCTTATCGTTTTCGTCCACATCACTGGTGTTCGGTTCTGTAATGTTGCCGTTGATTTCACCACCGGTGATTCCCAGCATTGCAAACATATCATCTTTCTTATAGTAGACTTCACCACCTATCTCCGTGTTGAAAGCATCTACGATGTAGTTGCCAACGAATGGGTTGTACATGGCGTTACCGTTATCGGTGCGGCGGAAGTGGGCATCACCGTAGTTGATTTCCATGTGGCCGGCGCGGACGGTAATGTTTTCCATCAGCTTATCGGCAAAATCACTGTTGAGGAAGGATAAGTCATCAACCTGAATGAAGCCGCCTTTCACCCATGCTTCCGGGTGGTGGCGGGAAGACAGGTAAGTAACCAGGTTTAGGCGGATGCCCTTTGCCAGTTCTACATCAATGTTCAGGTTCGCTGTTGCCAGGTTAAAGCCAGGCTTCAGGCTGTATAGTTCGTTGTCGTTTTGGCCATCGCCATCCACATCCATGAGTGTATTGGTGTGGTTCAGGCCCTGAAATTGCTGAGCGAAGTTGCCGCCGATGCGGACCTTAACACCCTCAAAATCGAGGTTGTCTTTTTTGAGGTACTCAAATTCATTCACCCCTTCCTGATCGTAAGGGCGGAGGTTGTCGATCTTTGCCTGCTGGGCGATAAGTGAGGTTGCCGCTAACAAAGCGATAAGGCTGAATAATGCTTTGAATAATTTCATGTCGAGTAGGTTTTAACGTGGTTGTTTTATGTGAATCGCTAACACACGCACCGTTCAGGCAGGACCGGGCATGACGATCCCGGTCAGAAGTCCTGTTAGCAAGGGCGCTGTTTTTCGAGAAAATCCAGATGAATCTTTAAGTCTTACCGGTCCAGGCCGGCATTGCCGTTGGAAGGCTGCATCCTGACACTATATTCAATGGTGACTTTTTCACCGGTTTTGATGGAGCCCATCAGTGCAGTGGGAGGTTCCATTCCATAGTCAGGCATGTTGATGTCGTAGCTGCCGGAGAATACTAATCCGCCATTGGCTACCGGCTTTCCGTTGGCTTTGAGGGTGACGTTTTTGGTTTGTCCGGCTACCGTAAGCTTACCGTTGGCGGTGATCAGGTAGTTACCGTCAACCCATTTCACATCCGCAGCGCTTGCTTTAAAGGTGATGTTGGGGTGTTGGTCTTTTTTGAGGGCATCCCAGGTTTTGCCGTCCATAATCCGGCCTTTGGTACTGATAATACTCTCAACGGGTACAGTCACCGACAAGTTTCTGATGTTGCCTACCTTGCCATTTTCCCAGTCGATAGATGTCTCTGCATTTATCTTGGTAATATCCGATGTCCAATCGTGCAAGGTGGAAGTTCCAGATACGGTCATCTCAAAATCTTCCACCTCGTAGGCCTGCCCGGAAAGTGAAACCGCAATCAGTAGTGCGAGTAAGTTCAATAGCAGGTTTTTCATATCTCTTTCATTTTTTGTTGATGTAAAGATATCCCACTAACCGGATGGGGTTTAGTGACTTTTCTCAAAGCGGTATGTGACCTTTATCACTTTGCCGCCAAAGCCCAGACAATGCCAACCGCAGAGTATCTTTCTTTCAGTTTTTTACGATATTTAAGGTCAGTTTCAAGAATTAAGAGCGAGTTGGGATTATAGTAACCGGTCTGCAAACTGCTAGTTTTCGACTATCCCAACACGCATCATGTACCAAACCAAACCTGATTTTATGAAAAACCATATATGGGTTATTGCTCTTCTCCTATTATCTGCCACACTATCGGCACAAGCCCCTTCAGGCTACCAAATGCCGCCGAAAGCGATTGCCGACCTGGCTAACGCGCCACTTCCTCCTGCGCTGCGCATCAACAGCACCAGAGACTGGATGATGCTGATGGAACGGCCGGGCTATCCCTCAATTGAAGAGCTGGCACAACCTGAACTCCGACTGGCTGGTTTGAGAATGAACCCCCGCACCAACGGCAGCAGCCGCAGCTACAGCTATTCCGGGCTAACGCTGAAGCACATGGAAAGTGGCCGGACCTTTGCGGTTTCAGGCCTGCCCAATGACGCTCAAATTGAGAACCTGAGCTGGTCGCCGGATGGCCAACGCTTTGCCTTCACCATCACTACCAATACCGGTATTGCACTCTGGGCAGGGACTGTTGCCGGCAAGTCTGCAAAAGCAATTACCGGGCCTCGCGTTAACGATGCTATGGGCGGTATGCCCTACGACTGGATTGGCAGTGCGCAAATACTGGTCAAACTCTTGCCTGAAGACCGGGAGGCACTGCCTCAGGAACGCCTTGTGCCAACGGGCCCTATCACTCAGGAGTCTGCGGGTCAAAAAACAACCCTGCGCACCTATCAGGACTTGCTCGAGAATGCCTACGATGAAGACTTATTCGAATACTATACCACTGCTGAGCTCGTGATGCTCAACCTGCAGGACGAGACCGCTAAGGCTTTTGCAGAAGCAGGGATGATTGCCGGGGCGAGCCCTTCACCCGACGATCAGTACATTCTGGTGGAGACCATCCACCGCCCATTTTCCTACCTGGTGCCCTACTACCGTTTTCCCACCACAACAGAAGTGTACGACCTGAAGGGCAACCTGGTCAAATTGATCAATGAGCAGCCCCTGATTGAGCAACTACCTAAGGGGTTTGGAGCCGTGGCCGAGGGCAAGCGCCGTATCAGCTGGAGAGACGACCAACCAGCTACCTTATACTGGGTAGAAGCGCAGGACGGCGGTGACCCGGAACGGGAAACAGCCGTCCGTGACCGGCTGTTTTACTGGACGGCACCATTCCAAGACGGCAGTATTGAGGCCGGGCTGGACTTTGAGCTTCGCTTCAGCGGTATTGTGTGGGGGAATACCTCTACGGCTATCGCTTATGAATACTGGTGGGCCACGCGGAAACTCAAGACCAGTGTTTTCACCCCTGGCCAGCCCAAAAGCAAAACGGTACTCTTCGACCGGAGCTATCAGGACCGCTACAGCGACCCCGGTAGCTTCGAAACCACTTACAACGACTACGGCGAACAGGTGTTGCTCATGGCAGATGATGGCCAAACCCTCTTCCTTACCGGCGAGGGGGCTTCGCAGGAAGGCAACCGCCCCTTTATCCGCACATTCAACCTGAAGTCGAAAGAGGCCACTGAGCTGTGGCGCTCGGAGGCCCCTTACTATGAGTCGCCTGTGTTTATCCTAGATGCAGCGCAAGGGCTGGCCGTAACCCGGCGCGAGTCACCGGAAGATCCGCCCAACTACTTCATCCGCAACTGGAAGACCGGGGAGATGAATGCCATCACTAACTTTAATCACCCCTACCCTGGCCTGGCCGGTATCGAGAAGCAGGTTGTACAGTACAAACGCAAAGACGGGCTGGACCTGCAGGGAGACCTGTATTTACCAAAAGGCTACGACCCAAAGACAGACGGGGCACTGCCGGTGATCATGTGGGCTTACCCGAGAGAGTTCAAAAGCAAAGGCGATGCCGGGCAGGTGCAGGGCTCACCCTATGAGTTTGTACGCCTCTATTGGGGCTCCCCGCTGTACTGGCTTACGCAGGGATATGCGGTATTCGACCGGGTAGCCATGCCTATCGTGGGTGAGGAAGATGAAGAACCGAATGACTTCTTCCGGGAGCAACTCGTGGGCAATGCCGAAGCTGCTATTGATGTATTGGCAGAGCAAGGTATTGCTGATCGCAACCGTATTGCCGTGGGCGGGCATTCCTACGGCGCCTTTATGACGGCCAATCTGCTGGCTCATTCTGACCTCTTCGCAGCGGGCATTGCACGCAGCGGGGCTTACAACCGGACCCTGACCCCCTTTGGCTTCCAAAGCGAAGAACGGACGTACTGGGATGCACCGGAGGTTTACTACACCATGTCCCCCTTCATGCATGCCGACAAGGTCAACGAGCCCCTGCTGATGATTCACGGAGAAGCCGATAACAATAGTGGCACTTTCCCACTGCAGAGCGAACGGATGTACCAGGCCATCAACGGCTTAGGCGGAAAAGCACGTTTGGTCATGCTGCCGCACGAAAGCCATGGCTACCGCGCCAAAGAATCCATCATGCATATGCTGTACGAGCAGGATGCCTGGTTGGATAAGTATGTGAAGAACCGGGAGGTGAAGCCTTAAGGGCATCGGCCAGAGATTTCAGGCTTATTGCTTACGACTCGCAACATGGGTCCTTCTAAACCAAACCCCACTCATTTACCTTGTACGTGAGTGGGGTTTTTCAATGATCACCTGTCTCAAAGCGAATCTAACCTTCGGGTGGGCTTCCTTACAAAATTGTTAGTTGGTGTTGCCAAAACCAAAATGCGCTCCGGTAGCTTAATGTACCTAAAACGCTATGCGGATTTTCATTTTTGCGTTGGTCCTGTTCTGCAGCAGTTGCGCTCATGGTCAACAAACTAACCAAGACAATATGAAACTAGTCTATGTTTATGATGCCCTATGCGGCTGGTGCTATGGCTTTTCACCCGTCATTACCGAATTTCACAATAATCATAAGGAAGAGCTGGAGGTCGAGGTCATCTCCGGAGGCATGATCACGGGTGGCCGTATTGGCCCGATAGGAGAAGTAGCCGGTTATATCAGTCAGGCATACAAAGATGTGGAGCGGGCTACCGGAGTCACTTTCGGGAAAGGTTTTTTGGAGGGCGTCTTACAGGAGGGCTCTGCTATTTTCACTTCTATCCCCCCCGCCGTAGCTCTTGCGGTCTTCAAACAACACCAGCCCGAACAGGCCATCCTCTTTGCTGCCCGCTTGCAAAAAGCCATTTATTACGATGGAATCAAACCGGTTGATTATGAGGCCTATGGGCCATTGGCTGCTGAATTTGGACTGGACTCTGATGCGTTTGTCGCCGAAATGAAACGTACCGAAAATCTACAGTACGCCCGGGAAGAGTTTCAGCGCGCTTCTGAGCTGGGTGTCACCGGGTTTCCCTCTGTATTTTTAGAGCACGAAGGACAACTCTTTGTCCTGGCAAGAGGATACGTTCCCCTGTCAAGACTGGAGGATGCTTATCTGAAGGTACGGAAATAGGTTATACTAGTGCTCTCCGTTACTGTTACTGCCGCATGGCCTCAACCGGGTCCATACGGGAGGCCTGTATGGCAGGGATCAGCCCGGAAATAACCCCGACCAGAACGGAGACCACTACGCCCAATACCATATTCCCAAAGGACAGGTACATTTCAAATTCGATGACATTCGAGAGGATTGAAATGATTCCGTAAATCAACCCCAGCCCGGCGAGGCCACCGATAAAACACAGTACGACGGACTCGATCAGGAATTCCAGGAGAATGACGATGCGTTTGGCGCCCAGTGCTTTTTTGACCCCTATCAGGTTGGTCCGCTCCTTGACGGAAACGAACATGATGTTGGCCACGCTGACGACACCCACGAGCATCGCAAATAAACCGATGACAATACCCACCAGGTTGAGTATACCGAAGAAGCTGTCAAAAACACTGGAGATCATAGATAGCTCATTGAGAGCGAAGTTATCCTCCACCTTTGGTGCCAGGCGGTGGTGGGCTCGCAGTATGCCTTTGATTTCATCTTTCATTTGTTGCATGCTCACCCCCTGCGCTGCTTTCGCATTGACGGTCGTATCAAAAATTTGCCGGGCTTTGAGGTTTGCCAGCCCGCGGGCGTTATTGTAGGAAACGAGCAGGCAGTCGTCAAAATCCAGTGGATTGAGCAGGGCATCGCCTGCCTTTTCGATCACGCCGATAACCTCATATTTCCGCCCCATCATTTTAATGGTGCGGCCAATAGGGTCAATTTCTCCAAACAGTTCTTCTGCAACCACGGCACCGATCACGATTTTATTGCTGCCATAGTGGTACTCGGAAGGCGAAAAGTAGCGCCCCCTTTCAAAATCGATCTGAAACATCTCCGCAAACTCCAGAGAGGCACCGATCAGGACGGCATTTTCAACGTTATTGGACTTGAAACGAACGCTTTTGAACCCGATAACGACATGGAAGGATGCCATGTCAACAGTCTTGGCTTTTTCGTTGATCACCTCGTAGTCAGCATGGTCAGGGTTGGGCCGTTTGATGTACTTCCACCAGGCGCCGCTCACATCTGCCCAGGGCCACTTCTTGACATAAACGATATCGCTGCCCAGTTTATCCAGGCTACCCCGGACGTTGTCCTCCAGGGAGTCCACCGCCGATAGTACACCGATGATGCAAAAAATACCAATAGAGATGCCCAGCAGGGAAAGCAGGCTCCTCAAGCGGTTGGAGTACAGCTGCTGCCAGGCTTGGCCGATAGCTTCGTAGATGATACGCAGTACAATCATGGTGATGGCTTATCCTTTTATGGCGATGGCTTTCTTGTCAAAGGGGTTCAGGGCAACGCCCTCCACTTCTGCTTCTGCTTCCACGCGGAACTCAGAACCTACTGCATTGATGGCTTTAGCGGCTTTCGCCAAACCACCAAACAACAAATTGCGGCGCCCAAAGCCATCCATATTAGACTGCACCAGCTCAAAGGGCAGCTCGAAAGGCAGCTCACGGGTTTCTCCAGGCAGGACCTCCAGCCGGTGGTCGAGTTGCACCTGCCCGAGTTCGTACTCGTCTACCAGTTTGTCTTTACCCCGGCCACGGCTGTAACGCTCGATAAGGATGATACGGATACGTCGAACGACCTGCGGGTTGAGCGACTGCAAGCGGACCCGCCCGCAGAGCAAACCTTCTCCACGCTCCAACTGCTCCGGCAGCAGTAGCTCCAGCTTCACCCCTTCAATGCCTAACCACTTTTTGACTCGTCCGATCATGCGTATTGCAAATCTGTTGTTTTGCACTTGCCAAAATAACCCGCCTTAGCCAAAGCGCCGTGCTTTTTCTATCAAGGCAGGTGGAAATTATACCAATCGCGCGTGCCAGCTCTCGCTCAGCGGCTTGAGCCAGCCCTTATCAAAGGCGGCCTTAGACTCCACGAGCGTATCGAACACCAACGTTTTATCATTAATCTCACCATTAGCGTACCGCTCAACGAATTCTTCGCGGCTAACCGTGTGCACCTCGTCCCCTGCCTGATAACTGAAATACATACGGTCGAACAGATCAACACCATATTGAGCCTGCAGTTGTTTCAGGAAATGCACAGAGGAGTCAATAGAACATCCACTGGCATCTGCCTGGCTCTCGTCGACCATAAGAATCACAAAGCGGTTGTGCAGTACATCTGCACCTGCCTTCAGTTGCCGGTTGTGGCTGACCCATTGCTGCACAAAACTTTGCAGCGTGGTTTTGATTTCAGGCACTGCTTGTGCGGGAAAGGGCTTGTTAGCTTGGTATACCCAAAGACGAGTGGTGTCGGAAAGAGTCATGTTTGATTTGTTTTATTTCCAAACTTAAGGAAAGCATTTGAATATTAGAACACTGCAAATGGTGGACAGTTGGTTGCTTTTTATTTATCTTGAGAAAAAAGCATGAACGAAAAAATCAAAGCGCTAAGCGCTCCGGTTGGCACCACCCTTGACCGTTGGATCGACCTTAATCAGGATCAGTTCCCCTACGCTACGGGCGACCTATCCCGCTTACTCAGAGATATTGCTCTGGCTGCCAAGATATTAGGCAGGGAGATTAACCGGGCGGGGCTCGGAGACATAACAGGTATGGCAGGTGTGGAGAACGTTCAGGGCGAAGATCAAAAAATGCTGGATATCGTCGGGCACATCCGCTTTGTGCGGGCACTAAAAATGGGTGGTCAGGTCTGTTGTATCGTTTCTGAGGAAAAGGAAGAACTGGTACTGACCGGAAAGAATGATGCCAAATACGTAATCGCTATGGACCCCCTTGATGGCTCCTCCAATATCGAAGTCAATGTACCCATTGGTACCGTCTTCGGCATTTACCGCAGAAAGACGGATGTAGGCACCTCCCCTGAGGTTGAACCAGATGCGCTGCAAGCCGGGCATGAACAAGTCGCCGCCGGTTATGTACTCTTCGGTTCTTCGACTATGCTGGTTTACACGACGGGGCACGGCGTTAATGGCTTTACCTACGACCCCTCGCTGGGGGAGTTTTATTTGTCCCACCCCAAGATGCGATTCCCCGAGGAGGGTAATATTTACTCCATTAACGAAAGCCACTATTTCAAATATAGTGAGACCGTACAGCAATATCTGAATCATTGCAAGCAAGAAGGATATACCGCGCGGTACATTGGTTCGTTGGTGGCCGACTTTCACCGCAGCCTGATCAAGGGGGGCATCTACCTCTATCCTGCCACGCCCGGTGTGTATCCGGAAGGCAAGCTTCGGCTACTGTACGAATGCAATCCGCTCGCATTTATTGCAGAACAGGCCGGCGGGCTCGCCTTTGGCAATGGGCAGCGTATCATGGAGATTGCTCCGGTGGATATGCATCAGCGCGTGCCATTGGTCATTGGCTCTGAGCGGATGGTAAAGGAAGCAATGCGGTTTTTAAAGTGAGACTGCATTAGGAAATTTTCCTTATTTTAGAGTAACCATTAATTCATCCAGACACCAAACTACATAAAGTATGGAACGCTACCCTTTCATTAATTTGTTATTCAGTCGACATAAGAGATAAACTAGTAAAATGCCTTATGACTATAGACCTAAGAGATAAAAAGTACCGGCTTATTGAGTACATTATGGCTATCGAGGATAAACAGACCTTGGATAAAGTTGAGTATGCCATAAATAAGGCGGCAGATCAAGACTTCAAAAAACAGAAGGAACTTGAATCTGCTATATGTTCAATACGCACTCAGGTTACTTTAGCAGATATTGATCAGGAACAGCCCTACAAGCCTCTCGATTATACAACCTTCAAACAGTTAGCAGATCAAATTGGTATTGAAGGAGATATTGACGAGTTGTTAGCAGACATTGCTGATTAATGTTGCCCCTATGAAATATCTTTTAGACACGGATATCATCTTAATATTACTTAGTGTCTCGCTGTTGTTTTATATCTCCTTTTGATTCCTGATCCCAAAATTTAGCTTTTATATTCCTTGAACACAAATAGATTCCCATTCTCATCTCTGAATCCAATGATGCCGTGTTCGAAGTTGTAATATAATTCTCCGAAGGCACTATCTTTATCATGGAACATGTTGGAAAACACATTACTAAAAGATTGGCCTAATAAATCTTTTTGTTCGTAAAAGAACGCAAAATTTGGTTGTCCTTGCTCATTTATAGATAAGGAACAAGGCACTAATGTCTGGTTTACTATTGCTTGTATGTACAAGTTAGAAGCAGTTACCGATGAATAATTACCACTCGCTGTTACAGCAATAGTATAAAAATCATCTGGATTAGAATACAGAATAGCAATTTGATCTGCTTGATACTCTACAGAGTTCACCTCTCTATCAATAGCTTTTTTTGTTATTTCAATATCATAGACTTTTTCCTCACCCATAGCATCTTCGAATACAACCCTTGTAACACCTTCCATATTTTCTAAAGGTAAAAAAGGGAGTAGCGGATCCACTTCCAATGATGCTAATTGACCTGAATTAGGATTAACATTTGACCCATTGTCCTTTTTACAGGAAGCTAGACTAACTATTACTAACAGTATTAAGAATATCTTTTCCATGATGTATCAATTTTCTTTTAGGGCAAACGCACCAAAATTTGAATGCGATTGGAGCACGCTTGGAACGTGTCGCGGAACACGTAAGAGCGGGTGGCGGCTGCCGAAATTGCATGTTTGACGGAGGAGTTTGCGAATTTCTAGCGTTTTTGTTCACTTTTTGGTCCCGGTAAACCGGGAAAAAAGTGAAAGCCCGCCGGCTTGAGGCGAAGAACAAACTAAATCACAATGCCCGAGAGCCTTCATCGCCCGTTTTCATGAAAACTTAATTTGGTGGGTTTGCCCTAGCTACAGATAAAGATTTCAGCCATCTTTCCCCAGATTACATCATAGATTACCGGTTCATTGACCAGGATCATTACAGAAACCAACTATAACAGTAGCAATTCCAGGCTTAGAGCGTGTTGGGATTTTGGTCTTCTAGTCGAAAACTAGCAATTTTTTGGTTAGACGAGACCCGAAAACCGGAGTTTAGCCTAAGCTAAATGAGGATTTTCGGGGCGAAGTACAAGCGAAAAAGTGCAGTTTACAGACCGATTACTAAAGTCCCAACACGCTCTTAATAAGTTAAATCCAGCATGAGTAATCAGTGAGGATTCACCCTGTATGCTAATCCTCCATATTGTTTAAGATCAACTCCGCCAAATCATAGACCATCACCTCCTCCTGCTTGTCCTTAGCTTTGATGCCATCGCCCATCATCGTCAGGCAGAAGGGGCAGTTGGCGGCTACGACTTTGGCACCGGTTTCCAGGGCTTCCTCGGCACGCTCGATGTTGATGCGCTTATTGCCGGGCTCGTCTTCTTTCCACATTTGGGCACCGCCGGCACCGCAGCACAGGCCGTTGGACTTGCAGCGCTTCATTTCCACCAGGTCGGCATCGAGGGTTTGCAGCACTTCGCGCGGGGCTTCGTACACGCCATTCACGCGGCCCATATAGCAGGAATCGTGGTAGGTGATGCGCTTGCCTTTGAATTCACCGCCCTCCTTCATTTTGATGCGGCCCTCGTTGATGAGCTCCTGTAGCAGCTGAGTGTGGTGGACCACCTCGTAGTTGCCGCCCAGTGCCGGGTACTCGTTCTTGATGGTATTGAAACAGTGGGGGCAGGCCGTCACCATTTTCTTTACATTGTACATGTTGAGCACCTCAATATTTTGCAGGGCCTGCATCTGAAAGAGGAACTCATTGCCGGCGCGGCGGGCGGGGTCACCGGTGCAACTTTCTTCGTTGCCCAGAATGGCGAAATCAACACCAACGGCATTGAGGATTTTGCAAAAGGCCACCGTGACTTTCTGTGCCCGGCTGTCGAAGCTCCCGGCGCAGCCCACCCAGAATAAAATTTCCGGTTCCCGGCCTTCTGCTGCCAGTTCTGCCATCCTTGGTATGCGGAGATCACTCATATTTTTATTGCTTTTCTTTCTTGCTGATTTTATGATCCGGTTACGCTTCTTTCGTCGCTTCCGTTGCCCATTTGTCACGGTCGTCCGGAATAGACCAGGCGGAGCCGCTGTTTTCCAGGCTGTTGAACATCGGCAGCCAGTCCTGCGGGCCCTGAGAAAGGGTGAGGATCTCGTACCGGCGCATTTTCAGGATCGGATCGAGCGGGTTGATAAGGACCGGACAGGCCTCTACACAAGCGTTGCAGGTCGTGCAGGCGTGCAATTCTTCCGGTGTGGTGTAATCCAACAATGACTTCCCGTCGTCGTAATTATCTTTACTGAGCGGTTGGCTCTTGTCTTTTGCAAATTCTTCAGAACCGGAATCCAGATTGCGGCCAATTTCTTCTGCCCGGTCGCGGATGTCCATCATCACCTTCCGTGGAGACAGTTTTTTGCCCGTGATATTGGCTGGGCAAACCGCCGTGCATCGCCCACATTCCGTGCAACTATAGGCATCCATGACGTTCTTCCAGCTCAATCCAAATACATCATTGGCACCAAACTCGGGCAGTTCTTCGCTCATATCCGCCTCATCGAAAGCCGCCTCGGGATCCATCATGCTACGGACCTCTTTGGTGATTTCCTCCATATTGTCCATCTCGCCCCGGGGCTTCAGGCGGGCGTAGTAGGTATTCGGGAAAGCCAGCAGAATGTGCAGGTGCTTGGAGTACGGCAGGTAGTTGAGGAAGGTCAGTACCATCGCAAAGTGGAGCCACCACCCTACCCTTTCCAGGATGATCAATGTACCTTCGCTCATGCCGCCGAACAATGCCGGTCCGAGCCAGCTGCTGACGGCCAGCGTACCGGTATCTTTGAAATGCTCCGGGTCCATTTGCTGCAGCACCACATCCGTGCCATTCATGGTGAAAATGCCAATGAGCAGGATGATCTCAAAAATAAGGATCAGATTACCATCCAGGCTGGGCCAGCCTTTCATCTCCGGCTTTTTGAAGCGTGGGATTTTGAGCAGATTCCGGCGGGCCAGAAAGATAAAGGTGGCGAAGAAAGTCAGTAAAGACAGGACCTCAATAAAGCTGATGACGAAGGTATAGAAGCCCCCAAGCTTGTCAGCAAAAAAGCGGTGCTCCCCAATAACGCCATCAATGAAAATCTCAATAAGCTCGATTTGGGTAACCACAAAAGCCGCATAGATAATAAAATGCAGAACCGCCGGAATCCAACGCTTAAACATCTTCTTTTGGCCAAAGGCTATCAGGAGCACGTTGCGCCAGCGTTGCCCGGTATCACCGGTGACGGCCTCGTCCTGCCCCAGGAAAATATTCCGTCGGACTTTACCAAAAGCTTTCATTGCAATGCCAACAGCGACTGCACTTATCAGGATGAAGGCGATTTGTTGTACCATAAGCTCAATTCTTTGCTCAGCGAATTTTCGCTAAAATAATGTATCCCTGCGGAAATATAGCCATATTTCCGATTCTTTACTAAAAAGTGATCCTCCGTCAGGCAGAATGTGGTGTATTTCACTAATTTTGAGACAAATGCTGATCAAAGATGAAGATACTCAACCAAAGCCAGATTCAACAGAAAGTCAAGCGCCTGGCTATCGAAATTTTGGAAGATAACTTTGAGGAATCAGAGCTCATCCTGATTGGCATTAACAATAATGGCATGGAGTTCGCCCAAATGCTAATGCAGGCCCTCCTGCCTATCACTGATCAGCATATCACGCTTAGCCGCATCCGCCTTAACCCGGCAGCCCCGCTAAAGGAAGGCGTCAAACTCGAAATGCCGGCACAGGAGCTCGAAGGGAAGACGATTATTATCATAGACGATGTGGCCAATACCGGCCGTACGATCTTCTACGCTACCCAACCACTTATGTCAGTACTGCCGAAGAAAGTGGAAGTTGCGGTGCTGATTGACCGTACCCACAAGACCTTTCCTATCCGGGTGGACTACGTGGGCCTATCTTTGGCCACTACGCTCATGGAGGACATTGAGGTAAACATTCGCGAAGTTGAAGAGCAGTCGGTCTTCCTTAATTAGCACTTTTCGCAGACAGGGCCGCTTCCAATTCCGGTATTTTAGCCTTCATAGCCGCATAGCCGATATCGTGAATTTCCTGGTATTTATTGAGGTGCAGGATGGTATATTTCCGAATGCCCTCGGGTTCGATGAGCAGATCGCATAAATCAATACTGGGTTGGGTATTGGCTAAAATGGATAAATCGAAGCAACGCTGGGCGATGCCGAATACATTTTTCACTTCGCTATTTTCAGCAATCAGCGTTGGCATAACATTCACCCCGATCACAAAACTGGCCTGTTCGCGAATAGCTGCCACCGGCATATTTTCAAGCAGCCCTCCGTCTACATAATGCTGCCCGTCAATTTCCACAGGCTTAAAGATCAATGGAATGGCAGAAGACGCCGCTACCACATCAAACAACGGCCCACTGCTCCTTATTTCACAAGCTCCTGTGTTGAGGTTTGAGATCGTAATAAAGCAAGGAATCTGCAGGGATTCAAAGCTGTCCTCTGCTATTGTTTCTTTGAGGCGCTCCTGCAAATAGGTATGCTTGGTCAGGCCCGCATAGGGCAGCCCCACTTTGAAGAACTTGAACAGGCTGGCCTCTTTGACTAGTGTCAGGATTTCAACGGGTGATTTGCCGGAAGCATAGAGGGCAGCCACAATAGCCCCGGCGCTTGTACCGGAGAGTATCTCCGGCTTGATACCGTGGTCTTCCAGCGCCTGAAGTACGCCAATGTGCGCAATGCCGCGTGCTCCGCCGCCCGAGAGGGCAAGCCCCAGTTGATAAGGTTTTTCCATGTTGGAAGGTTAACGAGGCGGGCCTATTGCCAGCGCCCGCCTCGTATAGGTTGTTTCTACTTTTTATTTAATCATCAGCGGCTCTGTCCAGATATGCTGCCCGTTGCGGAACACAACGTTGTAGAGGCCCGCTGGCAGTTGGCCGAGGCTGAGCGTATGCATACCATTGAGGTTGCGCAGTTGCTGCACGGGCTGCCCCAGCGTGTTGAAAAGGGTAACCCATTCAACATCTACTGTGGTTTCTACCACTACCGTACCTTTTGCAGGGTTCGGGAAGATCTTTACCTGCTGCCCAAGTTCCTGGTCTACCGTATTATCGATGAACTGCACATCCTCCAGGTAGCGGGGGATGATCTGATAACCCTCATCAAACGGGCTGTCGGAATCAAACTGACCTCCGATGCCGGCAATGGACAACAATGCATCACTAGGGGAGGTGGTTCCCGCCAAAGTCGTGTTATTATCTATCCGTACCGTGAAGGTATTTGTTCCATCGGTTACTTCCACATTAAAGGAAGCGCCAGAGTCATCCCAGGCAGCAGGGTCTACCAAAGTTACGCTCCACAAGACAATCAGGCTGGACTCCGTCGTTTCATCAAGTGCTAATGCCTCATCTGGATCAAGCACGCTATTACCAGTACTCACCACTTCCAGTTCTTCCAATGCAATTTGCGTTAAGCCATTAAACTGCTCAATCATACCCCGGACCACCAACTCATCGCCCTCAGTGACCGTATAGCCAAAGTCCTCACTGGCACTGAAGACGCCAATGCCTTCGCCGGTTGCATCTATGAGGGTGAATTGCAGGCCACTGCCGCGCAGATTGACACCATATACGATGCCCTGCAATTCACAGGCAACGCCCAGGGAATCGGCCACGCCATCATTATCTACAGTAGTCACCGTGCCTATGCTGTAGGGCGGGAAGTCTGATCCACCACTGCCCGAGTCATAAGGGTCAATATCTGCCATATAGCGGGGCAGCAGCTGGTAGCCTTCATCAAACGGTGAACTGCTGTCAAACTGCCCGCCAATACCCGTCACATTGAAAGTGCCGGTTGGAGCGGGCAAATCGAAGAGGTCCACATCGTTATCAATACGCACGGTGATGGTGTTGGTGCCATCGGTGACGTCTACGTTGAAGCCAGAGAAGCCGTCTCCCCATGCAGCGGGATCAACCAGGGTGACATTCTCAATGGTGACGAGTTGGGACTCGGTTGTTTCGCCAAGTGCGGTGATGATATCAGGGGTTTGCAGAGCATTACCAGCTGAAATGAAAGTGACGTTCTCCACTTCAACCTGTATCAGCCCATTGAACTGATCAACAGCCCCTTCCACCAACACTTCATCACCTTCGGTGACGGTATAGCCAAAGTTTTGGTTGCCACTAAATACGCCGATGCCATCTCCAGCCTCATCAATGATGGTGAACTGCAGGCCCTCCGGACGGAGGTTTACCCCATGCACCACGCCGCGCAGGGCGCAGGTCACACCAAGGGAATCCACCGCACCGTCCGCATCAGTGGTGGTCACGGTGCCAATTGGGTACTCCGGATAATCCACGGGGCAAAGCACATTCACGGTTACCGTTGCCGAAGAACAGCCATCCGCATCACAAATTTCATAGTCGAACGTCGCCTCGCCACAGAAACCGGCATCCGGAGCGTAGTCCACCTGATTGTCGGCGTTGAGCATAGCCGTACCGTTGGTATTTGCACCGGTCGTCAGTTCCACGGAAGTCAGTGGGTTGGGCGTTTGGTCATTGGCCAGGATATCAATGGTGATCCCGGTTTCAAAATCGGTAGTCACGACATCATTATTGGCGGAAATCATAGCTGTACCACTTGGGCTGTAGGTACCAACCGGTACCGGAACAGCCGCACCGGTATTGGTTGCTTCATCATCAAGGGCATTCGGACCGCTGAAGGACCAGTTGCCGAGCACAAAAGTACTGCCATCAGGCCCGGTACCATCGACCCGATAGGCCCAGCCATCCTGGTATTCCCAGGCTGTACCGGTGCCATCCACATTGATCTCACCGAAGACATCGATGACGTTGCCTTCGAAGAAAAGCTCTATCGCATCGTTACCATTAATACTTACGGCAGCACCAGTTTCATCTGTGAAATCCGGGGCAAACCCGAAGAAATCCTGGAAGGCTATGCCGTCTCCACTCGTGAGGTACAGGTATTGCCCTTCGGAAGCACTAACGGCCGGGAAGGTGTATTCTTCCCCATCCGTACCACCGCCGTTGGTGGCAGAACCTACACCGTAGACGCTCAGGTCGGCAATATCTGCAGTGGCGTAGACCTCAATGCCTTTAGGCAGGCCACCGGGCAGCGGGCCGTCGTAGACAGCAGTCAGAATAAGCGCAGCGTTACCAGCAGGTGCGTTTTCCACCGTGACAGTGCCTACCATGCCCAGCCCCGCATGCGGATCACACTGATAGGTGTAAGTCCCGGGGATGGTAAAGACATATTGATAAGTCCAGGCGCTGATGCTTGCGCCACCATTACTGAAGCTTTCCGGATTATCCGGATAGACCGATTGGTCACCGTTTACATTATGGAAGCCGTTGAGGTTGGTCCAGGTAACGGTATCCCCCACACTAATGGTCAGGTTTTCGGGGCTGTAGAAATTGCTTTGCACATCGACGGCAAAGTTCTGTTGAGCCTGTACGCACCACGACAGCGCCGTGAGCAGCAGGGAAAGTGTCATCATTCTTTTCATAAAACGGAATTTTAGTTTTGGACTGAGTGCAGCACAAAAATAGGGGAAATGGAAGCAAATGGCTGAATGCTTATAAAAAACTTTGCGTTAAGTCTGTTCGAAAACCAACCGTATAAAATTGTATGGACGCAGAGAGAATTCAAGAAATACTACGCTAAGGCAGGTAATATTGAAAAGATATTCTAAATCACAAGTACCTGAACCGGAATTTGCGACGCTTGCCTGACAAAAGTTAACATACCCTTAACATAAGGTGCTTAAATTAGCGGCGATTTTAGGAAATAACTCCTTATCAATCATCAAAAACGCTAGTTTTATGAGCTTTACAAACCTTATGCGAGCCCTTGGCGCTTTGGCGCTGGTGCTGGTCTTCAGCACTGCTGCTATGGCACAGGGTGTGACGACTTCTTCTATGCGGGGCAAAATCCTGGACACTACAGGTGAGCCTCTCATTGGAGCGAATTTTCTTGCAGTACACCAACCATCTGGTACGGTATACGGTACTGCCACAGACCTTGAAGGTAACTACCGCATCCCCAACATGCGGGTTGGCGGCCCTTACAAAGTGACCGTAACTTACACAGGTTACGCTGAGCTTTCCGCTGAAGGGATCAACCTCCGTCTTGGTGAAGCTTTCCGCCGGGATTATAATCTTGAAGAGGGCGGCATTGAGCTGGAAACTATCCAGGTGATCGCTCGTCAGGGTACTGCAGGCGCCAACTCAGGTGCAAGTACACAAATCACTTCTGAAGCGATTGAAAATGTACCTACACTTAACCGTGATCTGAGTGACTATGTACGCCTTACGCCACAGGCTAGTGGCTTTGGTGGCGGTACTTCTTTTGCAGGTACCAACAACCGTTATAATGCCATTTATGTAGACGGTGCCGTTAACAACGACGTATTCGGTCTTTCCTCACAAGGCACCAACGGTGGTCAGACGGGTATCGCTCCTTTCTCTATCGATATCATCGATCAGCTGCAGGTGGTACTTTCTCCATACGATGTAACCTACGGTGGTTTCGCAGGTGGTGGCGTGAATGCGGTAACCAAGTCAGGTACCAACAACTTTGAAGGTACAGCTTATTACTTCCTCCAGAACGAAAGCATGGTAGGCAAGACCAACCAAAGCCTTACTGATCGTACCGGAAGCGAGCGTGAAGGTGTTGATGAGTTTACTCAAACTACCTATGGCGCATCTTTAGGAGGTCCAATCGTAAAAGACAAAATCTTCTTCTTTGCCAACGCGGAAATTCGTGCTGACGAAACGCCTCAGCCTTTTGATTTCGGGCAGTACGATGGTGATGCTACTCAGGGTGATCTGACCAATCTACGTAACTTTGTACGTGATAACTATGGCTATGACCCCGGCACGTTCGGAGACGTTACAGACAACCTTGATGGTTTGAAGCTTTTCGGTAAGCTAGACTTCAACCTCAACAGCAACCACCGCCTTACGCTGCGCCACAACTACGTTAGAGCTGAAGACCTCAACCGCAATACAGGTGGTGCGCGCTCTATCGAGTTCTCAAATAATGGCGTATTCTTCCCAAGTACCACCAACTCTTCGGCATTGGAACTGAACTCCAACTTTGGAAGCAAATTCAGTAACAATCTGATTATTGGCTACACTGCTGTACGCGATGACCGCGACCCAATCGGAGGTGATTTTCCATACGTAATTATCGGTGACGGAGAAGGCGTTCTGGAATTTGGTTCTGAGCAGTTTTCTACTGCAAACGCACTGGATCAGGACATTTTCACGATCACTAACAATTTCAAGATTTACAACAACAATCACACCATTACTATTGGTACCCACAATGAATTCTACAGCATTTACAACCTGTTTATTCCTCAGAATTACGGGGTGTACGAGTATGATGATATCGACGCATTTGTCAATAATTCAGGTGCAGCAGAGTACTTCCGTTCCTACTCGCTGGTAGACGATATCACTGGTGACGGTTCTACCGCTGCTTCAGAGTTCAACGCGATTCAGTTGGGTCTCTATGTTCAGGATGAGTGGGCAGTCACGCCTCAGTTTACCCTGACCGGTGGTGTCCGTTTTGATCTGCCTATAATTACCTCTGATCCAAATATTCACCCAAGCTTTAATACGGAAACGCTTCCTGACTTAGCTACTACTTACGACGTGGCAGGAAACATAACGGGAGGACAAGCTCCAGAAGGTCAATTGATGATATCTCCGCGTTTAGGCTTCGATTATGACCTGACTGGCAATCGAAGCTCCGTTCTGCGTGGTGGTCTTGGTATCTTCACCAGCCGTATTCCCTTCGTGTGGCCAGGAGCGATGTTCAATAACAACGGTGTGACACAGGGCAGTGTAGACGAAGGTGATATTGAAGGTTCGATTGACTTCATCCCTGAAATCCAGCGTCAATACACCAACGAGAACTTTAGCATACCTTCTGGTCAGGTAGACCTCTTTACAGAAGACTTCCGTTACCCACAGGTACTGCGTGGTAACCTGGCATTAGATACAGAACTTCCAGGTGGTATTTTTGCATCTTTTGAGGGTGTTTATACAAAGACTCTCAACAACGTCTTGTACACGAATGTCAACAATGATCCAACCGTCGACTTTAACTGGACCAACACAGGTAATGATGACCGTCCAGTTTTCGTACGGGACGATGTTGATCCACGCTATAGCGCTATCTATGTAGCATCTAATACCAATGAGGGATATACTTACACCCTTACTGCCTCTTTGGCAAAAGCTTTTGACTTTGGTCTAACCGCTAATGTGTCCTATACTTACGGTGATGCAGAAGCTATCAACGAAGGTACTTCATCTCAGAACTCTTCACAGTGGCGTGGACAAGTCGGCTTTGATGGTCGAAACAACCCTGTCCTTGGTCGTTCTGACTTCGCACTTGGCCACCGTGTCCTGGGTACGCTGAACTATACCTTCGACTGGAACAAGGCAAAGAATGCCTCTACTTCTATCACCCTGCTCTATGAGGGACTCAGAGGCAGCCCCTACTCTTATGTCATTGGCGGACGAGATGCCCGTAATATCAACCAGGAGACCGGTAGTACCAGCCGTAACCGTAGCCTGATCTACATTCCTGCTAGCCAGAACGAAATCACCCTGGTAGAAGCAGATGGCATTTCTCCACAGGAACAGTGGAACCGCCTGAATGCTTTCATTGAAGATGATCCTTACCTGAGCGAAAACCGCGGAGGCTACGCAGAGAAGAACTCTAACTTCCTGCCTTTCATCAGCTTCCTCGATCTTTCTGTTCGTCAGGATTTTGGCGTGAACGTAGGTGGTAAGAACCACAAGATGCAGTTGAGCTGGGATGTGTTCAACCTGGCTAACCTGATCAACCCAAGCTGGGGTGTACGTTACAACGTGCCAGGCAGCTTCAACTACTATGAACTCTACACTTTCGAAGGGTACGCAGAAGATGGAACTACACCTACTTTCTCTTACACCGAAGAAGGCCTGAATACAGATGCGCTGAATATCAACAACTTCAGCTCACGCTGGCGTATGCGTCTTGGCCTGCGCTACATCTTCAACTAGTTTAACTAATAATTTGAGGCCTGTCCTTACAGATACCTCAAAATAGCTTAGATGATTTTATACTGAACCAGCAGCTTTTAGCTGCTGGTTTTTTATTTTTTGTTCAACCATAAGAAACAAAAACCATAACAAACCCGTTCTTACTCTTAACAAATGCACAAAAAACTAACCCAAACTCATGCAAAAAACATCCTTGTGGGCATGTATGCTCTTGCTTATGCCCTTAATGTGGAATCAGACAATAGCTGCTCCCACTCCCGATTCACCTGAAGTTACCGCGCTTCAAAAAGCCCCCTCCAAACGTGATTCCGTTATCTGCAAAGAGGCTACCCGACCGCTTATCAGCGCGCACCGGGGCGGAAGGTTCATTGCCGGCTACCCGGAAAATGCCCTGGAAACCTTTGAGTTTGTCTCCAGGCAGGCACCGGTCATTATTGAGTGCGACGTGAATATGTCCTCAGATAGTATCCTTTTTCTTATGCACGATCAATCCCTGGACCGGACAACAACGGGCAGCGGGCTGGTCTGGGAAACAAACTGGGCAGCTATCAGCGCACTATACCTCCAAGATGATTATGGGATTATTACGCGCTATCACCCGCCTAGCCTGCAAGAAGTACTAAGCTGGGCAGCAAATGATAATCAACTCACCCTTGATGTGAAACGTGGGGTCCCTATTGAAAAGGTGGTGGAAACGGTCCGGAATATGGGTGCGATAAACTATGCTTCTGTCATCACTTACAATTACGAGGATGCATTAAAGGCTTATCTGACAGACCCCAGAATAAGGCTGTCGGTAACTATACGCAATCAGGAGGAACTCCAACGCTACCTCGATGGGCCGTTTACGCGCAGTAACCTCATGGCTTTTACCGGGCTCACTGAGCGGTCGCCGCAGTTTTACAAAAGCCTGAAAGATGCCGGTATCACCATAATCATAGGAACGATAGGCAACCTGGACAAAAGCGCAACAGCAAAAGGCGATCGGGTGTACCGCAAATTGTACAAAGCTGGTGCAGATGTGCTCGCGACAGACCGCCCTATTGCCGTATTTAAAGCCTTTGAAGATTAATTTCTACTGAGCATACGGTTTATAGAAAATTGACCAGCTCTATTTCGAAAATCAGTATAGAGTAGGCGGGTATATCCTCTTGTGGTGTATTTCGGTAGGCCAGGTTGGAGGGGATAAACAACTGTATTTTCCCACCTCTTTTGACCAGTGGTACGCCAACGCGCCAGCCGGTGAGCGTATTCGTCAAATTGAATTGACGGGCATCTTCTCCCTCGGTTTCATCAAAGACTGTACCGTCAAGCAGATAGCCTTTGTACTTTACCAATACCTGAGAATTGGCCGTAGGGAACTCACTCCCCTCCCCTTCTTCTTCAATGATGTAATAGATGCCGCTTTCGTGGCGTTCGGCATCAGCCAGAAGATTGTTTTCCTCCAGATAGTTGACGATGGTGATCTCGTCTTCTTCCGAGCGGTCCTCCACAGGCTCAGGGAGAAATTGATTTTGCTGTTCGCAGCCTAAAGATACCAATACTGCAAAAGCGGAAAGTAAGAAAATCAGTTTTTTCATAGCGCACCGATAATTTTATTTGGGTGATTGTCAATCCGTAGCTTGACGATTATAATGCAAAAAAAAGAAAAATATAGCAACTCTTTGATTCCCTAACGTAAAAACAACGTCCGTAGCATTACGTTAATCTATAGCTTTCTTATTCTATTAGCGTTTATGAATGTAGGTTTTGTATAGGTCATGGATCAAGGTTCTTTGTCAGATCCAAGAGCGCCTGATTCAGGGGCATACAAAATTTACGCTTATAAATCTCTATCAAGCAATTCATATTCAACAAGTTCTTATATTACGGCAAACTGGAACCACTATGAATGACAACTTTTGCGTATTCCTTGATGCAGGCCACGGGGGCGTCAATCCATCTGGACAGTACACGACCGCGCCCGGCAAGCAATTTCAGCACCAACAAGGGCAATTCCACAATGGCTCCTGGTTCTACGAAGGCGTCTGGAACCGTGCGCTTGTGGCTAGAGTCATTCAGAAACTCCAAATCCTGGGCATACCGTACCTTCCCGTTTACCATGAGTATGTAGATTTTCCACTACAGTACCGGGTGGACCAGGCGAACTGGTACTACAGAAACTACCGGCGTGGCATCTTCCTGTCCACCCACGCAAATGCCTCCGGTGCGGGGGCCAGAGGGTACGAAATCTATACTTCGCCGGGCGTGACGGCCTCCGACCGGATTGCCGATGCCCATTGGGGGCATGTCAGGGACCTGCTCGGTGACCGCATCACTATGCGCACAGACCGGTCGGATGGCGACTACGATAAAGAAGCACGCTTCTACGTCCTTACCCGGACGATGATGCCGGCAGTGCTGATTGAGCACCTGTTTTTTGACAACTACCAGGACGCTCTACTGCTTATGAACCCCGAAATCGTAGACCGGTTCGCAGAGGCACAGGTACGCACCATCATTGATCACGCCAATAGTTTGTAAGAACTTGTTGGGATTTTGCTTTTGGAACGAATAGAAGACAAAAGTCCCAACACGCTCTAAGCTCTAAGCTCTAAGGTACCCGAACCGGAATACTCGTTTAATCGTATTGCCTTACCGTAAGTTCTTTGTACTTTTACAAATTACAAGAACAGGCACCCTGTTGTTGTAAACGAATATGACAAAGAACATAATCCTATGAAACTTAAGCTTTTACTCCCCGTAATTGGCTTGGCTTTATTCCAATGGGCGCACGCCCAGATTGCCTCGCCTGATTCCTCCTATCCAAACACAGCGGTACAATTAGCCCCACCTAACGTTGAACGCCTGCTCAAGGCAGATGAAGAGAACGGATTGCACAGCCGGGTGGCCGCGCCTGTTGTTGCCGACATTGGTCTGGACAATAGTGGTACCTGGGAGGCTCACGCCGATGGCAGTGCCACCTGGACCTGCACCGTTACCGTTCCCGGAGCACTAGGGCTGGGCTTCATCTACGACCAATTCTACCTACCTCCGGGCAGTCAACTCGAAATGTTCAGCCCGGAAGAAGACCGCAAAGCCACTTATACCTTTCAGGATAACCAGCCTACCGGGCATTTTTTTTCGGGCTTTACTAAAGGAGCAACGGCACAACTGGTTTACCGGGAGCCCGCCCACGCCCGGCAGCAAGGCCGTATCCATATCCGCCGCGTAGATTATGGGTACCGGCAAAGTCCCAACCGTAGTGTCCTGAATTTTGGCTTTGGAAGCAGCCTGGACTGCCACCCCAACGCCAACTGTGATGAGGGTGCAGATTTCCGTGATATCCAACGCAGTGTATGCCGTATTGTGATGGTGCTGGAGGAAGGGACCGGATACTGTAGTGGCACCCTGATCAACAATACTGCCGAAGATGAAACGCCCTTTGTCCTGAGTGCTTTCCACTGTGACGAGGGCTACACGCCTTTGTACGGCATGTGGCGGTTCGATTTCAACTACGAAAGCGAAAACTGTGGCAATCCATCCACCGAGCCAGCTTTCCAATCTCTCATGGGATGCCAGCGCCGGGCCAGCCGAAGAGAAAGTGATTTTGTTTTGTTTGAGCTGGTTAATAACCTGCCGCCCAATTTCGAAGCCTATTTTGCGGGTTGGGACCGCCGACCTACTGCTCCGCCATCCGGGGTGATGTTCCACCACCCCAGCGGGGATATTAAAAAACTGTCAGCGTTTGATCAGGCGCAGGTTCATCCGAGCAGCATCAACTGGCAGGCAGGCGCCACGCCTCCTAACCACCACTTTGATGTGGACTTTAGCCTTGGCACCTTTGAGCAGGGATCCTCTGGCAGCGCTTTGTTTGATAGCACCGGCAAAATCAGAGGGCAGCTGCACGGTGGGTTTAATGGGTGTGACAACACGAATGCCTACTACGGCCGCCTGACCCTTTCCTGGGACGAAGGTACTACATCAGCTACCCGCCTGATGGACTGGCTGGACCCTGCAGATACCGGAGCGGATACCCTGGGGGGGCTTGATACCGCGCCACCCGCTACGGTAAGTATAGGCGGAATCCTTGCCAATGAGGTAGGGGCTCCGGTTGCTAATGCTACCGTATATTTATCAGGACTGGTCAACGACACCGTCACCACCGGCGCGGATGGGCTGTACACTTTTTTTGACGTACCAACCGGAAGTGTCGTTGGGCTGCGCGCGTCCAAGGAAGATGACATTCAGGAAGGGATTTCCAACCTCGACCTTATCCGTATCGGGCAGCATAACCTCGGCTTACTTAGCCTGGACAGCCCCTACAAAGAGATCGCTGCTGATGTGAACAACTCTCAGTCGATTTCAGTACTGGATCAAATAGCCATCCGTAAAGCTATACTGGGTATTGATATTGAGTTTAATTCGGTAGATATCTGGCGATTTGTGCCGGCAGCCTGGCCGCTAAATGGCTCCAACGCTCCCACGGTTACGCCCTTACCGGACATTTTCATGATCAATAACATCACCGGGAATATTCCTGATTTCGACTTTGTAGGCATAAAATCGGGAGATGTCAATAATAGTGCAGATCCCGGAAACTAATAAAGGCAAACGCACTTATTGGCATAAAAAAGCGCCTGGCGCGAAACCTAAGTCGCACCAAGCGCTGTAACCTGTTAATGATAAATTTCAGGCTTAATTAACCTATTTCATCTTCAGGAATTTAACCACCTGCGGAGCACCTGAAGCCGTACGTACTTCAAAGAAGTAAGCCCCCGGTGTCAAAGTGGTTATATCCCAATCCATTTGGGTATCAGGAGTACGAAGCTGCTCTTGCTTCATCACCTGCCCCAATTGATTGCGCAGAGTGATGGTAGACAGCTCCGGTACTTCTGCACCAAACTCAAGGGTCACTTGATCAGAAGCAGGGTTCGGGTAAACACTCAGGTCCAAATGGCTGCCTCCCAAGGCCGTTTCATTTTCCAGGCCTTGCGTCATCCCATTTGTACCCTGATCTATAACCAGGCTGCTTGTACTGGCAGAGTTGTTGCCCGCCACTATTACATTACTGAACACAGCTTCAACCAGGCCTCCTGCATTAGGATGATCGTTATAAGCAACCATACCTACTTCAACACAAGTGCCCATATCCAGTTCTACCTGACGGTAAGGAACCCATTGGCTACCTGTTACGCTGTATTCTGCCCGTACCAGGTCTCCCTGACGGTAGATCCGCAGCCAGTAAGGGAAAGTTGCACCATTGATGCCCCAATTCAGCGTACTGCCCGTTGTTGTCCGGCTTTCCCACACCAGCGCATTATTGTTGTTGTACCTAAGTAATGCGGCGTATTTGGCACCCGGCGCGTTACTTTCACGGATGAAAACACCGCCAAACCCGCCAGATACAGACTCCACTTTTACTTGAATACCAACAATGCCATTCCCACACAGGGTCTGTGAGATCGTTGCAAGGTCATCTTCACCCGATGGTGGAGTGTTGCCTGCACCACCTTCGATGGTAAACTCGCCCAGTGGAGGTACGCATGGGTTGTAGCTGTAGAAGTTACCCGTGCCAGCATCTCCGATGTCTACACCTTCCCATGGGGCAGGCAGAGCGGTTTCATCAGAAACTTCAATCGTTGCTGTACAGGTTGCTTCATTGCCACACTCATCGGATGCCGTGACCAGGACAGAAGTTAATCCACCCACATCATCACAATCTACCACTGCCGGGCTGATAGCCGTAACGGATACCGCGCTGCAGTTGTCAAATGAAGCACTGAAATCCAACACGTCTTCTGCCAGAAGCGTGCGTTCACCATCCGGGTCGAGTGGAATCAGCACACCGTTCAGGCAAACAGGTGTTGGTGGCGTATTGTCTTCTACCGTGATGGTCTGCTCCTTTTCTGTGGTATTGCCACACTCATCAGTAAGCGTCCACGTACGGGTAATGATTACTTCGCCGGGGCAGCTGCCTGCTGCAATCACATCCGCGTACTTGGCCGTCAAATCTGCAGAGCAGTTATCAGACTCATCGTCTACCGTACCGGTGATGGAAGGATCGGCATCGTATTCACAATCAGCGTCGGTAAAGATGGTGGTATTGTCCGGTACAGTAAAGGTCGGATCGGTGTTATCCTCCACCGTGATGATTTGCACTTGAGTGGTAGTATTGCCACAGTCATCTGTCAGGCTCCAGGTACGGGTAATGACCTGCTTACCTGCACAATCGCCTGCCTCTGCTTCATCGGTGTAAGTGGCTTCAAGATCGGTGGTGCAATTGTCGGACTCGTCTTCCACATCACCTGTTTCCGAAGGATCGGCATTAAATCCGCAGTTAGCATCCGTGAAGATCGTGGTGTTGGCTGGTACGGTAAATTCGGGATCGGTATTGTCTTCCACCGTGATGGTTTGCACCTTGGTGGTTACATTACCACATCCATCATCCACAGACCAGGTACGAGTGATGATCTGCTCACCTTCGCAATTGCCTGCTGCTACTTCATCACTGAAAGTTGCCTCCAGTCCGGATGCGCAGTTGTCGGTTATATCCGTTGCGTCACCAGTTTCGGCTACAGATGCATCAAATTCGCAATCTGCATCTGTAAAGATCGTAATATCAGCAGGTACGGTGAAGTCCGGCTTGGTATTGTCGGTTACCGAGAACTCCTGCGTAAAGAACCGCTGATTGCCACAGCCGTCTTCCAGCTTGTAGCGTACGCGCAGTTGCTTGCTGCAGTCATCACCTTCGCTCATCACGTCCTCGTTCACCACATCTACGGTCAGCAGCAGGTCGCTCTGCGCTACGCAGTTGTCGCTCACCATGTCCGTTGGCGTAGTGAAGGACACACCAGCTACAGTGAAGGGCACCGCTACACCAGGCGTCAGCACGTCGCCTGTCTCCAGGCCATCTACTGATGCGTTGGCGGGGCAGTCCGCGCCATCTTCTGTTGCCAGCGTGAATTCCTCGGAGAACCCGCCTTTGTTGAAGTCCGGCTTGGTATTGTCCGTCACTGTGAACTCCTGTGTGAAGAACCGCTGATTGCCACAGCCGTCTTCCAGCTTGTAGCGTACGCGCAGTTGCTTGCTGCAGTCGTCGCCTTCGCTCATCACGTCCTCGTTCACCACATCTACGGTCAGCAGCAGGTCGCTCTGCGCTACGCAGTTGTCGCTCACCATGTCCGTTGGCGTAGTGAAGGACACACCAGCTACAGTGAAGGGCACCGCTGCACCAGGCGTCAGCACGTCGCCTGTCTCCAGGCCATCTACTGATGCGTTGGCGGGGCAGTCCGCGCCATCTTCTGTTGCCAGCGTGAATTCCTCGGAGAACCCGCCTTTGTTGAAGTCTGGCTTGGTATTGTCCTGAATGGTAAAGGTCTGTCCGCGCTGACGGAAGTTACCGCAGGCATCGAAGTAACGGAAGAACACCTTGAAGCTGCTCTCGCAGTCGCCCGTGGTGATCTCATTGATTTCCCAAACGAAAATTTCAATCTCAGAAGGGTCACTGCAATTGTCGGTGATGTTATTGAAGCCCTGCACCGTTTTGCCATGTACCGTAAAGCTCCAGTTATCGGCTGCAGTAGCGATTGGGCTGCTTTGATCAACCACCAAATCTGTATCTGCTGATCCGGGGCAGGTTGCGCCATCCTCTGTAGTGAAGGTCATATCCGGCAAAGCGATACTGCTCGGGCGGGTATCATCAACAACTGTAAAGGTTTTACCGCGCTGACGGAAGTTGCCTGCCTCATCAAAATAGCGGAAGAAAACTTTGAAACTGCTCTCGCACGCATCGGTAGAAATTTCGTTGATTTCCCAAACAAAAATTGCAATCTCAGAAGGATCACTGCAATTGTCGGTGAGGTCATTGAAACCATCGATTTCCACGCCGTGCACAAAGTAGCTCCAGCTGTCCGCTGCAGTGGCAATCGGGTTGGCCTGATCAACGACCAGGCTGGTATTGGCAGCACCGGGGCATGCAGCACCATCCTCCTCTGTTGTCAGAGCTACATCTGGCAGTGCGATGCTGGATGGGCGCTCGTCATCTTCAACCGTTACGGTGAAGCTGCAATCGTCCTGATTACTGTTGCCATCTGTAACCACATAAGTCACGGTATGGTCACCACCGCTCAGGGTAGTCGTGAAAGTTTCACCCTGTACAACTGTTTGCGGTGTACCATTATCGATACTAATGGTCAATGTGACCGGAGCGCAGGCGCTGGCACTTTCGGTTGGGTTAGTCCAGCTGGCTGAAGCTGTGCAATCGCCGGTACCGTTGTTGCTGGTTTGCACCGTAATGTTCTCAGGGCAGGAAATCTCAGGCTCAGGCAGCACTACTACAGTAGTTTGCTGGCTCAAACCTGTGGTTTCACAACCATTGGCATCCCGGATAGCAGTCAGGGTATAGGTGTAAGAACCCGGCTCCAATCCCTGCAGGGTCCAGAACGGATTGCCGTTGCCAGCTCCGGCAGAGGTGTAATTGCCCCCATTGAGTTCTGCAATGACAACCTCGTAAGGCGGCTGGCCAATTGTTCCTTCAAAAGTCAGGAATGCATCCGCATTGGCACACACCGGACCGGAATTGCTGATCGTACCCGCTGGTGAAGGCCGTACGCCGACCCAAACACTGCGGAAATCATCATTACCACAGCCGGAAAGGTCCTCTGCTACGAAGCTCAGGCGGACCCAAACGATGTCGGTTTCTCCATGACTGAGCGTTGCTACATAATCAGACAGCGTAGTACCGCCGGGGATACCGCCACTTACCGGGCCGTAGCCATCCGTATAGCCACCGCCCTGGCAGTTACCGCCTATCTTATAAGCCGCACCGAGCAGGCGGAACTCAAAGTCTGTACCTTCCACAAGGCCTTCTGCTTCGGACACCAGGTCAAAGTTCACCTCGTCTCCGTTGCAAATTTCGTTCGAATTCGGGCAGAAAGCACTAGGTGGGTTATTGAAGACAAAACCGATTTTTGGCTGTGGCTTGATCTCCACTACCACGGACCGGAAGTCATTACTGCCGCACTTCAGGTCTTTCAATACCAGGTTGTACTGTACGAATACGGAAGCCGTTTCGTCATGCGACAGGGACTCATTGATTTGGGTGATTATATCATTGTTGCTCAATGTACCACCCATAACTGGACCATAACCATTGGTAAAGCCGCCGACGCTACCTACCCGGTGGCGCACCACCACTACTTCTACCTGATAATCACTGCCCAATCCGTAAAGCGCAGCCTGAGCAGGCAGAGCATCTACACCAATATCAACGGTGCTGCCATTGCACAACGCGTTGTTGGCAAAACCGGGAGGAGCAGAAAAGTCAAACGCCAGTTTCAGTTGAGGGCGAACCTCAACTACTACAGAACGGAAGTCCTGCGTGCCACATACCAGGTCTTCCAGTACAAAGTTGTACTGAATGAAAACCGGCTCAGCTTCATTGTGCGACAGCGTTTCGGTTACTCCCGAAATCACATCTCCATTGTTCAGCGTGCCGCCGCTTACAGGGCCGTAACCGGCAATAAAGGTACTGCCGCTGCCTGTACGGTGGCGTACAATCACATTACGGATTTCATAGTCGCTTCCTTCACTGTAAAAGGCTTCCTGACCGGGCAGCACATCAAGATCGATTTCAACAGTGCCTCCATTGCAAATTTCATTATTGGCAAAGCCAGGAGGGTTTTTAAAGTCGAAAGACATCTTCAGTTCGGGGCGAACCTCTACTACCTGTGTAGCGGTATTCACGCAGCCATTTGCATCTTCTATCGTCAACTCCACCGTATACATCACCGGAGCCGTCCCCATATTTGGTGGGAATGCGATCTCAGCGCGGCGGCGGCCACTTACATCACCTGACTGCCCTGCAAGGGTGATCGGTGCAGCAGGGCTAACGCTCCAACTGTAGCTGTTTACGTTTCCTCCGGGGGACGGATTACTTAGGTTAGCCAGGTAGACACCGGTCTCACCTGAGCATACCTCCGCAAACGGGTTACCTGCAAACTGTTGAATTTCAACTGTTGGCAATGGATTGACGGTTACTGTATGGGTTGGGGCATCTACTGAACAACCATTGTCATAAGTTACCATTAAATCCACCATCTCTGAGCCTGCATCAGCCCAGGTCGCACCGATTCGCCGTGGTGTATTATCTGAGGCCAATTGCCCGGTACCTCCTGTGCCTGCACCCGGTTCTACAGCGGGGCTGCCGGAAAAGCTCCAGCTGTAATTGGCTACCGGTGGCGGACCGGAAGAAGAGATTGATGACAAAAAGATCGCCTGATCACCTTCGCACACTTCGTCAAACGGATTGCCGGCGAATGAGCCAATCGTGATAGCTGGCGCATCCTGTACTGTCACCTCAAGGGAGTTCGCAGCGGTGCAGCCAGTCGCATTATTCGTTACCAGGAACGACAGGGTATGTGTGCCCGGTGTCGTCCACTCTATCTGAATGTTGCGGTCGTCCTGGCCGTCCAGGATATTGCCGCCGCCGGACAAAGCCCAGCTTATGGTATTTATGCCTGCTGTATTCGCTTGAGTGCCGTACTCGAATACGTCGCCGGGGCAGGCGTCGTGGTCGGCATCAAAATCCAGTGTTCCAGTGAAGGGGAAGGACACATCTGTGCCTGCCGG
>NZ_JAVJSK010000101.1:0-69856 GCF_040219495.1 Phaeodactylibacter sp. | reverse complement strand
TTTGGAACGAACGTAGCCAAATTTTGTTCTGATCGAGGCGTGATGAGGGAGCATAGCCTTAGCTAAGTGACTGAAGAGCAACGAAGAGCAGGACGAAATTTGGCAAGAGCAGCCCAAAGGGTGAAATCCCAACAAGCTCTTAAAGGCTGGGGATATCTTATTTCAGGATAGTGACTGTGGCTCCCTTCTGTGATTCCATAGAAAAAGTCACGTTTGGTATTCAAAATGGGAAAAGACCACAGCCCAGGCGCTACAGTTGGAATGGATTATTATTTTTAACTCTAATTAAAATTGACGGAATATGCAGTCGAAATATTATTACCTGATGCTTTTGTTATTCCTATTTAGCGGGTGCCAGGCCCTCAAGACGAATGCTGATCCCTACCGTTCTGAAGCTAACATCCCCATAAGGGAACACTCCGTCCAGTCCGTTTTATGGCAACAGCATTCGGGAGAATACAAGGCACTCTGCCATCAAGCCTTTAACCTGGCCAGATTCCAGCTTGATGAAATACTGCTACAAAGCAACGGCGAAGGCAAGCCATTGGCTGTCATTACAGATATTGACGAGACGCTTATCAACAATAGCCCCTACAATGCCAAAATGATAGCAACGGATGAAGAATACTCAAAAGAAGGCTGGATAGCGTGGGGGCTTTTGGAGGAGGCGACAGCGGTGCCAGGCGCTTTGGAGTTTCTGAAGTACGCGGAATCAAGGGGCGTTCAGGTGTTTTATATTTCAAACCGGTATGTTGTTCAGGACAAAGAGACAAAAGCGAACCTTAAAAAGCTGGGCTTCCCGTTCATTGACGAACAGCACTTCCTGCTGAGAGAAAAAACAAGTGGAAAGGAGGAGAGAAGGCAGATCGTTTCAAAGGAAAACAAGGTGATTATGCTGCTTGGTGATAACCTTTCCGATTTCGCCGAGGTATTTGAGGACAAGTCCACCAACGAAAGGAATGAAATCGTTGAAACCCTGAAAGACAAGTTCGGTACGGAGTTCATCGTCTTGCCCAACCCTATGTACGGCGACTGGGAAACGGATGGGATCTATGAAGGCAACTACAATTGGACACCGGCTCAGAAAGACTCCATCCGGAAGGCGAAATTGATTTCGTACTAAGCCTGTTCTAAGTGCCACAAAAGGTCTGATAACCGGCATCAAAACCAGCTGGCACGGTTTGTTGAGGCAAGGCATCATCATAGGGTGAAGCCAGTTCTTCCAGTAACTTATGGAAAGGCTGCATATCTCCCGAAACGGCAGACTGTAAGACCGCTTCTACCAAATGATTCCGTGGAATAGCCACCGGGTTGGTTTGCGCCATCAGCGCTTCGCTTTCAGCCAGGGATGTACCTCTCAATCGCGCCTTTTCCCATTTTGAATACCAGTTTTCAAAAGCCACTTCCTCCCTCAGCTTATTGATCAAATCACCCCCACGCCTCAGTTCAGTAAAGAAGTTGGTGTAGTCTACCCTCCATTCCGCAAGCAGTTTCAGGCCGGAATTTACCAAATCACGATCTTCCTCTACCTGATTTACAATGCCCAGCTTATTGCCCATCATTTCAAAGTAAGCTTTGGTAAAGCCCTCTGGGAACTGATCCAGCACCTCCTCTGCTTTAGCACTGGCTGCTGCTTCGTCTTCATCAATCAAAGGAAGGAGTGCATTGGCAAAGACGCTCAGGTTCCAATACGCTATATTGGGCTGGTTAGCAAAGGCGTATCTGCCCTGGGTATCGATAGAGCTAAACACCGTTCGGGGGTGGTAAGCATTCATAAACGCACAGGGGCCGTAATCAATGGTCTCACCGGAAATAGCCACGTTGTCTGTATTCATGACTCCATGGATAAAGCCAACGCGCAACCAATTGACGATCAATTCTTTTTGCTTTTGCATCACTATCTCCAGCAATGCCAGCGCAGGATTTGGGCGGTCCATTAGTGCCGGGTAATGCCGTTCGATGGTATACTCCAGCAAAGTCTCCAGATCCCCTGCTTCTCCGAGGAAGCGCGCATACTCAAACGTTCCTACACGGATATGGCTTGCGGCTACTCTGGTTAAGATGCCACCTTCATGAAGCTGTTCCCGGTAGACCGGGTCGGTTGTTTTGACCACCGCCAAACTCCTGGTCGTTGGGATATGGAGCGCATGTATGGCTTCACTGATCAGGTATTCCCTCAACATAGAGTAGAATGTCGCCCGGCCGTCTCCTCTTCTGGAGTAGGGGGTTTGCCCGGAGCCCTTGAGCTGCAGGTCATACAATCCCCGATTGGTTTTCACCTCTCCCAGCAGTATAGCGCGGCCATCACCAAGGCGGGTGAAATGGCCAAACTGATGCCCGGCGTAAGCCTGAGCGATGGGCTGGCTGCCGGGCACGGTTTCATTTCCTGAAAGATAACCCAGGGCCTTCTGCTCGTCTTCAAAATGCCCGGCTACGCCCATGTCCTCTGCTAAAGCCTCATTGTACAGCACCATAGCAGGATTTCCGACTGGTTCGGGTACCTGTTCTGAGTACAAGCTGGCAGGGAGCTGTGCCGCATATGTGTGTTTCAACCAAGCCATAAAACTACTTTTGTTTACCTAACTATGCCAATAGGAAATTGGTTTGGGATTATGCCTTATACCTTTTTGTGAAGGCCCAACCGATAATCTTTTGCCCTTTCAAGAGGGTAAGATCACCCTGTTAAATCCCATGGCTTCCCAATGCCAATCCTGCGAATAATAAAAAAAACGACTATATTTACGAAACTTTCATAAGGTCGGACGAAAAGGCAATCCGGTTTCCGTGCCTCGTCTAATCAAAAAATTGCTAGTTTTCGACTAGAATCCCAAAACGCTCTAAGACTATGAAAACTTCAAGAAACAAGCAAAATGGCTCTCCAAATCCTTGCCTGCTGATCGAAGTGCTATCCGAATTGACCAAGAACTATGATCGCGGAGTCAAATTTGAAAGATGTCGCAGTATTCCTTGAAACAGGAAGACCAGCTACGTACTTCCAATGCCTTCGGCTTGGACCAAACGATTCTACTGTATTACATTGACTAAAATATGGTGCTAACGTACATCTATAAATGTATGAAAGATTTAGAGCATTTTTGGAGGAGCATTTCTGCTGATAACCAAAGTGTTGTGAATCCCGCAAGGATGCGGGACGTCATGGAAAAATACTTATTTGACCCCGCATTCTGCGGCGCAGGCTCCGTCAAACGTGCATTTTTCCATTTAGCCATAACCCTGCAGACCATGCTGGCACAGCAGGCGGGCACAACTCTTTGATTATCAACTATCGTTTGCTCCAAACATGCTCTTAGGAAATTCCGACTATACAGATGCCTTTTGAGCATCCTTCCAACAAATTTTCAATAGACAAAAAACATTGTAATCATGAAAAACCTATTTTGTTTTTTGGTAAGCGCACTCTTGGTGCTCACCTTCACCAACTGCAACAATGACGATGACGGACCTTCTCAAGACGGCACCATGAGTGCCGAGATCGACGGTCAGTCTTGGGAGGCAGAAGAAGTGGCTGCTACTTATCTTCAGGGCCGATTGGGCGTTGCCGGGAGGACGCCCGATGGGCAAGATGTGGTGATTTCATTAGACATGCCACAACTGGAAGAAAACGCTTTTGAACTATCCGAGGAGACCCTATCGGCGATCGCTTATAACGAAAGTGCCAATTCCAATTCTTTCACTTCTAACGGCAATGTGTTCAACAACGAGGTGGAGATTACGGGCCAAGTAACCGTTACAGAGATCAACACCGATGACATGTGGGTCAGTGGAACCTTTAACGCGACTTGTTATCGGTCGTTTTCGGTCAATATCCCGGATAGTGTAGTCATCACCAACGGTCAATTCACCAAGGTGCCCTACACCGATGAAGTGCCCCCTACTGATGGCGACAACGCCCTGACGGTCGACATCGATGGTCAAACCTGGCAAGCGAACAGCGTGACCGGAATCTTGGTTTCCATCGCAGGGCTCAATACACTCAACGTAACGGCCACCGATAGTCAGGGAGAAAAATCCGTGGGCCTCGTCATGCCGTCTGATGTGACGCCAGGCACCTACAGTCTGGCTGTTTTTGGCGACTACACCGCCCAGTACAATCCGGACGCTAATACCTTCTTGGGCGCGGATAGCGGTACGTTGACCATCACGGAGCACAACACCACGGCCAAGATCGTCAAGGGAACGTTCAGCTTTGAGGCCACTGCCTTTAGCGGCACAGGTGCTGCCAGCCTAACGGACGGGGAGTTCAGCGCCACGTATTAAGGAACATTCCTTGCAGATGTTTGGAGAAAGGGGTTTCGGCAATTCCGGAGCTCCTTTCTCCATGGGTAAAATATCATCTTTGGTGTCCAAAAGCCCACGCAACTATGAAAAAAGGTTTGACAAAAGCACTCCCAACACGCTCTAAGTTTTGTGAAAATCATGACGCCACTATTTCTTTGGCTGGCAAGGCGGAAAACGTAGGCATAGCCTACACGAAGCGGGGGATAGGGCCCCACGGTGAAGTCGGCGTCCCGGTTAACCGGGATTAACGCAGCAAGGCAGAACCCAGAGAAGCAAAGCGACGATCAGCGAAGCTAAAAAGAGCAAGGCAGGATTCATACCACGCAGTAGAAGCGAAATCTTAGATTGCCAGACTATAGCATAGCTTTACTTCCGCGAATGCTTGCCGTCAACGCCAGAATGAAGTATATTGCACCTCCTACATTCATTATGAACACCCCTATACACCAATACTAATCACTTCAGGATTAAGAGCGTGTTGGGACTTTAGTAATCGGTCTAGTTTTCGACTAGAAGACCAAAATCCCAACACGCTCTTAATGCCCCCCATGACCCTGTTTGCCTCAAAAGTATACTCCCTTTTGCTTTAGCCATTGCTTTTTTATTGGGCTAAAAAGAGGGATAAAGGGTATTGCTTCGAAAGCTGGGCATGTGCTCGTTTTTTCGCATAGCCTTTGTAAAAAGATGTTATACACCATCTTAAAGATTAACCCAGATGAAAACAAATGACTCTAATAGTCAGCTTGAAGCCCTTGAAGAAAAATTAAAAACCTCTGAAGAGCGTTTAGCAGAAGCTGAGTTAAGAATGAGGCAACTAGAGGGTCAGTACCTGGCATTGTTCCATCACCTTGCCGAGGAAGTGCACCTCTGGAAGCTTATCCGGGAACAGGACGGCCGTATCAAAACATGGGAATTAGCTGATGCCAATCCGGCAGCCCTCCGCACCTGGGGTAAGAAAAAAGAGGAGGTCATAGGAAAAACCACGGACGAAATATTTGGCAAGGGAACAACGGAGCAATTCCTGCCCATCGTTAAAGGCATTGTAGAAACGGGAGAACCCCACAAGTGGGTAGAATACTTTAAGGCAACTAACCAATACCTCAGTATGTCCAGTATCCCGGTGGGGGAATACTTTGTTTCAACAGGTAAAGATATTACTGAGGAAAAGCTGGCTGCAAAGGCGCTGGAAGAGAGCGAAGACTTTTTGAAAAGAACGGGAGAGATTGCCAAAGTGGGAGGCTGGCAATTAACAGGAGATTTTGACCGCCCTTTTTATACGAAAGGGGCATACGATATTCTTGAATTACCTTATGACTCCAATCCTTCGGTTGAAGAAGCGATCAATTTCTACCATACTGACGACCGGAAAAAAGTTGCACAATACCTGAGTGAGGCCATAGAAAAAGGTAGTCCCTTCAATTTTGAAGCACGTTTACTTACAGCTCAGGACAATCTGAAATGGGTGCTGGTTATGGGTGAGCCAGAGATGCTAAACGGTAAATGTGTGAAGCTGACAGGTGTTTTCCAGGACATCACGAATCGAAAAAAGACAGATAGCAGGGTAAATATGCTGACCAAAGCTATTGACCACTCCCTAAATGGCTTTGATGTAGTTGACCATGAGGGCAAGTTCATCTATGTCAATAAAGCGCATTCCAGAATGTTTGGATTTAGCGACCCTGTGGAGATCATCGGGACTTCCCCGGAAAAACTTTGCGCTGACCCAGCCTTTCCGGAGCGGCTTGTTAAAAACCTTAAAGAAAAGGGAGAATATGTTTGCGAGCTGAAAGCCAAACGAAAGGACGGAAGCGAATTTGACCTGTTAATGTATTCCCGACTCGATTATGATGAAAACGGAAAAGAGATTTATCCCACCTCTTCAATAGATATCACCGAACGGCGCAAGACCGAAGAAGAAAAAAGAAAGGTACAGAACCAACTACTGCAAATAACGAACTCTATACCCGGAGTCATCTACCAATTCGTATTCCACAAAGACGGGTCTTTTTCCATGCCCTTCATCAATGATAAGGCCAACGAGATACTGGGCTTCTCTTCCGAACAAATGAAAGACCCTGCCTTTCTATTTTCCCGCATTCATCCGGAAGACTTTGAAAGCACCATGCACTCCATTCTTGAGGCCAATCACGACCAGGCGAAATGGACAAAAACTTTCAGGGCCTATAACAAAGATGAAAAAGTGGTATGGATAGCAGGTCATGCGTTAGGTTCGGCAGATGAAGAAGGTAATATTGTGCACAACGGGGTTTTATTCGATATCTCAGAGCAGAAAGAAGCAGGAATTGCTTTAAAAGCAAGTCAACAACAATATCAGAATGTAGCAAATAATTTACCGGGCATCGTTCTAAGGTATCAACATAATACTGACGGCCGCAATCAATTACTATTCATTAGCACTGGTGTCGAAACCCTATTTGAGGTTGATGCTCAGGAGGCCATAAACAACAATCAACTACTATGGGACCGTGTGCATAAAGAGGATTTAGCAGCCTACTACGCTTCCGTAAATGAAGCATCCCTTAAACTTTCGCCATGGAAATTTGAACACCGCCTCCAATTCCCCGATGGCAGAGTCAAATGGGTGGACATGAGGGGGGTTCCGTCAAAAAAAACGGATGGCAGTATCATTTGGGACTCTATTGGGCTTGATATCACCAAACGCAAAGAAGCAGAGAGAGAATTAGAACGAATTAATAAAAATTTAGAAGAGCTGGTGGAAGAGCGCGCCCAAAAAGCGATAAAACTATCCAGGGAATTAGAGCTTTACTGGCTGGCAGCTGAGCACGCCAAATCCGGAGTGTGGTATTATAATGTACGGACCAATGCTTTGGAGTGGGACAATACCATGTACGAACTCTTTGGAATAGATAAGGATGAATTTTCTGGCGCTTATGAAGCCTGGGAAAACAGTTTGCACCCAGATGATATAGAAGAAAACGTTAGTGCGTTACAAGAAACGATAACGGAGCAGAAAGACCTCGATATCCTGTTTCGGATCAACCACCGAAAATCAGGCGAAATCCGGCACATTCGTGGAAAGGGTAAAGCTGAGACGGATGACAAGGGGAACACTGTTGCCGTTTTTGGAACGAACTGGGATGTGACCAGAGAAATGAAGCTTGCCGTTGAGCGGGAGCGGGCAATAGACCAACTGAAAGCAGCTCAGGCCCAGCTTATTCAATCCGAAAAAATGGCATCTCTGGGTATTCTGACTGCCGGCGTAGCGCATGAATTGAATAACCCGTTGAACTACATCGTAGGAGGCTATACCGCTATTCATAATCACCTCAACGAAGACGAGGTGCTCGATAAAGCGGAAATTGAAGAATACCTCGACTGGATTAAAACCGGCGCTGACAGAGCCACGAAAATTGTAAAAAGTTTAAACCTTTTCAGCCGAAGCAACGAAGACAACACTGAAGTTTGCGACATCCATCAGATTATCGATGACTGTCTTTTGATGCTTCAAAACAAATTCAAAGATAGGATCACCATTACAAAAGAATATACAGGTACTCCGGCTGAAGTACCGGGCAATAACGGAAAGCTGCATCAGGCTCTTCTTAACCTCTTAGCCAATGCCATGGACGCCATTTCAGAAAAAGGCGAAATAACAATTGAAACGAGTTCTCAGAAAGACAGACTAAACATCATTATCAGCGACAACGGATGCGGAATACCCGAGGGAAACCTCAAAAAAGTAATGGACCCATTCTTTACGACCAAACCTCCGGGAGTAGGGACAGGATTGGGGTTGTCGATCACGCACTCTATTATTCAGGAACATCAGGGAAGCCTCACAATGCAATCAACACCAGACGCAGGAACCCAAGTGAAAATCAGCCTCCCAAAAGAAAGAAAGCATGCAAAATAAAAAGAAAGTCTTATGTGTAGATGACGAGCCCATCAACCTTTTAATCCTCAGGAAGATCCTTGGAAGAAAATACGAAGTCATCACTGCAAAACACGGGGAAGAAGCGCTATTAGTGCTTGAAAAAGACCCGGAAATCGAATTAGTCATCACCGACATGAATATGCCCGGAATGAATGGCCTGGAATTCGTCCGGGAGGCTAGTAAGCAGTTTTTGAATAAAAAGTTTTTCATGCTATCCGGCTATGCCATTACCGATGAGATTCAGGGGGCTTTAGATACCGGGCTGATTTACGAATACTTTCAAAAACCAACGGATTACAAGCAAATTGACCAGGCGCTGGAAGAGCACAGCTTTGGCAACTAAATTATGCGCTGTACACTTACCTTCATCCCGCAGCCGGCGCAGCCACCTGCTCCACCTTCTCATCCACCTTGCGCAGCACCCGCAGAGCATCCTGCAAGCTCCTCACCCCATCCTTGATAAGCATAAAGTGGCGGTTGGTCTTCTTGAAGCTAAGCCCGCGTTTGGCACCTTCCTTTTGCACAAACAGCAGGGTGGCCTGGAACTGCGCACTTTCGTAAAAGAGCGACTGCGGGTTTTCCACGAAGTAGCAGCGCAGCTTGTTATTTTTGAGAATGAGGCGCTCAAAGCCCAAACGACGGCAGACCCAACGCAAGCGCAGCCCGTCAAAGAGTTCGTACACGGGCTCGGGCAGGGCACCAAAGCGGTCTTTCATCGCTTCCTCAAATTTTTGCAGCTCCTCCTCCGTTTCCAGCCCGTCTAGCTGCGTATAGAGATTGAGGCGCTCCTGTATGCTGCTGATGTACTCATCCGGGATGAGCATCTCCACATCGGTGTCGATCTGCACCTCGCGCACGTACTGCCGGTTTTTGTCGAGCTCTTCCTTAAACAGCTCCTTGAACTCATTTTCCTTCAGTTCCTGAATGGCTTCCTCAAGGATTTTCTGGTAGGTTTCGTACCCGATATCCGCGATGAAGCCGCTCTGTTCGCCTCCCAGCAAATTGCCCGCCCCCCGGATGTCGAGATCGCGCATAGCGATGTTGAAGCCGCTGCCCAACTCGGAGTGTTCCTCCAAAGTCTTAAGGCGCTTGCGGGCATCGCTTGTAATGGTGGACATAGGCGGACTAAAGAGGTAGCAGAAGGCCTTCTGATTAGAACGCCCTACCCGGCCCCGCAACTGGTGCAGGTCACTCATGCCAAATTGCTGGGCATTGTTAATGATCATGGTATTGGCGTTCGGAATGTCCAGCCCGGTCTCAATGATGTTGGTACAGACCAGCACATCGTAGCGCCCGTCAATGAAGTGGATGAGGGTTTTTTCCAACTCTTTGGGGTCCATCTGCCCGTGGGCACTGGCAATTTCCACGTCCGGGCACATGCGGCGCACCATAGCGGTGATATCGGGCAGTGACTTCACGCGGTTGTGCACGAAGAAGACCTGACCGCCCCGGTTGACTTCGTAGTAAATGGCTTCTTTGACCACCTCCTCGCTAAATACCCGCACCTCAGTATGAATGGGCTGCCGGTTGGGCGGCGGGGTGCGGATGATGGACAGGTCACGGGCGGCCATAAGCGAAAACTGCAGAGTACGTGGAATAGGGGTGGCCGTCAGCGTGAGGGTATCTACGTTGACTTTGATGTTGCGGAGCTTTTCCTTAGATGCTACGCCAAACTTCTGCTCTTCATCTATGATCAGCAGTCCCAGATCTTTAAAGCCTATTTTTTTATTCAGAATGGCATGAGTGCCAATGACGATATCAACTTCCCCGTCTTTGAGCGACTGGAAGACAGCATTTTTCTCTTTAGTCGTACGGAAGCGGTTCACATAATCGACGGTAACGCCAAACTCTTCCAGGCGCTCTTTGAAAGTACGGTAATGCTGCAGGGCCAGGATGGTAGTGGGCACGAGAATAGCCACTTGCTTTCCGCCAATCACCGCCTTGAAGGCTCCGCGGATGGCCACTTCCGTTTTGCCAAAGCCCACATCCCCGCAAATCAGGCGGTCCATAGGGTGCCCTTTCATCATATCCTCTTTCATATCATTGGTAGCCTTGAGCTGATCGGGCGTGTCTTCGTAGATAAAGGAAGCTTCGAGCTCATTTTGCAGGTACCCATCCCGGGGGAAAGCAAAGCCGTCGGAAGCCCGGCGCTTGGCGTACAGCTTGATCAGTTCGCCGGCGATGTCCTTGACTTTCTTTTTAGTGCGGCGCTTAAGGTTCTTCCAGGCGTCTGACCCCAGCTTATCCACTTTGGGTGTGGTCCCTTCCTTGCCTACGTATTTGGAGATTTTGTGGAGGGTGTTGATGCTGACATAGAGGATGTCGTTGTTCTTGTAAATCAACCGCACCGACTCCTGCACGTGCCCGTTGATGTCGATCTTTTGCAGGCCTGAGTACTTGCCCACCCCGTGGTCAATGTGCGTAACGTAGTCGCCAGGGGTCAGTTCCCGCAGCATCCGCAAATTGAGCGCCTGATCTCGGGTAAATCCACGGCGTAGCTTGTATCGGTGGAAACGCTGAAAGATTTGATGATCCGTATAGCAGGCTACCTTCAGGTCCATATCGATAAAGCCCTCGTTGATGGATTTGGGGATAGGGTGGAAATCCACTTTTGCCTCCAGGTCTTCGAAAATAGAGTAGAAGCGCTCAATCTGCTTCGGGTTTTCGGCAAAGAGGTAATTTTGCAGGCCTTCTTTCGCATTCTCATCCAGGTTTTCGATGAGCAGCTTGAAGTTTTTGTTGAAACTGGGCTGCGGGCGGGTAGCAAACACCACCTGCTCCTCAAAATCAATTGGCTGTGCAGAAGTAGCCATACCCAGAATGTGGTAGTCCTTCACATCCTCCACGATCTCAAAGGGGCGGATGAAAGCGCGGTCGCGGAAGATTTCCTTGAGCTCCTCTTCTTCCAGCAGCGCGATGCCCTTCGCAAACTCCTCGGCTTTGTCGAAGCACTGCGTCAGCCGGTCTACCAAAAGTTGGAAGTCTTTAACCCATACCGCCGTATTGGGCTGCAGAATCCGCAGCATGCTCACTTTCTGCTCCTGCGAAAAACGGGTGTTGATATTAGGGATGATGGTCACTGCGCCAATATTCTGCACAGAGAGCTGCGTAGTTGGGTTGAAAGTACGGATGCTCTCCACTTCCTCGTCAAACAGTTCTATCCGGTAGGGGTATTCGTTGCCAAAGGAGAAGATATCCACAATGCCGCCGCGAATAGAAAACTGCCCCGGCTCATAAACGAAGTCTTCCCGTGTGAAGCCATACTCCACCAGCACTTCGATCAGAAACTCCACATCCAGTAATTCCTCTTTTTTGATATCAATCCGGCGCTCGTTTAGCACTTCTGGCGCCACCACCTGTTCAAAGAGTGCCTCAGGGTACGTCACGACGATCTCTCCGAAAGCCGGAGAATTGACGATTTTGTTGATCGTCTCCGTGCGTTGCAGGACATTGGTGTTGTTGAGCTCCTCAAAGTACATCGGGCGCTTGAAGGAATCGGGGAAGAAACGGACCGATTTACCGTTAAGCAGATTTTCGAGGCTGTTCTGAAGGTAAGCTGCCTCCTCCTTGTCATTAGCAATCAGCAGATGGTTACGCGGGTCGTTTTGGTAGACCGAAGTAAGGAGAAAGGCGGTCTGAGCACCAATCAGCCCACTGAGCTGAAGGCGGCAGGGCTTTTCAGCATTCAGCGCCTTATTGATACGCTGTGTGCGGTAGTCATTGCGGTAGAGTTCCTGAAGGCGGTCGAGGTTGTTTTCCACAGTTGCTGTAACAGTTGAAAGCCGAATACGCTCAGAAGCACATTCAGCAGCTAATAGGTATTTTCCAATCAGGAAACAGAGGGTTGCCCGGATAGTTTAGGTGACGGCTTTTCGAAACTGCGTCCTAATTTTAACAAACCGGATTTATCCATTAATTTAAAGCAAAAATACTCGTCTATGAATCACAAATCGAAAATCTATTGGCCGCTGCTGTTTACGCTGGCGATACTCGCTGCTTCCTGTGTAAGCAAAAAAGAGTACATGGCCCTCCAAACCGAGCTGGAAATTGCTAATAAGGATGTTGCCCGATTAGGCGAAAGCCTCAACGATTATATGAAACGCCTTTCGGATTGCGACCGGGAGAAGGCTAACCTTAAAGCCCGCCTGCAAGCCTCGGAAAGCAATATGGTCTTGCGGGAAGAGCAAGTCAGAGACCTGAAAGACCTGGTGGCCGACCTCCGGCAGCAGCGCGATGCACAGCTCAATCAGGTAGATGGCCTGACTACACTTTCGCAGTCTGCCAGCGACAACATCAAGGAAACACTCTCCCAATTACAAACCAAAGACAAATACATCCGGATGCTACAAGCGGCCAAGACCCGCGCCGATTCCATCAACCTGGCCCTGGCGGTCAACCTTAAAGGAGTGCTGAGCAAAGGGATTGAAGATGAGGATGTGGAGGTAAAGGTGGACAAGACCGTTGTTTTTATCAACCTGTCTGATAAAATGCTCTACCAGAGTGGGAGCGCCAAAATCACCGACCGCGCCAACGAGGTGCTGGGCAAAATCGCCAGGATTATCCAGTCCCGACCAGACCTGGAAGTGATGGTGGAAGGTTATACCGACAGTCAGCCCATCAACACCGCCTGCATCAAAGATAACTGGGACCTGAGTGTGCTGCGCTCTACTTCTGTGGTGCGGGCTTTGCAGTCCAACCATGGTATTGACCCCAACCGCCTGATTGCTGCGGGCCGGGGCGAGTACAATGCCCTTTCTGGTAATGATACGGCAGAAGGCCGGGCCATGAACCGCCGTACCCGAATCATTATCCTGCCAAAACTGGATCAGTTTTATGATCTCCTGAACCCAAACCAGGCACCTAAGTAGTACGGTCCTCTGAAATCCCAACAAGCTCTAGACGGCCCTGCAACTGAAAAGTAGCTGCAGGGCCGTTGTTGTTTAAGCTACGCCTTTGTCCAGCTTGTACCTTCTTTGCTGTCCTTCAGCACAATCCCTACTTCCTGGAGCACATCCCTGATTTTATCAGAAGTGCCCCAGTCCTTGTTGGCACGCGCCTCGGAGCGGATATCGATGATGAGGCTCATCAGCCCATCCATCGGGCTATCGCCATTACTTTCACCAGCCAGTCCTTCATCTTCAAGAGCGAGTATGTCATCCACAAAGTTGCGGAAGGTCTCCTGAAGGCGGCTGAGGGTCAGCTCCGTGAGGTCAGTCAACTTGAGGTGGCCAGCCTTGAGGCTGTTGACCTTGGTCACGATTTCGAACAAGACCGCCAGTGCTTTAGGCGTATTGAAGTCGTCGTTCATCTCGGCATGTACCTGATCGATGAGTTTGTTGAGCTCCTCGTCAAGCGGGCCCGGTTTGCCGCTGCCGGGGTGAGCCATCTCCTGTAGGAGTTTGCGGCCCTCCATCAGGCGCTTATAGCCTTTTTCTGCCGCCTGCAGCGCCTCGTCTGTCAGGTCGAGGGTACTGCGGTAGTGCGACTGCAACATAAAGAATTTTACCACCATTGGGCTATACCCTTTGATGATGTGCGGGCTGTCGCCGGTGAAAAGCTGCGTGGGCGTGATGGTGTTGCCATCGCTCTTGGACATCTTTCGGCCGTTCATCAGCAGCATATTGGCATGCATCCAGTAACGGGCGCCGCTGCAGTTGCAGGAGCCCATATTCTGAGCGATCTCATTCTCGTGGTGTGGGAATTTCAGGTCGTTGCCCCCACCGTGGATGTCAAAGGTTTCGCCCAGGTATTTGGTGCTCATAGCCGAGCATTCGAGGTGCCAGCCGGGGAAACCTACCGACCAGGGAGAGCTCCAGCGCATCAGGTGGGAAGGTGAAGCTTTCATCCAAATGGCAAAGTCTGCCGGATGGCGCTTTTCGCTCTGGTTTTTGAGATCGTCCCGGCTTTCCGCCAAAAGGTCTTCAACCTTCCGGCCCGACAGCTTCCCATAGGCTTTAGTCTGCTCGATAAATTTCAGCGTATCGAAATAGACCGAGCCATTCGCTTCGTAAGCATAGCCGTTGTCGATAATGTCCTGCACCATTTTGATCTGCTCCGGAATATGCCCGGTAGCCCGTGGCTCTATACTGGGCGGCAGGGTGTTGAAGATGCGCATCATATCATGGAAGCCGTTGGTGTACTTCTGGGCAATCTCCATTGGCTCCAGTGCTTCCAGGCGCGCCTTCTTTGAAATCTTATCCTCTGTGCCGATCTCATCACTATCACCTTCGAGGTGGCCCACATCGGTGACGTTACGGACATAGCGCACTTTGTACCCCAGGTACATAAGGTAACGGTAGATGACGTCAAAGCTGGTGAAGGTGCGGCAGTTCCCTAAATGGACATCGCTGTAAACGGTAGGGCCGCACACATACATTCCAATGCGCCCTTCATTCAGGGGCGTGAACACTTCTTTTTCGCGGGCAAGGCTGTTGTAAATCTTTAGCGTATTTTCCATTCAGGGTATTTTTTGACGGCGCAAAAATAAGAAGCCTAACCGCAGGAATCAAGCAAATTATTGCTTTTACGAACGTGGTAAGCGGTAATTAGTTCCCACCGAGGCGGCCCGCTTCGTCTTCCAGCCCGGTCTTCCGCTTGCGTGATTTGATCTTTTGGTTACCAAACTGGTAGTTCAGGCTCACGCTGATGCGCCGGCTGTCCCAACGGCCACTGCCCTGGGAAATCAGCCCGGCGAAGTTGGACTGCCCGTCCCAGCCGGTTTCGTAGAACAAGTCCTGCCCGCTCACCCGCACATTGAGCTTATCGTCCAGGAATTTGCGTTGCAGCCCCAGGTCGAGGCTCCAGTTGCTTTCGTATTCGAATACGCCGCCCCAAACGCCGGGGCCGCTGTAGTAGCCCGAGATTTCACCCTGAAAGCCCAGGGGCAGGTTGAAGGTATGCTGCTGGAAGATGCTGTAAGTGAACGCCTGCAGGTCGACCACCGCCCCGTTGCCGTAGTCGGCCTGATTGTCGAGGTGGGAGGCACTGATATTGAAGTAGGCATTCCACTTTTCTGTAATCTGTACCGGTGCACTGATATTAGCGCTGATAACAGTTTGGCTCGCTAAGTTGTCCCAGGTGATGAAGCCTGCACGGGGGTCACGCTCATCCGGTGCCATCAGGCGGGTGATTTGGTCGGTGGTTTTGCTGTAGGCAATTTTGAAGTTGTAGCGGTAGGCCAGGGTGTAGCCCAGCTCCAGGTTGTTGACGATTTCTGGTCGCAGGAAGGGGTTACCTTTTTCGTAGGACAGTTGGCTGATTTGATTATTGAAGGGGTTCAGCACATTGTAATCGGGCCGGTTGATACGGCGGCCGTAGTTGAGCGATAAGCTGTTTTGCTGCGACAACTGATAAGTCACGCCTGCGCTGGGAAACCAGTTGAGGTAATTGAGCTCCACCGGAGGCTCCTGCAACTCGGGCCTGAAGGCCTGAAGGTCACCGGTAGCATCAGTCTGCTCAGCCCGGACGCCAGCGGAGATATTCCATTTTTCTCCCATCTTACGGGCGTAGTTAACATAGCCGGCGTAGACATTCTCGTCGTAATTGAAGCGGTTGGAAGAGTTGTCGTTGCGCACCGGCACCCCGTCATTCACATCAAAAAACAGGAAAGTATTGTCCGAAACGACCTTACTCAGCTTAGTTCCTGTACTGAATTTACCCCCCCAGAGCGGCTGCTCATAGTCCACTTTGAAGGTATAAATGTCAATATCCGTTGGCGTATCAAAGCTGTTGATAATCTCTGTGAGCAGGGTTTCCTCATTCGCATCGTAGTAGAGGTTAGGCTGGTAGCGCTCGCTCTCGTTGCGGAAGCGGCCGTAGTCGGCATCAACATTCAGCGTACGTTCGTTCCCCCCATCGTAGCGGTAGTTAAGGTTGAAGGTATTCTGTGTGCGGGCATCATCAGCAGCATTGCGTGCTACCAGGATACTGTCGGGCAGGGAGAAGCTGGAGTTGAGGTTGAAAATCTCGATACGGTTGAAGGCATCGTTTTGCCCCTCGAATCCGCGCCCATCGGTCAGGAAGCCGATGGTGTGTTTGTCGGAAATAAAGAAATCAGCTCCCAGGCGGTAGTTAAAAAACTCCCGCTTATTGCGGTGGTTATTGACCTCGTCCAGGCGTAAACCGTTCTGAAAGCTTACAAAATTCATATTATTGAAGCCTTCCCCTTCCCCGTATCCACCGCCGCCAAAGATATTCATATTTCCGTTGCGAAAGTTGCCACTTGCATTCAGGTTAGCGTTGTTGAAGCGCCCCTGACTGAAGGTGCCATTCAGGGAGCCATTGGCCCCAACGCTGTCGTCTTTTTTGAGGCGGATATCGATGATGCCGGCATTGCCTTCTGCCTCATACCTGGCCCCGGGGTTGGTAATGATATCGATACGGTCAATCTGGTCGGCCGGGAGGTTTTGCAGGAAGTTGCTGAGGTCCTGCCCACCAAGCGGCAGGCGTTTGCCATCCACATACACGAGCACGCCGGATCGGCCGAGCACGTTGATGTTGTCGTTGTTGTCTACCGTCACGCCCGGTGCTTTGCGCAATAGCGATAGCCCGTCGGACCCGGTGCTGTTGATGGTGCCCTGCACATTGAAGACGGTGCGGTCGGGCTTGATTTCCACCATAGCGCGCTGTGCGGTCACTGTGGCTTCCGCCAAATCAATGGAGGTACTGCCAAATTGCAGAACGCCCAGGTCTTTTTGTTCGCCTTCCGTCAGCGTGACCTCCGGCAGCCAAAGGTCAGCAGCGCCCACATAGGAGGCTTTGAAGAGGTAACTACCCGATGACATATTCTGAAACCGGAATACCCCGGATTCATCACTGACTTCCACTTTGATGATGGCAGTGTCAGCCGGGTTATACAGGATAACATTCGCAAAAGGTACCGGCTCTCCGGTTTCGTCTTGCAATTGTCCTTTGATACTGCCCTCCTGGGCCAAAAGGGTGATGGAAAAAAATAAGAGTGTAAGTGATAATAAAGCTTTCATGGTGTCGCAGTGGTATGGTGCTGCTTGCACAGCCGGGTGTTCAAAACTATGTGAGTATAAACCGAAAAGTCAAACCTGTTCAAATCGTCTTCCGGTGTAATGGAGACAAATATCTGACAATAGCTGCACAGGGGCACGCTTTTTTCGATGAACAGCCTCCTGGGCAGATGAATTAGCAATAAAGTTTACGAAGTACGGATTGGGATGGATTTTACCCGGACGTTTCACCCTGCAAAAAGTCGAGGCAAAGGGCAGCTGACCATGAAAACTGATCGGTACCGCAGCCGATTTCTCCTGAAGCAGAACGCCGGGGGTCAAAGTATTCGTAAAAGCCATGCGTGGTGATCAGTTCAAGGCTGTGCTGCCGAATTTTATCCGCCATCTGCGTCATATCGTACCGCACCAGACCATGGTAGAGCAGCCAGTTGAGGTTGATCCAAACGGGGCCCCGCCAGTACTTTTTGTAGTTGAGGTCTTTGGCTTGCAGGCTGTAGGTAGGACAAAGCAGAATATTAGGGTCTTTGCCGCCAAAGTCATCACTTTCCAGGGTACGCAGCATCACTTCGGCCTGTTCCTGAGTCGGTACTTCCCCGCAGAGCGGAATAAGGCCGGAGGAGGTGTGCACCGGAATGACCTCCCCGGCGCTTAAATCGTAGGCATTGTAGATGCCCCGCTCTTCATCCCAGAGCTTTTCGTTCATAGACCATACGGTAAGCTCGTGCCATTGCATTGGCTCGGCGATATCGGCTCCGATCAGGCTGCCTATTTGGATTAGCGCCTCGTTGGACCAGGCGAGGACGCCGTTAAAAAGTGGATCCTGAATCAGGAAGGGGCAGTCTTTGTAGATTTTTTGGTCATCATAATCGTGCTGCCGGAAGAGATCGACCAGATAAACGTAGCGGTCGTAGTCCTCCTGCGTAGGCCGGTGTTCGGCGGCTTTAGGGTTTTGGAGGTCTTTGCGCTCGTAGGGCGGCAGTTGCGACGGATCGACCACAATGCGCGACAAGGCGCGGTCCCAGATCGGGCTGTTGTCGGTGCCGCCTTCCCAGGGGTGACGGATATAGACCAAGCCTTCTTCTTCCGGGTCTCGGTAATCGTACAGGTAGCGGTGCAGGGCCAGCACCTTCGGGTACATCTCTTTGAGGAAGGCTTTGGCAACGGCTTTGTCGGCAGCGGCTTCGTACATCCGCCAGAGCACAAACCCATGTACCGGCGGCATCGTGATGCCAGAGGTTTCCACCCCTTGAGGAGCGTGGGCCGACCGGCTACCCTGCCAGAAGTCCGGGCCGGGGAAATACCGGGCCTGCGGGTCATCCCCAAACACAATCTGCGGGACCATGCCTGTGTTCCATTGGGCACGGAAGAGGTGGCGCATTTCCGCCATTGCCCGGTCGAAGTTGTGGTAAGCATTCCCGATGGCAATGAAGCCGGCATCCCAGTTCCATTGATGCGGGTAAAGGCTGGGTGCAGGTTTGGTAAATTTACCGTTCCAGTTTTGATCGAGGACGGCCTGCGCCGCTCTTTGCAGTTTCTCGTTATTCATGGGTATTCGCTGATTAGCCGCCTTGGTCAGTTGTACTCAAGGCGGGCGATTTTAAGCCGGTTGCGCCGCTCGCTCGGGATCAGGAGGGTATTGGCATCTATTTGCATAGCGTCACGGAACCGGAGCCGCAATTTAAGGTTTTCGGTGCTCATCAGGCTATTGCGGTCAAAACGGCCGTTGCCGCGCAGTACATATTCACTGACGGTGTTCTCATACTTGATCTCATCATTGAACAGAAACCGCAGGCTACTGGCGTTTTTGAAGACGAAGAAGGAAGAATAAATACCATCGTCATCCTGAGAATACTGCTTTTTGTGCATAACGGTCGACCAGTGCAATTCCCCATCCGGATGAATAGACAGGACAAATATCTCGTCAAAATAGTAGTCTACAGAGAACCGGCCATTGCCATCGTAGAAGTTGCGGGTCATATTGGCACCGTTGCGCTCAAAGGTGCGGCTCATCTCACCGATCAGCAGGACGCCACCGTCCTTGCGCAGCACCACATCCCGTAGAAGGGCTTCGGGCACCCCCTTGTTTTTGTCTGCTTCCTTGCCCAGGAGGTTCACAATAAACGCTTCCGAAAAGGGGTGGCTGGCCTTGACAAAATCATCAGGCCTGTCGGGGTTGATGTTCATATAGAAAAAGCCATCTGAGCGGCCCAGGTTTTTTTCGGAATACAGCCCCGCTGCTACTAATCTTTTGTTGAGTGGATCGATGGAGAAGATGACATCAAACGTCAGCTTATTTGGCATTGTCAGGTCAAAGCGGGTTAGGCGGTCTGTCAGCCCATCGTAGTGGTAAAACTCAAAAAAGTGGTCTTCCCGTTTGGTGCGGTAGTTGTCACGTTCGGCCACGATGGTCATATCCCCATCATTATCCACCAGCACCTCCAGAAAGTTTTGGTAGAAATTGAAATCCTGTGGGGAGACTACCGTTTGCCAAAGCAGTTCCATGCTCTTATTGTCAAAACAAACGGCACGCATAACATCCTGTTTTTCGGTAAAGAAAAGTAAGGTTTTGCTCTTATCCTCCGAATAAACGGGCATAAAGCTGGGGGTGTAAAAAAGGTAGCCCAGATCAATGATAGTTACGGAATCCAAGAGATTAGCCCCTGGCCCGTAGCGTTGTGCTTTGAGCTTGACGTGCGTATGGTCTTTAAACTGGTAAAACAGGGTAAAATAGCCATCATCCGGCAGGATGTCCAGCACCTTTGGCATGCGTCGGTCGAGTTCCAGTTCTTTGGTCCAGGACTCTTTCATGGCTTTATCCAGGCCCACCACTTCAAAGGTGGTACTGCGGTCTCTGAACAGCAGGGTATGCCCGCCCATTTCGCCCAAAATGTGGTAGGCAATATCGTTGCGTAGCATAATGGGCTCCGATAAGGTGACCGTCTGTGCAGAAATAGCCACTCCGGCGGTCAGGAAAAGCAGCAGGCTGATTATTTTTTTCATAGCTTTAAATCTTATTTTTCTCTGATACAGACGGCTTTTCGACTGTTCCCTTTGTATGAAAATACTGAAATTTAGCAATATGTTTCGGAAATCAGGGTTCTCACCAAAATACGGCAACCATGGCTGAGCTGCTGAAAGCAGGCGCAGTATTTTTTGTTGGCTTCCTTGCGCTTTACCTTCTTATTGTCCTTGTGGTCTGGCTCGGTCAGGAGCGGATGATCTTTCAGGGGCACGTTTTGCCCCAGCACTACGCCTTTTCCTTCAAAGCTGATTTTGAGGAATACAGTATCCCGGCGGCAGATGGGGCAATACTTAACGCGCTATTATTCCGGTCCGATTCCTCCTCCCGGGGTGTGGTGCTTTACCTGCACGGCAACCGTGGCAACCTGAGCCGGTGGGGGCACATGCACCGCCCCTTCACCCAGCGCGGGTACGATGTGCTCCTGATAGACTACCGGGGATACGGCAAAAGCACAGGCAAGCCTACCGAGTCCGGGCTCTATCAGGACGGGGAAGCTGCGCTACAGTGGCTTTTGCAGTATTATGAAGCCCGCAAGATCATCATCTATGGCCGTTCGCTAGGCAGTGGAGTGGCCGCCTATTTGGCTGCCCGCAACCCACACCAACTCCTTATCCTGGAGACCCCCTACGATGCCCTCACTAATGTGATACAACATCAGGCGCTGCTACCGCTGCCGGGGTGTATTTTCCGCCACCACTTCCCCACCTACCGCTACCTGCCCGCAGCGGAGGGGCCTATTTACATATTGGCCGGCAGCCACGACCGGCTTATTCCTTTGTATTTGTCCAAACGGCTACAGCCGCTGATCGGCACTCCGGAAAACTTCAAGGTGATTCAGGGGGCCGGGCACCGCAACCTGGCCGCTTTCCAAGCCTATCATTTTGAGCTCGACCGTTTGCTATTGCCTTGACGGATTTCTTATCTTTGCCGCAACAAGCGACAACACCACCTCCAAAATGAGCAATAGAAATAAGCTCCAGAAATTCGCGGAGCTCCTGACTTTCCCCAATGTATACGAGAACTTCAACCCAAAGGAGCCGCAATTGCACGGGCTGAATGGCGCACCCGTCAGCCTGAAGGGGGAGTGGTGTGCCAAACACTTCCAGAATGACAACCCGATTGTGGTAGAGCTCGCCTGCGGGCGGGGAGAGTATACCCTGGGCATGGGCCGAATTAGCCCCAACCGGAATTTTATCGGTGTAGATGTGAAAGGCGCGCGCATTTGGAAGGGAGCTGGCATCGCACTGGAGGAAAAACTCGAAAATGTTGCTTTCCTGCGTACCCGCATTGAGCAACTCGATCTGTTTTTTGAGCCCGGTGAGGTCAGCGAGATCTGGATCACGTTCCCGGACCCTTTCCTGCAAAAGAGCAAGGCTAACCGCCGGCTGACCGCGCCGCGTTTCCTGAATACCTATAAGAAATTGCTGCGCAGAGACGGGCTGATCCACCTCAAGACTGATGAGCCCAACCTGTACGAATATACTCTGGAAACCCTGGAGGAATACCCGGATGCCAGAGTGCTCTACCACAGCGATGATATCTATGCGCTACCCGAACTGCCCATGCCAGAGCTTAGGATTAAGACCTACTATGAACGGATGCACCTGGCGGCTCAAAAAACCATCAAGTACATCCGTTTTAGGCTGGAGCAATAATTACTTACCTGTCAGTTCTTTCAGTTTGTCTTCCAGCTCGTACTCATCGCCGGGCACATAGCCGTTGTGGTTATAGACGATGTTGCCTTCCTTGTCCAGCACAAAAGTCTGGGGGATGGTCTGGAAGTTCAGCGCGTTGCGCAGCTGCTGATTGGGGTCAGAAAGGATGGTGTACGTCCAGCCTTTAGACTCTACCATCGGCTTCACTTTAGCGAGTGCCCGCTGTGTATCAATGGTGACGGCCACAAGTTCGGCATCGTATTCTTCCTGCCAAAATTCATAGAGGTCCGCAATAGCGTCCAGTTCTTTTTTGCAAGGCGAGCACCAGGTGGCCCAAAAGCTGAGAATGGTAATTTTGCCGTCTTCAGCGTACTGCTTGATGTCGAGGGTTTGCCCATCGAGCGTTTTCACCTCAACAGAAGGCAAGCTTTTGCCTTCCTGTGAGAAGGCGGCCGTGCCGAAAATAAACAGTGCTGCAATAGAAAGTAACAAGGCTTTTTTCATGGAGTCCGTAATTTTCAAATTGGTGGTCAAAGATAAAACTTCTGAAGTTAAGAGCATAACCTGCCGGAAGCTTCATATTTGTTAGTCGAATGACTTTTTTTGCATAAAATTTCATTATTCCCTCAATTCGCAGGATTTTTGCTGCCGGTTTTAGGAAACGGTTAGTGCTATCCTGACGTAAAACTACCAAATGGTCACCATCTGGTATATCAATAGCCCGACCTTAACGCAACTTTAGGAATACATACCTCAGTACACAACGAGACGAATGAATTTGTTACAAACTCTACGAAAGATACTCGCAGCCAGCGCCTTGCTCATTTTTGGAATAAACTGCGGCTTTGGTCAAAATGACGGTGGCACGCTTTCCGGTAACCTCCAGGCGAACGGCAACTTCTTTATCCGCGACAGCCTCATTGGCGCGGCTAATACCCCGCAGTACGACCGGCAACTGTACGGAGCTGATGCCTGGCTGAACCTCTCGTACAACAACTGGGGCTTCGACTTCGGGCTGCGCTTCGACCTGTTCAACAACTCCAACCTGCTTAACCCTACCGGTTCCTTTACCGGTGAAGGCATTGGCCGGTGGTACATTCACAAGAAAGTCGACAAGTTCGATATCTCGGTTGGTTACCTCTATGATCAGATCGGCAGCGGTATCATCTTCCGGGCTTTCGAGCAGCGCCCCCTGCTGATTGATAATGCGCTCTACGGTGCCCGCCTGGCCTACGACCTGGGCGAAAACTGGCAAATCAAGGCGTTCACCGGGCGGCAAAAGCAACAGTTTGATATCTACGAGCCGGTGATTAAAGGTGGCGCGATAGACGGCTACCTGAGCTTCGGAGAAGAAGGGAGATTTTGGGCAATAGCACCGGGCCTTGGGGTCGTCAACCGTACTCTCGACGATGCATCCATGAACTCTATTGTGGCTACCGTCAATACCTACACGAAAGAAGATGCCTTTGTGCCCAGGTACAATACTTATGCCTTTTCGGCTTATAACACGCTTTCCGCCGGCCCCTGGACCTGGTATGTGGAGGCCGCCTACAAAACCGAGGATAACCTGAGCGATCCCTTTGGAGAGTTCGTGCTTTCGGATTCCAGCCTGGTGGTTGGAGACAAATTGTACAAGGCACCGGGCACGGTCTTTTACAGCAGCCTGAGTTATGCCAAAAGCGGGCTCGGCATTTCCGTTGAAGGAAAACGCACGGAGAATTTCGACTTCCGGGTACGGCCACAAGAGCAACTCAACCGGGGGCTGGTCAACTTTCTGCCGCCTATGGCACGGGTGAACACCTATCGGATGACCGCACGCTACAACGCCGCTACGCAGTTTTTAGGCGAGATGGCCGTACAAGCGGATATCCGCTACAACTACAAGCGTAAATTCAGCGTAAATGCCAACTTCTCCAACATCACAGACCTGGACAACAACCTGCTGTACCGGGAGCTGTACACCGAGTTTACCTACAAGTACAAGCGGACCTGGCAATTCCTGGCAGGAATGCAGATACAGCGCTACAATCAGGAGGTTTTCGAATTCAAACCCGATGCACCGATTGTGGAAACGGTCACGCCTTATTTTGATATCCTGTATAAGATTTCCCGCCGCAAGTCTATCCGTTTTGAAGGGCAGTACATGATTGCCGGCAAAGACGATAAAGGGGAAGGGCACGACTACGGTAGCTGGCTGTTTGGGCTGGTGGAGTTCAGTGTTGCCCCCAGCTGGACCTTCACCGTTTCTGATATGTTTAATATTGATCCGGGCAAAGCTTCGCCAATTGACGACAGTGGGGAGAAAGCCGCTTTGCACTATCCCCGTTTTGATGTATTTTATACGCACGGGCCCAACCGCTTCTCCCTGAGTTATATCAAACAGGTGGAAGGCGTTGTTTGTACCGGTGGTATTTGCCGGTTGGAGCCTGCCTTCAGTGGCGTGCGGTTCACTGTAAATTCCAATTTCTAAAAACTTAACACATGAGAAAAGTACTTTTCCTGTTCGCAATAATAGCCTTGTCTTCAGCTTGTGAAGAAATCTCACCCGTCATCACCCCCGTCATGGAGGTGGAGAGTATATGTGACGACCCTGCGCCCATCACCGATCAGCAAAGGCAAGTCCTGGTAGAAGAATTCACAGGCGTACGCTGCGTCAACTGCCCGGCGGGAAGTGCCGCACTTGAAGAGCTGATCGGGCAGCACGGCGATCAATTGGTTGCGGTATCTATTCATGCCGGTTCTTTTGCACCGCCTTACCCGGAGAGTTTCGATACTTTGCGTACGGCCAAAGGGGAAGAAATCCTAAGCTTCGTAGGAGAGCCCCTTGGGTATCCCACCGCAGTGGTCAACCGCAAGAAATTTCCCGGTGGCTTCAATCTACAGTTGCCCCGTAATGGGTGGCCGGGCGCTATCGAACAGGAGTTGCAGGAAGACCCGCGCGTCCTGATTGACATCAAAAATAACTACGACGAAGCTACTCGCGAACTGGAAACCTGCGTTACCCTGCAGATGATGGACGACCTTAGCGCTGAAGAGTCGGTTTTCCTGACCGTAATGCTCCTGGAAAATAATGTGGTCGACCTTCAGCTTACCCCGGAAAGCTCAGAGCCTGACCCCAATTACGTGCACAAGCATGTTTTCAGAGACGTGCTTACCAGCGCAGCGGGCAATCTTATTCAGGATGCGGTCACTGCGGGCAGTTTCGTGCAGCAATCTTTTGCCATTACCCTTAAGGAAAAATACAAAGCGGACGATTGCTCGATTATCGCTTTTGTCCATTTGGGCGGTGATACGAAGGTGGTCTTGCAGGCGGAAAAGGAAAGTTGGTAGGCATCCTGTAGATTACCATCAAACTTGTCTTTGTCTAACCACACCCTCTTGGCTGCCTGATGAGTCCCCTGTAGCGGGTTAGCCATTTGAACGGACTCGGCGTTAGAAAAACCTAAAAAAGACCGATGACAACTCCGCCTATTCAAAGCCTGCACTCATAACCGCCAGGAACTTATTTTTTCATGACAGAAAGTACAACCTTATCTTGCGGGTTACGGGTATCCCATGCTTGTAACCAGTATACTCCAGCGGGCAAATGCTGTAGGGATAACTCAGCGGTTGAAGGCTCACTTATGACCCGTTCGGCACTCACATTCTGACCTAAAATATTGTACAATGCAAGCCGCAGGCTTTTCTCAGTATTGAGTTCGACCTTCACAAACAAAACTTCCTCAACCGGATTAGGATAAATGCTAATGGTCTCCTGATCGAGCGAAATAGTACTGACTACAGTATGATTATAGACTTCTGACATGGGGGAGTCGCAACTACCTGATGTTGCTTGCACCGTATAAAAACCACTTTCCAATGCCGTGTAAAATTGTTCTGTTGCCCCAGGTATCGGTTCACCATTGAAGAACCATTGATTCCCGGTTCCCCAAGTGGAAGCCAATATATTCCCATTCACCTGGATGGATGGCTGAGGTGGGCTAAAAAGTACGTCTATGTACACATTTTCAGATGGATGGCTGAAGCAGCTTAATTGCTGTGCGACTTGCACGGTGTATTGACCAGCTTCACTAACGGTGATCGTCTGAGTGGTGTCTCCCGTTGCCCATAGGTAATAAGTATATCCATCTGATGCAGTGAGCTGAGTCGTTTCTCCCTGACAGATTTCCGAATCGCCAATGATAAACACTTCCGGCTGAGGAGGGATAGAATCCGGCAAGTAAGCAACGGTGAAGGTATCAGAGGGTGGCCCCAGGCAACCAATACCCTCCAGGCCTCTTACAAAATAGTCTCCCGGAGCCGAAACCGTTAGTGTTCTAATCGTATCTCCTGTAGACCAGATATACTCATCGATCCCCGAAGGACCTCCGGCAAACAGATCTATGGTTTCTCCCAGGCAAAGTGGCAAATCACCAAATGCACTGATTACAGGAGCATCAGGCTGAGGTGAAAATCCAACAAAGATGTCTTCCGAGGCCTGGCTCAGGCATCCGGTTGAATCCGATACGGCGTAGTTGAATAACCCAAAAGAAGTCACTTCCAAAGTTTGCCCTCTACTCCCATTTGACCAATAATAGTTTTCATAACCCTCAGGTGCACTGATGGTAACAGTATCACCTGTACAGCCTCCGTACTCTTCCGCTTCCAAATCCACTACAGTCTCAATTAAAGGCTCACAGGTTTGCGTTATGAATATATCGAACGCTGTATTAAATGCAAGCTTTCCCGTACCCCAATTGATCAGGCTTCGGACTACATGATCAGAAAAATCAACAATTTCAAAAGTGCTGGCTAGCGTGTAGGTTTCACCGCTGAATTTATAAATATATAGTCTCGAATCCGATAAAGACCGGTCGGCGATATATATGTAGTTTGAATCTGGATCTGGCTCTACCCTTGGGGCATAGCGATCTGGTAGCTGAAGTGTAGCTGAAAGCTGGGGTTGATCGTTGGAAACGTCGACAATATGACCACCATCAGAGTAAAGAACGGAACCTTTAGCTTCTATTTCAACACCAAATCCGTTCACGATGTCAGCGTAATTTCCAATTTGTACGACTCCTTCCTCCGTTGCCTCCAGCTCAACCAAATCAAAACCTGTGTTGCTGTTATTGTATCCAAAAATCCTGTTCTCCGGGCTGGTTACCGTTAAAGCGTTACTGCCAATATAGCTGTATGAACCTGCCCGGAGAACACCGTTGTCGTATATTCCGATGCCTTCACTGCTGCTAAAAACGCTCTTGTGGATCACCATCAACGCTTGTGGATCACCAGGAAGGACCAGCATTTCATCTGCAAATAAAGGTTCGTTATCAGAATTGAAGCCCAGGCTTATCGTTAAATCAACAGATAAACTCGTTAAATCAACACGCTTGATCAGAGAGGTTCCATCGAAACCGACATACAAGTACTGATCGTCGGGCGATAATGCCAGTACCGAAGGTTCACTACCGATAAAAAAGCAGGTATCAACGGTGGCAAAATGAGGATTGATAACACACAAGCTGTTACCAACCTCAGCGTCACCAGGTGTTACCGCATAAATCCTGTCTTGAGAGCTGACATAACAAATGTCATTGTTAGGAAGGTTTAGCCTTTTGTATTCCTGAGCAGATAAAGCGGAGACAGCAATCAAGAATACGAATATCAAATGGGTCACTTTCATGGCTGTAAATTTTGCTATTGCCGAATTTATTTGACCAATCCCTGATTTTACCCTTTCTTTTCAAGAAAACAAATCAACAATATCGATAAAGAGGGCCTATGACACCTGGAATACATTTTTCAAGGCTTTACTACCTTACTTCCTTTAAAATAGCTTCTTCTAGTCCCCTTGGTTCTTTGGATTATACAGCTGCCGGATTTTTGCCTTGCCTATCCCGAACGGTAGCAGATAGCGCATCATATCCAATTTGCTGAACAATACAACTGCTGGCTTATGCTACGCTAAAATTCAGTTTACCCCACCTTCCGGTAATTCACCACCGCCAACCCATTCACCGCCAGCGCGTAGCCACCCATCACCGCAATGTGCTGACGGATGTCCCAGACATCACTCCCCTTCAGCAGCACCAGCCGCATCACATCCACGAAGTAGGCCACCGGATTGATGCGGGTGATGTCCTGCGCCCAGGGCGGCATACTCTCGATGGGCGTAAACAGGCCACTCATCAGGATGAAAATGATGAGGAAAAACCAGGCGATGAACATGGCTTGCTGCTGCGTCTCCGTGATGGTACTGATGAGCAGCCCGAAGCCGAGGACGACAAGCAGGTACAAGCCAGCAAAGCCAAAGATCAGCCACAGGCTGCCCACGAAGGAGATATGGAAGACCAGCTTGCCCACCACCAGCCCGATCGCCAGCTCCACCAGCGCAATAATCCAAAATGGCAGTAGCTTGCCAATGATAAACTCGTGCTTGCGGATGGGGCTCACATTGATCTGCTCAATGGTGCCGATCTCCTTTTCCTTCACGATGTTCATGCCCGCCAGGAACATGCCCACAAGTGTTACGAGGATCACCAAAATACCGGGCACCATAAAGGTTTGGTAATTCTGCTCTGGGTTAAACCAGTTGGCGGTCTCGATTTGTAGGGCCGCCGGCTGTGCGATGCCACCCCCATGATTTTGCCGAAAGGCCGCATTGAAATCCCGGATAATCGCATTAGCATAAGCCGAAGACAGCCCGGCTTTCACCCCGTTGATAGCATCTACCGCCACCTGTAGCTGACTCCTGCCATCGCGCAGCAGCTGCCGCTGAAAGTCAGGGGGTATTTCCAGATAGAGATCGGCATCACCCTGCTGTATCTCATTCAAAGCGACCTTGCCCGAAGCGGAGGTGCCCGTAAGGATGAAGTGCTGGGAAGCCTCAAATTGCCCTGCGAGCTGCCGGGATGCCTGCGAGTGGTCCAGGTCGACGATATGCAGCTTGACGTTGTCTACCTCGTAGTCGGCGGCAAAGGCCAGCACCAGCAGCTGAATGATAGGCATGAGGAAAATAAGCGGCAGCATCACCCGGTGGCGAAAGATTTGCCGGAACTCCTTCTGTACGATGTAGGGAACGGTTTTCATGCTAGCCGGATGTTGAAGCTGCGCACGCTCAGCGCAATGAAAAATACGGTCATGCCCAGCAGGATGAGCGTCTCCTGCCAGACCAATTCTATACCGCCGCCTTTGAGCATCACGTCTTTCAGGATGATGATGAACCACTTGGCCGGAATGATATTGCTGACCATTTGCAGCGGGAACGGCATCGACTCGATCGGGAAGATGAAACCGGACAGCAAAATCGTCGGCAGCATGAGCACCATCAGGCTGAAGAGCATGGCTACCTGTTGGCTGTCGGTACGGGTGGAAATGAGGATGCCGAGCGACAGGGCCGTGAGCACAAACAAAAAGCACTCCAGCCAGAGCAGGGCATAATTGCCCCGTATCGGCATGCCGAAGACTTCCGTGCCCAGCAGCAGGATCACTGCCGTATTCGCCAGCGCCAGGAGAATGTACGGAATGACCTTGCCGATCACAATCAACGGAGGCGGCAAAGGCGAGGCGAGCAATACTTCCATCGTCCCCACTTCCTTTTCCCGGGTAATGGCGATGGAGGTCATCATAGCAGAGACCAGCATGAGGATGACCGTCATCACGCCAGGCACAAACATAAATACGCTCTTGAGCCCGGCGTTGTACAGCATGCGCACTTCGGTCTGTATGGCCATGGGGGGCTGTTGGAGGGGCTGTTGTTCCTGCAGGAAATCTCCAATGATGGCACTTGCATAGTTGGCGAGGGTTGTAGCCGTATTCGGGTCCGTACCATCAGCGATGAGCTGTAGGCTACCGGGCATCCCACGCGCGGTTTCTTCTCCAAACTCCGGGGGCAGTACCACCGCCATTTTGATATGGCCTGCCCGGAAAGCCGCTTCGATCTCCTGTGTACTGCGCAGGGGCAGTGCCAGCGTGAAGTATTCGGAAGCGCTCAGGCGCTGCGTCAGGCGCTGGCTTTGGTCATTCTGCGCATAGTCGAGCACGCCGATGTCTGCATTTTTAATCTCGTTGCTGATGGCAAAGCCAAAGAGCAGCACGAGCACGGCGGGCATTCCCAGTAAGATGACTAGTGTACGCCGGTCGCGCAGGATGTGGTAAAACTCCTTGCGGATGAAAATGGCTAATTTTTTATTGAGCCCCATTGTTTAAAGTTTTAGTTTATCCCACAGTAGAGCGGGAAGCTCCCCGACAGGATGGCAGCGGTATCCGGTATTCAAACATCCGGCCGTGTCAGCTGCAAAAAGACCTCATTCATCGTCTGTACTCCGAAGGAGGCTTTCATGGCGTGCGGGGTGTCAAGGGAGGCAATCCGCCCCTCCACCATGATAGATACCCGGTTGCAATACTCCGCCTCGTCCATGTAGTGCGTAGTGACGAAGACCGTCATGCCCGCATCCGCAGCTTTGTAAATCATTTCCCAAAACTGCCGCCGGGTCACCGGGTCCACTCCGCCGGTCGGCTCATCGAGGAAGACGATGGCAGGGCGGTGCAAAATAGCAATCGAAAACGCCAGCTTTTGCCGCCACCCCAGTGGAATACCAGACACGAGGCTATTGGCAAATTCTGACATACCCAGCTCTTCGATCAGGCGGTCCGTCTCTTGCTTTACCTGTTTGCGGGGCAGGCCGTAGATGCCGCCATAGAAGCGGATATTTTCCCGCACCTTTAGGTCTTCGTAAAGCGAAAATCTCTGGCTCATGTAGCCAATTCGGCGCTTGATCTGCTCGGTCTCGCGGTAGACATCGTAGCCAGCTACGGTAGCCTGTCCTTCGGTGGGGCGCGACAAGCCGGTGAGCATGCGCATAGCCGTGGTTTTACCAGCGCCATTAGCGCCCAGGAAACCGAAGATTTCTCCTTTCTCCACCTCAAAGGAAATGGCGTCCACAGCGGTGAAATCACCAAAGCGCTTGGTCAGATTATGGGCAGTGATGGCGTGGTTCATGATAAACTCTTTTCCATAAACAAATCTTCAATGGTCGGCTCAACTGGCCTGATTTCCACCCCGCTATGCCCCTTATCGATTAAATAACCGTGGATGAGCTCCGGCCATACCGGCGATTTCAGGCTGAGGTGCACATATTCACCGAAGGGGAATACAGTGTGCGCAGGCTCAAACTCCCGCAGGTCCTGAATCAACTTATAGAGGTGATCAGCTTTTACTGCGAGCAACGGCTTGTCGTAGCCGGCCACGATGCGTTCGGGCGTATCTACCTGCAAAATCTCCCCTTCCTGAATCAGGGCCACGCGGTCGCACAGGCTCGCTTCGTCCATGTAGGGCGTGGAAACAAGGATGGTGATGTTCTTGGCTTTGAGCCGCTTGAGCATTTCCCAAAACTCTTGCCGGGAGACGGGGTCGACTCCGGTGGTGGGCTCGTCGAGTAGCAATATGGTCGGTTTGTGTATCAATGCGCAGCAGAGGGCCAGCTTTTGTTTCATCCCTCCTGAAAGCTTGCCCGCACGCCGGCCTTTAAACGGCTCCAATTGTACGTAGATATCACGAATAAGCTCATAGTTTTCTGCTATAGTCGTACCGAAGATGGTGGCGAAAAACTTTAGGTTCTCCTCCACGGTCAGGTCTTGATACAGGGAAAAGCGCCCCGGCATATACCCAACACTACGGCGGATAGCCCGGTAGTCTGCAACCACGTCCTTGCCGTCAAGCCGGGCGGCCCCTTCGTCTGCCAGCAGCAGGGTAGCCAAGATGCGGATGAGCGTGGTTTTGCCCGCCCCGTCTGGCCCGATGAGCCCGAAAAGCTCGCCCGGCTGCACCTGCAGGCTGATGCCGCGCAGGGCAGCGGTATTACCGTAGAATTTTCTGAGATTTTCCACTTGGATCATAAGCGTTGGATTAGGCACATTAGACTTGATGCGTCGGGCATCAAGTCTATTATTCAAATACGACTTCGCCCGGCATGCCCATTTTAAGGGTACCGTCATTCTTTACTTTTACCTTGAAGGCGTAGACCAGGTTCACCCGCTCCTCTTTGGTCTGCACGGTTTTAGGCGTGAATTCCGCTTCATCGGCAATCCAACTGATGGTACCCGAAAGGCGGCGGTTGCTTACCGCATCTTCGTCCACCAATACCGTTACCTCCTGACCGAGCTTAAGCTGTGGCAACTGCGCACCGCTGACGTAAGCCCGTAGTTCCAATTCGCTGAGCGGAGCGATGGTGTACAGGGGTTTTCCCGCAGCCGTCATCTCGTAAGGTTCGGCGAGCTGCAAGAGTACCGTGCCCGATACCGGGTTGTAGAGGTAACAACGGCGGATTTGCTCTTCCACCACTTCAATTTGTGCCTCTATCGGGGCAATTTCCGACAAGATGCCCCGGTTGGCGGTTTTGTTTTGGGCCCGGATGGCAGCGATTTCTTTATCAATCACTTCCAACTGCCCCTGCAGGTCATCGAGTTGCTTGGCGGGCGCCGCTTTATCGACGATCAGAGCTTTCAGCCGGCGTTCTTCGCGCAGCAGGTTTTGCTTGCGCTCCTGCAGTACGCGCACCTGAGGCTCTGCATCCTGGGTTTTGCCAGTCACCGCATGGATATTAGCCCTGAGCTGTTGACGTTGCAGGTGGAGAAGGGTCGTATCGACCAGCCCAACGAGTGCGCCCGCTTTGAGCTGCTGCCCTTCAGCAGCATTAAAAGCCACGAGTTTCCCATTGGCTTCCGCCGAAACGATCACCTCCCGGGCCTCAAACTTGCCGTAGGCATCCGAAGAAGGCCCGGCTTCCTGACAGGCTGTAAGGGGTAATAAAAACAGCAGGGGTATCATTATTTTGGTATCCATATTTAGCGTATTCCTTTGAGGGTGAGTAATTGAATGTACAGTTGCTGCTGTTGCAGGCGATAGCGTTCCACATTGAGTTGCGCCTGACGCACCGCAGCCGATTGAGTGATGTAGTCGGCCGCCACGGCAGTGCCTTCCCTGAGCTGCGCATCAATTTGCTGCAGCACTTCTTCCTGTAATTGGGTGATTGCCCGGCCCCTTTCGATTTGCTGGTCGAGGGTAGCCATCTCCGTGCGGATCTGCACTTCCTGCTGCTCAATTTGAGTGGTAAATGCGGCGCGCTGCTGCCCGATCATTTCTTTTTGGAGGCTCAGCAACTGCCGGCTGCGGCCGGCTTTGCCCCAGTCCACAAAGTTCCAGGTGAAACGGACCCCGCCCATCGCAAAGGGACTCAGGCTGTTGTCGAAAAAATTGAGTGGATTTGGCGCACCTATCCCGGCCTGCAGAAAGGCACCGACAATAGGCTTTTGACCTGCTTCAATGCCCGACAGGCCCGACATGACCTGCTGTTGCTGTTGCGCGAAGAGCAATAGCTCCGGGCGTTGCAGCTCCGCCTGTAACAACTCCGCTTCCTGTTCAGGCAGCTCAAATTGTATTTCGTTGGGTACAGCCCGGCCCAGCAGCACCGAGAGCCCCTCGCACAATGCCCTGACCTGGCCTTGCACTTGCGCAACTTCTGAGTCCAGCCGCAGTGCTTCCGCTTCAAGCCGTTTGAGCTCGCCCGGTAGCAATACCCCATGCTCTACCCCCGACTGTACCTGTGCGGTGCGGCTCTGCAGCTGTTCGGTACTGCTTTCCAGAATACGCAATCGTTCCCGATGTAGGAGGATACCAAAGACATACTGATTGACCCGGGCTTTGAGCCCTTCCAAATCTACCTGGAGCTGCGCCTCTGAAACGGCCAGCCGGGCCCGCTCTTCCTCCTGCCTGGCATCAATGCGCCCCCCATCGTACAAGTTGTACTGCACGTCGGCCGTAGTTTGGAAGCGGTATAGCGGCAGGTCAAGTGCAGCTCCACCCGGTACCGGCAGCTCGAAGGGGAATTCCACCACCTCGCTCTGCAGGCTAGCCTGCGCATTCCAGCTGATCTGTGGCAACCGGGCCTTGTCAATTCCTTCCTGTCGGAGGGCACTTGCCGAGCGTAGTAAGCCACCCTGTGCGGTGAGCGGATAAGCCTGCTCCGCCAGTTGATAGGCTTGCTCCAGGCTCAGCGGCTCCTGAGCCCAGCCCGGCAGAACAAACAACAAGCATAAAAAGGGTACATATCTCATATTCTTTTTTTTAGCCATTTGGGTAAATTAAGTGCAAAAAAAATCACGCCTTTCGGATCGATCTGATGACAAATGCCGCCACTTCCCGTTTGCGGGCTTCCATCATCTCATCATACGTTGCCTGGTCAATCTGCATCATGCCCTGAAACATCGGCCGGGCCAGAAAAGGGAATACACAAAGGGAAAGCAGATTCATGACCAGGCCCACAGGATTGACAGGTTGTATATTCCCTGCCGCCACCTCCTGCTGTACCTGCATGATAAACGGCAAAGGGTTGGGCTTTGCCTGCCGGCTGAGGAGCTCCTGTGCAAAGGCTTCCCCCTTTTGGTTGAGCTCACTGATGACGAAGCCTGGCATTTCGGGGTTTTGCATTAGCAAGCTGATGTAGCGGTCGACAAACTGCTCGATTTTTTCAAAAAGCGGTATTTCTGCCTCAAACACCTGATTGATACCTGCCGAAAACTTGGCGAAAGCCTCATCAAAAACCGCCCGGAACAGCTTATTTTTACTGCGGTAGTAGTAGTGCAGCAAGCCCTTGTTGATCTCGGCCCGGTCGGCAATTTCCTGCATTCGGGCAGCGGCAAAGCCTTTAGTCATGAAGACCTCCCTTGCCGCTTCCAGTATTTTTTGCTCAGTACTTGGCTCCATTTTTACCTGGTTGGGTAATTTTCAACAAACTTACCTATTTGGGTAATATAGTGCAAGCTTTACGGCAACCTTTTTCCGGAAAAAGTCCTTCTAGTTAGGAAACTAATGATCACAGATTGGCAATAAGCAGGTCTATTCCTACCTTTGCGCCATAATTGAATGCCGCATGAAACAACTGCAACACCTCATTAATACAGCCTGGGAAGACCGCTCCCAGCTCAGCGAAAAGCCCGTTCAGGAAGCCATTGAGCACGTGATGGCGCAGCTCGACCGGGGCAAGCTCCGCGTTGCTGAGCCTACAGAAGACGGTAACTGGAAAGTAAATGAATGGGTCAAAAAAGCCGTCGTGCTTTATTTCCCACTTGCCAAAATGGAGACCATCGAAGTGGGGCCATTTGAATTCCACGATAAAATTCCGCTCAAAAAGAACTACAAAGCACAAGGCGTGCGCGTGGTGCCTCATGCTATTGCCCGCTACGGTGCTTACCTGGAAGAAGGCGTCATCATGATGCCGAGCTACGTCAACCTCGGTGCCTGGGTAGGCAGCGGCACGATGGTAGATACCTGGGCAACTGTGGGCTCCTGCGCGCAAATTGGCCGTAATGTGCACCTGAGCGGCGGTGTGGGGATTGGTGGCGTACTGGAGCCCCTGCAAGCCACGCCAACGATTATCGAAGATAACTGCTTTATCGGTTCCCGAAGTATCGTGGTGGAAGGCGTGCGCGTGGAGCGGGAAGCCGTGCTCGGCGCCAACGTTGTGCTGACACAGTCTACCCGGATCATCGACGTAACAGGCAAGGAGCCCGTGACTTATAAAGGCCGGGTGCCGGCACGTTCTGTGGTCATTCCGGGTACTTACCCCAAGGAGTTCCCGGCGGGCACTTATCAGGTAGCCTGTGCGTTGATCATCGGGCAACGCAAGCCAAGTACCGACATGAAGACCAGCCTTAATGATGCGCTTCGCGAGTTCAACGTAGCGGTATAGGCACTATGAAGTGGCTATTTGATTTATTCTGGAAAAAAGAGACCATACCTGCGGATCCTATGAAGTATCTGATTGCGGGCCTCGGCAATATTGGGGCGAAATACGACAACACCCGGCACAACATCGGCTTCGACGTAGTGGATGCCCTGGCAGAAAAGCACGGGGGCGAGTGGGCGACTGAAAAGCTGGGCGATGTGGCAACGATCAAGCAGCGGGGGCGCACCTTCGTTTTGCTCAAGCCCTCCACCTACATGAACCGCAGCGGCAAAGCGGTCCACTATTGGATGCAAAAGGAGAAGATCGACAAGAACCGCCTGTTAGTGGTGATCGACGATCTGAACCTCGACTTTGGCAAAATACGCCTGCGCGGAAAGGGCAGCGACGGCGGGCACAACGGGCTGAAAGATATCGATCAGGTGACGGGGGGAAATAACTATGCCCGCCTGCGCATCGGCATTGGCAATGATTACCATCAGGGGCAGCAGGTCGATTACGTGCTGGGCGAATGGTCTTCTGAGCAGCAGGCAGAACTGCCCAACATCATCAAGCGGGCAGCAGAGGGCTGTATTGCATTTGGCACGATTGGGCTGCAGCATGCGATGAGCCAGTATAACGGATAATCAGCGTGGCCTTGCAGTCTGGCCAACAGGTGCGGATGCCTTACCTCAGATTTGATGCTGTACCGAATTTTGCTTTTGAATGGTAAACACCATCGCAATACCCCTGCCATCTAGGCCGGGACGCTCGATACGGATATTACCGCCCATTTTTTGTACCAGCTTTTTGACAATAGACAAGCCCAGTCCACTACCTGTATACTGCTCCCGGTCGTTCAGGCGTTTGAACATTTTGAATACGTACTCGTCATACTCCTTTGGGATGCCAATACCGTTGTCTTCCATCCGAAAAGTGTAGTGCGTGGTACTTTCCGTACAGCTTAGCTGAACCACAGCCTCTTCGTTTTCATTGTATTTCCAGGCGTTCTCCAACAAGTTTTTCAGTACAATTTTCAAGGGCTTCTCTGGCACATAAAGCGCATGATCCTCAAAAGCTAGCGTACCATTTTTCTCTCTGATCAGCGAATCCAAATCTGTTTTGATGGTGCCTATGATTTCGCCCAGCCCTACATTGGTGTATTGCCTGTGGAGCTCATCCAGTTGAGTAAAGCTGTAGACATCTTTGATGAGTTCATCAAGCTGAAGCGCTCCTCTGGAAATGTACTGCAGGAATTCTTCAATATTCTCGGTCTCCCCTTTTTGGAGGCGCCGCTGAATGAGCGTGGCGAAGCGGCTGATATTTCGCACAGGCTCCTTCATATCATGCGAAGTGATGTAGGCGAACTGCCGGAGTTCCTGATTGGCCAGCTGAAGTTGTTCGTTGGAATTCCGGAGCTCCCGGGTACGGGCACTGACTTCTGTTTCCAGGCGCTTATTGCTTTGCGACTTAAGGCGGTAGAGAAAAAACAGGGCGGCCAGCAAGCCCAGGGCCAGCAGCCACAAACCCATGTACTGATTGCTCAGTTTATTCTGAATGTGCAGTTTTTCCTGCAGGCGGGCATTTGATCTTTTATGCTCCGCTACGTCGAATTGTGTTTGTAAAAAAGTGATCTGACGGGAGCGATCGATGCTGAGCAGAGAGTCGCTGAGGGATTTGAAAGCTTTGTGGTACTGCAGTGCTTTGGCCATATTGCCTTTTTTTTCATAGAGTGTGGCAAGGGTTTCAAGCACTTCGTTTTGTCCTTCAGAAACCCCAATTTCGGTATACAGCTCCAGTGCCTTCAACAATTCGGGCGCTGCCTTGTCCAAAAGCCCTTCTGTAAAATAGGCATACCCTATACATTTGCAGCAATGCGCCTGCCCGTAGGTATCCCCGAACTTTGTATATTCTTTCAGCCCGCGGCTGCAGTAATACAACGCACTGTCTGCCTGCTCCAACTTGGCAAAAGACCACCCCATATTGATTTCAGCTGAAAACCTCGCATAGCTTATTCCTTTTTCTTCTGCGTATTGTTTGCCTTCCCGAAAGACATGTAATGCCTGCTCGTGCTTATCTTGTAGTTGAAGCCCGATACCACGGTGAATATGCCCAAATGCGACCCCATTGGGCCGGTTGAGAGAATCCAACACTGCAATAGAGATGCGATATAGAGAGTCCGTATCCTTAAATTCCCGTAGATTAGTCAGTACATCTGCCAACAGAATCTTAATATCAAATTCCATCACCCGGTCATAGTCTTTTCGGTTGGCATCGAGTGCGCCCAGCAAGGCTTCGTAGGCCTGATTGTATTCCCCCTGCAGCAAAAAGATATAACCCCGGGACCGCAACCCCCAGGCTTGCTCCTTATGGTTTTCCTGCCACGAATACAGATACATCAGAGAGTCATTGTACAATAATCCCTGGTCTAGCTGCCCCTGATAAAGATAAGCTTGTTGTAAGAACTTGTAAGCTTTTGCCCGGCTCGTGTCCCGGTCCTTTCCTGACAACTCCAGTACCCGCCGGGTAAGAGCTATAGCTTCCTTACTATTGGTGCGGAGTTGAAGTTCTGCAGCTTCAAACAAGAGGTTGATCCGTTCTTCTTCTGAGCCGGCCTGTTCCAATTTTACCTCCAGTGAATCAGAAGCAGGGACTGCCCCAAATACTACTCCCCCCGAGCCTTGCAATAAGACCAGAAACAATAGTATATACTTCTTGGCAAGGAGGTACTGTTTCATCCTATCAATCATTACGCATTTTGAGCTGTTGCCTGACTCATGCCGGCAATTGTCAAAAAAAAGCACACCGCCTTATTTGCCTGTGCTATAGTGAACAATGCTCACTACAGAAATTAAAGCAAATATCGTGTCCTCTATGCTTCGCTTTACTGAAAAATGGATTGAAAATAGGTTGGGAGTATTTTCACTATGGCTTTTTTGCAGCCATCAGAACTTAAAAAAGACGGCTGCTTCATAAGCACTTCTCAAGATACAAAATATTAAATCGAAAGTTTCTCAAAAACAAGCAAATTGATTCTCAAAAATGCAAAAATCCGGTGATTTCACACCTCTTTTAACCTGATAATCTTCACCGGGCAGTTGTCGGCAGCGCGGGCATTAGCATCGTACTCCAGCCAGTTGACCTCCTTAAGGTAGTACTGCCCCCGCTGCCGGCTCTTGCGTAGGTAGCTCTTGCCATCTGTTTTGGAGATGACCCAGTGTTCGGGCGCTGCCTCTATGCAGGCATTGCACCCAATGCATTTGTGCCGCAGGAAGCTAATTTGTATTTGGCTCAACTTTGTACAATTTATCGGATGGGCGGATTTTTTCACCAACCGGCATAGAGAAGTGTGCCCCCCGCCGGGTTATAGCCTGCACGGGCTGCTCTTCCAGGTGCAGGGAGGTGACTTTGGTGCGCAGATAACCAGTAGTAGGGCCTGTGATGATCACCTCGTCGCCCAACTGCAAATCACCAGATTGCAGCTTGAATTCACCGATGCCAATACCGCTAAAGTATTTGATACCCGTACCCAGGAAGACTTTGCGTTCTTTGGCCACAGAGCCCGGTGCATCCGTCCATTCGCCCATCTTCTGCCCCAGATAGTAGCCGCCCCAGAAGCCCCGGTTGTAAACCTGTTCGAGGCGCTCCATCCATGCATCTACTTTTGTGCTGCTGAAGGTGCCGTCCTGTATAGCGTCCAGCGCTTCCCTGTAGCAACGGGTCACTTCGTACACGTATTCCGGTCCTTTGCTGCGCCCTTCTATTTTGAAAACACCTACGCCTGCCTCTGCCAGCTTATCGAGAAAACCGATGGTATTCAGATCTTTGGGCGACATGATGTATTCGTTATCGATGAGCAGCTCGTGCCCTTCTTCATCCTTTACGATATACGTGCGGCGGCAGTTTTGCTTGCAGGCACCCCGGTTGGCAGAGGAGTTGTGGGTGTGCAAGCTGAGGTAACATTTGCCGGAAACGGCCATGCAAAGCGCACCATGCACAAAGGCCTCGATTTTTACCGGCTGCCCGGAAGGCCCGCAAATATTCTGCTGTTCAATGGCCCGGCAAATGTGCGCAACCTGAGACAACGTCAGCTCACGGGAAAGCACCATGACCTCTGCAAACTGCGCGTAAAATTTGACAGCCTCCACATTAGTGATATTGGCCTGAGTAGACAGATGGACATCCACGCCCAGCTCGCGGGCATACTGCATTACGCCCGGTTCCATAGCGATGACGGCGTCGATCAGATGCTCGGCTGCGGCGGCTACGATACGGCGCATCATCGGCAGATCGTGGTCGTAGAGTACGGTATTGAGCGTGATATAGGAACGCACCCCGGCAGCCCGGCACAGGCGGCTCACCTCCGGCAGGTCTTCCAGCGTAAAGTTGTTGGCAGAGCGGGCACGCATATTCAGCTGCTCCACCCCGAAGTAAACCGCATCTGCGCCAGCGTCTATCGCAGCAGTCAGGCTCTCAAAAGCCCCGGCGGGGGCCAGCAATTCCAGTTTTTGCATTCTCCGGTAGCATTTTCAGCCAGTAAAGATCGGGGGGAACTGCCGGACAGCAAGTGACATTTGTCATGCACAACAGACCGATATTAACCTTGTATTAAGCAACTAGCGGGCGCTAAATCTGTATCATGAAGCAGAAGCTCCTATATTTGTACTATGATATCAAATCGCACTTATGATTAGAGCCTTTTGGGTAAGTATGGTTTTGCTGCTTGTGGCGGGTTGTAAAAACGACCTTGCAGAAATCGAAGCGCTCAACGAACAGCTGCGCATCGATGTGGAAACAGCTAAGGAGGTGGAGATCCTCTACAGCGACTCGGCACAGGTACGCGTGCGGGTCACTGGCCCGACAATGCTCTACCACCTCGACCGTGCAGAGCCGGAGCAGGAGTTCCCTGACGGTGTTAATGTGGAGTTTTTTGGGCCAGACGGGGAAGTAACCAGCCAACTGACAGCCCTGTATGGATTGCGGCGGCAGAACAAAAAAGAAGTGGTGGTGCGCGACAGCGTGGTGTGGAAAAGTGTGGAAGGCGACACCCTGGAGACCGAGGAACTGTTTTGGGACGAACGCCGGGAGAAAATTTACTCCAACAAATTTGTCGTCATCACCCGCCCGGACGAAGTCATTTATGGGCATGGCTTTGAAGCCAATCAGGATTTTTCCTACTCCCGTATCAATGCTATAGAAGGCCGTATCAAGGTGGATAACCCCGAAAAACAGGATAATCCATAATGCTGCTTGCGCTGATCATATTATCCCTGGTGCTATCAGCCCTTTTTTCAGGTACTGAAATTGCCTTCGTTTCTGCGAACAAGCTGCGGGTAGAGCTCAAGAAAAAGAAGAACGCCCGCCGGGGCCGGATCCTCTCCAGGTTTTACGATGACCCGGCCAGCTTTCTGGGCACGATGCTGGTAGGCAACAACATCGCGCTTGTGCTCTTCACCACTTTAATGACCAAGCTTATCGAGCCTTACCTGCTGGATTGGCTCCCTTTTCTTAATGAGCGGCATCTGATGTTATTACTGCTGGAGACCCTGATCATTACCGTTGTCGTACTCATTTTCGGGGAGTTTTTGCCCAAAACCCTTTTCCGGCTTTTTGCAGATCAGGTGCTCTACTTCCTCGCGGTACCCCTGCAATTGCTCAAGTGGCTGTTGCTCGCGCCCTCCTGGCTAATGACCAAACTCTCCAACCAACTGCTGCGCCTGCTGCGCACTCCAGAGGAGCAGGTTGACCGTGCCTTTACCCGCCTGGACCTGGAGCATTTCATACAAGGGGCACAGGGAGATGAAGAAGAGGACATTGACAAGGAGCTCTTTGGCAAAGCACTAAACCTGAGGGGTGTACGCGTACGCGAGTGCATGATCCCCCGCCCTGAAATTGAAAATATTGACGTTTCGGCCACCGTGGAAGAGCTGGAGCAGCTCTTTCGCGAGACCAAGCTTTCCCGTATTATTGTGACCAATCAGGATATTGACAACGTGCTGGGGTATGTGCACCATCAGCAACTTCTCAAACGGCCGAAATCCGTTAGCCGGGTGATTATGGATTTGCCCTATGTACCGGAGGCAATGCCCGTAGCTGATCTGCTGAGCCGTTTTATACGCGACCGCATCAATATCGCTATGGTAGTGGATGAATTCGGGGGGATTTCCGGGCTCATAACCATGGAGGATATCCTGGAAGAGCTTTTTGGCGAGATTGAAGACGAGCACGATCAGGAAGAGCATGTGGAGCGGGTCATTGAGGAAGGGCAGGAGTACATCTTCTCCGGCCGCCTGGAAGTGGACTACCTGAACGAGAAATACGCTTTGGATTTGCCGGAAGGCGACTACCACACCTTGTCCGGTTATATTGTCACACAGACAGGTACGATACCAGAGCAGAATGCAGAGCTGTGCTTTAGCGGCTACAAGTTTGTACTGGAGCTGGTGAGCGATACCAAGATCGAAACCATCCGGATGATCCGGGAAGAACCTTTATCTTTGGATTAAGAGCGTGTTTGGACTTTAGTAATCGGTCTGCAAACTACACTTTTTTGCTTATACTTCGTCCCGAAAATCCTTCCCGCAAACTGCGGGACAGGCTATTTAGCTAAGGCTAAACTCCGGTTTTCGTACCTCGTCTAACCAAAAAACTGTTAGTTTTCGACTAGAAGACAAAAGTCCCAACACGCTCTAAAAACAAGTGCAGCTATGATCACGCCGCCCACCTTTGCGTTTTTGCGGGAGCTAAAAGCCAACAATAACCGGGATTGGTTCAATACACACAAACCCCGTTACCAAACCGCGCACAAGGAATTTAAAGCTTTTGCCAATACTCTGCAGGACGAGGTCTCTCACCACGACGAAATCGAAAACCTCAAGCTGTTCCGCATCTACCGCGATGTCCGGTTCTCTAAGGACAAATCGCCCTACAAGCCCCACTTCAGCGGGGGTATGGTGCGGGCTACCAAATGGCGGCGGGGCGGCTACTACTTCCACCTTTCACCCGGCGGCTCTTTTGCGGGTGGTGGCTTCTGGGGCCCCAATACCGATGACCTTAAGCGCATCCGGACCGAAATTGCCCATCATGCTGAAGATATGCGCGAAGTGCTTCAACACCCGGATATTCAAACCCATTTCAATGGGCTGGAAGGCGATCAGCTGAAGACAGCACCCCGGGGCTTCCCAAAAGACCACCCAGCCATTGACCTGCTGCGGTACAAGCAGTTTTTGCTCACCCATACCTTTACCGATGAGGAAGTCATGGCTGCAGGGTTCGTTCAAAAGCTCAGCGGGGTATTCAAAGCCATGCGCCCTTTCTTCGATTACATGAGCGAGGTGCTGACAACGGATGAGAATGGGGTGCCGATTGAATAATTTTCAAAAAAATTCACTTTCTCACTCACCTTTTTCTATGGCCAACCGATAGTATAGGTAAAACAGCCACCTATGCCAATCAGTGCTAACAGTACGGACGAAGAGCTGCGGCAAGCCTGCCTGAAGGGCGACCGGCGGGCGCAGCAAGCGTTGTACCAAAAGTACTATGGCAAGCTATTGGGTATCCCCATGCGCTATACAGGCAACCGTGCAGAAGCTAAAGATTTGCTCAATCAGGCATTCCTTCAGATTTTCCGGAGCCTGCCAGACTACACCGATTCCGGCAGCTTTGCGGGGTGGATGTCTACCATTACCTTCCGGGTGACGATGGACCACCTGCGCATGGAGCAACGCTACCGGGAGCGCTACCGTATGGAAGTGCCAGAGCGGGCCGCCATTGACAGCCGTATTGAGGGACAGCTTGAGGCAGCCGATATCTTCCGCTGCATACAACAACTGCCCGATTACCTGAGGGTAGTATTCAGCCTGTACGTCATAGATGGCTACCAACACAAAGACATTGCAGCCATGATCGGCATCACTACCGATACCAGTAAATGGCGCCTGCGCAAGGCGCGTCAACTGCTGCAGGCTGCGCTGGAACAAGATTATTTAAACAACGATCAGTCGGCATGAAAGACGAAGCACAACAACCTTGGGAAGCAGAAGTGCGCCGGGTGGTCGAGACGCACGGGTTTGAGTATGACCCGGCAGCCTGGGCGGGTATGGAGCTGCTCCTGGACAGCACTCCGACTGCCGCAGGTAACAAGGCTGGAAATTGGTGGGCGAGTGCCTGGAAATGGCTGCTGCCGGCCGGCTTGATACTGGCAGGGGGGATGTGGTGGATGTTGAGCCGACCGGCGCCGCCTTCATTGCAGGGTAGCTTGCCGGTAAGCACCGGAAAGGAGGACATTCAGCCTGATAAAGACAGGGAGAACGATTCAACCCTTTCAGAAATACCGGAGCGGGAAAACAACCTCAATCCGGTCATAACTTACATAGCCCCAGTTCGGACCATCCCGGTTACACCCTTTCGTATCGTAGCTAACTATGACCCTGGCTTGCCTGCAGTAAAACGGGTACTTCCTCCGGAACTCCCATTGTTACCCGCACGGCAGCTGCCAAAAGTTCTGATGCCAACGACCGTAAAGCAAGAGCCCATGGAAGTTGGGTTCAAAAGAAAGCGCAACCGAAAAGCCCTGTTCCCGGAAATTTTTGAAAGCTACTAGTGCGACTAGACCGAATTAATTGATAGTATTTCCACGCTTAAGCCTTCTCGGGTGCGTGGCCTTTAACTGTCAAAAATTTACGGCTCAATCCACTAGTACACTGTGTATTAAGTTAGTGAGTATTTTGAACGAGGGTATTTTTGTCTCAATCAAGGCGCTGCGGAGCCTCGTAGCCTAAGCTACGAAGGCGAGCACGCAACGATGAGTGAGGGAAAAAGAGCCCTTCAAAATGCTTAAAAATTTATTACACAGTGTACTAGTATCCCGTACTAAACATGACCTGAAATGAAAAGATACCAATTGCTGTTTTACTTCTTTCTATTATCCGGGATCGGTTTCAGCCAGGAAGCAGCCCTATCCCGCTGGACAGTAGGGCTGGAAACCGGGCTCAACTTCAGGGTAAGCTGCCCGGAATGCCCCCACTTTAGCAATGATCATCTTGGAGATGCAGTACCCGTTGCGGCACGCACCTCCTACCGGTTATTGTCGTGGCTAAGCATGGAGGGCGCTTTTAGCTATCAGACTGCCCGGTACAGCCAACTGGCTGGGCTCAATTCGGGGGTGGGCGTTTATGACCTGGAGTTTCGTCTGCCAGCATTGCACCTGACCGCAGGGCCAAGGCTTCAGGTACGGATAGGGCAGGGGGACCTGGGGCTGGAATACCGCATGGGATTACTTACTTACACTCAATCGGTGCAAGTACATGACAACACAGGGTACGCACAACGCTTCAGCTACGACTGGCAAACCGCTATTGCAGAAGCCTGGCGCCTAAGCTATACCTACTGGCCTACCGCCCGCATTGCGGTATCCTTCAACTATGAGTTGTTCACTTCCCGGAGTGGTGAATACCTGAATCTGGACGCCCGGTCAGCCGAACGCTTGCTTGACAGCCCCGCTCTGCAAGGCGCACTTCAGCCCCCCACAGATACATTTTGGTTCGACAATTTTCATTTTTCTAACCTCCTGATAGGGATTCACTATCGGCTGTAAAACCGTGAATGATGGAAAAACATCTATTCCTGCTGTCCGTAATATGGAGCTTTATTCTGCCTAATTCCAGCTTTGCCCAAAAAGAACCTAGTGCAGGGCTGCGCCTTCAGGTACATGCTCCGGTGGTCCATTGGCTGCAATTTGGGCAAGGCTCAGGAGCTGCAGCGTGGGTGGCACTTCCACTTTCCACCCAAAGCAGTCTAGAGTTTTCGCTGGGCTACCAGCATTTCAGTGGTTATCAGCGTGGCTTGGTCACGATCAATGAAATCATTAACCCTTATGAATACTGGCGTCATACCGAAAGTTTGGAACTTAACGGCATGACATTCTTCTCAGCGACTTTAAGCCATGAGTATCGGCTTACTGATAGCCGATGGTCGGTTGGGACGGGTATTCGTTTTTCCAGGCTAATTAGCTCAGAAGGTTATCAGCAAAGCCATGAGCGGTACCGCGTTTATCGAATCTCGACAGATCCGTTCGCGAACTCTCTGAATGTTGATATAGACCAAAATTATCAAACCAGAGCTCGGACCGGTTTCGCCTACACCCTAAATGAGGAGCAGCTGAATCTTTACGACTTGGGGCTGACTATTGCACTAAGGTATAGGCTTATCAAAGGCTTAGTGGCAGAGACCCGTATTTACCAAGGTTTGCTCAACCGATGGAGTAACAATTATAATGATCTGGAGGCGCTGCACATCACCTCATTCTCCCTAGGTCTTTCTGCCCGCATTTTTTAAATCTTAGCACAATGAAACAAATAATACTATTCCTGTCGGTTCTATTTATCGTTTCCTGCCAGAAACCCACGGTGGAGGTCCGGGTTGCTCAGCAGAAAGCTCCCTTTTATTTCCGGTTTGAAGTCAAGGATACGATATTCAAAGACTATCAATATGTGGATTATACGCTGGGAGATTCCATATGGGTATCCGACTTCCGTGATACCGGCTACCATTACCTCACCTGGCGCAATGAACTTGAAGATATCAACGGCATCTACTATTTTCAAACGGGATTATCGGATATGCGTTTCGGGTCGCCGCTTACCGAAAGTATTTTCGGGTTTGGCTTTTCAATCCCCGGTTTAGAGCTAGGTAAAATTCCGACCCAGGGAATGATTGAGGACTTTTTCTATCCGGGCCGTAGCATCCCCTTTGGCTTGGGAGCTGAAAAAGTGAACGCCATGTTGAGGTTACAGATTGGTAACCCTGCCTTTCTTCTTTCTTCCCAAACAGTATTTCTCTATGAACCTTACGGCGAGCTGAACATCAAAAAGATAGAGGAATACACAATGCAGTATCGTAGTTCACCTGAAGAAGTGCTCAGAGGCAAACGCATTACCTGCACCTTTGAAGGGGGCATTGGGGTATACGCACCTCAACCATCTGTAGATGCTGTTTCGTATACCGATGTTGTCATTGATTTACGAAACGGGGAAGCCGTATTCTTCATGCCATACGAGTAGTCCACCTCCATCAGATGCACACCATAAAACCAAGAGTTATGACAAGACTATTTCTAATTACAGTACTACTTGCTCTGCAAGCATTTGGGTTGTTTGCCCAGCCTATTTCCTTCGGGCTAACCCCAAGGCTGGTCGCACCCATCGTAACCGACGCTAAAATCGGTCAGGGCTGGGCGGCAGAAGCCTGGTCCAAAGTCGAAATCGGCCCCGGCAACGGGGTAAAGTTGAAATTGGGCTACCAGCAAATTGGTGATTATAACAGCGCGGTGGAAACGAAGCGCACCTATATTTTTCCTGACCGTACTGTCAGACAAACAGAGTCCGCAAGAATAAAGGGGCTGGAGACCTGGTATGTGGACCTCTCTTTCTGGCAGTATACCTGGGACATCAAAAGCCCCTGGTCCTTTGAACTGGGAGCACGGTACAGTTTTTCCGCCCAGGCCCGGGGACCATATGAATTAAGGCAATCCCTGGGCTTTGGATCAGGGCGGTTCAGCAGCGGAGGCTTTGGTGAAGAGATGCTCAGGGGGCATGACTTCGGGCTCCACCTTTCCGGCGCATTTGAGCTCTTCGATGGATGCTGGCTGGAAGCACAAGCTTATCAGGGGCTGCTCAATCAATGGAAGGATTTTGAAGATTTCGAAGGCCCCACTGTTTACGTCACTACGCTATCTGTCGGGCTGGCTTTCCGGCTGTTCTAAATCAAGTTAATCATGAAGAATCTATACTACTTTTCGCTCACACTTGTGATTGCTGCGCTTGCTTCAAACTGTGAAAAGGAACCACCCCTGATCACTTTTGAAGAAGTTTATGTCTCTCCTGTTTACACCCAGTTTGAATACCGGGATACGGGACAGGTCGATTACACCCTTCAGGAATACCGCCTGGGCAGCTTTCTGAGTTCGGACACCCCTGTCTACCAATGGAACGAATGGGACAAAGTTACCAGCCGGGGCCCAGCACTCTTAGTCGACATCAGAGAACGGTTGGGCTGGAATAATTTTTACCGATTTGGGCTGGAGTTTTGGGCAACACCGGGGGAAGAGGCCCTGTGGTCGGAAGCCCATTTGAAGAAAATGTTTGAACCGGGCAGTACTTTTCCATTCGGAGAGGGGCCTGGAAAAGTAGACCTCAGTTTTGCGCACCGGGACCCGGATTTTTTCGAGGATGAGCGTTCAAAAGCTTCTTTTCTGAAGCAGCCTGACGGTCAATTGTCCATTACACAAACCGAAGACTACAGTTACACCTCGCCCGGACAGGAAACGGTTAGGGGCATGCTGGTGCACTGCACTTTTGAAGGCAGCATCGGACAGTATGACCGGTTTGAAGGGGCCTGGCTTGATGATTTTACCACCAATACGGCACTGGAAATCAGGGAGGGGAAAGCTACCTTTTTTGTCGCTTACCGATGACTGCATTAGAAAGCGCTTTCAGGAAATTCACTGATTAGGGTAAACCGCTGCTCCAATTTTCTCAACAAAACACACCGCGCGATGAAAAACTTATATCTAACAGCTCTTATGCTCTTACGGCCGCTTCTAAGATCTGTTTTTACACTAATCGCGTTGAATAGCTTTTTGTTCTCACCGCTCTCCGCTCAGGGGCCAGTTTTGGCAAGTTGGGTATACGAAGAGTGATAATGATACATTACTAAAAAGCGCAGGTATCGGTAGTCACGATGTGATTATCGATACCTACAAAAAATTGAAAGTACAAAGGGGAACGTGTATTTCTTGGCACTCAGAGGTGATAATACAAAATAGTACCCAGGCCCCAAGTACTGTAATTGAAGGAATAATTATCAGCTTTATAAAGCAGTGTTCCTGCTAAAGTAAGTTTTGGGGACAGGTTTTTGGCAACGCCTACACTCAAGCGGGGAGTATACCTCGACCAAGTAAAGAAGGATTTGTCTTGCTCTTCAGAGACAGCATTGGTCTGAAGATCGGTTAACTTCGTTTTCCGGTGGTGGCTCATGTGGTAGCCCACGCCAGCCTCTACGAAAATGGACAGGTCTTCCCTTTGTACCAGGTCGTATTGGACGAGTAAAGGGATCTCCAGGAAAGAGATCGTGGCTTCACTTTTAAATTGACATTCGTAATTGGGATTGTTGATGAATATATGGTACGACGACCGGGGCGGATCTTCGGGATCAGGAAAATGGACGCAGTCATAGTTTTCACTGCGATTATAGGCGTCCAGCGCAATTCCGATACTTAGCCGCTTGTTTAATCTGGCCATTGCCCTGACACCGTAGCGAAACTGGAATTGATTTCCGTAGCCAAGGCTTTGATATCTGGGAATATTAGACGTTGTTACGAAGTCCAGAGCGGTAGCGACGCCTAGTGAAAATCTACTTTGGGCAGTAGCAGTGTATTGCGCAAAAAACAGGAAAAGGAGGAGGGTCGCAATATATTTCAGAGAGGCGTTATTCATGTCAGGAGTAGTTTGGTTGTTAATAATAAACAGTCGGCTGTGGTAATTATTTGGGGAGGCACAATTTTAACGAATGGGGATTTACTTCGAGCTTTCCTCAAATTATTCTTTTCAATCTACCGTATACCCCGTAGCACTTGCTAACTTTGTGACCAATTTATCACAAGCCACCGGGAACGGCTGGGCGACATTACGTCTTAAGGGACGGCACCCTGCTCCGCCTGAAGTTTAATATCGACAATACCCGCATCCGCGTATTCGACCCCAATCGAAGGCTGATTGCAGAAGCCCGAACCAGACACCGCATATTTCGATTTAAACACGAACTATATATTGAGCTGTACGAAGACGTAACTTTCCGAAAAGAGTTACTTGTACAGCTGAGCCGAGACATGGTCAACCGGGCGCGCAGACGGTAAAAAGCTACCGGGCTGAGTGCGTTTTAGGATCCCCTGGGTGTTCAGGATCCGGAGGGAGCAATCTAAACGCTATTCCTTACTTTTGCAGCAAATCCAAAAAGCTGCTGCTCATGAGAAACTGTGTTTTGCTCTTATTTTTAATGCCTGCTTTCCTTTCTGCCCAGGTCGTCAATACCGAAAAGCTCCGTTCCACCAATGAAGACGGCTGGCTGGCAGAAGCGGGGTTGGATTTCGGGCTCACCCGCAACAAAGCTGGGCAAACCCTCAGCCTGGGCAGCCGCCTAAGGCTGGAATACGATACAGGCAAAAGCCGTTGGATGGTGCTGGGTGCTTACAACCTTACTCAGTTTAGAAATGTGGAAGACCCGGGCAGCGTGCCCCGCAATTTTGCCAACAATGCCTTCGGGCACCTGCGGTACAACTACCTCGCTAATGACTGGCTGACCTGGGAAGCCTTCACGCAGTTTCAATACGACCAGATCCAACAAATAGACGCAAGAGTGCTGACCGGTACCGGTCCCAGGGTGAAACTGCTGCGTACGGATAGCAGTCAGTTGTTCTTTGGGCTCCTGTACATGTATGAGCACGAAGCCTCCACGAATATTTTTGAAGTGCCGGAAGAGAGGAGCGTGAATGTCTTCCTGTATGACCACCGCCTGAGCACCTATCTGTCTGGAGGATTCCAAATCACGGAGACCTTCAACATCAACCACGTCACCTATTTTCAGCCCAATCTGGCTGACTTTGGCGACTTCCGGATCTCTTCTGAAACAAGTTTAACCTTCAAAATCAGTGAAAAACTGGCGTTTCGGACGTACTTCCAGCTGATGTATGATGAGCGACCACCTATTCCTGTGCCTAATACCATGTATGCACTGAGAAACGGATTGGAGATTGCTTTGTAATTTACTTCAGCTTCTCATTATTCGCGTGCCGGTCGGCATCCCGCTTCGTCTTTTTGGCGAGGTTCTGGTGTAGCGCTTCGGTGAGGTCCACACCGGTCTGATTGGCCAGGCAAATCAGCACAAAGAGGACGTCGGCCATTTCATCTGCCAGTTGTTTCGGGGCGGCCTCGGCATCCTCCGGGCGCTTGAAGCTTTGCTCGCCGTACAGGCGGGCCATCAGCCGGGCCATTTCGCCCACTTCTTCCATAAGCACGGCGGTATTGGTCAGCTCATTGTAGTAGCGCACGCCGATGGTGTTAATCCATTCGTCTACGGTGGCCTGGGCTTCGCGCAGGGTTAGTTCTTTTTGCATAGGGTTATTCGCGGATTTTGCTGTCAATGAAAATGGTGACCGGGCCGTCGTTGAGCAGGCGTACCTGCATATCCGCACCAAACTCACCGGTTTCCACCGTACGGCCGGAAGTGATTTCCAGTATTTTGATAAACTTCTCGTACATCGGTATGGCATATTCCGGGCGTGCCGCTCCCATAAAGGAAGGGCGGTTGCCTTTTTTTACACTGGCGTGCAGGGTAAACTGGCTGACCGCCAAAATGCCTCCGTCTACATCTTTGACCGAGTGGTTCATCTTGCCTTCCTCATCGCTGAAGATGCGCATTTTGGCAATCTTATTGGCAAGCCACTCCAGGTCTTCGTCGGTGTCCTCGTCCTCAATACCTACAAACAATAAAAGCCCGGGCCCAATCTCGCCCACAACCTTTTCGTCTACTGTTACAGATGCTTCGCTAACACGTTGCAGTATAATTCGCATAAATTAAGTGTGGTTTTTGTTTGAACAGGCTACCTTTAGGATAGTTCTGGTTCGACTCAACATCCAAATCTGCCCGTATGAACTACCGTCAACATCTCATCGTTCTTTACGCCCTGTCTCTGCTTTCTTCCTTACAGGCACAGTGGACGCCCCGCCAAATACTCCACCCCCTCAACCCGGAAACAGTAAAGGCTATGCCGGCAGACCTGAATAATGATGGCAAAAAGGACCTCGTGCTTTTGTCAGAATCGCCCTCCCGCCTATCCTGGCAAGTGAGCCTGAGCGACCCGGAAGCATACGAACTAGTGCAAATACTATCTACTACAGCCGCCGTTAATGATGCCACCACCGGTGACTTTGACCAGGATGGCGATCCGGATATCATCGCTTCTGTCGATAATCCCTCCCGCATAGTATGGTATGAAAATACCGGTGCGACCGGAGCAGACCGTTTCGCCCCGGAGACCACCATTCTGCAAGGCGAATTTATGGAAGGGCTGCAGCTCTTTGACCTCAATACCGATGGCTGGCCGGATCTCATTTTCACCGGTTTCCTGAATGATGTACCGCCTGATTTTGCATTCCATATCATGATGGGGACCGGGCCGGGGACATACAGCCCGGCAGTAAGTGCTCCCTTCCGGGTGCCGATCGGGCTAGCCGAATTTCCTCCTTACTTCTTCTTCCAGCCAGAAGTTACACAGCCTGTTCTACACATCTACGGGCGATTCAGGCCCGACGGAGGGAACATGCAATCGGCCCGAATCACCTTTGACTACGATAATTTATCGTTTGGTGATTTTATGCCTATTGATGATGTAAATTTCCAAATCCGGGATATGGCAGATATCGATCAGAACGGCAGTCCTGAGCTACTTGGCTCGGGCTTTCAGGAAGGCATCTTTTACTATACCAATATTAATGGTACCTGGGAGCGGCGTACAGTCTACGGCAGCCCGCTGGCCAATAGTTGGGGCTCCAAATTCCATGATGTAGATGCTGATGGGCTGACGGATATCGTTTTCGGGCTGGACACCCTGACCAATCCGCCATTTTTTCAACCGGAGCGGCTGTCCTGGGTCAGGCAAACGGCTCCCCTGGAATTTGGTGCCATACAGCCACTTACAGCCGGGGTACCAAGTAATGCGGTGTTCGATTTTCACCCTATTGACGGGGACACGCTCCCTGACCTGCTGTTTTACTCCGAAGACGAACTGCGCCCCGGCTATCAGTCCCGTCAACCGGATGGCAGCTGGTCAACCAACCAATATTTCCCAGCCGGCCTTATCCCTGACCACTTCGTAGCAGGTGATGCAGATGGGGACGGAGACACCGACCTTTTCGCTTCCGATATTATCGCGAATACCATTTTCAGCTTCCGGCAGGAAGCAGGAGCGCTCCGGTCTGTGTACATTGAGCGGGCCAACCTCCCGCTACCCGCTTACATTAGCGGGGGCGATTTTGATGAAGACGGAGACTTCGATTTATTGGTAAGCGAATCCCGTCCATTGCCTGATGGGCAAGTCTACTGGATGGAGCAAAATAACGGGACCTGGGAAGCGCACCTGATTGATGAGGAGCAATATGCCCTGCCTTTCCTTTTACCTCACGATATGGACGGGGATAGCGACCTTGATATTGTTGCCAGCAGTGGCGTTCATGCGGTGATTTACTACCCGAATCTGGGGAGTGGAAACTTCGGTGAGCGTGTAACGGTAAGCACCACGCCAAGCTACCGTTTTGCCATGCTGTCCGACTGGGATGGAGACGGCAGCCAGGACCTCATTGCCCGCCCTGTTGGCCCGTTTGACCAGGTAACTTTACACCGCTGGAACGGAAATGGGTTTGATGAAGCTATTCCACTCACCCCTGCAGGCACCGGGGCACCGGAATTACCTGCGCCCTTCGATATTGACAGTGACGGGATGCCGGAGCTCGTGGCTTCCTTTACTTCTGAAATCCGGTTTTGGGAGCACGAGGCGCCCGGCGCACTATCCAGTACTCTTTTACTGGACCTCCCTTTCAGTACAGATACCGGGCGCTTCTTTGCAGCTGACCTAAATGGGGATGAAGAAACAGACCTCTTTTTCCTCACCCTCAATCCCAATCAGACGACTTCCCTATATTGGCTAATGGGCCCGGCTGACCTGAACAGCCTGGATTTCCAATCCATAACGCTTGATTCTTTGGGGTATGCCTCAGTGGCGCATCACGCTCCTGTTTTCAGCACGGCTCCAGACCTTATCACCTTGCATGAGCACGACCGCACCCTCCGCATTTTTGCCAATGGAATGGGCCCGGTACCGACTCATGAGGCACCCGGTAGCGGAAAAGAAGTCAAGGTATTCCCCAATCCTGCCAACGGCTATTTTGAACTGCTGGCAGAGGAGATGAGCATCCGGCAGGTAGATATTTTTAATGTACAGGGGCAATGGGTACATACGCAAGTTGCGGAAAACCGCCCGGTTGTTATCCAAACTACCGGCTGGGCGCCCGGGCTTTATTTCATCAGGGCAAGCGATGAAAAAGGTGCAGCAAAAACGGTGAAAGTAGTGATATCCAGATAGGCAGGCTTTAAAATAACCGCCCCTGCTCCCCAACCTTCTCATGCAGGTCAGGCGTATTGTTGCGCACGTTGTTGACGCGGTCGGACACCTGGTATTTTTTGAGGATGCCATCCGGTGGCGGCTGCAACATATCCATGACTTCGCTTACGCTTAAATCTGAAATCCAGCGCTGCTGATCTATAGGCTTGGGCAGCACCAGCGGCATACGATTGTGCAGGGGAGCGACCTCTGCATTAGGCGGAGCGGTGATGATGGAAAAGGTCTTTACGGCGTAGTCGCCATCGTACCAGATATCCCAGATGCCCGCCATGACCAGCAAGCTTCCGTCTTTGGGCAGGATACGGAAAGGGGTTTTCAGCTTGCCCTCAGTGCGCCACTCGTAAAAACTGTCGGCCACAACCAGACAGCGTCGCTTGCGAATGGGCACCCGGAAAGAAGGCTTGGCTCCGATACCTTCCATGCGGGCGTTGATGAGCTTTGAAGCATTATGGCTGTCTTTGGCCCAGTGCGGGATCAGCCCCCAGCGGTAGTAGTTGAGCCGGTCCGGCTGTTCGTTGGTGAGCACATAAGCCTCTTGAGTGGGCGCGATGTTGAAACTGAGTTTCAGGTTTTGCCCGGTCTCAATATCCCCCAACTGCTGTTTGAGCTTCTCCGGGGAGGTGACAAATGAGAAACGTCCGCACATGTTTGCATCTTTTTGTTGGCTCCAGCGTTTGGATTACGGCCAGAAAAGCAAGGGCACCAGTATCTTACCTCTTTATCCACAATTATCCACAGGGTTATGCTATTTCAGATCGTTGGACAAGGCATTAAAACTGTAACACTATGTTGGGCCGCCTTGTTTTTAAGGTTTTCCACACCGCTTTTCAGGGGGCTCCCTAAAGGTAAGAAAACCAGGGGTTCACAAAAACGCTTTTCCACATCAATTGTGGGCCGGGGCCTTGGTAACCGGTGCAGTGGCCCACACTTACCAAGAATGGCTGATCGCCATATGTATTTTTAGGCCATATCAAATACTTTCTGGGGATATCCACCCTAGTTTTCTACACTCCGGTAAGGCCGTGGGAGGGGGTGTGGAAATAAAAGTTACTGAGGCCGGCCCTTTTAAACAACATGTGGACAAGCGGCCTAACTTGCTGATAGTTTAGGAGTCAATGGTGTGCAAAATTAGTGTAAAGCTGAGGGGCCAGCTGTTAACACTGGATTAACCTAAAATCCACATTGATTTTTATCCACCTTTCCACACCCCTAATGATGATAGGGGAGTTTTAAAAAATTTATAATAAAGACTATTAAAGGGGATCAGCTTTCATTTAGTTTACTTCTGCATGGCCAAACAATTGGATGTATATTTGTTCCCCATTTGAAAAGTGTTTTTTGAAGGATTGCTACTTCATGATATAAAGCTAAAAAAAATGGAAGCCGTATCAACACCTCGTTCTACCAGCCGCACCGTACCGGGACCCGCAAAGGGCTACCCCGCTGCCGTGAAAATCTGGTTGTGCATTGGATTGTTCATGATTTTCGTTCAGGTCGTTGTGGGCGGTGTGACCAGGCTTACCGGTTCGGGGCTATCCATCACCCGGTGGGAGATTGTAACAGGGACCCTGCCCCCTCTGAACGAAGCAGCCTGGGAGGCGGAGTTTGCTGAATACCAGGCGACACCGCAGTACCAAAAGATCAACGAGGGGATGAGTATGGGCGATTTCAAGTTCATCTACTTCTGGGAGTACATCCACCGGTTGTGGGCCCGGCTCATGGGCTTTGTGTTTATCATCCCCCTTGGTTTCTTCGTAGCGCGTGGCATGGTCGACAAGCCTCTTTTAAAACGCCTGGGTGTCGTTTTCCTGCTGGCAGCACTTGTGGCCTCCTTCGGGTGGATCATGGTCGCCAGCGGGCTCATAGAACGCCCTTGGGTGAATGCCTACAAACTGACCATGCATTTGTCGCTGGCGCTCATTTTATTCAGCTACTTATTCTGGACGACTTTGAAGGTGATGCAGCCCAATCCGGAAGTAATCCACAATAAAATGTTGAAAAAGGGGGCTATTTCCATTTCCGCACTTGCGGCGGTGCAGATTGTCTTGGGCGGGGTTATGTCGGGTATGAAAGCCGGGTTGTATTTCCCAACCTGGCCTGATATGAATGGTGTGGCTGTCCCGGATGTATTGCTGAGCGCTTCTAACTGGACTGTGGAAAACTTTGTGGATTACGACGCAGCCCTGTTTATGCCTGCCTTAGTGCAGATATTGCACCGGACGACGGCATACGTACTAACGGCAGCGGTTCTGTGGTTTGCTTACCGGGGGTTCAGGGCGCAAACGACCCCACATTTCCGCACGGGTTTATACCTGTTGGTAAGTATGTTGATAATACAAGTGGCTCTTGGCATCCTCACTTTAGTCAATTGTATCGGCACTGTTCCGGTCGGCCTGGGCGTCTATCATCAGGCGGGAGCGCTCCTGTTTTTAAGCATCATTTTATTTGTAGATTATCAAGTGCTGAAAACCAGCAACTAACAAATGTGGAAAAGTTTGTGGAAAAGTGAATTTCTGGTTTCAGACTCGTTTTTCTACTAAAAATCCCCCATTCAGCATACTTGGCTGGATGGGGGATTTACGATACTAATCGCCACCAGGCTTACCCCAGAATGGCTTTCACTTTAGCGGAAATGGCCTTGCCTTCCGCCCGGCCTGCAAAGCGCTGGGAAGCCAGTCCCATCACCTTGCCCATGTCCTTCATAGAGGTGGCGCCTACTTCCTCCACAATTGCTTTTACTTCCTTTTCGAGCTCCTCGTCTGACATCTGCTCGGGCAGGTAGCGCTGAATGACTTCAATTTCTTCTGCTTCCTTATCGGCAAGGTCTTTACGGCCTTCTTTTTCGTAAATCTGCAGGGAGTCTTTACGCTGCTTGACGAGCTTTTGCAGCATTTTGACTTCATCGGCTTCCGTGATCTCTTTGCCAGAGCCACTGGTTTTTTCCAGCAGGATGGCTGATTTAATGGCGCGGATGCTACGCAGGGCGGCTTGGTCTTTGGCTTTCATGGCTGCTTTGAGGTCAGTCATGATTTTCGTTTCAAGGCTCATATCTAGTTCTGTTTTGCTTGTCAATCATTTTTTTGCACAGAAAGTTCAATCCTGTTCTTTCTTCCAGTCCTCCACCCACCTGGACAGTTGCACAAACTCGGCCAGGCTCAGCTGTTCGGGGCGCTCGCTGAATAGCGGCTCCTCGAGCAGCGGTGACCCTTTGAGCAGGCTTTTCATGGTGTTGCGCAGCATCTTCCGGCGCTGGCTGAAGGCTTGTTTGACGACGACACGGAAGGTGCGCTCATCGCAGCCCAACTCCTTGTTTGTTTTCCGGGTGAGGCGGATAACTGCGGATTGCACTTTGGGGGGAGGGCTAAACTTGCCTTTATCAACGGAGAATAAGTACTCCCCATCGTAGTAGGCTTGTATCAGTACGCTGATTACGCCGTAGGTTTTGCTGCCCGGCCCGGCCACCACCCGCTCGGCCACTTCCTTTTGGAACATGCCCACCATCTCCGGGATGTAGGCGCGGTTCTCGACCATTTTGAATAAGATCTGAGAAGAAATATTGTAGGGGAAGTTGCCAATCAGCCCAAAAGGCTGTTCTTGTTGTAAAGCAGGGAGGTCGGCGCGCAGGAAGTTGCCCTCCACGATATGCCCTTTCAGCGCAGGGTAATGTTTATTGAGGTGTAAAACCATGTCCCGGTCGGCTTCCACCACGATCAGCTGCTCCGGCCGCTGCAGGAGGTACTTGGTCAACATGCCCTGCCCGGGGCCGACTTCCAGTATTTTATGGTACGCCTTGCCGCCAAGCTGAAGGCTATGGGCAATGCGCTCTGCGATAAGCTCGCTGTTGAGGAAGTGCTGGCCGTAGGATTTCTTTGCTTTCAAGTCAGGACTGCTATTGGTGAATAAAATTTATATTTTTGCATTCCGGTGAATCTGTCACCGCTGCACTGTCACAGCCCTAAAGGTACAACGATGAAGCCGTAAGAGCGAAGACGGTGCAGATAAATCGAACTTGCCTCAAAATTCCTGCTTTAGGTTATCAGGAGGTATTTTTCAGGTAAGTTTAACACAACTGCAGGAATGAGCAAACTTAGAATAGGCCTGAGCATAGGCGATATCAATGGTATTGGACTGGAAGTAATCCTGAAGACTTTTGCGCACGAACAGATGTTCAATCATTGCATCCCAATGGTTTTCGGTTCTTCCAAAGTCGTTTCTTACCATAAAAACATCATTGAAGGTAGTATTGACTTCCACGCCCTTCGGCCGGGCGACCGCCCGCAGGAGGGGAAGCTCAATGTAGTGAACTGTTGGAACGAGAATGTGAACATCACGCTGGGCAAGGCTTCAGAGCTGGGTGGGCAATACGCCGGCCGCTCACTCGAAGCTGCGGTGAAAGCGCTTAAAGAGGGGGAAATTGATGCCCTGGTTACCGCGCCAATCAATAAAGAAGCCATGAAACTGGCACAATTCCCTTTCCCCGGGCATACCGAATACCTGGCCCGCGAACTCGACCGTGGCGAGCACCTCATGTTGATGATCAACGATGGGCTGCGGATTGGGCTGGCGACGAACCACCTGCCGTTGCGTGATGTGGCAGACGCTATTGATAAAAACGTGGTCAAACGGAAAATAGAAGTCATGGAGGAGTCCCTCCGCATTGATTTTGGCATAGAGCGACCCACTATCGCTGTATTGGGCCTGAACCCCCATGCGAGTGATGGAGGCGTCATCGGGTCTGAAGAAGAAGCCTTTATCCGCCCCGCTATTGTGGAGTTGAAGAAAAAAGGTATGATGGTATTGGGGCCATTCCCGGCTGATGGCTTCTTTGGCGCAGGGCACCACACTAAGTTTGACGGCATACTGGCGATGTACCATGATCAAGGGCTGACGCCGTTCAAAGCACTGTCCTTTGGCAATGGGGTGAACTTCACCGCCGGGCTTACGCATATCCGCACTTCACCGGACCATGGTACGGCCTATGACCTGGCGGGCAAGGACGAAGCAGACCCTGCTTCTTTCCGGCAGGCGGTTTACAGTGCGATAGACATTGCCCGCAACCGCCGGCAATACCTTGAGTTGCACGAAAATGCCATGAAAGATTTGAAAAAACCAGCTGATATTGAAGGCGATGATGAGGTGCTGACGGATAACGAAAATTAGCGCCCCGACTGCTTTTGCGCAAAATTTAACGCGTTCTGTAAAACAATTGGCAGAGATTATTGGATTACCTAGTGCATGACCTGGGAAGTACCTGAGCATAATAGACTTGATGCGCCGGGTCAGTGCAGTGGGAAGAAAAGACTTATTCTAACCCTGTAATGATCCCCAACGCATCAAGTCTAAGAGCGTGTTGGGACTTTTGTCTTCTAGTCGAAAATTAACAATTTTTTGGTTAGACGAGGCGTGAAAACCGGAGTTTAGCCTGAGCTAAATGAGGATTTTCGGGACGAAGTATAACCAAAAAAGTGTAGTTTGCAGGCCGATTACTAAAGTCCCAACACGCTCTTAGTTTAAAAATTGGCAAAACCCTGACGGGTGAGTATATTTGCCTTTGCTAATGAGCCACAGCGCAAACAAGGTATGCCCTTAGGTGTTGTAGTGGTGAAGATTGAACACTAACCATAGAATTCAGGTATGGATACAGCGACGGAAAAGAAAAAAACCACCCGCAAGGCACGGACGAAGAAGCCTAAATATAGTAAGGAGCAGTACTTACAGTGGTACGAACTGATGTTCCGCATCCGAAAATTTGAAGAGCGGGCACTGATGATGTACGGTCAGCAAAAAATCCGCGGTTTCTGCCACGTTTACATCGGGCAGGAAGCCATTGCAGCGGGTATGGAGTCAGCCATCCGCCCGGAGGATGCGATTGTTACCGCTTACCGTCAGCACGGTATAGCCCTGGGCCGTGGCTGTGACACCAATGCCTGTATGGCGGAGCTGTTCGGCAAGGAGACAGGTATCGTAAAGGGGAAAGGTGGCTCTATGCACTTCTTCTCTGCCGAAAACCGGTACTTTGGCGGCAACGGTATCGTGGGTGCTCAAATCCCAATCGGCACCGGCATTGCCTTCGCTGAGAAATATAAAGGTACTGACAACCTCTGTGTGACCATGTTTGGTGATGGTGCTGCCCGTCAGGGTGCTTTGCACGAATCTTTCAATATGGCAATGGCATGGAAACTGCCCGTACTTTATGTGGTAGAGAATAACGGGTACGCTATGGGTACCTCCGTAGAACGGACCAGTAATGTGACCGAGCTCTACAAAATGGGGCTGGCTTACGATATGCCCAGTGAACCCGTAGATGGCATGAACCCGGAAGCCGTGCACGAAGCCATGAGCCGTGCAGCAGAGCACATCCGTTCGGGCAAAGGGCCGTACTACCTCGAAATACGCACCTACCGTTACAAAGGGCACTCCGTATCAGACCCGGCCAAATACCGTACCAAGGAAGAAGTGCAGGGATACAAAGACCGCGACCCGATCAAAATTACCGAGCAGACCATTCTGGAGAATAAAATCGCAACAGAAGAAGAGCTCAAAGAGATTGAAAACGCGATCAAAGAGGAAATCAAAGCAGCTGTGACATTTGCTGAAGAATCAGACTTCCCTGATCCTTCAGAACTCTTCACGGATAATTACCTGCAGGAAAATTATCCTTTCATTAAGGACTAAACTTTCGCAGTAAAGATCCAATAAAGAAACACAAAATCAGTAGTCTCAAAACCGGGGCTGCTGATTTTTTTTGCCCCCTTGATAAATATCACCTCAGGTACTGAGCATTCTCAATTACAAGGCCTGATTTATCGTGCATCTTTGAATCGTAATCAACAAAAAACTAGGATTCATGCAAAACGCCAAAGCAATTGAGACGGCCCTGAAAAAATTGGGCATAGCCAGCCCGGCAGCAGTTCGCTACAACTTGCTCCCGGAGGAATTAGTCGAAGCTACCCTATGTAAGGATCAGGGTGTATTAGCCGACAGCGGCGCGCTCTGTGTCAGCACAGGGAAGTTTACCGGCCGCTCACCACAGGATCGCTTTATTGTCGAGGATGAGGTGTCAAAAGACCGGGTGGACTGGAATGCTATCAATAAGCCTTTTGACGGAGCTGACTATGATAAGCTGCGTGCCAAACTGGTGAAGTATTTTGATGGCAAAGAAATTTACGTCCGCGATGTACAGGCCTGTGCAGACCCTGAATACCGTACGAATCTGCGTATCGTAACCGAATATCCCTGGAGCAACCTGTTCGTGTACAATATGTTCCTGCGCATGAACGAAGAAGAGCTTGCACAGTTCGATCCGGAGTGGACCGTACTTTGCGCACCGGGCTTCGAAGCAGATGTGGAGACGGACCATACCCGCCAACCCAACTTCTCCATTATCAATTTTGGTAAGAAAGAAGTATTGGTAGGAGGCTCCGGCTATACTGGTGAGATCAAGAAAGGTGTATTCTCTGTACTGAACTTTGAATTACCTGCCTTCCGCGACCTGCTGACCATGCACTGCTCTGCAAACGTAGGCAAAGACGGTGACGCTGCCGTATTCTTCGGGCTGAGCGGTACCGGCAAGACCACTCTCTCCGCAGACCCTAAACGGTCTCTGATCGGTGACGATGAGCACGGCTGGGGCGAGAATGGTATCTTCAACTTTGAAGGTGGCTGCTACGCTAAAACCATTGACCTGACCCGCGAAAAAGAACCGGAAATCTTCGATGCCATCAGGCACGGCGCAATTCTGGAAAACATTGGGTTCTTCCCTGATACCCGCACTGTCAATTACGAAGACAGTAGCGTTACACTGAATACCCGGGTATCCTATCCGATTTACCATATTGAAAATATAGTTGAGCCATCTATGGCCGGGCATCCGAAGAATATCTTCTTCCTGACAGCTGACGCATTCGGTGCATTGCCTCCGATCAGCAAGCTGACACCGGGACAGGCGATGTACCACTTCATCTCTGGCTATACTTCCAAAGTAGCAGGTACTGAAGTAGGTATTGACGAGCCCATGAAGACCTTCTCAGCCTGCTTCGGCGCACCATTTATGCCGCTGCACCCCACTGAGTACGCCCGCATGCTGGGTGAGCGCATGGAGAAATACGGTGTGAACGTCTGGCTGATCAATACCGGATGGACTGGTGGCCCTTACGGTGTGGGCACCCGCATCAAACTGAAGTATACCCGCGCAATGATCACGGACGCACTGGAAGGCAGACTCGACAACGTCGAGTATGAGCAGGAGCCTGTATTTGGACTCCACATTCCTAAAGAGTGCCCTGGCGTACCTTCAGAGCTTCTGAACCCTCGTGATACCTGGGCAGACAAAGATGCGTACGACCGCAGAGCCAATAAGATGGCGAAAGCTTTCATTGACAACTTCCGCAAGTTTGAAGACGGCGCGGATGAGGAAATGATGGCAGCAGCGCCACGTACTACTGAAAAGGTATAAACATACGGACTAACAACTGGTCCTCTGTAAAATACAAGGTACTGGGATCAGTGATAACTTTTGCATAACTAGACAATAGCTTGGTTTTCGAATGCTGCGGGCGAACAATTGTTCTCCGCAGCATTTTCTATTTGCGAGCCGGTTGAAAAATTCCAGTGTGCCCTTTTTAATACCGAAACCACCGATCGTGGAACGATAAGGGACCTGGGGAGAATCAGCACAGCTAAACCCAATTCAAAAAACGCCCCGATACCTTTTAAAACCTAATCATATGAAAAATCTGCTCATCCCCGTTGATTTCTCCGATGCTTCACGCAACGCATTTCAGTACGCCATGGCACTGGCCAAACACATTGGTGCCGAAAAGGCTAAGCTGGTACATGTCTTCCTGCCGGAGTCAAGTGGCGAGGCGGACTTCATACCTCCCGTTCACGCAATCATGGAAAGCCGGCACGAACTGCTCAATGACTTTCTGAATGACCTGGCCGCCGATAACGCTGGTAGCCTGCCGGTAGAAGTACAGACAGAACTGCTGGTCGGTTTCCCGGCCGACGAGATTGCTTCAATCAGTGAAGGTTTTGACCTTATCGTTATGGGCACCACCGGCGATGGAGGGGTACTCGAGCGCATCTTCGGCAGTGTCTCATCGAGTGTATCACAACGAGCAGCATGCCCTGTTCTGCTCATCCCTAAAGACGTTACTTTCAGCCCAATCAGGCACATGGTATACGCCAGCCACTATGATGCCCACCACGAGACCGTCGTAAAAAAGCTCATGGCTTTTAACAGCCTTTTCAACGCGCACCTCCACTTTGTGCATGTGCAGCGCCATAAAGACCTCCCCTTCGTAGCAGAGCAGGGCAAGTTATTTGAAGAGCTTTTTGAGAAGGGAAACCCGCGATTTGCTTTTGAGATGGCAGAGGTCAAAGACGAATCCGTTGTGGAAGGCCTGAGTGAATATGCTGCTTCCCACCATGCACAGGTTATTGTGATGGCGACCCGCCACCGGGGCTTTTGGGACAATATCCTGCACAGCAGTCAAACCAAGAAAATGGTGCTTGCTGCGGAGACCCCGCTCCTCATCCTTCATTTGGATATGGAGTAAACAAATCAGGGGAACGCCACTCCGGTGCTCCCCTGATTTTATAGTCATAGTCTGACAACAGCGATGTCTTTTACTGCGCTTCGTCCGGTTGTGGCTTGTACTCTGCCCGGAATGAAAGCTGGCCCTGCGCTCCTGTGATTTCCAAAAACACCTTATTTACACTGTAGGCGTTTGCAGACTTCAGCAAATCAAGAAAACGGGTCTCCTGGGTCATCTTACCCTGGCAGAGCATCTTGGTAGCGGCAACCTCGCCGATATCAAGCGTACCATCATCCTGAAGTGAAAGATCAGCACTAAACTTGTTACAGCCGCTATACCCGGAAACCTTACCATTAGCGATAGTAATCATCGGTATATCCTCTTTACCGACTTTTACGCTACGCCCATCGAATACATACTCCGTAAGGTACCACTTCTTCAGCTCGATCTTAGGGAAAGCGGGTTTGTAGTCTTTCGGGACAGCCTCTGCCCTTTCAACGGGTGATGCCGTTGCATCAGCCTCTGCGGCCTGCCCGGCACCCGCACTCTGGCTCGAATCCGTTTCAACTCCTTCCTGTGCAGCGTCGCTGCCGCAAGCCAGCAGGCTAACGGCCAACAACATCATCAAAAGCGTTCTCATTTTCTATCTTGTTTATTAGACATTGGTTCTTTTTGGAAATGGCACTCCGCCGGTAAGAGCGTTATGGCCAGCCGGGGGCGAAATTACAAAATTTTGATTCTATACTTACCTTTAGCGACGGATTGACCATTATTCCTTGTTTTATCCCCCGGCTGATAGTGCTACAGCCCGGTTCTGGGCCTGGTAAGCAAAGCTCCCAGGGTATGTACCCCACGCTTTTTGAGCCGGTACAGCAATTTCAGGAGCAGCAAAGCGGTGATATAGGCATCCCCGGGTGCCGTATGCCGGTCGCTCTGAGGGATGCGGTACTGATCGCAGAGGTGATCGAGGCCAAATGTACCGGGGCGTGACAGCTGCGGATTGCGCGCAACCCGCCTGGCCAACACGCCCGTATCCAGCACTTTATTCCGGAGCTTCCCGGCTCCCGCAGATTGGAGGGCAGCGTTGAGCATGGCTACATCGAACGCAGCGTGGTGCGCCACCAACACATCCCCACCTGCAAAAGCCAGAAACCGTCGCACGCCCTCTCTTTCTGAAAGGCTGTCTATTCTTTCGCCAGGTAAAATTCCGTGCACGGCTACCGTTTTCCCTTCCGGGCTGTACTCCTGATGCACATAACACTCCAGCCGGTCTGCCACCAGAAGGTGCCAGTTTTTGACCCGCACCGCACCAATTGATAGAATTTGGTCCTTCTGCACATCAAGCCCCGTAGTTTCGGTGTCGAACACGACAAAGCTGACTTCTTCGATAGGAGTTTTATTGTGGAAGGGGGCCTCCTCCACACTTGTCAGGTAAGTTTGCCAGAATGCCGGGGCATTTGGATCGGGCGGGGCATTTTTCTTAAACCAATTGAACATAAGCGGTAGGATATTGAGCCAGGGAATGGAGCATTTAGCTAAGCAAAGCCAGCCGGAACCGGGTATTCAGCAGCGACTGTAACTCCTTGATCGGGCGGAAGCAATTCCGGAGGTTGATCCGTTCCATCTTCGTCAAATCAGAGGGGTTAAAGTAGCGGCCTGAATTTTGCTTTTTCAGCCCTTGCAACGCCCGATAGCGCATCAGGATTTCATAAGCATCAGCAGCCTGCTCGTAAAGCTCCTGGTTTTTAGGCTCCAGCTCTGCCAGGCGCTCAAACCGCCGGAAGGTGTTGTTGATTTGCCCTTCCCGGGCGTGCAGGACCAGCAACCGGGCAGCATCTGCCAGGGGCATCATAGCCCGGGCTTTGATATCAAACTCGTCCTTGTGGGCACCACTGTTTTCTACCACAAAGTTCCGGAAAAAAGTCAGTGGTGGCGGGTTTTGCAACGCATTTTTGCCCAGGTACACCAGGAAGATCCCCTGATCGTCGAGCGCATCAAAGATGTGTTCCGTTAGTGCCGTCGACAAGGCACGGTCGCCATGTATCGGTCGGAAGTCAAAGAAAATAGTACAGAACATGACGGCCTTAGGCTCCGGCTGATGAATCCACCTGGAGAATTGCTGTTTCCACTCGCTCAACGACAGGCACCAGGAAGGGTTGCTGGCCATCATATCAGCCGGGCAGTATTCGAAGCCCACCTCGTTGAGCAACCGGGTGACCCGGCCCGCAAAATCAAGATAGTAAGCTTTGGTGTTTTCGTATGCCGCTTCGGGCACATCCCCGAAGACCAGGGCATTATCCTGATCCGTACGCAACAACTGTTCTCTCCTGCCCTCGCTGCCTAATGCCAGCCAGCAGTAAGAAACATCGGGGCGCGAAAGGCCCTCTGCTTCCATTGCCGTCTCTGCCAGCTCAATACAGCGTACGATGATCTCGTCGTTGATTTCGGTCATCACCGTGGAAATGAAAGCGATCGACACTTCCTGGAAAATGTACTTCTTCAGCAGCTCTTCCGCCCGGTCCCGGATTTCCCGCAGGGCTGCTATTGCTTTACAACGCCGGATTTCCCGAATCAGAATGGCCGGGTTATTGCCCTGCATCACCATCAGGTCATGTTCTGAAAGTACGCCAACCACTTCACTCTCCGTGGTCCCGTCAGCAGTCAGGCAAATGTGGTTGATGCGGTTTCTGACCATCTCCATTTGTACATCCGCGACCGTCACCGTTGGAGGCATCGTGACCACCGGGCTGGACATAATCGCTGAGATGGGCACATCCAGCCCTATTTTACCGGTAGCGACCTTCCGCCTCAGGTCTTTGTCGGTCATAATGCCCGTAGGGCGGCTGCCTTCATCAACAACGATAATTGACCCCACTTCCTGCTCTGACATAATCACTGCTGCCGCCTGTATGGTCGTACCGGGCGGACAAGTGACCGGGTCTTTACTACGCTCCAGCGATTGTACCTCCATAAGCGCAAAATGCTCTACGGCCTTTTCGGAGCGGTCCAGAAAAAGCTGGGAAGGGTTCGCGATTTTATACTTTTGCCCGATTCCCGCCGCGTAGGTACTCGCCAGGTACAAGGCCACCTGCGGGTGCCCTTCCATCACTTCCTGAAACCCTTCTATATTAATGGCGTAAAGCAGGGTTTCCTCAGCAGCCCGGGCGGTAAGCGCATAGTTTTCTGCGGCCAGCATAGGCCGGATGCCGAACACGTCCCCTTCATCGCACTGCTCTACCAGAAAGGATTCAGCCCCGGCCTCCCGGAACAGCTGCACCGCGCCTTCCCGTACAATAAAGATATGTGTCCCCGGCCGATCCCCCTGATGAAAAACCTCCTGTTGAGGCTGATAATATTGTACAATCACCCGTTCTGAGACTTGAAGTAGCAGGTCTTCGGACAACAAGCTGAAGGGAGGGTAGGCTTTCAGGAAGTCATAGATGCGGCGCGGAATAATGTTCTCCATGGCATTCGGGTTTGGATTATGGAATATCCTGTTTTTTGAGAACTGCACCAAATATTAACGCAATTAGATGTATATATTTGTTTATATCAGCCCGGAGCCCTATTTTGGAGCTTTGTTTGCAGGCCCCTGAGCCAGCCGCCCAAGTATATACAGCCATGAAAACTCACTTCAACGTCAACTTCCTGGAAGACTCCACCGAGACGCTGCGTGCTATTGCTCACCCTATACGCATTGCGATCATTGACTTGCTGTACAATAATGGCCAAATGACCGTTACGGATATTTACCAGCACCTCAACATCGAACAGGCGATTGCCTCCCACCACCTGCGTATCCTCAAAGGCAAGGATGTTGTCGCGGCAGAACGCGATGGCAAAAACTCCCTTTATTCTTTGACCCGATCTGAATTCTACGAAATCATTAAGACCCTGAAAAAGGTGATATAGCAGCCGGACTAATACTTTGTTAAGCTGGGTATACAGAGATAAGCAGTCTCTTTCCCCTGGCTGGATATAACATGCAACTTCTCCGAAGTCTTCCAATATATGCGGTCTGTTCTAACCCGTTATTTCATACTTGACAACACACAAGTCCGAAACAACGAGAGTGCCTGAAAAGGTGTGCCTCAAAAAAAGCATGAGATTAGCAGCATAAAAAACGCAAAAGAAAAAGCAGCGCTCGAGTACTCTCCTCGCCCCTGATCAGCCACCCTTCCCATTCTTTACGAAGCACTCTGCAAACTATGCGTGAAACCCAAAGCACCCACAACCGGCAGTACCAGCCCCCACCCTCTAAGAGCTTGTTGGGAAATTTTGCGAACTGATTTTCAACGATTTGAGGTTCTGACTAAGAAATTAAACCTGAGCTTAGCGGGCTAAGTGAAGGTTTAATTTCGACGTCAGGTTCTTAAATCCTTTAAAATAAGGAAGCATCAACCCTTTTATTTTCTTTCATTCGGGATATTCGTTTTTTACCCAATGAAATTTCCCAACAAGCTCTAAACCCTAACCTCTGAAAAGCCCGCCCCAAACACCATAACATCAAAAAACCAAAACACCATAGAACCACCACCCCCCACTTCCCCACATATTTTTTTGGTCAACCCCCGTAGTTTTGCAATAAGATTTTGAAAAAGACAGAAAAAAACTCAGAAAAAACTTGCACACATATACATATCTATATACTTTAGCTGAAATAAAACATGCTTGTCAACTATTCTAAATACAGCTAGTATGAAACTTTTGACTAAAACCCTTACGCTCGCCCTGCTGCTGACTGCCATCAGCATGCAGGCACAAATACTCGAGGATGACGTGGATCATTCTTACAAGCCCCTCACGTTAAAATTGGACGATAGCGGGAACAAATACATCCGTTTTATCGTCTGGCATCAACAATGGACGGTCACGAACAACCTGGCAGTAGATGACGCCAACCTGCAGTTGACCCATCTGGCCCGCCGTTCCCGTTTTCTGGCTTATGCACAGATTTCTCCGCGCTTCCTGATACTGACCCACTTCGGGCTCAACAATCTGACGCCGGGCAACATGACCTCGCTGGGTAATAACGGGGATGGCCCGCAGCTCTTCCTGCACGATGCCTGGACGGAATTCAAGGTCAGCAATGACAACTCCTTCTTTATTGGTGGCGGCCTCCACTACTGGAAAGGCCTCACCCGCCTGTCCAATCAGAGTACGCTCAACTTTATGACAATGGATAACCCGCGCCCGTTTGTGCACTGGCACTCGCTCGGGGTTACAGACCAATTTGCACGGCACTTAGGCCTTTATGCCAAAGGAGTCATCGGTAAATTTGATTACCGGATCGCACTGAACAACCCGGGCAGCAATGCAAATGGCAGCCTGCCGCTTGGTAACGGCGCAAGTTATGGAAGCAACAGCAGCAGCGTTGCTTATACCGGCGTTTCCACACCTGACAGGGATGGCAACCCAACCGGGAATAATATTATCGAAGGTTACTTCCGGTACAACTTCATGGATGGCGAATCCACCAAACTGCCTTATGCCGTAGGCAGCTACCTGGGCAAAAAGAAGATCTTCGCATTGGGCACTGGCTTTTTTGCCCACCCCAATGGCATGTTCAACGAGGCTACAGGCGAGCACGAGAATGTGACCCACCTGGCGGTAGATGCGTTTCTGGACATGCCCCTTTCGGATGGGGACTGCCTCAATGCCTATGCTTCTTTCATGAGTTTCAACTACGGTGACAACTACGTAGCACGCTGGGCGGGAACCGGGAATGTGCTGTACGGCCATGTGGGCTATAAGCTGCCCAACTCCCGTTTTATGCCCTACGTCGCGGTCCAAAACGGCAATTACGAAGGCTTTGAAGAGAATACCTCTGCGCTCGATATCGGGCTCAACTACTTCCTCAACGGGCATAGCGCCAAGCTGACCCTGGAGTATCATACCATCAGTAATGATATCCGGGAAGGCGGCCTGGATGCCAACGGCAATATTCAGGACGTGCAGCAAATCCGTTTGCAGGCGCATATTTTTCTCTAGATTTTATTTACCTTGACGCAACAAAGTATTTATATAACTATATTCAATCATCTAAAAACTCAGGCTTATGTCCAACGACAACAAAGCTCAAAAGTACTGGAAAGAGAACCTAACCTACCTGGGCATTCTGCTCGCGGTGTGGTTCGTAGCATCCTATGTTTTAGGCATTTTCTTGGTTGAGCCCCTGAACACCGTCCGCATCGGCGGCGCCAAACTTGGCTTCTGGTTCGCTCAGCAGGGTTCTATCTATGTTTTTGTCCTTCTAATCTTTGTGTATGTCTGGCTGATGAACCGGCTCGATAAAAAATACGGGTACGATGGTTAGAGCGTGTTGGGACTTTTGTCTTCTAGTCGAAAAATAACAATTTTTTGGTTATACAAGGCACGAAAACCGGAGTTTAGCCTTAGCTAAATGAGGATTTTCGGGACGAAGTGTAAGCAAAAAAGTGTAGTTTGCAGGCCGATTACTAAAGTCCCAACACGCTCTTAGGGTATTTGCGCCTGCGACCTTGGCCCTTTGG
>NZ_JAVJSK010000100.1:0-68809 GCF_040219495.1 Phaeodactylibacter sp. | reverse complement strand
TCCCATAAATTGTTCCCCAGATTGAAAATGTGCAATACTTAAGCGCTTGCGCGAACATGTCTTTTTTGTACAGGAGGCAGAAGCATCAACTGCTTCTGTGATTTTATATAGTTTACTAACAATGGTAAATTTACCCCCCCCGCGAGATTCCAAAATTTTTGAGCGTTTTTTTTGAAAAAAACATTGTACCTCTTACGCTTTCAGGCATTAATTGGTTTCTGGTCAGCGAAAAGGAAACCTTTCAAGCCCGCTCTGCTTATGACTTGAAAGCCAAATAGAGACTGAACAAAAAAAGACCAGACCAAAGGTGCACCATTCTTCAATGCCATTATCATTATGGTGGTTAGCGTTCATTTGGATTTCAGCCGGATGACACGAGCAGCCCCCCACCCCACCGATTTATCCGCCCATAATCCCAATTTTCCATACTATTTTTATCTTTGTGGCGTTGAAAATCAGCTAAAAGCCCCAGTAACAAATAAGTAATCATTCCCGAATCAAAATACTCGTACCGAGCATGAAGAATATTGGAATTACCCTAATGGCAGCTTTTCTTTCCCTGGCCCTGTGGCAGTGTGCCCCTGAGGTCAAAGGTACCGTTATCGACGGGCAGATTGAGAATGCGGCGAATATGCAAGTCTACCTCGATCAGGTGAAGATTGGCAAAGCAAGCAATGTTTTAGCAAAAGCGGAGATGGATGCCAACGGGCAGTTCAAGATGGAATTCCCGGAGGGCATTGAGCCGGGCGTTTACCAAATGCGCATTGGTGCCAAAAACTTCAACCTGGTCTTTGACGGCTCCGAGAAAGCCGTTAACCTACAGGGCGACCTGAATGATATTCAGACTTACAATTTCACCATCAATGGCGCTAAGGACTCCAAGATCCTGGCACAAACGATGTCGAGTCTCTTCAAGCGGGAGTATCAGGCATCGGATATCGGCAACTTCGTCGACTCGGTTTCCAATCCGGTACTGGGCGCATTTGTAGCCTACCGCTCTTTGGGTTCCAACGGGCAGTTCCTGGACACGCAGAAGAAGGCCCTCAGCCGCCTCAACGAGGCCATTCCCAACGCTGAAATGGGTGCCAATTACAGCGCATTCCTTACCGCAGTGGAGCGGCAGTACATGCAGCAGCAGGCGCAAGAGCTCATTCAAGTCGGCCAAATGGCACCGGACATCAAAATGAAGAGCCCGGATGGCAAAGAATATGCCTTGTCTGACCTGAAGGGCAAAATCGTCCTCCTCGACTTTTGGGCAAGCTGGTGTGGCCCGTGCCGCCGGGAAAACCCGAATGTGGTCGCCGTTTATGATAAGTACAAAGATCAGGACTTCACGGTATTCAGTGTTTCTTTGGATGGGATGGATGAGCGTACCCGCAGCCGCCTGAACTCTGAAATGGAAGCGCAAACCTACCTCCAAAACCAGAAACAGCGCTGGGTACAGGCCATTGAGCAAGACGATCTGAAGTGGCCTTACCATGTGAGCGACCTGAAAAAGTGGGAATCTGATGCCGCTGCTCTTTATGGTGTGCGCAGTATTCCCCGGGCATTCATGATTGACCGGGAAGGACGGATCGTTTCCACTCAGGTAAGAGGTGCACAGGAAATAGAAGCGGAGTTGAAAAAGCTACTGTAATCGGGCTGTAATTTAGTCTGGATAAAAGCCATTCGGGTATTGCCTGGATGGCTTTTTTTGAAGGTGCGTTGGAGCAGGTTAAGGATCAGGTTGAGGTTGAGTACCAAGCAGTGGCTTCAGAGGGTGGATAGCATGCTATCCGGCAGCACCCCGAGTCGATCGCAAAGCGGTCGTTCCCTATGAAGGCCCTCCCCTGGTCTGCTCAACCTTATCCTGAACCTCAGCCTCCGGCTTAGCCTTTCCCAGCCGCCCCCGCCTAATTCAGCAGCACACCAATAATAATCCCCGCTGCCACCGCCGCATTGAGCGACTCCGCGCCGCCACCTTTTCCTCTGGGGATAGACACCCGGTGCGTCACCTTTTCCATCACTGCCGGAGTGATGCCTGCGCCTTCATTACCGATGACCAGGACGCCGGTATTGGGCAGATCGGCCTGAAAAATATTTCCCCCTTCCATATCCGCGCCGAAGATCGTTAGGTCGGGTGCGGCGTTCAGAACGGCTCCAAAGTCTGCGACGATGGTGGAGACCCGCAAAAATGCCCCCATGGATGCTTGTATGACTTTGGGGTTGAAGACCTCCACACAATTCGGCGAACAAATCACCGTTGAAATACCAAACCAATCGGCCAGGCGCAAAAGTGTGCCCATATTCCCGGGGTCCTGCAGGTCATCAAGAAACAGGGCTAACTGACCATTGAGGGCATCAGCATTCAGCTCATACTGAGGCTGCCGCACGAGCGCCAGCGCCTGATTCGGTGTTTTGAGCAGGGAAAGGCGACTGAGTTCATTTTCAGAGACGGTGATGGCTTGCAGGGCGGGCGGCCACTGCTGCGGGGGCAAATGTTCCATCCAATTGGGAAGCGCATAGAGGGTTTCCACCCATTCTGACCGGTATTCGAGCAGTTCTCGGACCATCTTATCGCCCTCTACAATGAATTTATCATACTTTTGCCTGAACTTCTTCTGGCGTAGCGATTGTATATATTTAATCGTATTTTTAGAAACCGGCATAACGTTTTTTGGCTTTTGATCAAAATGCCCATGCGTAGCAGTGAAAGCACAATATACTTAATCGGTGTCATCCTGGCACTGTTGTTTTTTTCTTCCTGCAATTCGTCCAAATATCTGGCGGCAGACGAATACCTGCTGCGCGGTAACAGCATCAAGCTGCATGCAGACGACAAACTGGACCGCAAGCGCAATATGAAGTACGAGCTCTCCACGCTCTACAAACAAACGGAAAACAACCGCTTTTTCTTCATGCCACGCGAGTGGTTTTACTTCGTTACCGATGGGCCCGGTGATACCACCCGATTTGACCTGCTGTTACGGCGGGTCATTGGTGAGCCCCCTGCCATTTACGACCCTTCGCTGCGGGATGCCACCGAGCAGTCCATGCGTTACTACCTGCAGTACAAAGGCTACTTCAATGCGGAAGTGTACTCCGACCCGCTCGTGCGCCGCAAAAAAATGTATGTCACCTACCACGTAACGCCCAATGAGCAGTACAAAGTAGACACCATCGTATTCGCCTGCGAAGACCCTACTGTTGACAGTGTACTACGCGCCATCGCCCCCCGCAGCTACCTGAAGCCCGGCGCACCGATTGACGGGAAGCTTTACGATCAGGAGCGGGACCGCATTACCCGTTATCTGCGCAACCACGGTTATGCCTACTTTTTTGGCAATTACTTCGCGCCCCTTGATGCCGACACCACCGTTGCAGGCAAAAGGGCAGCTCTGCGGCTGGAAGTGCTACCCCCGGCAGACGACAGCCTGCATCACCAGTACAAAATTGATGATATTACTGTCTTCCTCGACTATATCCCCGGGCAGGGTGACTCCACCCTCACAGACACCCTGATCAACGATATTCACCTGCGTACCTCCCACCCCGACTTCAGGGTAGCCCCCGCTACTGTTGTTGAATCCATCTTTCTGAAGCGGGGCGACCTCTACCATCAGGATGATTACGACCTGACCAACAAGCAACTCAACAGCCTGGGCGTCTTCCGCTTCGTGCGCATCAAGCAGACCATAGACTCCCTCTATCCGGACCGGCTGGATATCCGCATTGAGCTGACACAAAACAAGCGCCTTGAAGTAGGTGCTGACCTTGAGTTCAACTACGCCAGCCGGAGCGCTACGGGCATTGGCAACCTGATTGGTATGACAGTCAGCCCTTCTGTGCGCCACCGCAATGTCTTTGGGGGCGCGGAGCTGCTGATCATGGACTTTAATGCGGGGGTGGAATTCAACCCTGCTCCCCAGGCCATTTCTGCCGGCCAGTTTTGGAATACCGTAGACCTCGGCCTGCAGACCAACCTCTACCTGCCCCGTTTTATTGACTACCTGAGCATCTGGCGGCGGCTGGACCGGGCCCGCCTGGGTAAGGATAAGTCTTCTATTTTTCTCAAAGAGGGGTTTTATCAATCTCTACAGGAAAATGCTTCCACCCGGGTATCTGCCAATTACAACTACCTGCTGATCCGGGACTTTTACCAATACAACCTTTTCACGGGCACCTATGGCTTTGACCATCAGCCAGCCACCAACCGGCGGTTTATTTTCAATCATGTGGGTATTGACTACCTGCTGCCGACCACGGAAGCCAACTTTGATTCCCTGCTCTCCTTCAACCCCTTCCTGGAGCGTTCCTTTGGTGAGCAATTGTTTGTAAGCCTGCTCTTCAGAGACCTCAACTACGTGTACAACTCCCGGCCCAACCGGCGGGGCAATTCTTACTACGTGGGCATCAATCTCGAGCTGGCTGGTGCCGAAATCTGGGCAGGCAATGCGATTTACAACAGCTTTTCCCTGGAGCCGGACACCCTGCGCCTCAACCTGGGTGGAGGGCAGGGCGTAGACTTTTCCCAGTACGCGCGGGCTCAGCTAGACCTAAGGCGGTACTGGCAAAGCCGGCCCAACCACAGCTTAGCTGCCCGTTTCTCCATTGGAGCGGCACGCCCCTTTGGCTACACAACGGATGTCCCTTATGTAAAGCAGTTTTTTGCTGGTGGGCCAAATAGTATCCGGGCCTGGGCACCCCGGGGGCTTGGCCCGGGCGCTTACGAAGACACCCTCGCCGTACGCAGTGCCAACAATACCCGGCTATACCAAACCGGCGATTTCAAACTGGAAGCCAACCTGGAGTACCGGTTTAAGATGTTCTGGTTGATGGACGGCGCTTTGTTTCTTGATGCGGGCAATATATGGACGTTGCGCCGGGACCCCAACCGGTGTGGTTCGCAATTTCTGCTGAGGGGAAAGACTTACACCTGCGTAGACCAGGAGTCCGGAGAGCGCCTTTCCTACACCAATGAACCTTTCTACAGGCAAATCGCTATTGGTGGGGGGCTAGGGCTCAGGCTCGACTTCTCCTACTTTATCCTGCGCCTGGATATGGGTGTAAAACTCAGGCACGCTGCGCCCTACCCCAATGAGCCGGACAGCCCTTCCAACTGGCAAAATTACTGGTTCAGGGATTTCAGGCCCGATGGCAACCGCGTAGAACTCAGCCTTGGCGATATCGTTGCTTTTAATCTTGGCTTTGGCTATCCTTTCTGAACTTGTATGGGTTTGAATATCTTGGTGTCCGCCACAAAGGTGCCAAAGGGTACGACCGACGCGACAAGTGACCAAAAGGTCTGCCCCAGGCTCATCCCATACTCCATCCGGGCCAGCACCACTACGGTGATGTACCCAATGAAGAGGAAGCCGTGAACCATACCTACGATCAGGTTTGGCTCAGGGATACCCGCCATATACTTTAGCGGCATGGTGAAAAACAAGATCAGAAGAAATGAAACGCCTTCCCACAAGGCCAGCGCACGCAAAGCCTGAATGGTAGTTCCGAAATACTTTTTGAGCATTTTTCTTAGGTTTTGAACCATAACAACCCCAGATGGGGCTTGGTTATACTCTCCATCTCCAAATGACCGCGTTATTGCAAAGGCCGCTTTGGCTTATTTGAATAAAGTCTTTCTACCGTACTGACTACAGATGGGGCAGGCATGGGGATCGTGCCCCCGCGCCGGGCAGTATTCCCGTCCGAAAAAGATGATTTGCAGGTGGAGCTTATTCCACAAGTCCCGGGTAAAAAGGCGCTTCAGGTCCTGTTCGGTTTTCTGTACGTTCTTGCCGGTGCTCAGCCCCCAACGGTAAGCAAGCCGGTGTATATGGGTATCCACCGGGAAAGCGGGCTCCCCGAAAGCCTGCGACATGACTACAGAGGCGGTCTTATGCCCTACCCCCGGCAGGGCTTCCAGAGCCTCCATATCCTGAGGCACCTCTCCATCGTACTTTTCTACCAGAATCTCTGACAACTCGCTTATAGCGGCAGATTTTCGGGGAGAAAGGCCGCAGGGTCGGATGATCTCGCGGATTTCATCCACCGACAACTGCGCCATGTCCTGCGGGGTGTCTGCTTTTTCAAATAGCAGAGGGGTAATACGGTTGACCCGTTCATCCGTACACTGAGCGGATAACAGCACCGCGATCAGTAGGGTGTAAGGGTCTTTGTGGTCAAGCGGGATTGGAACCTCCGGGTAGTAAGATTCCAGTATCTCCGTAATTGCTTTTACTTTCTGTTGCTTTGTGACTCTTCTCATGCCTGTATTCAAGGTAAGTGATGATCTAAGAGAGCTTGTCTGGAGTGTTCTTCCCAGGCTACAAGCTCTTATGATTAGGCATTTGAAATTTTGGGGTTGATGGTCAATGGTCGTATTCAAAGGTGCCGTAGGGGCTGATGACCTTTACGGAGGCTTTTTCGGCTTTTTCGGCCCGGCCAATGACTTGTGCATCAATATTGAACTGCCGGGCAATATCAATTACGCTTTGGGCTTCGCTTTCGGGCAGATAGACCTCCAGCCTTTGCCCCATATTGAAGACCTGATACAGCTCTTTCCAGTCTGTACCCGACTCTTCGCGGATCATCCGGAACAGCGGGGGGAGGGGCAGGAGGTTGTCCTTAACCACCCGTACGCCATCAATGAACTTGACCACTTTAGAGAGGCCACCACCGGTATTGTGGATCATCCCATGAATGGCTGGCCGGAGGTGCTTCAGTAATTGGGCAATGACCGGCAGGTAGGTCCGCGTAGGCGAAAGCACCAGCTTGCCGGCAGTCATCGTATGACCGTTGCCAATATTCACCTCATCGGTAAGGCTTTTGGAGCCAACATAGACCACCTCTTCCGGGAGGCTGGGGTCATAACTTTCCGGATATTTGGAGGCGTAGCGGTGGCTGAACACATCGTGGCGGGCGCTTGTCAGCCCGTTGCTGCCCATACCTCCGTTGTACGCCTTTTCGTAGGTTGTCTGCCCGTAGGAAGCCAGGCCGACGATGACATCACCAGGCTGAATATCGTTCACGATAAGGTCGCTGCGCTTCATTCTCGCAAAAGCGGTATAACCTACATCTATGGTACGGACAATATCGCCCACATCAGCCGTTTCTCCGCCCGCCAGGTGAATGTCCACCCCGTGGCTGCGCATTTCCTCTACGAAAGCAGAGGTGAAATTGATAATCGTGCTGATGACATCACCTGAGATGAGGTTCTTATTGCGCCCGATAGTGGAAGACAGCAGGATATTGCCCGTGCAGCCTACGCAGCCCATATCGTCGAGGTTCATAACCATAGCATCCTGTGCGATACCTTCCCAAACGGACAAGTCGCCGGTTTCTTTCCAATACAAATAAGCCAGGCTGCCTTTGGTGCCCGCAGTATCTGCGTGCATTAAGGTGCAGTGTTCCTCGCTGCCGGCGGCCACATCAGGCATGATTTTGCAGAATGCATTAGGGTATAACCCCTTGTCCAGGTTCTTAATAGCTGCATGTACCTCATCTTTGGTAGCAGAAACCCCGCGCAGCCCGTATTTTGATTGATCAGCCATCCTGATTTGTCAATTTCCCGCAAAGGTAGGTAATTCCGTAGGAATGATTAGGAAAGCACTGAAAAAGGATGGAAAATATTGGAAATCTTAATCATAGGCGAAACTTTTTATACGGAGACCTGAACAAAAAGTTCCATTTTTTGTAACTTTAACAATAATAATTAGGCGCAACTTCAAGCCACTTCTATATTTGCAGGTGCAAAGAGAAAATAGAGCACCTCCGATCCCATGATTTTGTCCCAAAAACTTTAGCAGCTATTTACCGCAACCAAGCCTTAAAATACAAGGCTGCAAGGTTATGCCGTATTTGTAGCACACCATTTATTCATCAAACCAACGCATCGTGGATCTACCAGAATCGATCAACCATTTTTACCAAAAGAACCGACGTATTTTAAACGTTTCAGCCATCGCAATTGCCGTCCTGCTCGCGGGAACGGCTATTTTTTATGCCGCTACCCAGCTAAATAGCAAGAATGGGTTGCGGGCTTCCCTTTCCTCAGCGGAAGCCCCCGTGGAGCTCAGTGCGTTCCCCGCAGTAGTGCCCACCTTGAAGTACGGCTTTGCGATCGATACGCTGCAACTCCAGGAAAACACCATTCAATCCGGACAATTCCTAGCCGACATCCTCCTGAATCAGCAGCTGGATTACCCTTCGATCGAGAAGCTGGTCGCCAATATGGAGGATGTTTTTGATGTTCGCCACTTTCGTGTAGGCAAGCCCTACACTATTCTTTCCAAGCCTGGCACTGAGCAGCCGCTTTACATGGTCTACGAGCCTAACGATTACGAATACGTCGTCTTCGGGCTGAGCGGTGACTACAAAGTGGAGCGTAAAGAGCGGGTTGTGGAAACGCAGCAAAGCTCTGTTTCCGGCAAACTGGAGTCTTCGCTCTGGAACGCTATCGTTGGGCAGGGCCTGAGCTACGAGCTTGCAGCCAAGATGGAAGGGGCCCTGCAGTGGTCTATTGACTTCCATCACCTACAGAAAAACGATGAGTTTAGGCTGGTCTTCGACCGCGAATATATAGACGGTAAGGAAGTCGGCGTTGGTGCTGTACATGCCGCTTATTACAAAACCGGTGAAAACGAATACCACGCCATTTACTACAAAAGCGAAAATGATGATCAGGAAGGCTACTACGACCTTGAGGGCCGCCCGATGAAGCGGGGCTTCCTGAAGTCACCGGTAAAATACTCCCGGATCTCCTCCTATTACAACCTCAACCGCTTCCACCCTATCCTGAAGCGCCGCCGCCCACACTTCGGGACCGACTATGCGGCCCCTTACGGTACGCCAATCTATGCGGTAGGCGACGGTGTGGTCACCCGGGCTTCCTACACCAAGGGCAACGGTAATTTCGTAAAGATCAAGCACAGCAAAACCTACCAAACCCAGTACCTTCACATGCAAAAGTTTGCCAAAGGCGTCAGCGTTGGCACTCATGTAAAGCAGGGGCAGGTGATTGGCTATGTGGGCTCTACCGGCCTGGCAACAGGACCGCACGTTTGCTTCCGCTTCTGGAAAGACGGCAAGCAGGTCAACCACCTCAATATGCAGTTCCCGCCCGCCAAGCCACTGCCGGATGCAGAGTTGTCACGGTTTGAACAGCAGCGTGATCAATTCCTTGAGCTGCTGAATAACGCACAGCCCAACAAAGTTGCAGAGGAAAACAGTGAAGCGAACGGAGCTGATAATCCGTAAAGCCTGAAAAAAGGCACATCAAAACAAAACGAAGCCCCCTTCGGCTGCTCTGCGGCGCTGAAGGGGGCTTTTGTTTTTATTACGCTGTTCTTGTTGGCGCTGAGTGTGGTCAGTTCCAGCTTACAAATTCCGGCATATTGGCGATGACGGTGTAGGCATCTCCTTTATTGTACATGGCGTTTTCCCAGATCTGCCCGGACTCCATGTTAAAAAGGTAGTTGGCATGCATATCGGCAACCACCCAGGAGCCCAGGTTCATTTCATCATCCAGCTGCCCTTCCGACCAACCGGAATAGCCTACGAAAAAGCGGATATCCTTAGGCTCGATAAGCTGCGAAGTCACCAGGAATTTCAGCTTCTCAAAATCACCGCCCCAGTAGATCCCATTGCCTACCGGGCGGCTGCCCTCCAGCAAATCACCAACGGTGTGCAGGTAGTGAATGGTATCTCTTTGTACCGGCCCGCCGTAAAGCACGTGGGAGTCAAACTCCGGAAAAGATTCGACCAGGGCATCAATTTGCATATCAAGTGGCTTATTCATGATAAACCCAACACTTCCTTCTTCACCATGCTCGCAGAGCAGTATCGCGGCTCGCTTGAAATTGGGATCTAACATAAAGGGCTCTGCCAGCAGGACCTGCCCGTTTTTCACTTGATTGCTTACCATATATTTATGCTTTCTTAAAAAAGAACCCGTTTGGTAACGGTTTTAGTTCAGCGGCATCCTCGTTTTTTCGCCAGGCTTACAGCGCACTTGTGGGAAACTGCCGGTCGACTTTTTTGACGAAACCCTGCAGTGTTTTGCCATTGCCTCCCACTTCTATGAATTCGGTGACGCCATCGGCAATCATATTTTTCATCGTCTGTGTCCAGCGGACCGGTGCCGTCAGTTGAGCGATGAGATTTTTCTGGATGACTTCCGGGTCGCTCGTTGGTGTGGCCGTCGCATTTTGATAAATCGGGCAAGATGGCTGATTGAAGTCTGCTGCTTCAATAGCTGCCTGCAGTTCATCCTGAGCCGGCTGCATGAGCGGAGAGTGGAACGCACCGCCTACGGCCAGCACGAGAGCCCGCCGGGCACCTGCTTCCTTGAGCGCTTCCACCGCCTTATTCACGCCTTCCACGCTACCGGAGATCACCAATTGGCCCGGGCAGTTATAATTAGCCGGCACTACCACTTCATCAATGGCAGCGCAAATTTTTTCCACTACCTCATCGTCCATGCCAATGATAGCCGCCATGGTGCTTTCCTGCATTTCACAAGCTTTTTGCATAGCCTGCGCGCGTGCCTGCACCAGTTTGAGGCCTTCTTCAAAGCTGAGTGCACCCGCAGCTACCAGGGCAGAAAATTCACCCAGGGAATGCCCGGCAACAGCGCCCGGGTCCATTTCGGCTCCGGCCATTTTTGCTTTCACGATAGAGTGCAGGAATACTGCGGGCTGCGTCACCCTTGTCTGCTTGAGGTCTTCGGCAGAGCCCTCAAACATCACATCCGTAATCCGGAACCCCAGGATGTCGTTGGCTTGCTCGAATAGTGCTTTGGCCAGTTCACTACTTTCGTACAGGTCTTTGCCCATACCTTCGAATTGTGAAGCTTGCCCGGGAAAAACGTAGGCTTTCATGGTCTGTTTCGTTTTGAAGTTTTCTGATAATGCCTCTTCAAACCAGGTCTGCGGCATTGCGGACCGACCGGAAAACGGCTGGTGATGAGGATTTAATGCAAGCTTGCGCTAACCAAATTCAGGAACTCTGCCCGGGTCTCTGCCCGCTGGAACTCGCCCGTGAAGGCGGAGGTGGTCGTCACTGAGTTTTGCTTTTGAACGCCGCGCATCATCATGCACATGTGGCGCGCTTCAATTACAATGGCTACCCCAAGCGGGTTGAGGGTCTCGTGAATACAGTTCAGGATTTGGTCAGTCAGGCGTTCCTGCACCTGCAGGCGCCGGGCGAACACATCGATCACCCGGGGGATTTTGCTCAGCCCGACGATATAGCCGTTGGGAATATAAGCAACATGTGCCTTTCCGAAAAATGGCAGAAGGTGGTGTTCGCAAAGCGAGTACAGTTCAATGTCTTTTACGATGACCATTTCGCTGTACTCTTCGCGGAACATGGCAGACTTCAGGATTTGTTCTGCGTCCTGCTCGTAGCCCTGTGTCAGGAACTGCATGGCTTTGGCTGCCCGCTCCGGTGTTTTGACCAGGCCCTCGCGGCTCACATCTTCGCCCAGGCGGCCTATGGCCGCTCGGTAGAACTCGGTAAGGGCATCGGTAGTTGCTGAGTCGTAATCCTCTGATTTGTGGAAAGCCATGCTTTGATTAAGTTGATTCTTAAGAAGAACGTCAGGGCCGGCAAAGGGTTGTCTTCCGGCTTACTCACCGTAGTATTCCGCGTAGATATTTTCGGTCTCGTAGAGCTTGATGCAGTGCAATTCGCAGCCTTCCAGCAAGGGGGCCAGCTGCTGCCAGAACAAGATTACCAGGTTCTCCGTGGTGGGCTGCATTCCCTCGGGGATGAAGTCGACATCCAGGTTGAGGTTGCTGTGGTCAACTTTGTCGACGATAGAAGACTTGATCAGCTTACTCAACTGCTTGACATCCACTATGAACCCCGTCACCGGATCAGGGCTGCCCTTGACGGTAACGAACAAGTCGTAGTTGTGCCCATGCCAGTTCTTGTTGGAGCATTTACCGAACATTTGCCGGTTCTTCTCCTCACTCCAGCTATCGACCCATAATTTGTGGGCGGCATTAAACCGCTCTTTTCTAGTCAGATAAACCATAGTGGCTTTTGCAATTTTTTCGGTTTTCAGAAGCTCTCAAAATAGAACCGCAAAAGTACAAATATTTCTGTTTCTTCTGTGGTCTGCCTGCACAAAGTCGATGCCTAGCCTGAATCTGTCTACATTTTTTGATGCCAAACGGGCATTAGCTGTATATTGGCAACACAATCTCTTAAAGCAGGCCCCCTTGACCGCAGTAACCAACATGGAAAAACATCCTCATACATCCAAAGCCGACCGGGTCTACAAATTCCTGACCCGGCGCGAGGTTTACCACAGCTTATTCTGGCTGATGGTGCTGCTACTGCTCACCCTGTTCGAAAATACCCGGCAGGGGTTCTGGTTTACCCTGAGCAATGAGCTGATCAACATCCTCTTTTACGGGCTCGTGGTCTATTTCAACCTGCTCTACCTCATCCCCAATTACCTGACCCAAAAGAAATTCCTGACCTACAGCGGGCTGCTGATCCTTGCTACCCTTATCATCACGCCCCTGAAGGTACTGGTGTTCTACTTCAAGTTCAGCCATCTGCCGCAACTTCAGGCCGACCTGCTGCAAAATATGAACTGGTACTTCCTCCTGACCTTCATCATTGCCGGCTCTTCAACCGTCTTCAAAATTATTACCGACTGGCTGCGGCACCTGCGCGAACGACAGGAACTACAGACCCAAACCATGCAATCGGAGCTGCGGTTCCTCAAATCGCAGATCAACCCGCACTTTCTGTTCAATACCCTCAACAACCTCTATGCGCTAACGCTGAAGAAATCGGACGAAGCACCGGAGATTGTGCTCAAGCTCTCTGAGATGATGCGCTATATGCTCTATGAGTGCAATGAAAAGCAGGTACTGCTGAGCAAAGAGGTCTCCTACATCCGTAACTACCTGGACCTGGAGCGTATACGACAGGGGAAAAATGCAGTGATCAACTTTGAGGTCAATGGCCGGATCAGCGACCAAAAGATTGCCCCCCTGATGTTCATCCCCTTTCTGGAAAACAGCTTTAAGCATGGCCTGAGCAGCCGCATAGGCGAAGGCTTCGTGAATATTGTATTGAATGTTGATGAAAATACCGTACATTTCTACATCGAAAACAGTAAGTCAGATGCGCCGCCCAGCCGGGACCCCAGCCGCCCCAGTGGTGGCATTGGCCTGGTCAATATCCACCGGCGCCTCAAGCTTTTGTACCCTGACCATTACGAACTGGACATAGAAGACAGCCCCAACACTTACGCTGTAAACCTCTTGCTCGACATCGAGCCTCAAATTAAAAAACTGGAAGTATGATCAATGCAATCATTGTCGATGACGAACCCCTGGCACAGGATGTGTTGGAGACTTACATCGAAAAGATTCCTGAAATAACCCTCGTTCAAAAATGCAGTAATGCACTGGAGGCCAACGAGGCCTTGAAGTCAAAGGATATTGACCTGATGTTTTTGGATATTCAGATGCCGCAGCTTACCGGCGTGGACTTCCTGAAAACCCTCAATAAACCGCCTGTGGTGATATTTACCACCGCCTACCCCAATTATGCGATAGAAGGCTTCGAGCTCAATGCACTGGACTACCTTCTGAAGCCAATCTCCCTGGAGCGCTTCATGAAGGCGACCAATAAAGCTATTGAGCAGATCGAGCTTAAACGCAAGGGAAACGCCGCTGATGCAGCACCCGCCACCCCCAATGACCCCGGCTACATTTTTGTCAAAGCCGACAAGAAGCTGGTCAAAATCCACTATCAGGATATCATCTACATCGAAGGACTGAAGGATTACGTGATTATCCGGCAGGAAAACTCGCGGGTCATCACCCTGCAAACGATGAAGAGCCTGGAAGACAAGCTGCCGCAGGGCATCTTCAAGCGCATCCACCGGAGCTACATCGTAAATATTGAGCGCATTGATGCGGTAGTGGGCAATATGGTGGAAGTGGTGGAGAAAGGGCAAGCCAAGCACCTGCCTATTGGTAAAAACTACCGGGACGAGCTGCTCGAAATTGTCAATAAAAACCGCCTGTAGATTTTGTTATCAGATGCCATTCTGCAAGCCTGTGCCCAAGCCACCGGATCGCCCGTGGAGCGAAGCCGGCCGGTGAGTGGTGGCAGTATTAATGCCGCTTACCGCCTGGAAACCTCAAAGGGCCACTTCTTCCTAAAGGTCAATGATGCCCCGCAGGCTGGTGCGATGATGGCCTGTGATGCCTATGGTTTGCAATTGCTCGGGCAGGCGGGCCCGCTACGTGTGCCGGAAGTGATCCGGCAGGGGAACGTGGACGGGCAAAGCTATCTTTTACTGGCTTTCATTGAAGAAGGGCGGGCAACCCCTGTTTTTTGGCAGGCCTTTGGCGAAGGGCTGGCCAGGCTGCATCAGCACACGGCCGACACCTTTGGGCTTGACCAGGGCAACTTCATCGGCAGCTTGCCGCAGCGCAACCACCGGCATGCCAATTGGGCCGGCTTTTACCGGGAAGAACGCCTGTACCCGCAAGTCCGCATGGCTACACAGCAAAATTTACTATGGGCGGGAGCCGAGGCGCAGTTCGACCGTTTGTACGAGCGGTTACCCGACCTTTGCCCGGAAGAACCCCCTGCGCTGACCCACGGCGACCTCTGGAGCGGCAACTTTCTTACTGCCGCCGATGGCAGCCCGGTCCTGATTGACCCGTCTGTGAGCTATGCCCACCGGGAGATGGATCTTGGTATGTCTTTGCTGTTTGGCGGATTCGCACCGGCATTCTATGAGGCCTACGAGCAGACCTACCCTACCGCTCCCGGATTCAGGGAACGCGCCGGCATTTACCAACTTTACTATCTACTGGTCCATGTCAATTTGTTTGGCCGCAGCTATACCGGCTCGGTGCAGGAAATTGTCAACCGCTGGGCCCGCTAATGCACGACAAAAACATGTACAGTCACGAATTCAAAAAGCGGGTCCGCTATGGCGAAACCGATCAGATGGGCTACCTCTACTACGGCAACTACCCGCAATACTACGAAATCGGGCGGGTGGAAATGCTGCGGTCGCTGGGCCTGACGTACAAAGCGATGGAGGAAGAGCAGGGTATCCTGATGCCGGTGGTCTCCATGAATATCCGCTATGTCCGGCCAGCCCATTACGACGAACTACTGACCATCCGGACGACGCTGCGGCAGTTGCCGGAACGCTTCATCACCTTTCACATGGAGTTGTTCAATGAGCGTAGCAAGCTCGTCAACGGAGCTACCGTAAAGCTATGCTTTGTGGATGCGAAGTCGGGCAAAACCATTCCGGCCCCGGAAATGTTGGTCAACCAATTGAAGCCTTACTTTGAAGAAGCCTAAGATAGACATAGAAGCCCTGCAGAAGCAATTGTTCAACCTGCCCGTTGTCAAACAGGTGGTGGAATGGTCGCAGCACAACTCTTTCCCGGGCTTTTTTAAGGTTCCGATCTATGATGTGATTGTCTTCATTCAGAATGAGCTGAAGCGGAATGACCTGTTTACCCGTTCTTACGCGATTGCGTACAACTTCTTCCTGTCCATTTTCCCGTCGCTGATCGCTTTTTTCACCCTCATCCCCCTTTTCAAGTGGGCCCTTATTCAGTATCTGCCGGAGGGGGAGAACTTTGATGCCTACCTGCGCACTGAGATTCAGCGCATCCTGCCTGGCGTGACCGGAGAACGCCTTTTTGCTTTTGTAGACGACATCACGAACAACCCCCGTTTTGGCCTGCTCAGCGTGGGTTTCATTTTTGCCATCTATTTTGCTTCTAATGGCATGATTGCCCTGATGCGCGGCTTTGACAAATCCTACAATAAGACGTTCAAGAGCCGGAATGCTTTTCAAAAGCGCTTTATTGCCATAGGGCTGACTTTCTTCATTGGGGTCCTTTTGATTGCAGCCGTGGTATTGATTATCCTCGGCGAGTTTCTCTTTGGGCTGCTCAATGATTTTATTGCACTCGACCGCTTCACCAATATCACTATTCAGCTGCTGAGATGGGTGGCTATTATTTTCTTTTTCTATATGGGCATTGCCTTAATCTACCGCTACGGTGCTGCCGCCAAACGCCGGTTTGCGATTTTTTCGCCGGGGGCGACCCTTGCCACCATACTTTGCATTATTTCTTCCCTGGCCTTCTCCTTCTATGTCAATGAATTCAATACCTACAATGAGCTTTATGGCTCTCTGGGCGCCATTATTGCGCTCATGCTGTGGATACAGATCAACTCGCTCATTCTGCTCATCGGCTTCGAGCTAAATGCCAGTATTGCCGTGAACCGGGACCTCAAAAAGCGCATCCCGGTAAAGGATGTGTAAACCGGCTATTGCCGGATTTCGATTCTTCGGACGCTACTTTGCCTGCCCTGCTGTACTTCGAGAAAGTAATCTCCGGATCCATTTTGCAGCAGATTGGTACGGTCCTTGAACGTGCCTGAAAAGTTGCCCAGGTCAAAATCGTAGATCACCCGCCCTTTGGTATTGTAAACCCGGATCCGTGTGGCGTCTTGCTCAGGCAGTTCAAAACTCATCTCCAGCACCTTTTCATCAAAATCTGCGCTGAAGTAGAAATCCTGAACCGGCAGCGACTGATCGGTTTTCAGCGCCAGGCCATATTGGCTATTGGCCCGCTGCACAGCGCTGCGGTCCATGCTTTGGCTCAGCAGTTTACGCCCCCTGCTGTCTTTAAGGTAAGTGTCGAAGTAGCTTTTCCCTTTCTGTTCTCCCTGCCTCACTGCCGCAGCAGACTTGATCTGCTCGAAGGCACATCGGGATTGAATGGGATGGGCACGCTCAATCTCCCCCTGCCCTCTCCAGGCGACAATTTGAATGTCCTCGCCCACCTCGGTATCGTTAATGGCGTAGGTCAGGTCGGTCCAGTCCAGGATTTTGTAGCCGTTGATCCGCAGGATTTCGTCCCCGTCCTTCAGGCCCATCTTGTCGGCTGTGGACTGGTCAACTATATGGACAACTATACCCCCCTTTTGGGAAGCCTGACTCTGCTTCATGACTCCCAGGAAAGGGTCCTGACAAGGCGTGACGGTAATTTCCCGGCGGTCTTCCTGCCAGTTGCCGAAGATAATACTGAGGTCCAAACGGTTGCTCCCGCGCTGCACATGCAAAGCAGCCCGGTCTCCGGCGTGGTAACGGTCAAGGATGCGGGACAGGGGTTGTTCCGCCCCCGTCCGGTAAGCATCCACCCCGTAGACATAGTCCAGCGCCCTTAGCCCTGCCCGGTCTGCCGGGGTGCCCGGAATGACCTTCTTGATATAGCTGCCGTAGAGGTTGCTAAACCCTAGCGCTTTGGCTTTTTCCCGGCTAATAGCCTCCAGATAAACACCCATGTAAGCACCGTTATCCGGGTTCGCTATTTCGGGCAGGTACTGTCGAAAGTATTGGTTGCCTTGTGCATCAAGCGCCATACTTTGCCATACGCACAACGCCATGATGAACCAGGTAGTAGCCGAATTTTTCATAATTTTTCCGTTTGCTTTCCTTTCCAGAGACAATCCGGGCAGGTGTAAGTTGCAGCCCAACTTGCCCCTAATAATCAAAATACTTATCTTAAGTCAAATTCTTGAAAGATGATAAAAAACGCGCTAATAACGTTTCTGGTACTTGGCGTAGCATGCTCCTGCTACAGCAGCCTTTCTGCTCAATCCGTTTCACCGTGGTCATTTGGCGGCAGCCTACAGGCCGGTGTGGGCAGCAGTGCATACACGGACCATCCGCACCTGGCTTCCAACCGGGATTTTGGTATGGTCTGGCACAGCAGCATCGACGTCAACACCTGGTATCAACTGACCCCAAGGCTATCTTTTGGTGGCGGGGTAGGCATCCGTGCCCAGTACTTTCAGTTACAAACCTACAGCACTATTCCTGAGTTGGCCACTGACATCGGTTTTGTACTGCAAAGCAGCGAGGAGGACTATTACCTGGACCGGGTAAAACACAACGGCTATATGACCACCCTGAATGTTCATACCGAATACTTAACAAAGCCTTACGGTACACCTGGCTTCAACCTTGCCTTCCATGCAGGTGCCCGAATGGGGATGACCCCAATAAGTCAGGTCAGGACGCTCTACGGCGAACGCGATTACGGCGCGAAAGATTTTCTGCCAGAATGGGGTACCAGCCATTTGTTCGAAGGCATTGCTTCTGCTGACGCGATAGAAGGTTACTTCGACGGGCATATGAATAAATCACTGCTGTTCTTCCAGGTTGGTCTGGTTGCCTATCATACCAGTATGCGGACTGGTCAAAGCGTCCGTGTTGCACTCGTTTACGAAGGTACTACCGAAGCCCTGAGCCAGGGGTTCAACAGCCCGCTGCAGGGGATCAGCATTTCGATGGGCGCCCGTTTAAACCGGTAGTAGCGCTACTATACCGATAGCCGCCCCTTCACCAAACGCACCGCCAGGAGCAGGCAGACAATCATCAGGAAACCACTACCGATGTAAGGGTATTGGTAATGCAGCCCGTACAGCCATCCCCCCAAAAAAGGGCCCACAACCCTGCCCAGGGAGCCAACCGACTGCCCCAGCCCCAAAATCCGCCCCTGCTCTTTTTCCGAAGAGCTCTTGGACAGCAGAGAGGTGATCGTCGGCGTGAGTGCCCCATTCGCCAGGGCGATGAATACAATAGCCAGCAACTCCAGTGGAATAAAGTACTGTACCGGCACAAAGGGCAGGGAAGTCAACCCGATGAACATAAGCACATATCCCGTAATTAATAAAGTGCGGTCTCCAAAAGTCCGGGACGCCCAGCCCACCAAACCACCCTGTACAATGGCTGTGATGACCCCCAGAAAAGCGAACGTATAGCCGACTTGTTCCTCATTCAGCCCATAGTGTTCTTCCCAAAGCAGGGTAACCGATACCGTCATGAGCGAGAAAGCGGTGATGAAGATGAAGTTGATAATCAGGAGTTCATTCACTACGGGCTTGCTTAGCCCATATCGGAAGTCAGACAGGGGGTTCTCAAACAGCGGGCCGGAAGTTGACTTCGGCTCTTTCAGGCTTTCGCCCAAGAGGAAGTAAGCCATCAGGAGGTTAAGGGCGGAAAGGGCGGCGGCAACGTAGCCTACATATTCGATGCCGAAATTGCCTTTCAAAAATCCACCCAAAGGCGGGCCGAAGATGAACCCCAGCCCAAAGGCAGCCCCGATGATCCCAAAAGCTTTGGCACGCTTATCCGGCGGAGTCGTATCGCTAATGTAAGCCTGGGCGGTGGAAATATTGGCAGAGCCAATGCCCGCTACAATACGGGCTGTAAAGAGCAAAATCAGACTGCCGGCATGCGCAAAGATGAGATAGCCGAGCCCGGTGATGAATATGCTGATCAACAAAATAGGCCTGCGTCCTTTGCGGTCGCTGAGGTTGCCCCAGAAAGGCGCCACCAGGAATTGCATAAACGAAAAACTCGCCGCGACCAGCCCGATGACTGTACCGGAAGCGCCCAACTCATTGGCATAAATCGGCAGAATGGGGATGATCAGCCCAAACCCCAGCAGGTCAATGAATATGGTGACAAACAGAACGAGTAGTGGCGATTGCTTCATGCATTTCCCTTTTCGGGAAAGGTACGGAATTTGAATCCGTTTGAAGTTTTATACGTAACGAAACCCACTGCCCTTCCCGCTGAAAGAGCGGTAGCAAGGCAGGTTTGACAAAGGTATGGCAAAAGCGTTCTCCTGTTAGAGCGTGTTGGGACTTTTGTCTTCTAGTCGAAAACTAACAATTTTTGAGTTAGACGAGGCACGAAAACCGGAGTTTAGCCTTAGCTAAATAGCCTGTCCCGCAGTTTGCGGGAAGGATTTTCGGGACGAAGTATAAGCAAAAAAGTGTAGTTTGCAGGCCGATTACTAAAGTCCCAACACGCTCTTAATGCTGTACCCTAACTAATTCCTTGTGTTTTTTGCTTGCTTTTTTCCGGAAAGTAATACAATTTGACCCCGATTTGCGTGATCAATGCGCAAATGATAACAATGAACAGAAAACTAAGCATTCTGGTCCTCACCGATCACAGCAACCACACGGAGCACAACTCCCTCTACGCCTTATGCAGCGCTTTACGCCGGCAACCGGGCATTGCCCATGTACACGTTGCCAGCCGGGGCAATACGGCAAATGCTGGCTTTTTCACCGATTACTCCTCTACGCGGGTCCGCGCCTGGTCATTGGACGGCGAGATGCACTTCGCACATGCCCCTTATCGCTTCTTGCAAGAGACGGTCCCTGCCGAGCTGAATGATTACGACTGGATATGGCTGCGGCTGCCTCACCCTATTCCAGGCGGCTTCTTTGAGTTTTTATGCTCCGTATACCCGGAATCCCGCATTTTCAACCGTCCTTCGGGGATCCGGGAGACCAGTACCAAAGCTTTTCTGACGCAGTTCCCAAAGTGGAGCCCCGATATTAAGCTTTGTCAGTCTATGGAAGACGTCTGGGAAATGCAGTCGCGCTACCCTATCGTCCTCAAGCCCCTGCACAGCTACGGCGGGCAGGGCATCCTGAAAGTCAAAAATGGCAAAATATACGAGCAGCAAAAGCCCGTCCCCATCCAACAGCGCACCCGGGAGTTGGAAGCTGGTTTTGAGCAAGGTGGCTTCCTCGGCATGCGCTTCCTGAAAAACGTAAAGCAGGGCGATAAACGGACCGTGGTAGTCAATGGCAGGATTCTTGGCTCCGTTTTGCGTATGCCCCCCAAGGGGTCCTGGCTTTGTAATGCCGCCCAGGGTGGCCAGGCTGTATTTTCGGAGCCCGATGAACGCGAGCGGAAAATGGCGCGGGAGCTGTCTAAAGTCCTTTTGCCTAAAGGCATCGTTATGTTTGGTATGGACACCCTGGTTAACGACGAAGGGCTGCGGGTGCTTTCTGAAGTCAATACCCTGAGTATTGGCGGTATCAAGCCCATGGAGGACCTGTCGGGAAAGCCTATGGTGAGCCGTGCTGCCCGTCAGTTAGCTCGTTTTATGACAGCCAGAGCAACCAGTGGGCAAACGGCGGTGTTCTAAGCATACAATTCCTAGCACATGTCTTTTTTCAATAAAGGTGGGATGCGCGTGGTATTTAGCACCTTACTGCTGGCAGCCCTGCTCACTCTCCGGATCAATTGGCCCGTAGAGACTTATTTTGATGCGCACCTGGCAGGCTACGCCAACCTGGTCTTGGGGTTTATTGTGTTTGCCCTGAGTGCCAGCCTGATCGTGGCGGTCCTGAGTTTCCTCTACCGACGGAATAAAAAGCTCCCTGCGGCTAAAAATGATAATGTGCTCATCGGCCTGCGCAATATTTATTACATCGTGCTCACTGCAGCCGGGCTGACTACCCTGCTTGGGTTTTGGGATATAGACCTCAAAACGCTCTTCACAACCCTCAGCATCGTTGCGGCAGCTATTGCCATCATCTCCAAAGACTATGTATCAGAAATCATCAGTGGCATCATTATCAGCTTTTCTAAAGAAGTGAACATCGATGATTATGTGAAAATTGGCGAACAAAAAGGCAAAATTATTGACATCAACCTGACCAAGATTGCCTTGCTGAATGAAGATGATGACGTCATCTTCCTGCCCAACAACAAAGTCTTTTCCGGTGAGATCGTCAACTACACCCGGCGGGAAATTAAAAAAGTGAGTATCGAGTTTGAAGTGCTTACGACTTCCATTCAGACCGTGGAGGAGCTGGAGTCTGACCTCATTCGCTCCATCAGGGAATACGAAGCCCACATCGAACCGGCAAGCTACAACCTCAAGGTAGTTGACATTCGCAAGGACAGCCTGAGCCTGAAGTTCCAATATGTGCTGCGCGAAATCAACCGCGAACTGGAGCGGGAAATCCGGCGCAAGACCATCCGGCGGGTTGTTAATCATATCAAACCGAACCTACCCGTAAAGCCTTAGAATTTACAGGATTTTCGTATTATGGCAGACGGAAAACCCGAGCCATGCATACCACCAGGCACAACAGCAGTGATCTGCTCAACATCATAAAGCAAGGCCGCCCACAAGAGGCCATTGAGAAGCTGCAGTCCGGCGCCGAACAGCGCAACTGGCTCCCTTTGGCCTTTACAGCACGGCAGTGGCTCCGGCAGTGGCGGGAACTTGAAGGTGAACTCTGGCATAATCAGCCGGGGCTGGCCGAAAGAGACGACCGGGAAGTAGAACGCAATCAACTGAAAGCCAAGGCTATTGAGCTGATTAAACAATTCAGGTTGTGGGAAGCAGACCCGGAACAAGCCTCCGAAGCTTTCTACGATAAGCACCGCCGGAAAATAGACCTGTTCATGGCGGGCCAACAGCAAAGACGGGCAGGACAGACCAAAGCCGCCATTCAAACCTTCACCACCGTCATTGAAGCAGAGCCCGCCTTTACGGAAGCTTACATTGAACGGGGCACCTTACTCATGCAAGGCTCCAAACCAGACTGGAAGCAGGCATTGGAAGACCTCAACCAAGCCCTCCTCATTTCTCCCAGCCACCCCCTGGCACTCACCAACCGGGGGTATCTGTATGTGCAGTACTACCACGACAGGCATCAGGCCTGTGAAGACTGGAAAAAAGTGCAGGAAATGGGGCTTCCGCTGGCTGATGCACTGATTCAACAATATTGCAACAAACCATAAGCCATGTACGCCCGACTCCCAATTTTACTGGCCCTTTTACTCCTGACAGCCTGTGGACAAGGGCCGGTCAACCCTACCCTTCCTCCAACCCTGGATGACCTGATGCTCATCTCCGCTGAAAGCGACAACGCCCTGGTCTTCAGCAAGTCCAGCCCCTTCGGCCAGCAGGCGATTAAACGGACCGTCATCAGCGCTCAGGACGACCTGCTAAAGCTGGGGCAGGTAAGCCGTAATTCGAAGCTGGCTATTCAGTTTTCTAAATCCGCCACCCCTGCTCAAATGCGGCAAATTGCCCAGTACGGTAAAACAGCCCTGCACAACCCAAAGAGCGCAGCCGTCCTGGGCGCATTGATGGGAACAGGGATTGTGGCCGGTTATATCCTACTCGAGGATGAAACGCAGGCGCCGGACCTGCCCCCCTCCGAAGCCACACCGGGGGTGAAAACGATCCCTATCGGCACCTTAGCCTCCAATCAGGAGATCCTGCAAGGCCTCAAAACCTATAAACTGCCAAAGTCGACTCTGGAGGCAGTCTCCAAAGAACTGAGCCTGCCCACCCCACGCGCCCAGGCAAAAACGCCCCTCAAAACCCAAGCTTTCATGCTGCCCGCATCCAGTCAGGAAGCCCGCATTGACGAGGTAAAATTCTCCTGGGCTGATGGTAGTCATTCCGGGCCGCTGAACATCCTAATCACGGGGCAAATCACCAATCAGACGCGGACCATTGTCAAAGCCCGCTTTTTTGATAAGGATGGCAACCCCGTTTCAAGCCCTGACCCGGATTATAAGAACCCGGAAGGGCAGTTGGAAGCGGAGCGGGAGTTAATCGGGGCCATTTCGAGCCGCCAATTTCATCAATTTACCCCACAGCGTCCACTGCGGTTATCGGTCCCTGACTTTGCTTTCCCAACTACCGGGGACAATAAGACAATCCAGTGCCGTGTGGAAGTCCGCCATAAATACTCCGGAAAGTTATTGGCAGCAACTGCTGCGTTACCTATTCAATAGATTTGATGCGTCGGGTCAGTACAATGAGAAAAATGAGCTATTTTCAACCCTGTAATGATCCCCGATGCATCAAGTCTAATAAATAACCAAGCTACTTCTATGCGACAGACATTTTTACTTTTCCTGGCTGCAACATGGCTATGTTCTGCACAGGCACAAAACGAAAACATGGACCAATTTATCAACGATCTCCTCTCCAAAATGACCCTGGAGGAGAAGATCGGGCAAATGAACCAGTACAGCGGTTTTTGGGAAGCCACCGGGCCCGCGCCTTCCGCCGGAAATGCAAAGCGCAAATACGAAGACCTCCGCAATGGCCGGGTGGGCTCCGTGCTGAATGTACGGGGCGTGGAGGAAGTCCGGGCTATGCAAAAGCTGGTCGTTGAGGAGTCGCGCCTGGGCATTCCGTTAATTTTCGCTTCCGATATTATCCATGGCTACAAGACCCTGGCCCCCATCCCATTGGCAGAAGCCGCAAGCTGGGACCTGAAAGCCATTGAAGCCTCCGCCCATATGGCTGCCACTGAAGCTTCAGCAACCGGCGTTAGCTGGACCTTTGCCCCCATGATGGACATCTCCCGGGATGCCCGCTGGGGCCGGGTTATGGAAGGCGGTGGGGAAGACACCTACCTCGGCAGTGCTATTGCTACCGCGCGAATCCGGGGTTTTCAGGGCGAAGACCTCAGCGCCAACAACACCATCATGGCTTGCGCCAAACACTTTGCCGGCTACGGGTTTGCCCAGTCTGGCCTGGATTATTACACTGCTGATATTGGTACGGCCACATTGCACAATACTGTCCTTCCCCCTTTCCGGGCAGCCATAAAGGCAGGCGTCGGCAGTTTTATGAATGGCTTTAACCTACTCAACGGTCAACCCGTTACCGGCAGCAGCTACCTGCAACGGGATTTACTGAAAGGCAAGTGGGGCTTTGAAGGGGTGGTGGTCTCGGATTGGGCCTCTATCGCCGAGATGGAAGAGCATGGCTATTCTGAAGACCTGAAGGCTGCAGCTAAGCAAGCTGTCACGGCAGGTTCCGATATAGACATGGAGTCCTACGCTTACATCAATCACTTGCAGGACCTCGTGGAGTCCGGTGCCGTCAGCGAATCCCTGGTTGATGACGCCGTGCGCCGAATTCTGCGCGCTAAGTATATGCTGGGCTTGTTTGAAGACCCCTACCGGTACTGTAATGAGGAGCGGGAAGAAGAACTCCTCTACAATGAGGCTCATCAGGAAGCAGTCCTGGATATGGCTAAGAAGTCGATTGTACTGCTCAAAAACGAAGGCAACCTGCTCCCCCTGAAAAAGGAAGGCCTTAAAATCACCCTGATCGGTCAGCTCGCCAATGACAAAACCAGCCCCCTCGGCAGCTGGCGCATCGGCTCCGATGATGGCACCGCTGTCTCTGTTTTAGAAGGGCTTTCTGCCTATGAGGGCAATGAAGTCACCTTTGCAGAGGGGCCAAAGCTCTGGGCCAATGAGCCCACTTTCGTCACCCCGGTCGAAGTCAACACCACCGACCGGACCGGTATGGCGGAAGCGATTGAGGCCGCTCAGAATGCCGATGTCGTCATCATGGTACTCGGCGAACATGGCTTCATGAGCGGAGAGGCCCGCAGCCGGACCGATATCAGCCTGCCGGGCCTGCAGCAGGAGCTTTTGGAAAAAGTCTACGAAAACAATCCCAACGTTGTGCTGGTGCTCAACAATGGCCGCCCACTGACCATTCCCTGGGCTGCAGAGCGCATCCCGGCAATTGTGGAAGCGTGGCAACTGGGTTCTCAAACCGGCCATGCCGTCGCCCAGGTACTTTACGGCGATTACAACCCGAGTGGCAAGCTGCCCATGACCTTCCCCCGAAATCTCGGGCAGGTCCCCATCCACTATAATATGCACAATACCGGCCGCCCCAATACCAAGGGAGATGTCTTTTACACCCACTACATCGACTCGCCCCTGAGCCCGCTTTTTCCATTTGGCTATGGGCTGAGCTATACCACCTTTGCCTACGATAATCTGCAGGCTAACCTGCGCGGGCAATCCATAGAGGTAACGGTGAAGCTAACCAATACCGGCGACCGGGCCGGGGAAGAGGTTGTTCAGCTCTACATCCGGGACCGGGCGGCAAGCGTGGTGCGCCCCACCAAGGAACTGAAAGGGTTTGAGAAGCTGATGCTGCAACCCGGCGAGAGCCGAACGATTGCCTTCCGGCTGACTCCACAAGAGCTGGGCTTCTACATGCCTGATGGCCAATTTGTCACCGAGCCCGGCACTTTTGACATCATGGTGGGCCCGAATTCCAGCGACCTGCTACAGACGACTATTGAGTGGAAATAACCAGCTATGCCGAAGTACATCGCTTTGCTGCGTGGCATTAATGTCAGCGGGCAAAAGAAAATCAAAATGGCTGACCTGCGGGCACACCTCAGCGACCTGAAGCTGGGCGACGTGCAAACCTACATCCAAAGTGGGAATATTACGTTCGAAAGCCCGGCTGCCCCTGAGGGACACCTCGCTGCTGCGATTAAGGGGAAAATCCTGGAAGCATACGGTTTTGAGGTCCCTACGCTGGTGGTCAGCTCAGAGGAACTGCAACATGTGGCAGCAGGCAACCCATTTCCGGAAGCTGCGGCATCTGATCCTGCCCGTATGTTGGTTACCTTTTTGGAGACTGTCCCGGAAGTGGAGGCTGCTAAGGTCTTTACCGGGCTGTCCTTCCCCGATGAGCACTTCGAACTCAAGGGCAAAGCCGTGTACTTGCACTGCCCCAACGGCTACGGCCGAGCCAAACTCAACAACAACTTTATAGAACGCAAACTGAAAGTGCCCGCCACCACCCGCAACTGGAAAACCATCCTAAAGCTGCTGGAGATGGCCGGGCAAACACAACCTTGAAATATGCAATACCGAACCTTGGGAAAGACCGGCTTCAACATCTCAACCATCAGTCTGGGCACCTGGCAGGTCGGCGGCAAATGGGGAAGCGGTTTCGACCACGGCCTCGCGCAATCTATTCTGCGCAGCGCCATCGATCAGGGCGTCAACTTCATTGATACGGCCGATGTGTACGAAGGCGGAGAAAGTGAAAAAGCCGTGGGCAAAGCGGTCCGGGACTCCGGTGAGCGCATTTTCGTAGCCACCAAGTGCGGCCGGCAGATCAACCCCCACGTCAGCGAAGGCTACACGCCGGAAGCCTTACGGGGGTACGTCGAAGACTCCCTCAAACGCCTTGGGCTGGAGCAAATCGACCTCATACAGCTCCACTGCCCACCCTGGGAAGTCTACTACCGGCCTGAAATCTTCGGTCTTTTTGAGGACCTCAAAGCGGAAGGCAAAATCGCGCACCTTGGCGTAAGCGTGGAAAAGGTGGAACAAGCGATGAAAGCGCTGGAGTTTGATAACGTTGCCAGCGTGCAGATCATCTACAACATGTTCCGGCAGCGCCCGGAGGAGCACTTTTTCGGAGCGGCACAGGCAAAAAATGTTGGGATCATCGTACGTGTGCCCTTGGCCAGCGGCCTGCTAACCGGTAAGTTTTCCAAGTCCTCTACCTTCGGAGCAGGCGACCACCGCCACGGTAACCGCAATGGAGAATGGTTTGACAAAGGGGAGACTTTCGCGGGAATCCCGTTTGAAACAGGGCTGGAAGCAGTAGACAAAATCGAAGGCTTTTTGCCGGAAGGCTACCCCCTCACCCATGCGGCCCTGCAATGGATTCTGCGCCGCCCGGAAGTGAGCACCATCATCCCTGGTGCCTCCCGAGCTGAGCAAGTCGACAGCAACCTGGCGGCAGCCGAAGCAGCACCCCTGACTGGTGATGTACTAAAAAAGATACAGGGGCTGTACGAAGCGGGTATCAAACCCCTTGTGCACCAACTTTGGTAGCCCTTTTGTTCTCAACACATTACTGAACATATGAGCCAGGTCATCTACATCATGGGCGTCGCAGGAAGCGGGAAGTCAACCATTGGGCGGCAATTTGCCGAAGCCACAGGCCTTCCCTTCTACGATGGGGATGATTTCCACCCCGATGCCAACGTCGAAAAGATGGCCGCCGGTCAACCGCTAACGGATGAAGACCGGGCGGACTGGCTGGCAGCCATACACCGGTTCGTTGTCGAAAAACTCGAAGCGGGGCAGTCGCTGGTGCTGGCCTGTTCTGCTCTCAAGGCCCGGTACAGAGCCACCCTCAGCGCCGGTATAGCAGCCCAAACCACCTGGGTCTACCTGGAAGGCAGTTACGACCTGATCAAATCCCGGATGGAAGCCCGCAAAGACCACTTTATGCCCCCGGCCCTGCTGCAGTCTCAGTTTGATGCGCTTGAGCCGCCTGCTGATGCGGTGGTGTTGAGTATTGAAGCGGCTCCGGAGGTATTGGTGGCGCGGTTGCGGGAGCGGGTGTTTTGATCCTACACCGCCTTCATCGACAACTGCACCCGGCCCCGCTTCAGGTCCACATCCATTACTTTGACCATTACTTCCTGATTGAGGCTCACCACATCGGCCGGGTTCTTCACAAACTTATTGGCAAGCTGACTGACATGCACCAGGCCACTCTCCTTGATACCAATATCCACAAAGGCCCCGAAATTGGTGATATTATTGACGATGCCCGGTACCACCATACCGATTTCAAGGTCATTGATGGAATGGATATTGGCAAACTCGAAGGTCTTGGCGGTGCCACGGGGGTCGAGGCCCGGCTTTTCCATTTCCTTCATAATATCATTTAGGGTAGGCAGGCCAACGGTATCAGACGTATAGCGCTGCAGGTCAATCTGTTTGCGCAGTTTAGGTTGATCGATCAGGTCCTGTACGGTGCAGCCCAGGTCCTTCGCCATTTGCTCCACAATTGGGTAAGTTTCGGGGTGCACTGCTGTATTGTCCAGCGGGTGTTTGCCCTCACGGATGCGCAGGAAGCCCGCCGCTTGTTCAAAGGCTTTCTCCCCCATGCGCGGCACTTTCAGCAATTGGCGGCGGGATTGGAAGGGCCCGTTTTCTGAACGATAACCCACAATATTTTTGGCCAACGTAGGCCCCAGGCCGGATACATACGTAAGCAGGTGCTGACTGGCCGTATTCACGTTGATGCCCACGGAGTTTACCGCGCTTTCCACCACCTGATCCAGGCTTTCCTTCAGACGGGTCTGATTGACATCATGCTGATACTGCCCCACGCCTATGCTTTTGGGGTCGATTTTGACCAGCTCCGCCAGGGGGTCCATCAACCGCCGACCAATGGAAACGGCACCACGCACCGTCACATCCTGCTTAGGGAACTCCTCCCTGGCAATTTCGGAAGCTGAGTAAATAGACGCCCCCGCTTCATTTACGGAGAAGATATCCAGCTTACGCCCGAAGTCGGCCGATTGGCACAGGCTCAGCGTTTCCCGGCCTGCGGTGCCATTGCCCACTGCAATCGCTTCAATTTCAAATTGCCGCACCAGGTGCTTCAGCGTTTCCACGGCCTGATACTGATCCTTTTGGGGCGGGTGTGGATAGATGGCGGTATTGTCAAGCAAATTCCCACTTGCGTCCAAAACCACCACTTTGCAGCCGGTACGGAAGCCCGGATCAATACCCAAAGTACGCTTTTGGCCCAGGGGAGCAGTCAGGAGCAACTGCCGCAGGTTGGTGGCGAAAACACCAATCGCCTCTTCATCAGCCTTAGCTTTAGACAGGTTGCGGAACTCCGTTTCTATACTCGGGCTCAACAGGCGCTTGTAGCTGTCCTGCACCGCCTCCTTCACCTGACGGGCAGCACTACCGTTGCCTTCTACGTACTTGCGCTCCAGGCGATAGATGGTCTGTTCTTCATCCGGCGTCACGTAGACCCGCAGTATGCCTTCCTCCTCGCCTCTGCGTATGGCCAGCATGCGGTGGGACGGGCACTTTTTCAGTGGCTCTTCATAATCAAAGTAATCGCGGTACTTCGCCCCTTCTTCCTCTTTTCCTCTTGCCACTTTCGAGCGGACGGTCGCCTCCCGGCGGAAAGCTGCCCGTGCCAGATTACGGGCCTGCTCATCTTCATTCACCCACTCTGCGATGATGTCACGAGCACCTTGCAGAGCTTCTTCCAAGCCAGGCACCTCATCATTCAGGAAGGGGGCTGCTGCCCGTTCTGCATCCCGGTCCTGCTGACGAAACAACTGTTCGGCCAGGGGTTCCAGTCCTCTCTCACGGGCTACAGAGGCCCGGGTCTTACGCTTGCGCTTGTAGGGCAGGTAGAGGTCTTCCAGCGTGGTGCTGTCGTAGGTCTGCCCGATACGACGGCGCAGGTCATCAGTAAGTTTCCCCTGCTCTTCTATAGCAGAAAGGATAGTGGTCTTGCGCTTTTCGAGGTCCTCCAGCTGCTTGTGCTCCCGTTGAATATCAGCGATTTGCACCTCATCCAGAGACCCTGTCGCTTCCTTGCGGTAACGGGCGACGAAAGGGATGGTAGCCCCATCGGTGAGCAGCACGAGGGTGTTTTTGACTTTGTGGAGCGGTAGGCCAGTGCGTTCGGCGACCAGCTTGAGGAGGATATCGGGTATCATTCGATATTGGTTTTTTGCGAAGGGCAAATGTAAGCATCCTCCGCTAAACCCAGGCTTATTTTCCAGCTTCAATAAGCAGAGAAAGGGGAGAGGAAGCCTCACCCACGTATACCTCTTCCCATTTAAATTCTTTAAAGCCAGCACGTTGCAGCATTTCCTGCCAGCCCGCTTTAGTCCAACGGTACCAGGCGTAACCCGACTGGAAAGACCGCTTCATAGCCGACCAGTCTTCAGTGGCCCAGCTGCCAGGCGGTGCAGCCATGGGGTAATCCGGATGCAACGTTTGGATGACCCAGCGGCCTTTCGCTGTAAGCAGGCTGTGCACCACCTCTGCGAGCGCAACGGTCAGATCTTTTCCAAACAAGGCGAAATTGCAAACCGCCAGGTCATAGGGGGGGGTCAGCCCCTCAGGCAGCCCACTGAGCAATTTTTCATAGGAACAGGTGAGGTATTGAGCTCCGCCTTTGCGCTGTGCATTTTCAATCAGCCCCGGAACACCATCCAGGCCGGTCATTTCCACCCCAGCTTCAGCCAGGGCCCGGCACAGCCAGCCTTCCCCGCACCCAATATCCAAAGCACGTTGGGGTTTCAGGCTAAGGCAGGCATCCACTATCGCTTGATTCGTTGCCAGTGCACGGGAGGGGATATCTCCGTTCTCCAGTGTTTCAATCCATGGCTTGGCATTAAGCTGCCAGGTTTTAAGGATGTCTGTTTCAGAATACGCCATATTGGTAGCATTAGAGCGGGGAACAGCGGACGAAAATAACGCCACTGTTCCCCGCCTTTTAACCTATAAATATTGTGAAGTCCCTTCTAAAAAAAACAGCTGTTTAAATCTCGGGGTCTTCCGGTGTGTTGGTGTTGTTGGCCCGCTCACTGTCCGGGTACGGATAGAAATTGCGGTTGCGCTCTTCATTGTCGGTATTGGGAGCCGGGCGGCCGAAGCGGCGGCTGTCCTCCAGGCGCAGCCCGGACATCATCAGCTCAATACACCGATTGGCATAGATGGCATCAAGTACCGCCTCCTGCGTTTCTGCTCCGGTGTAAGCATCAAGACCCGCACCTACCCCGAAAGCATCCTCGGTGGGCTGTTTGGTCAGCACCTCGTTCAGCGCATCAATAGCCTCTCCTACCATCCCCTTGCGGGCAAGCGCCTCGGCACGGATAAGGGCCATTTCTCCAGGCAGGTACACCGGGATAGCCTTATCTGGTGCATCCCAGAACGCCGCCGCACGGAAATCGTTGTTGTCAGGGGTCAGGTTCTGAAAGTAAAACGGCAGGCGCTGATCGCCAGCATCCGGTGCCAGCCCATCAGGCAGCCCGAGGGTGAGGTCGACCGGCTGATAGACGTTGTTGGTTAGGATAGAGACAAAAGCGATGGGGTTGGTATTGACCGCATCGTAAGCAAAAGTGGACATGGAGGACAAGTCGACCCGGTTCGCGGCTTCAATAGCCGCGTCGTGGTTGCCGAGCATGTTATGGTAACGCGCCAGTAGTGCATTGATGGTGTTGATAGCGTCAATACTAGCAGGGGTTTTGTCCAAAAATGCAGCGGACACCGGTGCTGCGTTGACTGTGCTGCGTGCCGCTTCCAGGGCTGCGATCGCATCTTCCAGCGCCGCTTCACGGGAGCTGAACACCGCATTCTCCGCATTTGCCAAAGGCAGCTGCTCAAAAAACTGAGCCAGGGTGCCATTAGCCAGCGCCTTGAAAATCGCACCAGTAGCGATTAGCCCGGAGCGCACCCCGGCATCCGGGATTTTTTCTGCATTCATCAGGATCTGATCTGACTCATTGCGGACCAGCAGGGCTTCTTCCCAGAGATTGGACACCACGCCGTTGGTACCGATCAGCTCATCTTTGCCAATGGACAAGGCGTTCTCCTCACTGTTGCCCGGGTTGATGAGGCGCAGCTCGAAGGTCGTAAAACCAGCGGCTGTCACGGTAGTATAAACCGGGCTCTGCCGCCCCACACTCCAGCGTTTTTGAATGCCTACTGCCAGGCCGATGAGGCCATCAGGGCTGTTCAGCACCTGATCTTCGGTGGCAGCGCCGGGATTGGTAAAGTCTGTCTCACAGCTGGCTAAAAGCATCAGGGCCATTAACAGGCTGCTGAGGGTTTTATATCTTGAAATCATCATAGTTTGCTTTTTCTGGTTCTACAGGTTTAGAAATTGGTACGGATGTTCAGGGTGTATACCCGTGGAATGGGCACATTACCGAAGTTGACGTTCCGCATCAGGTTACTTTGCCCACCGGCATTGGTCTCCGGATCGTAACTGGTGAAGTTGTCAATAGAGAAGAGATTGCGCCCCCCCACAGAAATGGTGGTATTGCTCAGCACACCGCCAATATCCGGGATAGTGTAGCTCACAGACAACTCCCGGAGCTTAGTAAAGGAGCCGTCAGAAATCCGCCATTCCAGGATGGGGTACATGGCCCAAATCCAGCCACGCGGCAGTTCGCCGGATAGTTCCTGCTCAGCGTATTCACCGATACCTACGCCCTGACGGGTCCGCTTGTCGGCGTCGAATACGTCCTGCCCTTGTACGCTCTCGATTACAGCTGTAATTCCGAAGCGCTTGTAGTTGAAGGTAGTGCTACCGCCCAGGATGTAGTCGGGGTTAGGGTCACCAATAACCTGCTGAAGAGGCGTACCTGTTGGCTGCCCGTTAGCATCCCGCTGTGGCATATTGGTAGCAGCATCACCCCGCTCCTGTTGCAGGAAGCCTTCGGAGGTAAGCAGAGGGTCACCGTTGTCGTCACGGGCAATATATGTTCCAAAGAATACGCCCAGCGGCTGATCATCAACCAGGAAGATCGGTGCACCGGTTACGTTAGGCACCGCCGTACGCGCCTGCCCGAGGTTGGTGACGCGGTTGCGGTTGCGGGAGAAGTTGAGGGAAATATCCCAGCTGAAATCGCGCTTGCGGATAGGCGAGCCATAGAGCAGGACTTCCACGCCTTTGTTTTCCAGCGACCCTACGTTAGTTGTGATAGCGCTACCACCCTGAGAAGCGGCCAGCGAACGGCTCACGAGGAGGTCGTCAATATCCTGATTATACCAGGTAAATGACATACCAATACGGTCTTTCAGGAAGGAGACATCTGCTCCGATTTCTGTTTCTGTATTCACCTCGGGGCGCACATCCGGGTTGGCCAGGGTGCTGCTTTGGTTGATAGCTACGCTGCCTGCAAGGTTACCGGTGTTATAGGTAGAGAAACGGGCGTAAGGCCCGATGGCCGTCAGGTTACCTGCCTGCCCCCAGGAAGCACGGAGCTTGAAGAGGCTGATAGTCCTGCCCAGTCCGCTTTCCTGCCAGAAAGGCTCACTGGATAAGACGTAGCTGGCACTCACCTTAGGGTAAATGATATTGCGGTTGTCTTCGCTAAAGGAGCTGGCTGCATCCACCCGGGCTGCCGCAGTCAGGAACAGGCGGTCGTTCAGCCCAAAGGTTTGCTGCAGGTAGTAACCCCAGATGCGCAAGCGGTCGGTATTGGCCGCCGGGTTGAGAATGATACTCGCACCATTGACCGTTTCCACAAATGGCGCCAGCCCGCGGCCCTGGGCCACCGAGAACGCATTCTGAGAATACTGGTCAGAGAAGCCTGCTTTAGTGATGGATACCAGGCTGCTGCTGATTTCCTTCTCATACGAGATATTGATGTCGTTGTTGATCAGGAAGACGTTGTTGTTAGCCGTGGAAGCATAGCCATCGTCGAAGTAAGTAGGATTGACCGGAGCGTATGGATAAGGAGGGATGAAGATATTACCCTCCTGATTGTACGCGTCTACCCCGACTATGTAGTCGATTGTCAGGCCTTTAAGCGGGAAAAGTTTGAGCTGGAAGTCAGAAATAGCCCGGTTGACTGATTGTGTGATGTCAAAATCTTCGATAACGCTGAGTGGGTTGACCCGGGTAGGCTCCACAGACTGCAGATTGCCCAGCTCATCCCGCTGCGTGATATCCCAGATGTTATTGGTAATATTGAAGGCATTGATTGGGGACCAGAATACGTTACCGTCCGGCCGTTCGTTGGAAAACGAGTTGTTATAATTCAGCCCGATGGAGAAGCTCGCCCAGTCGCTTACCGACTGATTGAAGCGGAAGCGGGCACCATAACGCTGAAAATCCGTATTGCGGATGATGCCCTCATTGAGGGTATACGACAACGATGCATAATAATTGGACTGCTCATTGCCGCCGCGTACCGAAAGGTGCTGATCAGTGCCATAGCCGGTATCAAAAATCTGATCCTGGTAATCGTAGCGGGTCACTGGTACTTTCTCTGTGGAGAAATTGGCACCAACGGTAAGGTTTCCGTCCGCGTTTGTCCCTGCAATAGGGTAAAGGCGCTGATCAGCGCTGCCGAACTGTTCGCCCCTCAGGTTTACGTAAACCGGCTTGCGTAGCTCGTTAACGTTAAAACCGGAAGAATAGCTAAATGAAGGCTTACCGGCCTTGCCCCGCTTGGTGGTAATGAGCACCACCCCATTGGACGCCCGTGAGCCGTACTGAGCAGCCGCCGCGGCACCGTTGATAACCGTAATATCAGCGATATCATTCGGGTTAATATCTGCCAGTCGGTTGGTGCCCGGCTGGGAAGCGCCGCCGCCGGCATTGATATTGGTCACATTGGTGGTATTGTTGCTGATAATAACACCGTCGATAACGTAAAGGGGTTCCGAAGACCCCAGGAGTGTACTTGCCCCCCGCAACTGCACGCTGAAGCCACCGGCAGGGTCTCCAGAGTTTTGCGTAATACGTGCGCCTGGAAGCTTACCCTGCAGTGCGCCCGTCACACCCTGTGGGTTAGCGACGGTGAGCTTATCAGACTTCAGCACATTGACCGCGTTGCCGAGCTGCTTGCGCTTAGTGGTTACGGAGGAGCCTACTACAACGACCTCCTCCATGTCCATGACATCATCGGCCAGGCTGATCTCCAGCGTAACTTCTGGTGCCGCTGCGCTGATGGCAAACGTTCGTCTTACTGGTGTGAAGCCCACATAGGTAACCTGAAGTTGGTACTCCCCTGCTTCGGCTTCTCCTTTAATGGCAAACTGCCCGTCAATATCGGTAACCGCGCCCATCGCCAGCCCTTCCACAAAAGCAGAAGCACCAATAAGCGGGTTGCCGTCATAGTCTTGTACGGTGCCACTAACCGTGAAGTTGATTTTCTGCGAAAATGCCAGAAGTGGCAGCCCCAGCATGAGGAGCATCAGGAGCGGCATCTTCGCCTTGGGTAGGCTTTGTTTCATAATCTGTTGTTTTTGTTAATAGCGATTGGTGTAAAGTGTTATTTGGTATTGATTCTAAGCCTTGCCCGAAATGCGGTATTTTATTGAGCTATACCGCCAATTTCAATGCATAATACAGCAAATAATTAAAATTAATGCCATTTTGTTTGCAACTTTACGCAAGTTTTCAAGAAAACACAGTGCCCCTACACTCGGGATCAGGCTATTCAATTATTTTAAGCAAGCCCAAACTGAAGAAATAAAAGCATGCTAAAACCGGAAAGACAGTTGCTAATTTTAAGGGAAGTCAATGTGCACAATAAGGTCCTGCAAGCTGATTTAAGTGAACTCCTGAAAGTATCGGAGGACACTATCCGCAGAGATTTGCAAGAACTTGCAGAAGATGGCAAACTTAAAAAAGTACGAGGAGGCGCCATATCCAACTCTTTCCGGATGGTGGGTGCTATTGAGAGTGAAATTTACGCCTATGCCGAAAAGACGGCTATTGCCCGCAAAGCAATAAGCCTTTTCCGCAACGGCATGCACATCCTTATTAGTGGTGGCACAACCAACCTGGAGGTAGCCCGCCTTCTGCCTTCCGGGCTGAAAGTCACCTTCTTTACCGTAAGCCTGCCTGTGGCAATGCAGTTGGCCCGGCATAGCGACAGCGAGACGCTCTTCATCGGTGGCCGTATCTCGGGCGATGCGCAGATCAGTACCGGAGGGGAAGTCATCAAAAAGTTGCTCAGCCTCAGCCCGGACTTGTGCCTGCTTGGGGCCAACAGTATTGACCCCATCAACGGCCTGACGGATAGCGACTGGGAAGTGGTGGAAGTCAAACAGGCGATGCGCGAAGTCTCGGGCCAAACCGCCGCACTTGCTATTTTTGAGAAACTTAACACCAGCACTAAGATGCGGGTCTGCCAACTCAGCGAACTGCAGTACCTCATCACGGAACGCCCGCCGGCAGACCCTTTCCTCACGCCCTTCCGGATTCCGGGCCTTACGTTACTCTAACCTTTTAACTATGCCCGTACAAACCGGCCTCGACCAGCTTCTGCGTACTCCCGCCCTTCAACAAGCATGCGGGCAGCACATCGGCTACCTATGCCACAATGCCTCCATAACAGCTACAGGGGAAGATGGGCTATCTGCTATGCACCGGGTTTTCGCCCCCCGGCTGCGGGCTGTTTTTTCGCCTCAGCACGGCCTGTTTGGGGAAGCGCAGGACAATATGATCGAAAGCCCCCACTACATCCACCCATTCTTCCAGATACCGGTACATAGTCTCTATGAGGCCAATCGCTCCCCTACCCCCGCCATGCTGCAGGGGCTGGACCAGGTTATTGTGGACTTACAGGACGTGGGCGCGCGCCCCTACACCTACATTTATACTTTGCAACTGATGATGGAAGCCTGCGCCAAAGCCCGCATCCCCGTTTGGGTCCTCGATCGCCCCAACCCCCTTGGAGGCATACGGGTTGAAGGCAATCTGCTGGATTTGGAATACCGGTCTTTCATCGGGCTGTCCCCTTTGCCCACGAGGCATGGACTGACGATTGGAGAATTTGCGCTCCTGGTCAATGGAGCCACAGCAACATCCTGCGACCTTAAGGTGGTAGCCATGACCGGGTGGCACCGGGCTATGGCCTTTGAAAAAACGGAGCTGCTGTGGGCTAACCCCTCGCCCAATATGCCTGCGTTGCTGACCGCCCAGGTTTTTCCGGGTATGGTCTTTTGGGAAGGTACGAATTGGTCGGAAGGCCGGGGCACCACCCGCCCGTTTGAAGTCTTTGGCTACCCGGGATTTGATCCTTATCAGGCCCTGCCCGGCCTGGAATCTGCTTTGCTGAAGAGCTGGCTGCGTGGCTTTCGGCTACGGCCCATCTACTTTGAGCCGACCTTCGAAAAACATGCAGGCGAGCGCTGCGGGGGCTATCAGCTGCACCTGCTGAATCTCCAGGATTTCCGACCCTGGCAGTCCGGGCTGTGTATTCTGCAATACCTGTTCCATTTGCCGGAAGCCCGGCTCCGGTGGCGGCAGCCCCCCTTCGAGTACGAATACAGGCTACTGCCTATCGACATCCTTAATGGCAGCAACGAGGTTAGGCTATGGGTGGAGAACCGTGAGCCCCTGAAGGCACTCCGGGAACTTGAGTTGCAAGGCAGATCGGAATATATGAAGCAGCGGGCAGCGGTATTGCTTTATGACTGATCAGGCGATGAGCACCTTTACCCCTTTATCTTCCATGGCCCGCCGGGCCGCATCCGGCAGCCCCGCATCCGTGATAATGGTATGGACCGCTTCAAGGTCACAGATTTTCCCAAAGCCTTTCTTGCCAAATTTACCGGAGTCTGCGAGAATGACCGCCTGAGGAACGGCTTTAATCATCTTTGCATTCAGGTGGGCTTCCATCATGTTGGAGGTGGTCAGGCCAAAATCCGGGCTAATGCCGTCTACACTCAGGAATAGTTTAGTGCAGGCAAAATCAGCCAGCATGCCTTCCGCGTAGTGCCCTACTACCGACGCACTGCTCTTACGCACCACACCGCCCAGTTGCACCAGCTCTACCTCCGGATGATCCAGCAAAGCCAGGCTAACATTCATGGCACCGGTGAGCACGGTGAGCTTCAGCGTTTTGGGAATGGCCTGGGCAAAGGCGCGAACAGTTGTACCAGACCCAATGATGACCGCTTCTTCCGGCTGCAGCAATTCCACTGCCCGGGCGGCAATCTGGTGCTTTTCCTCCACCCGGATTTGCATTTTCTCATCAATAGAACGGTCATTGACATAAGTATTGGGCAGGCTGGCACCACCGTGCGAGCGCAACAGTGCCCCCTTATCTTCCAACAACCGCAGGTCTTTGCGAACCGTGACCGTGGTTACATTCATGGCCTGGCTCAACGCAGCCACACTAACGGCCCCTCTCTGCCGCAGGGCATCTAAAATAAACCGATGACGTTCTGCAATTTGCATGTGAATGAAACTCTTTTTTCAATCAAAGGTAAAAAAAGAAAACTAAACTTGCTTTTACTTTCTTTTTTATGCACTTTTGAATCATAAAAGGAAATAAAATGAAAAGAAACGAAAATATAGCGCAAGTAAAAGCACAATCTGAGTCCTGGGATCTGGCCGTTATTGGTGGCGGGGCATCGGGTCTTGGTATTGCATTGGATGCTCTCTCCCGAGGACTCTCGGTGGTTCTTTTGGAGAAAGCGGACTTTGCAAAAGGGACTTCCAGCCGGAGCACCAAACTCCTCCACGGGGGCGTACGCTACCTGGCTCAGGGGGATATCTTCCTGGTGTTGGAAGCGCTAAAGGAACGGGGGCTGATGATGAAAAATGCGCCGCACTTATCGGGCAAGCAATCCTTCATTATTCCCATTTATACCCGCTGGGATCAACTGAAATATGGTGTAGGGCTTAAGGTATATGACCTGATGGCCGGCCGGCTGCGCATTGGGCGCTCCCACATCATATCCCGCAAAGAGGTGATCGAAAAAATCCCACCTATCAAACAGCAGGGGCTCCTTGGCGGTGTCGTTTACTACGATGGGCAGTTTGATGATGCCCGTTTGGCGGTGGCCGTGGCGCAAACCTGTTCAGATATGGGCGGCTGTGTGGTCAACTATACAGAGGTGACCGGGTTGACCAAAGATGCAGAGGGCAAACTGAATGGAGTAGAAGCCCGTGATCTCATTGGGGGTGAAACTTTCTCTATATCTGCTAAAGCTGTGGTGAATGCGACGGGGGTCTTTTCCGATACGATCCTAAAAATGGATCAGCCGGGTATCCGCAAGTCGATTCTGCCTAGTCAGGGTGCCCACCTTGCTCTTGACTTGTCCTTTCTGGGCGGCAAAGATGCGCTGATGATCCCCGAAACACCGGACGGGCGGGTACTCTTTGGGATTCCATGGTTTGGAAAGCTTATCCTGGGCACTACAGACACACCGCGCTCCGAAGCCGAAGCTGAACCTAAGGCACTGGAAGAAGAAATCGACTTCATTCTGGAAACGGCATCGGACTACCTGGTCAAGCCACCTACCCGCGCCGATGTGCTTTCTGTATTTGCAGGGCTACGCCCACTTGCTGCTCCCAAGACCGAGGGTGCCGCCACAAAAGAAGTATCCCGCAGCCACAAAGTGGTGGTGAGCGATAGCGACCTTTTCTCCATCCTCGGTGGTAAATGGACCACCTTCCGGCAGATGGGAGAAGACATGGTAGACGAAATTCTGAAAGTCAAGAAGATGAGCGCCAAGGGTAGCACTTCTGCCCAAATCAGGTTGCACGGCTATCCCAACGGACACACCCCGGAAGGTCATTGGCGGGTCTACGGTAGCGAGGCGAAGGCTATTCAGGCGCTGATCACTGAGCAGCCTGAATTAAAGCAACCACTGCACCCCAAATACCCTAACACCAAAGCCGAGGTGGTTTGGATGGCAAGGCACGAAATGGCGCAGCGTATAGAAGATGTACTGGCTCGCCGTTTGCGCACCCTATTCATGGACGCTCAGGCTGCTTTGGAAATGGCAGAGCCCGTGGGTAAAATACTGCAACAGGAGCTGGGCAGGGACGATGCCTGGTATGAAAAAGAGGTGGCTGATTTTAAAGCGGTAGCCCAGGGATATTTGTTAGCTTGAGGAATTCTACGCAATCTGTCCAATCTGTGCTCCAACCTCAACGCACGACAAAAGTACACTGATAACACTGATCTGACTGATGACGCTGACTCTGGCAACCCGTTCCGCTACACAAGCATGCTACCGCTCGAAATTAGTTAAAATCCGCGCAATCAGTCTAATCTGTGTTCCAAACCCGCCACGCACGACATGGGTACACTGATGACGCTGATCTTTACAATCCGGTGCCGTCATACTAGTATGCCACCGCTCGAAATCAGTGAAAATCCGCGCAATCAGTCTAATCTGTGCTCCAACCTCAACGCACAACAAAAGTACACTGATAACGCTGATCTGACTGATGAACGCTGACTCTGGCAACCCGTTCCGCTACACAAGCATGCTACCGCTCGAAATTAGTGAAAATCCGCGCAATCCGTCTAATCTGTGCCCCAATCTACCTTCGTGATCTCTGCGTGAAACCCCTCCGCGATCTCTGCGTGAAGCCTCCCTACGCAATTCGTCTAATCCGTGTTCAACCCCACTCAAACCTCATCCACAACCAGCTTATAGGTAGGATCTTCGGATACATTCACATCAATGATCTCCTCCGCATTTTTCAGCAGTTTCCGGCAATCCGGGCTGAGGTGGTGCAAGTGTACTTTTTTGCCCACTTTACGATAGCGCTCTGTGATTTTGTTGAGCGCCTCAATTGCCGACATGTCCACCACCCGGCTTTCCTCAAAGTCAATAATCACTTCCTCCGGATCGTTCAGGACGTCAAACTTTTCATTGAAGACCCCTACGGAACCGAAGAACAGCGGTCCGTAAATTTCGTAGTGCTTCACGCCATTTTCATCTACCCGCTTACGGGCACGGATGCGCTTGGCATTATCCCAGGCAAAGACCAGGGCAGCAATGATTACGCCGATCAGTACAGCCAGAGCGAGGTTGTGCAGCACTGCGGTGATCCCCGTCACGATTACCATCACGAAGATATCAGATGGTGGCATCTTGTTGAAGGTCTTAAGGCTCGCCCATTCAAAAGTACCGATAGCGACCATGATCATCAGTCCGGTAAGGGCAGCCATCGGTAGCATTTCCACCAGGCCAGCACCAAACATAATGAAGATCAGCAGCATCACAGAAGCGACGATGCCCGACAGTCGTGCCCGTGCACCCGCCGAGATATTGATCAGGCTTTGCCCAATCATAGCACAGCCGCCCATGCCTGAAAACAAACCGGACAGGATATTAGCCGCGCCCTGCGCTACCGCTTCTTTATTGCCGCTTCCCCGCGTTTCGGTGATCTCATCAATGATGTTGAGTGTCAACAGGCTTTCGATCAGGCCAACCCCCGCCATAATACCTGCGTAAGGCAGGATGATCATCAGCGTTTCCCAAGTCAATGGTACCATGGGAATGTGGAAGGGCGGAAAACTGCCCTGAATGGAAGCAATATCGCCTACCGTACGGGTGTCAAGCCCAAAGAAAGCGACCACGCCAAAAATGGTGAGGATGGCAGCCAGGGAGGAGGGCACGGCTTTCGTAATTTTAGGCAGGCCCCAGATGATCAGCATCGTCAGCAGCACCAGTCCAAGCATCAGATAGAGGCTGTTGCCCGCCATCCACGCGCCTTCCGGTGTCTTGAACTGATCCAGCTGCGACATGAAGATGATAATCGCCAGACCATTTACAAATCCAAAAATGACCGGGTGAGGGACCAAACGCATCAGCTTACCCAATTTGAGCACACCTGCCAGCACCTGAATCAGCCCCGCCAGAATAACGGTAGCGAAGACATACTCTACACCATGTGACAACGCAAGCGCCGCAATGACCACTGCCACCGCACCCGTCGCTCCGGAGATCATGCCCGGACGGCCACCAAATATAGAAGTGATCAGCCCCATCACAAATGCGGCATACAGCCCCGTCAAAGGAGAAAGCCCGGCGATAAGGGCAAAGGCCACCGCCTCAGGGATGAGCGCCATAGCTACAGTCAGGCCCGAGAGGACTTCGGTCTTGTAGTCTACACGTTGGGAAAGGTCAAAAAGATTGAATAACTTTTTCATATAGCACACAGTAGTTTGGTGCCCGGCAGCCGACCGGGACATTAGTATTTTTCTGGATAGGTTAGGGCAAGCTCTCAAAAGGAAGGCGCGAAGGTAAAGCTTTTTTACCTTTGACCAAGCCACAGACAATTATGTTTGTGTTAAACTTACACTAACTCTCATGAGCCTGCCTTTGACTGAAGATCAAACCTTTGAGCACCGGGATACCGCAACGGAGCCACTACCCGCTGGCATATACCTCAACTGTATATTTCGCAATTGCCAGTTTGCCAATGCAAATTTTATGGATTGCCGCTTTACGGAATGTCGTTTTGAAGATTGCGACCTGAGTAACGCGCAAGTGGCGGGCACGGCTTTTCAGGAGGTAACGTTCTCCGGGTGCCGGCTCTTAGGTATCGCCTGGGAAGACTGCAAGCCGTTATTGCTGGAGCTGCGCTTCGAGAAGTGCCAGCTCGATTTTGGTGTATTCGGCAACCTGCCTCTTGACGGTACAGCCTTCCTCCACTGCTCGATCCGGGAAGCGGACTTTACCGGCACAGCGTTGAAAGGAGCAGATTTTAGCGGGTCCGATCTATCCGGCACACGCTTTGAGGGTGCTCAATTGCAGGATGCGGACTTCCGCACGGCAGAAAATTTCACCATCCATCCGGCGCACAATGACCTGAAAGGTGCCCGTTTCACCCTGCAGGAAGCATGGCGCTTGCTGCAAGGCTACGGCCTGAAGTTTGAATAGCCCCTACTCCACAATCAGCGTGCCCCGCATCACCTGTGCGTGCCCGGGGAAAGTGCAGACATACATGTAGTACCCTGGCTCTTTGGGAGCCGTAAAGTACAGCGTCTCGGATGTCTCTGGTTGCAAGATACCCGTGTGGTACAAAATCAGATCCGACTCCGGTACGTAGTTCATCTCCTCTCCTTTCAAGCCCAGTTTCATGGACAACTCCGCGACTTTGTCCACCGCGTCGCCGGGCTTGACGATCACAAGGTTGTGCAGCATATCGTCGCTGTTGCTGAAGGTGAGCTTGACTTTGGCACCGGCATCCACCATCAATACGGTCTCGTCGTACTTGAGGCCAGGCTTGGTGCCCAGGTTGAGCTCTGCCTCCGGGCCGTCTGTCCAGGAAGCAGGCATGGTATTGGGGCGTTTGGTAATACCAGTATCAGCTGTTCCGTTCTCCTCCTCGCCCACTGCTGCGGACTTCAGTTGCCCACCCGGCACGGCATTGAGGGTATAATAGCCGGTATTGTGCACCAGCGAACGCCCGGCAAGAGACCGCACGCCCTCCGCCACCACCTGATGTATGAAACCAAGGCGCATGCCCCGTATATACAAACGAGCAGAAAGGCCATCCTCACTAAGCTCTACCTCATACACTTCCCCATCCTGCTGATCTACGATAGGGCTGCCGTAAGTTTTGTGGTATTTGTAATTGAAAGACGTGACGGCATACGCTGTCGGATCGCTGGCTGAAGCTTTGTTGACCGGCTGTGTGAAAGTCAGCAGGAAGCCATCCGGCTGAGCCTGCATCGTTTTGATTTCGAAGGGCGTCTTGCCCGACCATGCCAGACGCTGCAAACCGTAGGGCGCTTTGCCGGTAGCCGACCAGCCACGGCTCGTCATGCCGACAAACATACTGTTGTCGCTGCCCCAGATCATTCGCAGGATACCTGAGGCAAACCCGTCGATAAACCCGAATGCCGCCCCCTGATACACGCCCTCAATTTCTTCCATATACACTCGCATAATTTTGCTGTGCCCCTGATCTCCGATAAACCATTGCCCTTCAAAGGGGCCAAACTTCCCACCGGTATTGTCCACCAGGATATCTGACGTGGAGATGCCCAGAATGGTGTGGGGGAACCATACGGCAGGTGCTTTCACGCCCGGCACCTTCTCCGCATATTCGAACAGGGACATGCCCGGGTAATCCGGAATACTGCCCGCAGCCAGCTTTACCGGCGAATTGGGCTCAGATGCCCAGCGTAGCCCAGCTGGATTGCCAGCAAAGTCGCCCTTTTCCAAATGTGTCATACGACCGGAACCGACCCAATCGCCTTGATTTTCGGTGTAAAAAATATCGCCTTTTTCATTCACCATAAAGCCCGCAGGAGAACGCAAGCCGGTAGCCAAAGGCTCCATATCGCCATCTGGAGTAATCTTCAGCAGCCAGCCCCGCCATTTGGACAGGCTCGCACCATGCCCAATCCAGGAGAGGTTAAGGGTCACCAGCATATCACCATTGGGGAGAAACTTAGGCCCGTAGGAATAGTCGTGGTAATTGCCTGAAAGCGGCCAGGAGTAGACCGTGCGGAACACATCGGCTTTGCCGTTGCCGTCACGGTCTTCCAACCGTGTCAGTTCTCCGCGCTGAGTGGCGTAAAAGCCGTTATCGCGAAAAGCCAACCCCAGGGGCTCGTGCAAGCCCTTGGCAAACAACTGATAGTCTGGATTCTGACCGTAGGGCTGGTCAATGAGCCAGACCTCGCCCCGGCGGGTAGATACGCCCAGCTGATCCTGATCATTGAGGGCCAGCCCGCCGACCTCCAGCACGACTTCGTCCGGAATAGGGACATCAACGATTTTATAATAGGCAGACATAGGGTCTTGCTGTGCGAATAGCGTGCCCAGCAGGGTGGAAAAGATAAGGGTCAAAAAGGCTCTCATGGTCTATAGATTTACCAGATGATATCGTATTGGATGGTTTGGGCACCGGAGTCGAGGGCCAGCAGCAGCTCTGTTTGCCCGGCAGTTTGCCGGAGGACCGCTTCCCTACCCCCTAAGTCAATAAGGTACTGATGATTGTTGACGGCGTAGGTGCCATCCGGTAGTTGCTCAATGGTATTGCCGTCGCCCAGTTTCAGCCAGAAGCCATCCCCCTTGTCTATGGTGAAGGAGCGGGTCAGACGGCGTTCTCCAGCTGCGGGTCGGCATTGCACTTTCACCGATGCGCCACCTGTCTGATAAAGAAATGTAGGATGCCCTTCGGGGTCGAGTTCATACCCACCCTGCCGGTAGGTTTGATCGGTAGTCAAGGAATCCGGCCAGGCTGTATTTTCATCCGGCAGCGGGTAGAGTTCGGGGTCACTGTGGAAGTCGATGGTCATACCCAGGGGTTGCCCCAACTGTGCCTCTCCCCGCTCGTGCCACATATCGGTAGCGTCCAGGAATCCGCCCGACCAGGCTTTGAGCAAGGTGCCCTGCTCCAGGTCATAGGCATAGTGGAGTCCCTGCGGCGTCGCTACGGCTACGATATGGGTGCGTTTTTTGCCTTCGTGCAGCATAAAACAGCGCTGTAGGATGGCCTCCGGTTCGGGCTCAATCACGATAGGCTCGGGCTCGGGGCCCTGTTTGGGAGAAGCGGGCGTAGTGAGGGCATGTTGTTCGATCCCCGGCCCTTCCACTTCCAGCCCGAAGCCACGGTACCAACTGTTGGTAGGCTTGTGAAAGATCAGTTGAAAGGGGACTGTGCCCGCTGAGAGTTTGGTAACCGCTTTGGCTTTGGCATCAATCGAATAAGCATTAGACCGATCAAACAGCGTATCCTTCCCAACGACAAAGCGGATCGCTGCTCTGTTGGCATAAGCCGTAAACAGGTAATCGCCTGTTTCAGGTACCACAAGAACCCCGTCGTAAATTAAAGCAAAACGCATATGAGTACCGGCCTGATGAAAAGAAATCGAGTCTACCGGGGTGTTAGATTGAACCTCCATCGTATCAAAGGCAGGTATCTCTTCCGACTTGGTTCTGTACTGCGCTACGGTTAAATTCCTAACCTCGACGGGTGGATTATCATAACGCTTGTACCGAATATTACGGTAAGCGACCGGCCCGTGATCGCCCTGTAGCATGATGAGGCCAGTGGGCGCTTCATCTGTAAAAGGCGCGGCACGGGTAGGACCGGTCAGCTCTACATTTTCATGTACCTTGATGCCGTTTAGCCAGACTTCCTTAAACAAAGCATTAGCCACCTTATTACCTTCTGCGTCGAAGCGGGGCGCATGGAACAGAACACGCACCTGCTGCCACAACCCAGGGGCTTTAGCGGCATTCATTGACGGTGGGTGCCCTTCATAACCACGTTCGCCCTTGGGAGCATCATCGTCCCAGCGCTGATAAATGCCCCCCATGTCGGAGTGCTGAGGATCCTCCACGCCCCAACTGTCAAACACCTGCACCTCATAGCGCCCTTGCAGGTAAATTCCGGAATTGGAGTTTTTCGCGGTCATCACTTCCAGCTCCAGCTCAATATCGCCATGCTCAAAAGCCGTGAAAAGATGCTCGCCGGAACGGGGCGGTGCCGTGTTGACCAAGACGCCTTCACCTTCCAGAGGCTGCATCATCAACTTTTGGGCCCGGTCGGCATACGCACCGCCGGCGACAACCCAGTTTTCGGGCCCGGATTGGAAACCCGAAAAGTCCGATAAGCTGACAGTAGTGAACGGAAGTGCCACAGCGGCTTCGGGTTCCGGCGGCAGCGGGGCTTCTGAATCTGAAGTGCAAGCGGCCAGCCATAACAGCGGCAAAAGCAAGCCAAGGAGGTCTTTAAGGTTCATCATATTAGGCGTTTCTAGCTTTGAGGCTGAGTAAGATAGGAGTATTTTATTCAAAAAAGTAACCCTTGTGGGCCATGGCAGTGCCCCCCATCTCACACCGCTTTCCATACGCCCCTATGCAGCTTGTTTCCCGCCTAAGGGGCCCTAAAAGCTTGAACAGCGCATAGCAGCGCTACGTAACCAACGAGGAACACAGCATGGCAGAAAAGAGCCGCATTAAGTGGGGCAGTTATTTGTTGCGCGTCGCTAAGCTCCGACCTGCACCCCAAACGTAGCCGTCCGCTGCTCGCCCGGCTCCACTCGCATAAGCCCTTCTCCATTATTAAAAGCATCAATATTGCAGGTCATCGGCTCAATGGCCAGGCAGGTGCGGTGGGGCGGGGTAAAAAGCTGCACAAAGGAGAATCCTGACTCCCCAACTTCCTGCCAGTAGCCCAGCTGCTGATCGGCATAGGAAAGCTGGATTTGGACGCGCCCTTCCTGCTGTTGCAGCGCAAAACAGTTGTCCAGCACTTCCATACCGATGCGGCGCGGCTGGGAGAAGGTTGTGTATTCGTAGCGCTTGCCTGTGGGGATCATCTCCGCATCTACCCCCACCATTTCGCAGGGTGGCAGGTGAAGGTGATGATTGCCCAGGTCATCGGATATACGGAAGTAAGGGTGCCAGCCCATACCGAAGGGCAAAGCTGTCTTGCCGGTATTCTCTACAGAAAGGCCGATTTCCAATGCGCCGGAGCGCAGGGTAAAAGCCACTTCAAACCGGAAGGGAAAGGGATAGTAGTCCAGTTGGCCATCGTAACTGAAGCGGCAGCGAATTTGGGCGTGCTCAACGCTTGCCTCTTTAGCGGCTACCTCCATCGTTTGTTCTGTACCAAAACCATGCAGGGCATTATTGGTGGGCACATCGTTGACCGGGAACTCATACCGTTGCCCTTCCCACTCATACTGCCCGTGCTTCAGGCGGTTGGGGAAAGGGTACAGGAGCACATTCTTTGCCCAGCGGTTGATGCTCATCTCTTTGGGCGTTTGATAGGTATCCAATACTGTCTGCCCGTGCAGCCGCAGATCAATTACGCAAGCGCCAAACGCCGGTACAAGTTTCAGTTGGTGGGCACCGGTTGGGTCAGAAAGCAGGTAGGCTTCATAGTCGCCAAAAGCTTCGGTCTTGATGTAGAACATAACTCCTATTTTAGTGGCTCCCCTACGTTAGAGCGTGCTGGGACAGCCTGATCCTTATTTTTCTTCTGCTTCACTCAGCAGGCGCAGCAGTACGCCATTGGTCCACCCAAAGCCGTCTTGCACGGGGTACTCGCCCCCACCGGCTTCCAGGCCCATATCTTCCACATTGTACTTCTCCACCATTTTGCCGGCATTTTCGTACACTTTCACATTCAGGTCCACCCAGTTGTCACGCACACGTTGTGCCAGTTCAGCCTCACCATAGTTGCGCAAGCCCTTGATACTTATCCACTGCAGAGGTGCCCAGCCGTTGGGGGCATCCCATTGCTGCCCGTTGTGAGTGAGGGTAGACACCAAGCCGCCATCGTAGAGAAAGTCGCGCTCCAGTACCCCGGCCACCGATGCAGCTTGTTTAGGGGTAGCGATATTGAAGAATAGCGGGTACATAGCTGCCAAGGACCGTTGCCCGGTAAAGGCTTTTTGCATAAAATTGTAATCCTGATAAAAGCTTTCCTGCTCATCCCAGAGGTACTTTTGGATAGCAGCGCGGCGCTGAGCTGCTTTTTCTTCGTACAAAGCCCCCCGTGCGGCCATCCCATTCAGAGCGTTGGCTTTGGCAAGGATGAGCTCCAGGTTGTAAAGCAGTGCGTTCAGGTCAACCGGAATGATCTGCGTGGTCTGTACAGTCTCCAGGCGCTCTGGGTCAGCAAACCAACGGCTGCTGAAGTCCCAGCCTGATTCACAAGCGGAGCGCAGGTCGCGGTAGACTTGCCCGGCGGGGCGGTCTGCTTTTTCAGCCGTTTCCACATCATCGCGGTGCATCTCTTCGCGGGGATAATCGCCTTCATCCCAGTAGCGGTTGAGGATTTCACCTTCAGGCAGGCGCACCACATGCTTTACGGCCGGGTTATCAGCACTAACCTCCGCCTCACCATTCATCCAGAAGGCGTACTCTTTTTCGAGCTGCGGCAGATAGCGCAGGTACACGGCCTGCTGATCGGTCGTTTCCAGCTCCGATTGCGCCAAAAGATCAACCATAGACGCAAAGAAGGGCGGCTGAGAACGGGTCAGGAAGTAATCGCGGTTGCCATTGGGGATAAAACCTACGGTGTCGACCAGGTAAGCAAAGTTATCCAGCATATTGCGGATCATGTCCGTTTTGCCGGCAGTCTCCAGGCCCAGCATGGTAAAGTAGCTGTCCCAGTAGTAAATCTCCCCAAATCGGCCGCCAGGTACGATGTAGGCGTTGGGCAGGGGGATCAGGGAGCCCATCGTACTTTGCTTGTCGGGCTCACGGGTGAGAATGGGCCAGAGGGCATTAATATGCTCCGCTGCAGACCGTGCCGTATCAGACTTAAAGCCAGATGCGTAATTTTTGGGCAGTTCAAAGTGCTCCAGCACAAAAGCTTTGAGGTGAAACTCCGGCTCAACTTTCATCTTCTCATAGGCTGCCAGTATCTGCTCTTCAGGTTGTTTGGGCGTACAGTCTACAAAGGTTTTGCCATCGGGGAAGACCTTTGCCATTTGCACATCTACAAACAGCGGGCCCCAGCGTTCGGCAGGCGGGAGAAAGGGGTGGCTCTCAGCCTGAACGGGCTGATCGGTAACCGTCTGCTCCGTGGCCGTCTGACAGGCAGTTAGTAATACTATGGTGCTCAAGATGGTAAAAAGGTATAATTTATTCATAGATGCTAGGGTTTTCAACAAAAAAACGACCGGATCAGTCCCGGTGTGGGTGCTCAATCAGTTCTTCCTGCTCTGTCTTAGTTACGACAGGCACGCCCAGCCGGTCAGCCAGAACATACAGGACAATCAAGGCAACGATGATCAGCCAGAGCCAGTCCCAACGGGAAAGCAACCGGCGTTTTTTAGGTTGTTCTTCAGACATATCACGATCAGAATTCCATCCGCAGGCGAAGGTTGATCCGCCGGGAAGTGAGATAATTCGGTATAGCGTATTGTTGGTTAAAGATAGTTTTTATCCAGGTATTGCCTGCCTGATTCCGGACCTGCATCAGGTTGAAAACCTCCAGGCTCAGCCAGGTATTGCGGGTGAAGCTAAGCAAGTGATTAGGCTTTTCCTTCCGCTTATCTTCGTCAAACAGCTGCAGGCTAAAGCCAATATCCACACGGTGATAAGGCGAAAAGCGATAGGTATTGCGGAACACCTCGTTGTTGCCCTGCAAACCGAAAGGCAGACCTGTGCCCACCGTCAAATTGAGGTGCATACGGAAGTTCTCGCTATTGGGCAGATAGTCCTGGAAGAGCATCGACAGGTTCATAAACTGATCGGTAGGCCGGGGCACGTCTTCCACCGGTTGCCCTTCTGCCTGCCCCAGCTCCCGGATGAGGTGCTGTACACCGACCAGGCTTTCGCGCGCACGCAGGAACGACAGATTGATCCAGGATTCTGCGCCGGGCACAAACTCGCCGTTCAGGCGCAGGTCAATCCCCGCGATGTAGCCCGTAGCGTCATTCTCACCCGAATAGCGGATGCGGACGTTCTCGATCTCGTAGGAGACGATGTCCCACAGACTTTTGTAATAAGCCTCCGTAATGAAGCGGAATTTCTTGGGGTTGCGCTTACCGAGGTAGAAGTCATAAGTGAAGCCGCCCACAATATGCGCTGATTTCTGGGCCTGCAAGTCCGTATTTACCGTGCCGTCAAAAGCCCGCATTTCCCGGTAGAAAGGAGGCTGGAAATACAGCCCGCCAGCCAGTCGGTAGGAAATATCCCGTTTGCCAGCCAGCGGCTTGTACAGGAGCTGGGCACGGGGCGAAATCAAGAGTTCCTTGTTCAGGTCCCAGTATGATGCACGTACACCTGCCGAGATGCGCCACTCGCCGCTCGATTCGTCCCGGTAGGTGTAGGTATCCTGAATGAAAGTAGTGAAGCGGGTACTGACCAGCTCATTGCGCGTCTTTAGCACATTAAAAAGGAGGACCTCGCTGGTATCATAAGGCAAAGAGTAGCCTGCTGAATCGAGGCGCTCCCATTCGTTGATGCGGTCGTCAATCAGCTCGTTTTGCACTTTAGCGCTCCACTGAATGAAGTGGCTGGCCGAAACGTCGTCTTTGTCGGGGTCAAGCTGCAATTCGATGCCGCCTTTATGCTGAAAGTTGTACAGCTGAATATCGAGGAAGTTGCGGACAAACTGCTGCTGCGTACCGGTGCCCAGCTCTGCGATCACATCTCCAAAGTTGTCGCTGCCCAGTCCGGTCTCAATTTGCCGCAAGCTGTACCGGCCGATGATGTCAAAGCGCTCATTTTCATCACTGCGGAAGGAAGAGGCCAGAAATTTAAGGAAGAAAGGGTTGCGGCTGCGGTCCGGCAGGTAAGTCAGGGACAGCCCGCCCATAGAGGTGGTAAAATCATCCACTTCCTGCCCCTCAAATACGCTAAAGAGCTCCAGGGCGAAATTGATCAGCCCCAGGGCTGTACTCCGCTGAGTAGGCGTAAAGCTATACTCCGAGCGGTTGTAGTTAGCCAAAAGCCCGAGCTGCCAATTGCGGTTGATATCATAGGTGATATAGGTCTGGAAATCGGTAAAGTTAGGGATGTACTCGCCCTGCACGTCCAGGGAGCCCAGGAGGTAGCGGGTCGTTTTGTAGCGGGCTCCAAAGAGGTACCGAAGTTTGCGGTAGTTGTCCTTACCGACATTAATGCTCCCTTCTACATGAGCAGAGCCCCCCAGGAAGCTGAGCCCCAGGGAAGCCCGGAGGCTGTCCGGCCGCTTGTATTTGATATCGAGCACGGAGGATAACTTATCGCCGTATTTGGCTTCAAAGCCCCCCGAGGAGAAAGACAAACTCCGGATAAGGTCCATATTTGCAAAGGTCAGGCCCTCTTGCTGCCCGGCGCGGATGAGCTGCGGGCGGTATACCTCAAAGTCGTTGATGTATACCAGGTTTTCGTCATAGTTGCCACCGCGCACGTTGTACTGTGAGCTGAGTTCACCCCCGGTACCGCCACTTGCCCCCAGCGCGATATACGGTAGCAGGCTTTCGAGGTTGCCGGTGGTGGTGGGCAAGAGTTTGAGTTGTTCCACATCCTCTGTGATGATGCCGGCATCTTTGATTTTACTTTCCCGGACAATCACCTCCACATCCGAGTTAATGGGTGGCAGCTCCACATCCACCTGACGGGTGGTACGGGGCGGCATATTGGCAATTTTAGCTTCGACCTTTTGGTAACCAATACGGCTGAATACGAGCACAAAGTCCTCGTTAGCCGGTACAGTAATGCTGTAACGGCCGGTGCTGCTGGTTTCCACCGCTTTGCTGGTGCCGTCAATGTATACCGTAACGAGGTCGATCGGGGCTTCACTAACCGCATCGGTGACCAGGCCAGTTACTTTGGCCAGGTTAGCTTCCTGTGCAGCAAGTGGCAGGGCGGCCATCAGGCAGAGAGCGAAGAATAAACGTTGAAGATGCTTCATAGTACAGTTATGGAGCAGGCTTTGCCTGCAAGATCGTCAAATCACGGGCCGGGTTAGAGAACGCAGGGCCCTGTTTCCTTAGGCAAAACGCTGCATTCTGCCCCCGATATCCTTCAGGCGCGCGACGGCAGCAGCAGGGTCATCGGCTTTAAAAACGCTGCTGCCCGCTACCAGCACATCAGCGCCGGCCTGCAGGATTTTCTCCGCGTTTTGCAGGCCCACGCCTCCATCTACTTCAATGAGTGTTTCGGTATTGCGCACCGTGATCAGGTCCTTGATGCGCCGTATTTTAGGTATGGTATTGTAAATAAATTTCTGCCCGCCGAAGCCCGGGTTGACCGACATGACGCAAACCAAGTCTACCATTTCTATAATATCCTCCAGGCTACTGGCCGGCGTATGCGGATTCAGCGCTACACCTGCCCTGGCCCCCGTGGCTTTGATCTGCTGCAGGGTACGGTGCAGATGGGGAGAAGCTTCCAGGTGGACCGTAATAGTATCCGCCCCGGCTTCCCGGAACTGCTCTACGTACTTTTCCGGCTCCACGATCATCAGGTGTACGTCCAACGGTTTGGTGCAGAGCTGCTTCGCAGCATCAATCAGGAGCATACCGAAAGTGATATTAGGCACAAACCGGCCATCCATCACATCAAGGTGCAGCCAATCGGCCTGACTGTCGTTGACCATTTGTATTTCATCTGCCAGGCGGGTGAAATCGGCCGCCAGAAGAGAAGGTGCTACTAGGTGGTTCATGAGTTGTGCGATTGAGAAAGGCGAATATAGGGACGAATGAGGGAATTGTAGCAATCAGAAGGCCGTCGGATTTGGTATTCTGCACGGCGTTGGTGGATGTTCGCCGGAGAATAGGAGCAGACTTGTCCTTTTGGGTTGAGTTACGGGGGGATTTATCATCCTGTATTTGGGGAGGCCGGGGGACTTCTGATTTACCAATAAAGTTGATTTGGGAAGGGTACAAAAAAAGAAAACCGGTCACAACGGACCGGTTCCAAAAGAGCTTTGAGAGGCTATCTACATACCAAAAGGAGGGTGCCCATCGGCACCCTCAAAAAATTCATGAGATTATAATTGCATTATTCGTGGAACTACAATTGCTTGTAGTGACCCGGCTACTGCTCAGTAGGTGGATTATAATTTGCTAGTAGTAAGCCGAATACCTTTGTGTGTCGTCGTTTAATTATGATTTGTCATCAGCAAGAAGGCTCCTGAAAAAGATTATGATTTGTTACTAGCTCAAAAACAGGTCGTGTTCATGAGATTATAGGTCGTTATCAGGTTTTGGATCTTGCTTTGAAAGCCGTTGCTTCCCGATCACATTACAAAGGTGAACTAATTTTTGGCCGTTACTAAGTACATTTTTAAATATTGCTGTATCGATTAAAAGTTCTACTTTACATCCAAACAACTCAAAATCAGATGTTTAAAGTTAAAAACATCGCTTCTATTTTTTAAAAAACCTTCTAAAACCACCTTAAAGCCCTGCTTTTTTCTTGTTATTTTCCTGTTTGCAGGGGCGCACCAACAAAAAAAGACCCCCAAACTTGGAGGCCTTAAGGATACGTTCGACTTAATGAATTAATGGTTTACTGGCTTTTAATTCTTGTGCACACAGGTACAAAACTGCCCGGGTAGCGTGAAAACCGGCTTTTGATCCTGCCTTGTTTAGCACAGGGCAGGGCGGTTTTCAACTTACCAAGAGTTGGCATTGAAGACCTGTGAATAAGAATGGCTTGAAAAGCGCGCGCATTTCTCGCGTCATTCTTCATAGGTTAATGCTTGTCAGTGAAGCTAGCAAAAAGCGTAGCCAAAGAGCTTGTGGGTAGAAGCGTACTGAACATAACGATTGAAGAGGCAGAAGGGGGGAGTTGATGATGCCGGGGCGTAAAGGAAACATTTTTTTTGCTCCTCTTTCACCCATTGTTTTTGCCATTCTTGTTTGAGTCGAACTGGCGTTTAATTTAAAATAGTGTTTCATTGTGAGTACACCACAAATATGATATCATTTTGCCCATAAAATAAGTACATTTTCGTATATTTCTGATCACTAAACACAACCAAAACTAATCTAAACACCTGAAAAACAGAATATTAACACTATTTCTATAATTGATTTCTGTATTTATCAACCTAAAAACCATGTATCACAGCCGTCTTGTAGAGCACATCAGAGCCCTGTCACCCAAAAAGCGGGAGCGTTTCCGGCAATTCGTACACTCTCCCTATTTCAATCAACATGACCGGACCATTGGGCTGCTGGACTTTATCCTCAAAAAGCTGGACGGGCGCCCCGGCGGACTGTCAAAGGAGCGCGCGCACAAAGCACTGTACCCGGGAGAGGACTTCAACGAGCAGCAGCTTTATAATGTCATGTCCTACCTGAACAAGCTCTACTACCGGTTTATGGCAGCAGAATACGTGGAGAAGCAAAGCTATCTGGAGCCCATTTTTACATTGGAAGAAGCTTTTGATAACCATCAGTTTGATATCATGACCAACCGGGGCAAGCAATTGATGAAAAAGCTCAAAAAAGACCCCGTACACAATTCACAGTATTTCCAGACCAGCTACCGGTTGAACCATGCGCTGGGGTACTACAGCGGCACCTACTTCGACCGGGCGGAGACGAATACGTTTCAGCACATGCTCGACGAGCTCGACAAGTATTACATGTTGGAGAAGCTACGCAACTGCTGCCACCTCACTGCCAATTCCCTCATTCTCAATACCTCCTACAACTTCCGGATGCTGGATGAACTGCTCAGGTATTTGCAGGCTAACTGGGCAGACTTTGAGGCAGAGTATTCTATCGTGATGTACTACACGGCGCTGATGAGCATGCTGGAAGAGCAAGACCCCAGGCACTATCAACAGATGAAGATTATGCTTGCAAAAAATATGAAGTCCTTTTCCGAAACCGAGGGGCGCGATCTTTACAGCTTCTCCTATAACTATTGTATCCGGATGATCAACGCCGGCCATAGCGACTATCAGGTAGAGCTTTTCCAGCTATACAAACAAGGCCTTAAGCAGGAGCTGCTGCTGGACAAGGGGCTGATTTCCGAATGGGATTACAAAAATATCGCCACACTGGGCGCCCGGCTCAAAGAGTTTAGCTGGACCGAAAACTTCCTGCAGGAGTACCAGGAAAAGCTGCCTGCCCACCGGCAGGAGAATGCCTATAATTATAACCTTGGCAACTTGTACTACAATAAAGGTTTGTACGAAGAAGCCCTCTCCGCCCTTCTCCTGGTGCAGTTTACCGATGTAAAATACCACCTGAGCACCACTTTCCTTCTTTTACGTACCTATTATGCCCTGCATGATACAGAGGCTTTATTATCGCTGATTGAGACCTTCCGCATCTACGTAATCCGTAACCGCAAGATGACAGTAGAGCAAAAACGAGGCTATACCAACTTCCTGCGCTTCGCCAAAAAACTGGTCCTGATTAAGCACAGTGCTTCTACTTACGCTCGTAAGGATTTTGAGAAAGAAATTGACGACCTTCGCAGCAAAATTGAAGAAAGCGAAAATGTTATCAATAAATACTGGCTCCTCGAAGAATGCCAGACCAGTACTACTGCTACGGTCTAGCCTATTTATTCTGATGACCGCCCTCTGGTCGGCCACAACGCTGCAGGGACAGGAAGCAGCACCCCTCAAACGTGAGTTTCGTGGGGTTTGGGTGGCTACGGTGCTCAACCTCGACTATCCCAAGTCGCCAACGACCTGGCCAACGGCGCAAAAGGAAGGGTGGCGCAATTTGCTGGATAAGCTTAAGGCAACCGGCTTCAATGCAGTCGTCGCGCAGGTACGCCCCGCAGCTGATGCGTTTTACCCATCAACACACGCACCCTGGTCTGCCTACCTGACCGGAAAGCAAGGGCTCCCGCCCAAACCTGCTTATGATGTACTGGAATTCATGATTGAGGAAGCCCACAAGCGGGGTATGGACTTCCACGCCTGGCTCAACCCTTACCGCGTCAGCATGGACCTTGATACCACCAAACTCTCTGCCGGCCATGTGTTTTACCAGCACAGGGACTGGATCGTACCCTACGGCAACCGGTACTACCTCAACCCGGGGCTGCCGCCGGTACGGGAGCACCTCAGTGGGGTCATTGCAGAGCTGGCCAGTCAGTACGATATTGATGGCATCCACTTTGACGACTACTTCTACCCTTACCCCGTAGCGGGAGCGCCCTTTCCAGACAGCCTCACCTTTGCGCAATACGGTGCTACCCAATTCGATACCATAACAGACTGGCGGCGCGATAACGTCAACCGGCTCATTGGAATGGTGGACTCCACCCTGGAACAGCACGCGCCATATGCGGAATTTGGCGTAAGCCCCTTTGGCGTATGGCGCAATCAGTCTGAAGACCCCAAAGGCTCCGCCACACAAGCCAGCATCGGCGCTTACGATGCGCTTTACGCTGATGCGCTGCACTGGGCAGAGGAAGGCTGGATCGATTATCTCGTGCCTCAACTCTACTGGCATATTGGGTTCGAAATCGCCGACCATGCTGAATTGCAACGTTGGTGGAGCAGGCACAAGGGCAAAGCCAAACTGTACATTGGGCACGCTGCTTATAAAGTGGGGCGGGACAAAATGGAGCAGTGGCTGCTCCCCGATGAGCTGCCCCGGCAGCTACAAATGGGCAGGAGCAACCCTGATATTGATGGGGGGATCTTCTTCCGTGCTGCCTCTACCCTCTACGGCGGGCTCGGGGTACGGGACAGCCTTCAGGCGGCTTTTTCCACCCCCGCTCTGCTACCGGCACACACTTACAACGGGCTCAGAATTCCCGCCCCGCCCCGCATGAAGCGCGCCAAAGCACGGCGTCAGGGCACCTTGCTCAAGTGGAAGTTTGGGAAAGGAGACCGCAAGCACCGACCGCACTACTACGTGGTCTACCGTTTTGAAGGCAAACAGGCCGGAAGTACCGACCAACCGGAAGCAATCGTACACTTCACCGAATTCGGAGCTGGCAGGCGGCAGTATAAATTTACAGATACCACTACAAAGCCGGGGCGGTTCTATACCTATCTTATAGTAGGCCTCAACCGTGCCCATCGGGAAGGGGCACCGGGGCAGGCGGCTACCGTTCAGTTTTAGAGCGTGTTGAGACTTTAGTAATCGGTCTGTCCCGCTCCAGGAACGGGACCCTTTCCTGCCTACGTTCCCCCTACCCTCGCTTTTGTGTTTTTTAATCTAAAAATGCCAAGAAAAGCACACCCTAATGATAAAAAACGAATCATTTCCATTCATTTTGTGCATAAAATAAACTACTGCCCGTTTCTCTCTGTTAAAAATAATAGAAAAAATAAATTATATGGCATTGATTAACAATTGGAAAAAACTAACGAATGAGACTCCGAAGAATCTCGTAAACGCGATGCAGCAGCTACACCACGCTGCACAGTGCGTAGCTGCTTTTGGCAACAGCCTGATCCCGCAAGCATCCGACGATTCCCAGTCGAGCCTAAACTGGCTTCCTGATATCAAGGCACTGGCTTCTCAGGAAGTCAACCTGAAGCGGCGTGTACGCCTGGCACTGATTTACAATAAGTTTGAGTTGCAGATGATCAACGAAAACGAGAGTACTATGGGTGTTTTCCCTTTATCAGGACAGACCAAAAGTACGGCATTAAGCTTTGTGCGCACTCAGGCCCGCGCTATGGGAGTGAGTGGCGAAGATGTACAGCCTATTGATCATTATCAATTGCCGGAACACGACTTGAACAAAGGGGCTCCTTTTTTGATGACCTCCCCGGATGACCACAGAGAATTAGCAAAATACCGGCACAATGCATCGCTTATCATTGGTGAAATCGCCAAAATGTACGAGTACGCCAGCCCTGTAGCTACCTGGCCACACCACTTTGATACCGCAAGCACTATTACAGTGAAGTTTGACGACACCAGCAATCAGGAGAAAACCGTAGGTATTGGTTTTTCACCAGCCGATGGTTTATGTGACGAGCCTTATTTTTATGTCAACCACTGGACGAAAAAAGAAAAGATCAGCTACGATACCCTTCCCAGTCTGCCGGAAGGTGGAACATGGGAGACGAGTACCGACTGGAAAGGTGCGATTCTCAAAGCATCTGCCATTGTAAAACTCAAGGAGGCTACAGCGCAGTATGAGCTTACCGATCAGTTTCTGAAGAGCGGTATCGAAGCATCGCTTGAAATACTTGAAGAAACCGCTGTAAAAGCTTAAATTACAGCAATATTTTTTCCCCGAGACGGAAAGAAGGCTCGCACCTCTTCGGAGTGGTGGGCCTTTTTCTTTTTCTGATTTGACTTAGAGCATGTTCATCTCCAATAGACTTGAGCATGTTTGGAGCAAACAATAGTTGACAATCAAAGGGTTGTGGTTATGGCTAAATAAAAAAATGCGCGTTTGGCGGAGCCTGCCCTGTAGCACTACGGGGCAAATCAGCATTCCTCCGTGAATCCCACATCCTTTCGGGATTCACAACACTTTGGTTATCAGTAGAAGTGCTCCTCCAAATATACCCTTAGCCGCCTGGCAGGTATCAACGGCAAAAATTCCGCTCTAAGCCTTCTTATCCCTGATTTCGCACCAATCTGTGATCTGGCCTTTCAAACAAACAGCCGTTTTTTGCATTTACAAGGCATAACTAATTGCAACTCTATGACTCTCCATACCACACCTGCTTCGGCAGGCACTTTAACTGACCGGTACCAATACATCCGTCAACAAAGCCTCAACCTCTGTGCTCCCCTGCAAACAGAAGACTATGTGGCCCAGCCGGTACCGTTCGTTAGCCCGCCCAAGTGGCACCTTGGTCATACCACCTGGTTTTTTGAGAACTTCATCCTCGCTGAGCAGATGGCTGGCTACCAACGGTTCAATGAGGCGTTGAACTATTGCTTCAATAGCTATTACCAAAGCCAGGGCCCGAGGATTTTGCGCAACAAGCGCGGCAACCTAACCCGCCCGCCACTGACTACCGTCATCGAATACCGGCAGTACGTAGACGAGCACATGAGCCGCTTTCTCAAACAGCACGATGAAGCCGGCTTGCCCGAAGCCCTGTCGCTGCTGCTCGAGGTGGGCCTGCAGCACGAACAGCAACATCAGGAACTACTGGTGACCGACATGAAGTACATTCTCGGGCACAACCCCATGCATCAGCCTTACCGGGAAGCCCATACCTTACCGGAGTCTTCTGCTCCCGCGCCCCTCACCTTCACGCCTGTAGACGAAGGCGTATATACCGTCGGGCATCAGGGCGAGGGCTTCTGCTGGGACAATGAGCAGGGCGCGCACAAAACCTATCTGCACCACTTTGCTATTGCCAACCGGCTCATCACCAACGGAGAGTACATGGCATTCATTGCCGATGGTGGCTACGAGCACTTCGGGCACTGGCTGGACGACGGCTGGAGCTGGGTGCAGGCGCAAGAAGTGCAAGCCCCCCTCTACTGGTATGAGCAGGAAGGCACCTGGTGGCACTACACCATGCATGGGCTGCAAAAAGTAGACCCTAACGCCCCGGTTACCCACATCAACTACTACGAAGCCGATGCATTCGCCAACTGGAAGGGCCTTCGCCTGCCTACAGAGCAAGAGTGGGAAGCCGCCTGCCGCTTGCTAAATCAAAGTATTCCGGACGACGCCAATTTTGTCGAATCGGAGCGCTTCCAACCTACAGCACCGGCCCACGAACAAGACTATCAAATGCTTGGCAATACCTGGGAGTGGACCGCAAGTGCCTACCTCCCCTACCCCAACTATCCACGCTTCAAAGGGGCGCTGGGAGAATACAACGGTAAGTTCATGGTCAATCAAATGGTCCTGAGGGGCGGCTCCTGTGCCACACCACGCTCGCACATCCGAATGAGCTACCGCAACTTCTTCTACCCTCAGGAACGCTGGCAGTTCACCGGGCTGCGCCTGGCTAAGTAATTCAAAACGCTAATAGCATGTTTGGAGCTCGTTACTATTGCAAATCAACGCTTTATGAACCCCGCAGAAATGCGGGGCAAGCTCTGACTTCCTCACTAAATTTTCATTTAGCCCGCTAAACTCAAATTTAGTGAGGAAGTCAGAACCATAAATCCTTGATTTTCATGACGAACCCGCTCCAAACAAGCTCTAAGAACCCAATATCCACTATGCTTTCTTCTACCGCTTCCACACAACCGGCAACGGACACCACTTCGGCTTTCGCCCGCAGTGTCTTGCATGGGCTGTCACAGGCCCCCAAGCAGCTATCGTCCATGTATTTTTACGATGAGCGCGGCGATCAGCTCTTTCAGGACATTATGCATATGCCGGAGTACTACCTCATGAACTGTGAGCTGAACATCTTTGAGCAACAAAAAGCACAAATACTGGAAGCAATCGGGCTGGAGCACTTCCACCTGCTGGAGCTGGGTGCCGGTGATGGGTATAAGACCCGCTTGCTGCTCCGCTACTTTATGGAGCAGTCGGTTGATTTTGAATACCAGCCGATCGATATTTCGGCTAGTGTCCTGCAGGAACTGGAGCTCCGCTTGCGCGAAGAGCTGCCAGCTCTCAAAGTGCACCCTTTGCCCGGCGATTACTTCAATGTGCTGCACGAAGTCAAAGAGACCGACACCACGCCAAAGGTCGTCCTGTTCCTGGGCGCCAATATTGGCAACTACCCGCAAGAGCGGGCGGTGGCTTTCCTGCGCCACCTGCAGGACGAGCTCAATACCGGCGACAAACTGCTCGTTGGCTTTGATCTGAAGAAGGACCCGGAGGTTATTCTGAATGCCTACAATGACCCGGCAGGCATTACCGCTGCGTTTAACCTCAACCTGCTGGAGCGCATGAACCGGGAGCTGGGCGCTAATTTCAACATACAGGACTTCCGCCACTGGGAAAGCTATGACCCCGTTACCGGCGCGACACGCAGCTTTTTGGTGAGCACCAAGGCGCAGCATGTCTTCATCAAAACGCTCAATCAATCCTTCCACTTTGAAGCCTGGGAAGCCGTGAATGTCGAGCTGAGCCAAAAGTACAGCCTGTCCGAAATTGAGGCCCTGGCAGCTGACTCCGGCTTCCTCGTGGAGCAGCATTTTACAGATGACCGGGGCTACTTTGTAGACAGCCTTTGGCGCAAGCTTTAGAGCGTGTTGGGACTTTACACTTCGGGCTTGCTCTTGCCAATTTTCGTCCTGCTTTTTGTTGCTCACCGGTGCGGCACTCCTGCATTTCCCCAGCCCAGAAAAGACATCCGGGTTACTTCCAAGCTGGGGAAACCAAACTCCTTGACGACTTTGCCTTCCATTTTATAGACCCCCTTTCCCCGAAAGGGCGACCGCTTCAGAACAGGCGGAAAATGAACTGTGTCAAAAAAATGCCCATCCTGACCTATCCAGCAGCCAAAAGCCATCAGCTTCCCTTTGGTGGTGCGCACCTCCTTCTTACAAACGTAGTAGCCTAAAATTCGGACTACCCGACCTTCCAGCTCCCCCAGCCGGGCCGACTGGGAAATGGTATCTGTAAATGCCTGCTTATCCAGTAAATCAAAAGGCAGGCAGAGTGGAAAACCGAGCAATTCCAGTTCGGCGGTGGCATCTGCAAGTGGCCCGGGGGCAACAGCTGCCCCGGAAGACAAAAACTGACGGGCAATGCCCTCTACGTGCTCATCTTCTTCGGGGAACAAACTCATGGAGTGGCGCCTCTGACCGGGTGGTTGGAACAGGGCCACCCGTTCCCACATCAGCTCCTGCCTGGTCTGCCCGGTAAAGCGGAAAGCCCCGATGCGGATGAGTAAGTCAACTTGCTCTTTGCCAAGGTCTACACGGTTCAGAAAGTCAGACAGGCTGCGGTAAGGGCCGCCCTGAGCCCGTTGATATACAATACGGTGTGCGGCCTGCTGTTCCATTTGGTGCAGGTGCACAAAGCCGATGTAAATATCTTCCCCCTCCAGGGTCGTCAGGTGCTGACTGTGATTGATACAGGGCGCATGCAGCTGACCGCCGCACCGCCGCGCTTCATGAAAGTAGTACTCCGCCCGGTAAAACCCACCAAAGTTGTTGATGACCGCCACAATGAATTCCAACGGGTAGTAAGCTTTGAGGTAAAGGCTCTGAAAGCTTTCCACCGCAAAGCTGGCGGAATGGGCTTTGCAAAATGAATAGCCGGAAAAACTTTCCACCTGTCGCCAGACTTCCCGGGCCAGCTCCTCCGGGTGGCCGCGCGCCCGGCAATGCTCAAAATACTTCCGGCGCAGACGCTCGAAGGTATCCCCTTTTGACTTTTTACCGCTCATGATGCGGCGCAGCACGTCGCTCTCATCCAGCCCAAGCCCGGCAAAGTGATGGACGATCTTCATCACGTCTTCCTGATAGACCATCACGCCGAAGGTTTCTCCGAGCTGTGCTTCGAAGACCGGGTGCAGGTATTCAACACGATGGGGATGGTGGAAACGGCGGATGTACTCCTTCATCATACCCGACTTGGCAACACCAGGCCGGATGATTGAACTGGCAGCAACCAGGTGCACATAATTGTCACACCCCAGCTTCTTCAGCAAACCACGCATGGCAGGCGATTCGATATAAAAGCAGCCCATACAGTCACCGGAGCGCAACTGTGCCTTCACCCGCTCGTCTGCTTTGATGTGCGGTATATCGTGAATATCTACAGCTTGCCCCTGATTTCTCCGGATCAGCTCCACGGTATCCTTAATATGCCCCAGTCCCCGCTGACTGAGCACATCAAACTTATGAAACCCCAGGTCTTCGCCGTGGTTCATATCGAAATGAGTGACCGGAAAGCCTTTCGGCATGAGCTGCAGGGCCGTATGGTAATAAATAGGGGCTTCCGAAATCACAATACCCCCAGCGTGGATCGACAGGTGGTTGGGAAAGCCTTCCAGCTTACGCCCGTAGTGCATAATTTTGCCGGCGAGCTCATGATGCACCTCCGGCTCGAAGGGCGAGGCCACTATTTTGTCAATCTCGCCTTTCGGCAAACCGTATACCTTGCCCAGTTCCCGGATGATGGAGCGCCCTTTGAAGGTAGAATAAGTGGCCAACAGAGCCGTGTAGTCCCGCCCGTAGCGTTTGAAGATATAATCGGTCACATCATCCCGCTCGTCCCAGGAAAAATCAATATCAAAATCAGGAGGTGAAGTGCGGTGCGGATTGATAAAACGCTCAAAGTACAGCCCCAGCTCCATGGGGTCCACATCGGTAATGCGCAGGCAGTAAGCTACGATAGAGTTGGCACCACTCCCCCGCCCTACGTGGTGATAGCCGGCCGAGGCGGCATAGCGCACGATATCCCAGGTGATGAGAAAGTAGGCGCAAAAATCCTGCTGCCTGATCACTTCCAGCTCACGCCCGACTCGCTCCAGGGCATCCCGATAGGCCGTGGTACGTGCACCAAGATGGGCGTAGCGGCGCTCGCAGCCGTTGAGGGCGAGTTTTTCCAGTAGCTTGTAGTCCCCGTCTTTACTACCGGTGAAGGTTTGGCGGTTGAGGTGGAGCCCGGGCCGGAAATCTGCCGTGCAGCCTTGCAACAGGCGTTCCGCATTATCGATAAGGTAAGGCTGTGTCTTGTAAAACGCACGGAGTTGTTCCGGTGGCATCAGGCGTTCGGAAGCTTTGGCAGTCTGCTGGTGGGATAATTTACTGAGCAGGATATTCCTATCGATAGCCCGCAGCAGCCGGTGGAGCTCAAACCCTTCGTTATCCGCAAAAAAGACCGGACTGAGGGCTACTAATTTGTTTTGGTGGTTCAGCAGCTCATGGCCAAACAAGCGTGCAACGTGCTCTGGCCGAATGCCCAGAAACTCTTCTTCCCGGAACTCCTGAATCGGCTTCAGCAGGCGCGGGTAGATGATATAAGCGTGTTGCATGGGTGGTGCGAGCTCAGGCAATGCCTGCCCCTCAAGCGAGGCTTCGCTAAGCAATTGATTGAGCTCGCGCAGCCCTTCCCGGTTGCGCGCCAGCCCGATGTACAGACAGCGCCCTTCCTGCCGGAACTCCAGCCCTGCCACTGCCTTGACGCCCACGTTCTCACAGCAGCGGACAAACTCGTACGTACAGCTCGTGTTGTTGATATCGGTCAGGGCTATAGCAGTGTAGCCCAATTGTGCAGCACGTTCGGCCAGGGCAGACGGTGGCAGGGTGCCATACCGCAGGCTGTAATAGGTGTGGGCGTTGAGCAGCATTCGATTTCATCATAGTATGTTGCGCTAAGTTAAAAATTATTGTTTGAAATTAAATGTTTTTAACGGTTTTCCAACCCTGCCCGCCTTTACTACGATGACTGGTCTGCAAATACCTGATCAGTCTATTTCAGGTAAAACTGTTGAAAGAACAAGCGGTAGCCCTCAATTTTACGCTGCTTGAGGATTTCACGGTAGTTGTTCTGCGTGACGGGGAAGAGCTCGAAATCCCCCCCCCCTTCAACGAACTCCTTCTTGTTGCGCTGTACGCCATTATAGTACTTCATAGCCTCTTGCTTATCCTTAAACCGGCGCAGTACCAAGATGGGGACGCGGTCATCAGCGGTAGTCCCCAGGTAGATATTGGAGATACGGATGCGGTCGAGCTTATGGTACTTTTCGTTGTAATCAGATACCTTCACTTTGGCATCGGTAAGGCTTATGTTTTTGTCCTTAAAGGCAATGATCGCATAGTGGAGCTTGTCTGCCTCTTCCTTGAAAGCCTCAATTTCTTCTTTTGCGCCAGCGGGCAGGCTAGTGGTCGTTTCTCCGAGCAGGCGCAGGATTTCCCGTGCCCGCAGCTGTTCCTCTGTATCCGGGTAGCGCGCAACCACATTTCGCAACGCCTCCACGTAAGCCTCTTTGCCCTCGATATTGCCGGTGCTCATAGCAGAAAGCAAGGCAAATTTAGGCTGGAAAGGGTTGGCAGCGCCAAACTTATCTTTAGCCTGCTGACTGCGGTCGAAAGCCTGACGGTAGTTGCCGGAGGCGAAGGCCGCGTAAGTCTCGTCGTAGTAGCGGTTAAGCTCCTGTTCTTCCTTGACCAGCTCCTCCGCGTAGTTCGGATTCTTAATGATGAGCGCATAAGCCGTATTGGGGTACTTGTCCAGGATTTTATCGGCATAGACCTTCGCTTTTGAGGGGTTGCCTATGTCTGTATAGGCCAGGTAAAGCTGATACCAGGAATCAAGCTCGTAGGTATTGCCCGGGAAGCGTTCATTGAGCTCCTCCAGGACGGCTATGGCGCGGTCGTAATTTTCGAGGCGTTCGCGGTACAAGGCGCCCAGTTTGGACATGGCCTCCTGCAACTGAATTTCAGCCGCTGCAATATCGCCTTCGGTTTTAGGGACTGCGCCCAGGAGTTTTTCGATCTCCTCGTCCGTCAGGATATCGCTACCGTCATCGGAGCTAATTTCCTCGATAATATCGTTGGAGCTTGCTGCTGAGCGCCGCCAGTTGTCCTCCAGCGGGCGGGTGCCCCAAATTCTTTCAAAATCACGGATGCCCCGCTTCTGCCTGCGGTCATCGTAGGCAAAGAAGGAACTTTCTGCGGACCCGAGGCTGGCTGATGGGTTAACCCGGTTATTGAGGTTGCCGAAACGCTGATTGGCCTGTTGGTTGGCCTGGGCTACAAGCGCCTTACGGCGGGCATCGTCCTGTTTTTTCTTAATTTCCAGCGCCAGGGCTTCCTGCTCGGCCGGCGTCATTTGGCTGATGGTCAGCAGGCTGTCCTGCAGGGCGATGATTTCCAGGTTTTTGGCAATATCAGTCAGGCTGCCCGCCATGCCTTTCACACGTTTGAAGCGTTCATCCTGCTCTGCCATCACCATAAGGGTACTGTCGTAGTAATTCTTGGCATTTACGTATTCCTCCCCTTCGTAGTAGAAGTCGGCCAGCGTTACATAGGCTTCCGCTTTTTGCGCCTGATTGCCGGTGTCATGCTGCAGGGAAAGCTGCAAGTTGCGGACTCCTTCTGCCTGATCGCCTTCTTTAAAGGCAATCATGGCCAGGGCGAAGTAAATCTGGTCTTTGAACTCGGCATTCTTATCCTCCCGGAGCAATTTTTCCAGGCTGGCACGAGCTTCCCGTGCACTACCGGTACCACTTGCCCAGGCATTTTGCGCCATATTCAGCTCGCAGTTGAAGGCCATCACATAGCCGGGGCGGAAAGAAAGTGCCTGCTCGAACCCGGCATAAGCGCCCCGGCTGTTGCCCAGCTTCTGATAAATCTGTGCCATGATGAAGGCGTAGCGTGCCTTTAGGTTTTTGTCCCCTTCCAGCTCGATGGCTTCCTCGAGTGCAGGCAGGGCATCCACGTAAGCTTGCTCAGAGATGTGCAGGTGTGCTTTGATCGCCGACAACTCTGCCCGGGTCTCCGCGAAGGTTTCCGGGTCCTGCTCCAGCTCCCGGATCACCCGCTCTGCGCCATCGAACTTATCGCGCTCGATGAGGGTCTTGGCATAGTACAACATGCCTTGCTGATAGGCCAGTTGGTGCTTCAGCGGGTTCTTTTTAGGATTTTGGTTGGCCGCATTTTCTTCTTCGAGGGCAGCTTCATTTTCCTTGCGTTTTTCCTCTTTGGCGTCCGCCGTTTCTTCCTCCTTGCCACGCTGCAGGATAGCCGGTTTTTCCGGAGCCTGCCCGCCGGATTTACGGGCTTTGCGCACAGCCTTGTTGTATTTCTTCAGTGCCCGCGCTTTCTTTTTGCTCATCTTGCCCTTTTTGCGGCTGGACTTTTTGCGCTTTTTCTTTTTCTTTTTCTTTTTGCTCGCCTTCTTCGCCGCATCCGCCTTTTTCTCCTTTTTGCGCATTTCCTCGGGGCTGAACTCGTTGGAGAAGTAACGGAAAGTAGCTTCGGCCGCCTCATAGTCCCGCTTGTAGTACTGGGCTTTGCCAAAAACCAGGTAGGAGTCATCCACCCATTTGCTATAAGGGTGCAGGTTAACCACCACGGTCACTTTTTCCATGGCAATATCAAGATCCTGGGCAACCGCTGTCGCGTCTTCCACGGCAAGGTGCTTGTACATCGGCAGCAGCTTGGTGTAGTTGTCCACGTAGGAGTCCTCCAGCAGAGCTTTGCTGAGCATAATCAGCTCATCGGCATTGAAGTATCCGTTGTAATGCGCGGTGGTGTTGTGGTAGGCTTCACTAAGTGCCGACATATCGCTACGGCTCTTGGTCGTCGTACAAGCCGCGAGCACTGCCATACTCAGGGTTACCCACAATATTTTGTTGATCTGTTTCAAAGTCCGGTTGTTTTCCAAATGCTCCATACGGAGCGCCAAATTGTAAAAGAAAAAGGCCAAATTACTTCCGGGCGCTAGATACACTGCCTAACTTTGCCAACCCGGAACTGTATAATAAACGCCAAATGCCAAAATTATTTTATTATTAACAGACTACAAACCCTTTTAAGGACTGTCTCAATCAATTTTTGGTCCCTCAACAGCGTTTATAGTTTTCAGTAGCTCCTGGTCCGGTACAATAAACAACGATTTTATTATGGCTCCGAACGAAGATAAATTCAAAGCCTGGTGGAAGCGGACCAAGCAAAATATACAGCATACTTACCGCTTCATTATCATGAACAACGAGACCTTCGAGGAAGTAGGCTCGTACCGGCTCACGCTGCTCAATGTGTACGTGGCAGCAAGCACCGTTCTTGTACTGGTGGCGTTCCTGGTCGTGACCGCAATTGCGTTCACTCCGCTCCGGCAGTATGTACCGGGCTACGGTGATGGCGACAAAGCCCGCCGTCAGGTAGAAAAAGTGTACGACGAAGTCAAATCGCTGGAGAAACAACTGGCCGCTCAGCGGGCTTACTCCGAAAACATCCAAAAGGTGCTGATTGGTGATGTGGAGACGGCTAAGGAAGCCGAAAAGAAATCAGGCCCTGAACTGCAAATGGATTCACTGCAGGAAGTGGAACCGTCCGAGGCTGAAGAACAACTCAGAGAGGAGCTGGAATTACAGGAAGTGGGAAATGCTGCCCGCCGCGGCCGCCCGATTAACTTCCCCCCGGGCGATGTGCCATTGGAACAGCTCTTTTTCTCCCCTCCTGTTACTGGAGAGATCAGCGCTGCTTTCATGCCGGACAAAAAGCACTATGGCGTAGACGTACTTGCCCCTAAGAATACCGCCATCAAATCAGCCATGGACGGGTTCATCTTTTTCTCAGACTGGACACTGGAAACCGGCAATACGATTGGCATTCAGCATTCCAACAACACCATTACCTTCTATAAGCACAACTCTGTGCTCCTCAAGGAAGCAGGCAGCTTCGTGAAAGCCGGTGAAGCAGTCGCTATCATCGGCAATACCGGCACCCTGTCTGACGGGCCGCACCTCCACTTCGAGCTGTGGCACAGGGGCAAACCGGTAGACCCAGTAGAGTACATTAAGTTTTAAGAGCGTGTTGGGACTTTAGTAATCGGTCTGCAAACTACACTTTTTTGCTTATACTTCGTCCCGAAAATCCTCATTTAGCTAAGGCTAAACTCCGGTTTTCGTGCCTCGTCTAACCAAAAAATTGTTAGTTTTCGACT
>NZ_JAVJSK010000099.1:0-17378 GCF_040219495.1 Phaeodactylibacter sp. | reverse complement strand
GTACGGTCTCCGGTGGCCAAAGCCCACAGGCGACGGGACACGGACAGGTCGGTCACGTAGCTAAGGCTATGTGATTCAAGAATGGGTCCCTTTAATCCCATTCTTGAATGTATCACGCCTTGATCAGAACAAAATTTGGCTACGTTCGCTCCAAAAGCAAAGTCCCAACACGCTCTAACTCCGGCGCATCAAGTCTAGTTTTGTTTTTGCGTGCTTATACTTGTCGAGGTTTAACGCGGAGGGCTGGAAAACTCAGCAGATGGAAGGGCTTCAAGCCGGAATTCAGAAGCCTCGGATTGCTATGAAAAACCTATCCATTTCCTCTCCCCACCGCCCCTTTCCCAAATCGCTGCCGTATCCCATCCATAGCGGCCTGCAGGCGCTGCTCCTCCGCTGAGGCATCAAACAGGCTCAGCTGCGGGTGGCCGGGCACAAGCTTGCTGAAGCGGACACCCAGCAGGCGTACCAATTGCCGGCGCGTATACAGTTGTTCCAGCAGGTCCCGGGCGTGGTGGAGCAGGAGCGTATCGGAAGCGGTATAGGGCAGTCGGCACTGCCGGGTGAAGGTATTAAAATCGGAATACCGTAGTTTCACTGTGATGCAGGCGGTCAGCCGTTCGGACTGCCGCAGTTCAAAGGCGAGCTGTGCTACCATTTGGTTGAGGGTGGTGCGGAGGAATTCGACATTCGTGGTGTCGGTCTGAAAGGTCCGCTCGGTGGAGATCGACTGCCGCTCCGTATAGGGCACTACCGGGCGGTGGTCGATGCCATGCGCTTTTTCCCACAATTGCTTGCCGGGTTTGCCAAATTCGCGCTGCAGCAGTAGGGGCGGCACCTGACTGAGGGCGTGTACCGTCCGTATACCCATTTGGCTCAACCGGTGACAAGTCACCTTGCCCACCGCCGGTAACCTGCGCACTGGCAGGGGGGCTAAAAACTGCTGCTCCCGGCCCGACTCCACCAACTGCGCACCGTTGGGCTTACTTTCCCCCGCGCCTACTTTAGAGACCAGCTTGTTGGCCGCCAAGCCGATGGACAAGGGCAGCCCGCTTTCGCGAATGACCTTCTGCCGCAGTTCCTGCGACCACTTCCAGCAGCCGAAGTAACGGTCCATGCCGCTGATGTCGAGGTAAAATTCATCAATAGAAGCTTTCTCTAGGACCGGCGCATCTTCCGCAAGTATTTCCGTGACGAGCCTGGAATGCTTCAGATAGTTTTCCATATCGCCCCGCAGTACGGTAGCATCCGGGCAGCGCAGTAGCGCATGGCGGATAGGCATACCGGCGTGGATGCCAAAATGCCGCGCCTCATAACTGCAGCTTGCGACTACGCCCCGCCCGCTGCTGCCGCCAATGATTAGCGGCCTGCCCTGTAATTCATTGTTGTACAGCTGCTCTACGGACACAAAAAAGGCGTCGAGGTCCAGGTGCAGGATGGCTCGTTCAAACATGCTGTTTCGTTTTCGGGCTATGCGGGGGGCTTGCCAGCACAAAAGCCGGCAAGCTTGGTCAGCATAGCGTTTCATAGTATGCCGGAGGGCGTGTAAAAGTAAATGATTTACTTGTTTGAAACAAATAATTTCAAACTAAAATTGGTAGTAATTTTGGTAGCCCAGAAAGTGTGGGGCAGAGGGGAAATAAAAAAGGGAAGCACCCGGCACGATGTTATACAAAATCGTGTAGCGGGGTGCTTCCCTGCAGCTTACAGTTTCTCTGAAACTCTATTGTAGTCTGACAATTCAGAATTCACAAATCCTGGGTTGGCGGACTATAAATTACCGGCTGTAGTACATCACAACCGATGCCTTCTCAATCGTATTCTGCCAGAGGTAAAAGCCAACGATCGATGGATTGGTATTGGCATCGAGCCCCAGCTTGTCCGTTTTCAGGGCGTGGACAGTGATCACGTACTGGTGGATGCCGTGCCCTTTGGGTGGGCAGGGGCCGCCGTAGCCAGGCGCACCGTAGCTCGTTACACTTTGAATACTGCCTTTAGGCATTTGGCCCTTGCCACTGCCTGCACCGGAAGCTAGCGCTGTAATATCAGCAGGGATGTCAAAGGCCACCCAGTGCCAGAAACCGCTGCCAGTTGGTGCGTCCGGATCGTACATGGTGATGGCAAAGCTTTTGGTGCCCTCGGGCGCATTCTCCCAGGATAGCTGAGGCGACACATTTTCGCCATCGCAGCCAAAAGTGTTGGCTTCCTGTACCTTGGTAGCCTGCCCGCCTGCATCTTCGCTCATTAGGGTGAAGGTTTGGGCCTGAGTAAGTGTGCCCAGAGCGAACATCAGCAATAGTAAAAAGTTAGATTTTAGCATAATTTGGATTTGAAATGAAAAAGAAATACGGTGTTGTAACGTTGATTTCTTTAAAAAGATGATAGATGAGTGGGGTTATTGCGGTAAGGTGTGTTTAGAGACGAGCCGAGGCAGCCTGCTTGTCTGTCTACGAGAAGGAGAGCGTGTTACAATGTACGCTTGCCTGTTTGACGAGCGGGGCTATCAAGCCCGTATAGAATATCAAAACTCCAGTACCTCTGAAGAAAGGTTTGAGCAGCTGTTCTTGACTACAAACATCACCATAACGGCACCTCAAATTCCCGTACCTTAGCCACAAATACCACCGAATGGCTTTCTTAGACAACATCGATCTTATTGTTTTCGACCTGGACGGCACCCTCGTTGACTCCCGCTTCGACCTGGCAGACGCCGTCAACCACGCCATGCAGCAGCTGGGCCGGCCACTATTGTCCTACGAGGCCCTCCCCCCTTTGCTGGGCAGCGGGCTGTCTTACCTGCTGAAAGAAGCGGCAGGCACCGATGACCCCGAGATGCTGACCAAGGCAAAAAGACACTTCGACGATTACTACGCGGAGCACTTCGTTACCAAAACCAAGCCCTATCCCGGAGTGATGGATACGCTGCGGGCTCTAAAGCCCAAAAAGACCGCCATCTACAGTAATAAACTGCAGCACTTCACCGGGCGCATAGCCGAGGCACTGAAGATGGCCCCGCTCATGGATGTAGTACAAGGCGCCAATCCGGATGCATATCCCCTAAAACCGCACCCCGCCGGCCTGCAGCGCATTCTGGACCAATTGCAGGTGCCTGCTGACCGGGCGCTGATGGTTGGTGATTCCACCCACGATATAGAAGCGGCCAAGGCTGCCGGTATGTACACCTGTGCCGTCACCTACGGCTACCGGCCCCGGGCGGTGCTGGCAGAAGAGGCTCCGGATTATTTTGTGGATCAATTTCCGGAATTACTGGACCTGTAGTGATATTCAGCACAGTAGAGCCCGCTCAGCTTTCCTATCTTTGAATTATGCTAAAACCTTGACTTATGTCTGATCAGAATACACCTCGTGCCGACCGCAACCTCGCTATGGAGTTAGTTCGCGTTACTGAAGCTGCTGCGATTGCTGCTGCCCGCTATATGGGCATGGGCAAAAAAGAAGCCGGCGATCAGGCCGCTGTAGATGCGATGCGGACTTTCCTGCGGACGGTAGATATGAAAGGTACCGTCATCATTGGCGAAGGTGAAAAAGACGAAGCCCCCATGCTCTTCAACGGGGAGGAAGTAGGCAATGGCGAGGGGCCAGCGGTAGATGTAGCCGTTGACCCGGTAGAAGGCACCTCCTTGCTGGCCGAGGGGCGCCCCAATTCCATTACCTCGATCGCCGTGGCTGACAAAGGGAGTATGTGGGACCCGGGCAATAGCTATTACATGAACAAAATCGTAGTGGAAGCTGATGCCAAAGCTGCCATCGATATCACCAAGTCGCCCTCCACCAATCTGTACAATATTGCCGAAGTCTTGGGCCGCAACGTCGAAGACCTCACCGTATTTGTGCTGGACAAACCCCGCCACACTTCGCTGATTGAGGAGATCCGGCAGACGGGCGCACGGATCACCCTGCACGCAGAAGGCGATGTGATCGGGGCGCTTATGGCTGCCATCCCCGGGACAGGGGTGGATGTACTGATGGGCGTGGGCGGCACTCCGGAAGGTGTGATTGCCGCAGCGGCCGTGAAAGCGCTGGGCGGTGGCATGCAGGGGATGCGCGCGCCGCAACGGGAGGCCGAAAAGCGGCAGCTGAAGCAGGATGGCGTGAAAATCAAAGAAGTCCTGACCTTAGATGACCTGATCAGGTCTAACAATACGTTCTTCGCGGCAACCGGTATTACCCATTCTACTTTCCTGGAGGGCGTGCACTTTGACCGGCGCGGAGGTGTGACCACAGAGAGCATTGTGCTGCGCTCCCTTACCGGCTCCATCCGCTACATCAAAGGAGTGCACCGGCTCAACCGTACCCATGACATCGGGGGGCGCGTTGGCACAACCCCCGCCCACGTTGCCATGGAAATTATCGCACCGGATTGAGCATAGTTTTGGAGCAACCTTCACATCACCAACCACTTCCACTCGCAGAGGCTATTCCCTGATTTCCTGGCAGAGCTCCATCAGTACGCCATTGGCGCTTTTGGGGTGTACAAAGCAGACGAGCTTGTTGTCCGCCCCGCGTTTAGGCTCCTCATTGAGCAGGCGGAAACCTTCATTTTTAAGGCGTTCCATTTCAGCGTAGATATCTTCTACTTCAAAAGCAACGTGGTGGAGACCTTCGCCCCGCTTCTCAACGTATTTGGCAATAGCACTTTCCGGTGCGGTCGCTTCCAGTAGTTCTATCTTGGATTCTCCAATCTTGAAAAACGCGGTCTTGACATGTTCTGAAGCCACTTCTTCTACTTTGTAAAGCGGGCGGCCCAGCATTTTTTCAAAGAGCTCATTGCTTTCCTCCAGGTTTTTGACGGCAATGCCGAGATGTTCGAGACGGACCATATCTTATGTTTTTTGTTTGCAAATTTGGGGTGCAATATACTTTGCCGGGCTAAGAATACAAACTCATAGTCATAAGTCCTGGCCTTGTGCATCAATGTGCCGGAGCCCCATCAGGGCAAACAGCAGGTAGAGGGTGAGCCCAAATTGTGTTTCGAGGGTGTGTTCTACCATAAAGGAGGAAAAGATCATGAGGTGAAAGGCTGTCCAGAAGGCATCCCGATAGCCGCTCCGGTACAGCAGCGGATAGGTGGTGGCCAGTACGAAGTACAGTAGCCCCAGCAGCCCGGTAGCGCCCAGCACAAAAACGTACTGATTGTGCGGCAACAGTTTGCGTCCGGCCAGGCCAGGGGCATGGGCTTCGTAGTAGGCTTCGGCCGCATCCCTGATGTCACCCAGCCCTTCTCCTATCCAGGGGTGGGCTTTCGCCATAGCCAGCCCGGCTTTGATCGACCCGAGGCGCTGGGAATCTGACAGCTCCTGCACCTCTCCGTCCCGAACCAGCAAGTATATGGTGTATTGCGTGTAGTTGATCTTGTTTTGCAGGGTCGGAATGAATTGAATAGCAGCGTACGCTAGCCCTGCTGAAGCAATTACAATAGTCATTCCCAATATGAATTTCCGGTGCAGGAGGACTAGCCGGGCCAAAGCATAGCCCATCATAAGGTAAAGCGCCAGCAAACCGCTGCGCACCGCTAACAGGTGCAGAAAGGCAGCCATGAAAATGCTGCCGCCAATCAGTAGGTAGCGTTCTGCCATATAGCGCAAGCAGAAGCGCTGATCTGCTAAATACAGGCCGGCTGCCACCGCCAGCGCGACCGTCAGGCTAAACCGGATGTGCCGCATCGGGGTGGGCATCACCTGCCCCTTTTTGTATAGGGCTGTCAGGGCTGCGTAGTCCGCCCAGTACTGGTAAAGGACAGCTATGCAGGCCAGGAGGGTGAGCACAAAAAACAGGTAAAGCAGGCTGTAGTATGCCTGTTTGCCGAACCGGGGCAAAGATAAAATCGCAAAGGGCAGCAAAAGCAGAGGTAAAGAAGTGCGCAGGCGCCTGAACAGGTAGACGGTGTTTTCTGAATACAGCCCGGAAAGCGTGTACATCAGGAAGATGCCCGTAATGCCCAGGAGTGCGGGGTGCCGCAAAAAGCGTTTCCACAACTGCGGGAGCTGCCGGTTGAGCACCACATTCACCACCAATGCAATAAAAGCGATGCTGATCAGCGCCTCCGCTGAAGTCATCATGCCTACCATCATTGCGATCAGGCATGCCATGCCCAGCCACTGATGGTGGACGGGCTGCGGAAAGGGACCTTGTTGAAGCACCTTGAATTCGATGGGCATAAACCTTTTGAAAGCTTAGACCGGCAGTAAGCCTCTAAGGGTTGGGTTAGGCCTGCAAGCCGCCGTAAGCAATGAAGTACGGATTGAGCAGGTTCTCCTTGTTGTAACGCAGGGGCGCTTGGGTCTCTTCGTCGATTACCGCACCCCCGGATTGTTCCAGTACGGCCTGAGCCGCGGCGGTGTCCCACTCCATCGTAGGCCCCAGCCGTGGGTACACATGAGCTTCGCCCTTTGCAATGATCAGGAACTTCAGGGAGCTGCCTTTGGGCACCAGGTCGGGGCGGTTGAGGTTGTCCACAAAAGCCTGCGTATCTTCATTGAGGTGCGAACGGGAGCAGACAACGCTCAGCCCTTCGTCTGTAAGCCTAAACGGTGGGACTTCCAGCTTAGTCATCTCTCCTTTGGATTCCAAAAAAGCACCTACCCCGGCTGCGCCCCAGTAGGCTTCATCAAAACAAGGGACATACACTACGCCCATCACCGGCTTGCCCTGATGGATGAGCGCAATATTGACTGTGAACTCCCCGTTGCGCTTAATGAATTCCTTGGTGCCGTCCAGGGGGTCGACCAGCCAGTGGTATTCGTAGTCTTTGCGGGTCTCGTAGGGCACAGCTTTGTTTTCTTCCGATATGATAGGGTACTGTACGGGCAGCTTTTCGAGCTCCCGGCAGATGACCTCATTCGCAGCCTGATCCGCCAGGGTGAGGGGTGATTCGTCGGCCTTGAGTTCTATACCTAGGTCTTTTTTGCTGTAAATCGCCATAATAGCAGCGCCAGCGTGGCGGGCAATCTGTACCACTTCCTGAGCAAGTTCTTTTTTATCCATTGTTATTTTCGCTTAGAGTTTGCAGACTAATTACGAAAGTCCTGACAAACGTTTACCTTTGGAGAGCAAGGACAACGCTAAGCAAGTCCTGCCAAAACATTCCTGAACGGGGCACCTCCCATCCTTCAGGTTGTAAAGGTAGGTTGAAAACCGGCAGCCACCAAAGGGCTCCCACTATTTATACATGAATTATCCACCTAATAAACTACTTGCCCCATGCACAAAATTTTAGTTACCGGCGGTTGTGGCTATATCGGCAGCCATACCATTGTTGATTTGATTGATCATGGTTTCGAAGTCATTTCGGCCGACAACCTCAGCAACTCAAGTGAAGCAGTACTGGATGGCATAGAGGCCATTACCGGTCGGCGGGTCCACAACTATGCCATTGATCTCTGTGACCTGGCGGCAACGGAAGCCATGTTTAAGGCTCACGATGACCTGGCTGGTGTGATCCATTTTGCTGCCCTTAAGCATGTCGGTGAGTCCGTGGAGCAGCCTCTTCGCTATTTCCGCAACAACCTCAACAGCCTGATCAACGTGCTTGACTGTATGGTGCGCTACGACGTGCCCAACTTCATCTTTTCTTCTTCCTGCTCGGTCTACGGCAACGCCTCTGAGCTGCCGGTAACGGAAAAGACCCCCCTGGAAGAAGCAGAGTCGCCCTATGCCCGTACCAAGCAGATGGGCGAGCAGATGGTACATGATTTTTCCCACCGCCACCCCGGGCAAAATAACATCCTGCTGCGCTACTTCAACCCTGCCGGCGCGCACGAAAGTGCCAAAATCGGGGAGTCGCCGACCACGCCGGCCTCCAACCTCGTGCCGGTGATCACCGAAGCGGCTATCGGCAAACGAAAGGCACTCATGGTTTTTGGAGATGACTATAACACCCGCGACGGTAGCTGTATCCGCGATTATATTCATGTGATGGACCTGGCTAATGCGCATACCAAAGCATTGCAGCACCTCATCGCCGGTAAGCAGGAAGCACCGGTATCGGTCTTTAACCTCGGTATCGGTGAGGGCGTTACGGTCCTGGAAGCAGTGAACGCTTTCATGAAAGTTACGGGCGAAAAACTGCCCTACCATATAGGCCCCCGCCGCCCGGGCGATGTGGTCGCTATCTATGCCAATTATAAAAAGGCGGCAGACCAGTTGGGCTGGGCACCAAAGCGCGATGTGAACGACATTATGCGCACCGCCTGGAACTGGGAAAAGGTCCGCAGTCAGGCTAAAGAAGAAGTGTAACGTATGCTGCAGAACCTAAGCTTATTCGCTGTATTCGCCTGCCTGTGCCTGCTGCCGCTGAGTAGCCGGGGGCAGGCGGATGCCGCCTACGCCAAAACCATCCGCAAGCACCGCAAGCATTACAAACAGGAATTCCTGGAAGACGAGCGCGCGCCCCTGAACCGGAAAGGCGTGAAGAAATTACGGTTCTATGCCCCGGATACCTCCTACCGGGTTACCGCAACCTTTGAGCGTACAACGGATGCCGAGTCCTTTGATATGCCCACTTACAGCGGCATCACCAAGCCTTATGTGAAGTTCGGGACCGCCACTTTCCAGCTCAAAGACACTACGCTGCAGTTGGCCGTCTACCAAAGCCTCCGCCTCATTCGTATGCCGCAGTACCGCGATTACCTGTTCATCCCATTCAAAGATGATACCAACAGCGTGGAAACCTACGGGGGCGGCCGATACATGGATATCACTAAATCAGCTATTCAGGACGGGCGGCTTACTATTGATTTTAACAAAGCCTACAATCCCTGGTGCGCCTACAGTGATGGCTACAACTGCCCCATCCCACCTCTGGAAAACCACCTGCCAGTCCTCATTGAGGCAGGCGAGCTGGATTATCAGAAACGGTAGCCTGCCATCAGGCTCAGGCTATTGGTGTAGAAAAAGGGCGCATTGGGCGAAAGCAGTCCGATGTCGTCGATTTCGTAGCACAGGCTCACTTCTACATGCTCCCCGCTTATGCTAAACCCGCCAAAGAGGCCAAGCTGCGTAGGTTGGATCACCCGGTCGGTGAGGTTGGTCCGTATTGGGTCACCGATTTGCCGGGCAATACTGAAACCGGCAAAAATACTCCCGAATACGGTGGCAATACCACTGTTGCGCACGCCAAGGTTGAGTTGCAGGTAGTCGGCATCCACTTCAAAGTTATCGAAGTCGTCGGTAGTCCGGAATGGCGCGTAGAGGACTTCTGCGAGAAAGCCTGACCTGCCATCGCCCTGAAAAGGCAGGAGGAGCAGGCTGGCCCCAATTCTGGGCGCAAAGCTACCGGTACCGGCATCCCTGAAAATCCGGTCGCGCGTACTGACCCGGGTAAACGCCGCGCCGGCCTGTACACCCGGGCGCAGGGTCCATTTTTTGAACTCCAGCTCGTAATCAAGCCGCTTTCGGCTCCCACATTCATTGTACTGCACAAACAACCGCTTGATACCCTCGTCCGTAAACTGGATTTTGGGAATCCGGTCCTTCGTTGCCCGGCAATCCGACATCACCGTGAGGAGTTGTTCCTGCCATTGGTCATGCCTGAACCGGATGCGGCGGCCACTGCCCACACGGTGGTAGCTGTGTTGTACGAGTTGCGTGAATACGCCACCCTTTTCCAAAAAGTAGTTCGCCCGCCCTCCGGGAGTCTCATGGTAGTAAAAGCCAAGAGTGCCTTCCACTACGGCTTGCAGCAGTAGGGTGTCCTGTACGTAGAGCAGAGTGTCGCCCACCGGCATGGTGTCGGGCAGGTAGAGGCGCTGCACAGAACGGCTCAGGTAGCGCCGCTCGAGTTGGTCTTCGGTCAGTATGATTTTGTCGATCTCCGGTGTATTTAGAAACTGAGGCTCCGGGTCTGATTTGCTGCGGTACAGTAAGCGCTCTGTGCCTTTTTGCCAATCCGGCTTTTCGATTTCACCGGTCAGGCGCTCTCCGTTTTTGAGCCAGATTTTAGCGGGATAGTAAGTCGTCAGTTGAGCCCGTAGTGCCAGGGGCAGGGCTAACAGCAGCGCGAAAAAGAGGGTCAGTCTTGCCATAGGTTATTTTGGGCTAAAGTTAGGGACGATCAGAGAATAAGTCCGAAATTTGTAGGGAAGATTTTGTACCAAGTCTGGCTTCGTGCTTTTGGGCTGCCGTGCCGGAGAGTCAACGGCTTATTCATCGCTAAACTTCCGTTTGCTTTTTCTGGGCACATTGGTCTGTAGGGCATCTGCTGTCCAGCTGCTGTCCGCATCCTCCGCAGCCGTGTTGTAGTACTCCACCGCATCATGAATTTGTATAAACTGATTGCGCGCTCCAATGACCTGCATCAGGCCATGACGGGTGAGGGCATCCCGGGCTGGGCCAACTACGCCCGAGATGAAAAAGCGAATATTCCGGTTTTGCAAAACGCTGATGATTTCACTCAGGGCTTCGGCTCCCGTCGTATCAATATCATGAATACTCGAGGCGTCCAGGATAAACAGCTTGAGTGCCCGCCCTTCGTGGGTGACTAGCCGCTCCAGTTCATCCCGGAAGTAGTCGGCATTGCCAAAGTACAGTTGCGCGTCAAAACGAACGATGAGGACTTCTTCGTGCTGCTGTGCATTGGAAAACCGGCCAATGCTGCGGTAGCGCCGGGAGTTGGGCAGTTGGCCGAGCACAGCTATGTGGGGCCGCGAATTGCGGTACACCATTATCGCAAGCGATAGCAGCACCCCAATCAGTACTCCATCCTGAATACCGAGGAGGAGCGTGGCTGTGAAGGTGGCGAGCATCGTCCAGAAATCGCGCCGGTCTGCGGTCCAGAGGTGGCGGGCTTCCTGATAGTCCACGAGGTTGATCACGGCAGACAAAATAATAGCCGCAAGGACAGCCTTGGGCAAATAGAAGAACCACTCGGTGAAAAACAGCAAAGTCAGCGTAATAATCAGTGCACTGATCAGAGAGGAAATGCCCGTCTTAGCCCCGGATTCCACATGAATGGCTGAGCGGGAAAAACTGCCTGAAGTCGGGAAAGCCTGGAAGAACGCTCCTCCGATTTTGGTAATCCCCAGGGCAATCAGCTCCTGATTGGGGTCGATGCGTGGGGTATTTTGCTGCCGCCCCATCGTTTTGGCGATCGCAACAGACTCAATAAAGCTGATGATGCCGATGGTCATAGCAATCGGCCAGACGTTAAGCAACCGGTCAGGTGAGATATTGGGCCATGCAAAAGCCGGTAGCCCTTCCGGTACCTTCCCAATGATGGCCACCCCTTGCTGATCCAGCTCAAACCCAACCACCAGTAGTGTGCCCAATAAGACAACAACGAGTGCACCCGGAATTGCTTTACTGATGCGCTTCAACCCCCGGAGGATGGCGACGCTCCCTAGGCTGATACCCAGGGTGAGCCAGTGCAGTTGCCCAATGTGTTCAATGGCATCTGCTGCTAATACGAAAATGTTATTGCTGCGCTGCAGTGGGATGCCCAGCAGGTGTTTCAACTGGCTGAAAGCGATAATGAAAGCCGCAGCTGAGGCAAACCCTGCGATCACGGGGTGAGATAAAAAGTTGACCAAGACTCCCAGCCGGAAGACGCCCAGTACCAACTGCATTAATCCGGCCAATAGCGCGATAGATACGGCGATGCTAACCATCTCGGCGGGACTCAGGTCAGCACCCAGATTGTAAATCCCGGCAGCGACTAGCATAGAGACGATGGCTGCCGGCCCTACTGACAACTGACGGGAGGTGCCAAAAATGGCGTAGAGTACCAACGAAAACAGACTGGCATAAAGGCCGTAGATAGGCGGCAAACCGGCGAGCAGCCCGTAAGCCATGCCTTGGGGCACGAGCATGATCGCAACGGTGAGCCCGGATTGGATATCGCCGCTAAGGTAGCTGCGCTTGTACTTGGGCAACCAGTCCAGTATGGGTATAAACTGCTTCAATGGCCAAAAGATCTTATTCATTATGAGGCACACCTGCATCAAAAACATCGTCAATCATGCCGTGCAGATTAACTACGGGAGCACTGCCCCTTGCCTTGAGCATACTGGCGGCGATCGTTGAGCGGTAGCCACTTCGGCAGTGCAGATGGTACGGCTTCAAGGGGTCTGCTTCGCTGATCCGGTCCCGCAATTCCTCCAGGGGCAGGAGCTGAGCCTGCCTGATGTGGCGGTCATCGTATTCATCCTGCCGACGTACGTCCAAAACATGGGCAACCCTGCCAGATTGGTAATCCGCCGCAAAGCCGGGCACATCTAGCGTAGGTACCTCCTCAACCGGCTTTCCGGTGTTTTTCCAGGCTTCAAACCCACCACTGAGGTAGCCCACGATGTTGTTGAAACCGGCTTCCATGAGCAATTGAGTGGCTTTTCCGACCTGGGGTTCCGGTACAATTAGTAATAATTTGATTGCCGGGCCAGGCAGTACCTGCTTTGCCCAGTAGGTGAAGTCGCCCTCCAGTCCGATAAAAACAGAGCCGGGGATGAAGCCTTTACTGAAAATGCCCTTCTCCCGAACATCCAACACAAGGGTGCCGGCTATGTTGGCAGCCGTTTCAAATTCTTCTACGGACAAAGGCAGGGGTTGATGTGCCATATTCATCTTCAGATTTTAATGATAATTGGATAAACGGGCAGGTGTTTAGAGTGTTTGGAGGTGATTTTCAACGTAAAGGTGCTCCAAACATACTTTTAGAGCTTGTCGGGGTTTTACACTTCGAGCTGTTCTTGCCGAATTTCATCTTGCTCTTCGGTTGCGTAGCTAAGACTATGCTCTCTTGTTGTGTCCTGATCAGAACAAGATTTGGCTGCTTTCGCTCCGAAATCAAAATTTCAGCAAGCTCTTATGGGCATGGCAAATTGGATTATTGCAAAAATCAACTATTTTACCACCATGAGTTTACCCAAAATTACTGCAAAGGCGGCGCTTAAACTAAAGCCACGCAAAAAAAAGCGTCAAAATACAGGACTGGCACCTGGTAGCCTGGTATTTACCGGGCAAAAGAAAATGGAGGAGGTGCAGGTGAGCCTGATTGAATACAGCACGCAGGGAGAAGTGCGCGAACAGAAGGCAAAAGGGAAAATCCCACCTTCCTCAGAAGAGGCTGTGGTACGATGGTATGATGTACGGGGCTTGCATGATGTGGCGCTCATTGAGGAATTGGGGAATAAGTTTAATGTGCACCCGCTGGCCTTGGAGGATATCCTGGATACGCATCAGCGGCCTAAGTTTGAGGATTATGAGAACGGGCTTTTCCTGATCCTGCAAGCATTATCTTATAATGAAGCGGAGCAACGTGTTATGACCGAGCAGGTCGCTATTTTTTTTGGGGAGGGCTTCGTGCTTTCCTTTCAGGAAAACGATACCAACTTGTTTCTTGGGGTTCAGGAGCGCATTCAATCGGGGCGGGCGAAAATCCGAAAGCGCAAAGCAGATTACCTGGCTTATGCTCTTGCAGACAATATCGTGGACCATTATTACCTCCTTTTAGACCGCATGGATTTTGTCCTTGATGACCTCGAAGAGGAAATCCTTTCCAAAGCGAACCGCGATAGCAAAGGCAAAATCCACAACCTGCGCTTACAGATCATTACCCTGCGCAAAACGGTAGCGCCCCTGCGTGATGCGATCGGGCAATTCTCCCGGTCGGATAGCCACCTTCTTTTGGAAGGGACTGATGTCTTTATTCGGGACCTGCACGACCACACCATTCAGGTGATGGAAAATATCGATACAGTCCGGGAAATGATGAATGGGCTATACGACCTTTACCTCAGCGAGATCAGTTTCAAGATGAACAGCATCATGCAGGTACTGACTATTATTTCCACTATTTTTATTCCGTTGACGTTTCTGGCGGGCATTTACGGGATGAACTTTAAGCATATGCCAGAGCTCAACTGGCAGTACGGCTATTATTACTTGTGGGGCCTGATGCTGATCATCAGTGGGGGGCTGATTTACTATTTCCGGCAGCGCAATTGGTTGTAAGCCCCTAACCGGCAGTCGTGAACCGTACTTTCCGGAAGGACTTAGGCACGATGCCTCTTTTTTCGCAGTATTGCTGATGCCGTTCTTCTGCTTGCCAAAAGGTGGTGGCTGGCTCAATGCTGGTCTTGATGGCATATCCACTTTCCCAAAGATGCTCCCACAAGCCCTCGGCTACGACCTGCTGATCAGCCGTATGGTAAAAAATAGACGAGCGGTATTGCCCGCCTTTATTACGGCGGTCTATAGTTGGGTCATGCATTTCAAAGAAGAAACGCACAAGCGCGTCATAACGGACTATAGCCGGGTCATAAGTCACTTCCACCGCCTCCGCATGCCCGGTGGTTTTGGTGCAAACCTGATGGTAAGTCGGATGGGGGAGATGCCCACCGGTGTAGCCTACTCTGGTAGATACCACACCGGGGACTTTGCTGAAAAAGTATGCCTTGCTCCAAAAACAGCCACATGCGAAAGTCGCTACTGCTGTTGTTGCTCCCATTCGGCCTGCGGTATGAACTTCATAGAAATGGAGTTGACACAGTGGCGGGTATTTTTGGCAGTCAGCCGCTCTCCGATGAAGACGTGACCGAGGTGGCCACCGCAGTTTTCGCAGAGGATTTCGGTACGCCGCCCATCGGCATCTGTTTCCCGGCGTACGGCGCCAGGGATTTCATCATCGAAGCTGGGCCACCCGCAACCGGAAGAGAACTTGTCTTCCGATTTGTAAAGCGGGGTTTCGCAACGCCGGCAAACATACACGCCGGGCGCTTTGTGGTTGTCATATTCCCCGATAAAGGGGCGCTCCGTACCTTTGTGCACGATCACGCGCTCCTCTTCCGGGGTTAGTGAATTCCAGTTTTCTTTGCTTTTTGTCATAAGTTTCAATCTTCTTCTACAGCTGAAAAGTCAATAGCCTGGATGATTTTTATGGCTTTTTGCGCCTTCTCCTGAGGCGCATACAACGTAGCTGCCCCTAGTGAAGGGATGGCACTGTCGGGCCTTTCGAGAATATGGCTTTCAACGCCCTGCCGTTTTAATGCATCTTCAACCAGTTTGGTTTTCAAAATTTCTGAGGATTCGAATACTTTTACCCAATCTTCTTTCATGAGGTAGTTAGTTTAAGTTGGTTAGTAATGTTTCTTTATAACAAGCCGAGGCCTGCTGATGTTAAATGCGTCTAGTCAAAACTGTGATTTATGACTGCTGCTCTTCGTGCTACTATTCGCCAATGCCGCATTTGTGAAGTGTCCCTTCCGGTGCCACCCCGGCCTATTTTTTCGGTTCATCCGGATGCCCGTATCGCATTGATCAGTCAGGCACCGGGCCGGTTGGCCCACGAAAAGGGCATACCCTACTACGATCCCAGCGGTGTGCGCCTGCGGCAGTGGCTGAATGTAGAGGAGGCTACTTTTTATGACCCTACCTGCTTCAGTATTTTGCCGATGGGCTTTTGCTATCCGGGTAAGGCCGCTACAGGCGACTTGCCGCCCCGGCCGGAATGCGCGCCGCAGTGGCACGCTGCGTTATTGGCAATGATGCCGAAAATACAACTTACCCTTTATATCGGGCAGTACGCACAGCGCTACTACCTGGGCAAATCCCGGAAACGCAATCTTACCGAAACGGTCCGTTCTTTTCAGGAGTATGGCCCAAAGGTGCTGCCTTTGCCGCACCCTTCTCCCCTCAATAACCGATGGCTGAGCCGTAATCCCTGGTTTGAGGCGGAAGTGGTTCCATACTTACAAGCAAAAGTTGATGCAATTCTCGAACTGTAGCAATGAGGAATGTCAGTGGAATGGCCTTCTGATACCTTTTTACCTGACCGTACCTTTCAGGTGTGCGCTCTCAAACCGGTCTTTTGTCTGTTTTTAGCTTACGCTGCGGCCGTTCCAATTGCAGCAAAGCCTCACTCCACAGCTCATGACCTATTTTTCGAGACTTTAGCACTATAGTATCGGAATAGGCCCTTATTGGGTTACCGCCTCAAAACATTCCATCAACCGCTCCACCTCCCGCATTTCATTATATAAATGGCAGGATACCCGAATCGCATTACCCCGGATAGAAACATGTACCTGCCCTTCCTGCAGCCGCTCCCGGAAGCGTTCTATATTGGCTCCCCCGGGCAGGCGGACGCCCACCAGATGATGCGCCCGTTGATCTTCCGGTTCTATGGTGCAGCCCCGTTCTTCCAGTTCCCGGAGTGCGTCCCCCAGTAGCGCCTGAGCATAACTTTGGATGTTATCTGTGCCCCATTCCAGCAGTTGGTCAATGCCCGCCTTCATCATAGGGACGAGGATAAAGTTGCTCTGCTCGCCCATGTTGTAGCGCGCCGCCAGCGGCTGGTAATTGGGCTGATAGTTGACCAGGTTACGGAAATCGTGGCTGTCCACCCGGTTGATCCAGTTCTCTTCTACTGGAAAGCCTTTATCGAATGCCGGGCCGTAGTACGCCAGGCCGATGCTGTAGGGGCCCATTAGCCATTTGTAGCCGGCACAGATCAGGGCATCAGGCTGAATGGCTGCCACATCAAAGGGGTAAGCGCCCACGGATTGGGTACCATCAATGACCAGTAACGCACCCACCGTTGTTGCGCGTTGGCGGATAGCCTGCAGGTCAAATAAAGTGCCGTCAGCCCAGTGCACCTGACCCATAGCGACCATTGCGGTGCGTTCGTCAATCGCCTGCAAGAGGGCATTATTCCAGGCCTGTCCTCTGGGGAACTCCTGTGGTGGGTCGACCACTCTGATGCTAGCCCCACTGGCTTCGGTTACCTGCTCCCAGGCGTAGTAGTTACTGGGGAATTGCTCCCGGGTGATGACGATGTTGTCGCCGGGCTGCAGCTTCAGGTTACGCGCAACGGCAGCCATACCGTAGGAAACGGAAGGAATGATGGCAATACGGCCTGGGTCCGGGCAGTTGATCAAACGGGCGTAAGCGGACCGAAGCGCCTGTACGGGCTCAAAGAAGTCTTCCAGTTGGATGTTAAAGGGCTGGCTTTTGCGCTGAAGGGCTTTGATACCTGCGGTTTCCACTGCACGCAACTGCGGAGACATATAAGCACCATTCAAGTAGGCTACATCATCAGGCAGGTCAAAAAGGTGGCGTTGGCTGGATAGCATTTTTTGCTGCTAAGCTACAGTTTTTGGTGTTGATAGGGTGGAGGGTTGGAACACAGATTGGAGGGATTACGGAGATTTCCGGGCGGGCCATCCAGCGTGGCGGGTCTCGTCGAGCAGATCAGTGCCATCAGTCAGATCAGCGTCATCAGTGTACCCATGTCGCGCGTGGAGGGTTGGAACACAGATTGGAGGGATTACGGAGATTTCCGGGCGGGCCATCCAGCGTGGCGGGTCTCGTCGAGCAGATCAGTGCCATCAGTCAGATCAGCGTCATCAGTGTACCCATGTCGCGCGTGG
>NZ_JAVJSK010000098.1:0-52177 GCF_040219495.1 Phaeodactylibacter sp. | reverse complement strand
AGTCGAAAACTAACAATTTTTTGGTTAGACGAGGCACGAAAACCGGAGTTTAGCCTTAGCTAAATGAGGATTTTCGGGACGAAGTATAAGCAAAAAAGTGTAGTTTGCAGGCCGATTACTAAAGTCCCAACACGCTCTAAGGGCGACAGGAATCCCTGCCGCCCTCATCTTCAATCCAATAATTGAGGTTATGGTTATCGCTGAATCATAAACTGCCCTGTTTTCCGGTCACTACCCGAACGGACTTCGTAAAGGTAGAGTCCATTTGGCCATTGATCTACACGGATGCCCTTTTCTGTTTCCAGGAAAGGATAAACAGCGAGGCGCTGCCCATTAGAATTGTAAATGACAATCAGGGCGGATGAGTTTTGTTCTTCCGTTTTTTCGAATCTGATGACCTGGGAGGCTGGATTGGGAGCTACCTTAACCTTACCCGTATACAAGTGAGTCTGCTCTGTTGCGGCAAGTAGGTTTTCCAGGAAGTCAACATTCACCCGGTGCACGGTCTTATTGGTGATTATCGGTGCATTGAAGTCAAAGAAGATGGCAGCCTGGTTGTGGATAGCTGTGCCAGGTTGCGTATTGGTTTTTAAGTCTATACCAAATTTCACAAATCCATGTGAAGCCGGCTCATTTACGTTGCTGTCGGGCAGCATGATGTGATCGAACTCAAAAAGGAGGGTGCCGTCTTGCCCCAGCCGCCAGGTGTAGGGGTGGCTACTTGCTCCCGGAGTTACGGTAGCAGGGTCCAGCCATGCTGACAACGTATCCCGGATCGCAACATAGAATGCCGTATCCGTACCGGTGTTTTGGAAGCGGATCAGGTACTCTAAGGGTGTAGCCGGTTCAATGAAACGCTCCGGGCCTGCGCCGGTGGGAAAGCCTTGCTTATCATTCGGATCATAGGCGCCGATATTTGCCCGGCATTCCAAATCTGAGAAACCGCCATCGCCATACAAAGGGAAGCTGTTGAAAAAGCCCAGCGAAATGACCTGGTTGTCGCTGACACAGCCTTCCAGCGTAGAGCTAATCAGTTCTCCCGGGGCAAAGCCGGGTCTGCGGGGCGCCTGCAGCCGGTAGGTGGCACCGGTGGCAGGGCGGAGGATTTCGATAGAATCTCCCTCTTCCAGCTCAAAGGGTTGGGTAAGGAACATGACGTCGTCTTCAATGACGATATAGGTAGCACTGTTACCCATGTCCGCGTCGCCAATATTGCGAAGGGTAAAGAGGACGGAGTCGCCATCGCAACGGCTGTCCGCTTCAATGAGCGGGGCAGGGGGCGTGGGCACACAAAGGGTATCAGGAAAAATGAGCGCTTCCACACAATGAGTCTGCCCGAGCTGTGTTTCATCACAATCCAGATGTGCCGTAAACCGGAATTGCCCGCAGGTATTCGGGGGAAGATTGCCTAGCTCAAACCGGTAGGTCTGATCCCCGGTTTCTGAGTATGGAAGCTCAGCCGACTCTAATGTAAGGTGTTCGTCCAGTTGAATTTCCACAGCGGCGTTGTTAGCCACAGCAGTGCCTTCATTGCAATAGCGGACCGAATAGGTGTTGGGGAAACAGCGCCTGAGGAATGGGACTGAAACGTCCACCGACATTAGAGGGCAATCCACCAGGGTTTGCACTGGGAAGTTGACCTCTGTCTCCTCGTAAAAACCTTCCAGGACGGTGTCTACTGTGGCTTGGCAGGGGACCCAAAGGGCATTGGGGGGCGTAATCGAAACCGTATAACTGCCGGTGTCTACAGTCATGGAATAGAAGCCGTTGGAGTCAGTGGTCGCATAGTAATCGGTAAGACCATCAGAAGCAGTGATATTCCAGCCTGACAGCGGCATGGCGGTGGAGTCGAAAGCGCAGTCCGCATCCTCGTCATGTTGTACAGTGCCTTGCAAAGTATGCGAATATATGCTGCCTAAGCTGTCCAGCTTGATGGCGTAGGCTTGCCAGTCCTTTAGACCTACAGCCACATAACCGGCATCCATTCCAGCTGTAATTGCGGAAAGACGGGTTTCAGAAATGCCAACTGGCGAATCTATATAATTCCAGTTTTCAACTCCATTTTCATTAAGACTAAGTACAAACCCTCCAAGAAAGAGCGGATACCAAATAATTTCATCCAGTCCTCCTGTGACGAGATAGTTTCCAGAAGAAGTCTTTTCAATATCAGTAGCAGGTGCATAACAATCCTGCTCCCATATTTCTACACCCTGGGGGGTTACTTTTTTAATAAACCCAGGAGATATATAATCACCGGGCGATCCTCCACAAAATATATAGTTTCCATCCGTAGTTTCTTCTACGGCAAAGGCAAAATATTCCTCCTCTTCTTCATTGCCATAAACGGTCTGCAATACCTCCAAACCGGTTTCGTCGAAACGGGTCAAGTGTGCCACCTGTGGGCCGGACTCCAGATTGAACGTTCCGGTTGCAATATACCCCCCGTCGCTCAATTGCGCGATATCCGCCAGGTAATGATGAAATTCATTGTTGTATTGAATAGGGCGGGGGTACGTTCGTTCCCAAACCACGTTGCCCTGCTGATCGATTTTATGCAAATGCACCAGTAGTGTATCGCCCACCCGGGTCTCACTACCGGTGATGAAGTGCCCATCAGCTGTGGGCGTAAAGGCTGTGGATAGGGTGGACAGCGTATCGTTAACAAAGTAACGTTCCATCCATTGCACCTCCCCCTGCATATTGAGTCGCATCACCCCGTGCTGAGGTGGAAGTTGAGAAGTGCCCAGGAACCGTCCGCTGATGTAAATGGCACTGTCTCCCAGAATGTGCAAATTGCCGGCGATACCATGGGCTTCCGTTTCCGCTCCGAAGGACTTTGACCATTGAGTATTACCGTAGGCATCGATTTTCCAAAGGGCCAGCTGAGCTCCGGAAAAGACCCGCCCGTAGAGCAGATAGCCACCGTCTGCTGTGGTCTGTACATCACGGAGTAGGCTGTAGGAAACGTTGCCGGTAGTGTCTTCCAGACTGAAGGTCTTCCGCCAGCCTTGTGCATATAAAAGTTGAGCAGAGCATATCAGACCAAGAAGAAAAAGTAATATGAAACGCCGCATAGCTTTCTTTTTTTACAAAGATTGGGGTTAACGGACCGGAATACAAATACAAAAAATGCCATTTATCAAAGGCAAATGTTTAAATTTAAGCCTAGTTACCCTTATTTAAGGGGAAGCAATAATTTTTTATCAAATACATATAAATTAATTTAACTTGAAAGGAAGCCGGCTCCTCACGATATTGGAGCAATTAAATAAAAAAGAAGTGACAGCCTTTGATAAGATGGTCCGCTCTCCGTTGTTCAATCAGCGTCAGGATGTGGTTGCATTTTGGGCGTTTTTGGAGGAGCGGCTGTACTGGATAGGAGAAATACCAACCAAAGAAGCTGCTTCCCATCATCTTTTTCCGAGCCAGCCTTATGATGCACAGCGGATCCGCTATCTGATGAGCTGGCTCATGAAGCTGGTGGAACAATACCTGGCTATCGCACCGCACCTTTTCCCATCTGTTCAGCAGCAAATAGAGATTTCTTCCGCCTACCGGGAAAAGCGGTTGCCCAAACACTTTCAGCAAACGATCCGAAAAGCCCGACAGGGCATTGATGCACAACCGCTCCGTCACGTGGAATATTACCAATGGCAATATCAGGTGCAATGGGAGAACTACTTGTTTTCGGCTAACCAAAAGCGGGTGAGCAGCCTTAATCTGCAGGAAGTATCAGATACGACAGACATCGCTTTTATTGCGCAAAAGTTGCGGCAGACCTGCTTTCTGCTGAGCCATCAGGCGGTCTATAAAGCGGAGTACGACTTCGGGCTGCTGCAGGAGGTGTTGGCTTACGCTAAACAGCGGGACTTGCTCAGCCTCCCTGCCATCGGCGTATACTACCACTGCTATTACGCGTTGTCGCCCGATGGTACAGAAAAGGACTTTCAGGCGTTTAAAGATCAGTTGCTTAGGCATTGGGCAAGGTTCCCGGAATCGGAAACTAAAGACTTGCTGTTGCTGGGGCTGAACTATTGCATCCGTAAGTTCAACGCCGGTGGTCTGGAATTTGCCCGGGAAGGGCTGGATCTTTACCGGAAGGGGCTGTCCTCCGGAGTACTGCTTTCTGATGGTTTCCTATCGCGTTTCACCTACCGGAATGCGGTGGCGCTGGCGGTTTCTATTGGAGCCCTGGATTGGGCAGAAGCTTTTATTGAAAATTACAAAAAGCATTTGCCCGGGGAGCATCAGGAAAGTATGTATAGCTTCAGCCGGGCGAGATTGGCTTACGAAAAAGAACATTACGGAGAAGTCCTGCAACTATTGCAGCGTGCCAATTACAAAGATCTGCTGCTCAACCTAGCCGCCAAATCGCTCCTTCAAAAAACGCTGTACGTCACCGGGGCATGGGAAGCACTGGAGTCTCAACTCGATGCGATGACCTCCTTTCTGGCCCGCAAGGATATTTTAACCTACCACCGTAACAACTACCACAACTTTGCTGCCCTTCTAAAGAAAATCCTGGTATTAAACCCGCACGTCCCCTCGGCCAAAAAAGCGCTCAAGGTTAGGATCGAGCAAACCCAGCCGCTTACCGAAAAACAATGGTTGCTGGAGCAATTGGGCAAGGTTTAGAGCATGTTCGAAGGTGATTTGCAACGTAAAGGTGCTCCAAACAAGCTGACCGGTACCTTCAGCACTGCAATACCTGCATAGTCCTTGAATTTCAGCTTCTTGAAAAAGGGATCCAAAGGCTTTATTGCTTAATAAACCGATAAACTGTATTCGGATTAACCACATACCCGATAACAGAGGACGGGAAAGTGACCTCGCCGTTGACCAGGCAACCGCTTTTTTCGGACACGACCGTCCAGGTGTTACCGCCATCCTGTGTCTCCAGTGACTGCACACCACTCAGGTAGTTGATACCGGTCTCCGGCTCCTGATCGATGACACTGCGTAGGAAGAAGCCCTGATTTTCATCTGCAAAATGCATAATACCACCACCGCCTTGAACGGGCAGCGGGATTTGATCCCAGTTTTGACCACCATCAGTGGTTTTGAATGCTGTGGTCTCCCCAATGGCAAAGCCTGTTTCAGGTGTAACAAAATAAAACACTTCTATGCTATTGACAGGGGCAGAACGCTCCGTCCAGGTCTCCCCCCGGTCGTCAGAGAAGTAGAAACGGCGGTTCATAGGGATGAAAATGCGGTTGTTGGCTCGCTGGAAACGCGGGAACCCGAAATCTTCCGGAAGGTCCTCTACAGACCAGGTCGCTCCGCCGTCCTCGGTACGGGCAATGCTGTAATCGCTGTCGGTATCCGCATCATCAGGCAGCACCAGCGCCAGCCCAAGCAGCGGGTTGTAGAACTCCAGGTCCATAAACCGGCGAATGTCTGAATGATATTGCCTGGACCAGGTTACGCCGGCATCCGCAGTAGAAAGGAAGACGGCCCCGGAGTCGCGCTCTTCGCTAAACTGCGGGAGAATATCTGAGCCTCCCGCAAACCCCTGATCTTCTGCGAAGAAGTCGACCGAGAGCAGGGACTGCTCGGTCAGGGGCTCTGACTGCTGCCCGGTCAGTTGCACTTCCCATACGGTACCATTACCGCTTATTCGGATCAGGGTGCCGAGTTCGCCAGCCGCATAACCAATATCGGTAGTGGTAAAGTCTACATTATTAAGCTGTGGCAGGAAGTTGGTTGAAATATTGGGCAGTATGACCTGCAGGGCCCAGTTGTCAAGGAACGCCTCCGGTTTGCACTCCGCAATATCAAAGTTGAACCCGTCATCATCGCAAGCGCTAAACAGCAGGATGGCTGCCAGGCTTAGTAGCAGTATGTTCTTTATCGTATGCCCTTTCATTGCTCTGTTTTTGGAAAGCGAAGTTATTACTTTCTTCCAGATTGAGCAATTTTCTGATAATCTCAACTATTTAGGCTATCTTTGTGTCTTTATTCATCTCCCGAGGGCAATTAAGTGCCCAGAGATGGGGAGCGCGCTCCAACATAAGCCTACTCCCACCTTTATTAACAGACCTATTCTTAGTAGGCATTCAATCAATTCGATGACTTTTCAAGATCTCGGGATTATTGATCCCATTCTCAAAGCACTTCGTGCTCAGGGCTACGAACAGCCCACACCCATCCAACAGCAAGCAATTCCTAAACTTCTTAAAGGCAAAGACCTGCTGGGCTGCGCACAGACCGGCACCGGTAAGACGGCTGCTTTTTCTATTCCTATCCTGCAGCAAATGCACCTGGATCAGGACTGGGACCGCCGCCGCCGTGAAATCAAATGCCTGATTGTCGCACCCACCCGGGAGCTGGCTATCCAAATCGACGAGAGCATTTCCGCCTACGGGCAATTCCTGGACCTGCGTAATACCGTTATTTTTGGCGGGGTAAAGCAAGGGGCCCAAACCCGTGCACTCAAAAAGGGTATTGATATCCTTACCGCAACCCCCGGCCGCCTGCTCGACCTTATGGGGCAGGGCTATATTTCCCTGAAGCATGTACAGTTCGCCGTGTTGGACGAAGCCGATCACATGCTGGACATGGGCTTTATACACGATATCAAGAAAGTGGTCAAGCAGCTTCCCGCTAAACGGCAATCCTTGTTTTTTTCTGCAACGATGTCACCGGAAATCCTTAAGCTTTCCAGTGGAATCCTCGGGCATCCGGAACGCATTACCATCAAACCGGAACAGGCTACTGCCGATCGGGTTGAGCAGAATGTTTATTTCGTGACTAAAAATGACAAGCGGAAGCTTCTCGTCCACCTGCTGAAAGAAAACGAAGTAGACTCCGCATTGGTCTTTTCGCGGACCAAGCACGGTGCCAACCGCATTGCTAAACAACTCGATAAAGCAGGGTTTAATGCCGCTGCCATACATGGCAATAAATCACAGGGGGCCCGCCAAAAATCCTTGCAGCAGTTTAAAGATGGCAGTTTAAAGGTGCTTGTGGCTACAGATATTGCCGCCCGTGGCATTGATGTGGATGAGCTGTCCTATGTCGTCAATTTTGACCTGCCCAATGTGCCGGAAACCTACGTACACCGTATCGGGCGTACGGGCCGGGCGGATGCAAGTGGCATAGCGCTGTCCTTCTGTGATACTGAAGAACGGGCTTACCTTAAGGATATTCAAAAACTGATCGGGCAGCAAATCCCGGTTGTGAAGGAACACCCTTTCCCCGATGATGGGACTACCGAAGCGCCCAGAGAACAGTCCCGCCAAAGGTCGGGCAATGGGGGAAATAACCGCAATAGCCGGAACAACAACAACCGGCGTAGAAGGTCTTAGCGTATGTTGAGATTTCGCCTTTGGAGCGAATGCCACCAAAATTTTGTTTTGATTTTGGCGCGAAGATGGCGCATAGCCTGAGCTACGTGACTGAGAAGCAACGAAGAGCAAGATGAAATTTGGCAAGAGCAGCCCCGAAGTGTGAAGTCCCAACATACTCTTAAAGAGGATACTGCTTTGGCAAATTCCGCAGGAAAGGAGTGAGGATAGGAAATGCGAAAAGCAGAGCTTATCAGGATCTTACTCTCATGGATCACGGAATTTGTCAAAGCCCTGTTTTCAACGGACAGGTTGAAGCGTTCAAGGCCAAAAAGTCCCGAAAGCTGGAATTCTGATATAAATCATTGCCTCTTTCCGTATCTGTGCTTAGCTTGTCTATTCACCAAATGGACTGTCTATGAAAGCCCTCATCTGGTACGACTCCTTTTTTGGTAATACCCAGCAAGTCGCTGAAGCTATAGCGGATGCCGTCCGCCCCTACGTCCGCATCGTGGAATTGCAGCGCGTCCAAAGTGCAAAACCGGAAGATGTAGCCCGCGCTGATGTCCTCATCATCGGTTCGCCTACCCGGGGCTTTCAACCTTCTCCGGATACCAAAGCTTTATTGCGCCAACTCCCCCGGCATGCACTCAGAGGCATGTGGGTCGCCGCGTTTGATACGCGTATTGACCTGCATACCATTGAATCCAGTGTCTTCCGATGGATAGCCAAAACCGGTGGGTATGCTGCCAGTACGATTCACAAAAGCTTACTGCGCCACGACGGGCGGTCTGTGGTTGCACCCGATGGCTTCTGCGTAACAGACAAAGAAGGCCCCTTAATGAAGGGCGAGTTGCAGCGAGCCTGGCAGTGGGGCAATACCATCGGGCAAACGGTCGGCGAAGAAATAGTGGTGGTATAGGTATTATTGCCTGAGCATTCTAAACCGTATCGGTCCGCCATCCAGGGTGAATTTCTCGCTGAGCGTTTGATAGCCTGATTTTCGGGCACTGATGGAGTGGTTCAGCCGCTGCATATCTGACGGGATCATGACTTCAAATTGCCCAAACTCATCTGTGGTATCTCTTTCGGTGAGAATGAGCAGGCTGACGCCCGGCAGGGGCTCTGTACCGTCCTCATTCAGAATCTGTCCGGATACCTTCGCAAGGCTGCCATCGGGAATGGCTTCAAGGGTTGTGCTTTTGCCGTTCAGGGAGACTGCGCCCTCGGTGAGTTTCCAGTACGGTGCATTGAGCCGGACGCGGAGCCTTTTGCCCCGCAGCGTGCCTGGCAGGGATTTGAAATCTGCCAATCCATCAGCGTCAATAGACGTGCTTTCCCACTTGTTTTCTATGAATAATTGTACGGTGCCTTTGTCCAGTTTAGGATAAAGCCCGGCTCCGGTTACTCTGGGCTTCAGGCTAATGGTGAACTCGAAGGGGCCGCAGCCATCATTCATCACCGCTCGGGCAGGGTTGATCAGGTAAATCATTGCAAAAACAGCAGCAGCGCTCCCTGCTTTTACGCCCTGCATGTCAAATTGCAACAGCCCGGGCAGCTTAATGGCGGCTAGGCCGCCTCCTATCGCCATCAGCAACCTGAATACGGTGGATTGGGCAGCGGTAGGGCAGGGGATGAACGCGCCAACCACCACGGCGGTGCCGATGAGTAATACCAACCCGGCTATCCACGGAAGATTGGGCAGCAGGCTTCCCGGGGCTGAAGCGGTTTGAGGTGGGGTATGCGGGGTTGCTCCGGCTATCCCTGAAGCCTTCTGAGGCGCAGTTTTGACCGCGTTCTCTGTAGGCGCTTTGGGTAAATCTTTGATCAGCTCCAGCAGCGATTGTTGGATTTGGTTGAGCTGCAGCTGATAGCTGTCGGCATCAATCACACCTGCATTGTACCGTTTCTTGAGCCCATTGAAGCGGCCCGCCTGATGAATGACATCTTTTTGGTAGTAGGCATCACCAGACTGCTCAGCCAGTTCCGTCAGTTCATCGACTACGCGTTCGAGCTCGCCTTCAATCAGCCATTTGCGGAGTTCTTTTTGTGTTGCCATAGGGGTTCAGTGTTTGGAGCAAGATACTGAAGATTTTTGAACCCCAGGCTACAGCGGCTACCATTCGCCCCCAGCGCCACCGCCGCCGGTCAGGCCGCCTCCGAAACCGCCGAAGCCGCCCCAGTCACCACCACCGCCGCCGCCAGACCAGCCGCCACCGCCACCGCCACCACCTCCTCCAATCCAGGGGAAGGGGAAGATCATCCAGCCGCCGCCGCGCCGGCCACGCCGTCTGCGGTCCATATCGTAACGGCCGCCCCGGTAATAGCCACCGTCATCATCATCATCGTCACCACCGCCCATTCGGCTGAGCACCACAATGAGGATGATAATGAAAAGGATCACCAATACTGCCGGGATGCCACCTTCGGCCTCCTGTTTGCCATTAGAAGCTTGCGGGGTATCATTGGTATATTCGCCCTGCGCCAGTTCCATAATGGCACTTGTTGCCCGGTCCAGGCCCCGGTAGTAGCGCTCCTGCCGGAAGTTAGGGGTGATGATCTGATCAATAATACGCTTAGCCAGTGCATCCGGGAGAAAACCTTCGGCTCCATAGCCCGTCATGATGCGTACCTTGCGGTCATCACGGGCTACGTAAATTAATGCGCCGTTGCTTTTTTCGCGGCTGCCGCCAATGCCCCAGGCTTCGTAGTACTCCAGTGCCCGGTTGAAAGGGTCTCCGCCTTCAAGGGAAGGTTCGGTCACAATGACAATCTGTGTGGAGGTCTGCCGGGCATAAGCTGCCAGCTTTCGGGTCAGCTGATCATCTTCCTGCCGGGACAAGAGGTTGGCGTAGTCGTTAACCACTTCATTGGTAGGGGCCGGAACAGGTTGTTGGGCCCCGAGTGGCAGCACCATTAAAGTAAAAAGTGCAAAAAGCCAGTTGTGTAATCTCAAGGTTTCTTTTTTAACTGTAGGAAATATCATCGGGCAGCTCATTTTCGTCATCGGATTGGTAAGGGAAAAAGGCTTTCAATTTGGCTCCGACCTGTTGTATAGCTGCGCAAACCCCATCGGCATACTGGCCGCTCTTGAAATGTGCGAGCATAATATCCCGTTCTTCTGCCCAGAAATTTTCCGGCACCTTTTCGTTGATGCCTTTGTCGCCCAGAATAGCGAATTTGCGCTGCTCCGGTGCGATGAAAATCAGCACCCCGTTTCGGGCATCCGTTTTGTGCATGCCGAGCTTCACGAAAGTCTTTTGGGCACCCTCAAGGGCTTCCATTTTCAAGTCGTCCTCCAGATGCACCCGGATTTCTCCTGAGGTGTTAAGCTCGGCTTCCTTAATAGCGGCAATAATGCGGTCTTCTTCTTCGGGTTGGAAAAAGCGGATCATGCGGTATAATTGAGCCGGGCAGCTGAGTTGAGCTGCCCGGTTTTAGATGGAATCTAGAATTCTACTTTCGGGGCATTCTGTGCACTCGCCTCGGCCTCAAACTGCGCTCTCTGGTCAAAACCAAAGAGGCCTGCAAAGAGGCTGGCCGGGAAACGGCGCACCTTTTTATTGTACCCCGTAACCACATCATTAAAGCGGTCGCGCTCTACTTTGATGCGGTTTTCGGTACCTTCCAGCTGAGCCTGCAATTCCCGGAAATTTTGGTTGGCTTGCAGCTGAGGATAGCGCTCGGATACCACTAGCAAGCGGCCCAGCGACTGGGACAAAGCACCCTGCGCCTGCTGGAACTCCTGAAGCTTTTCCGCGCTCAGGTTGGAAGGGTCGATATTGACGCTCGTGGCCCGGGAACGCGCCTGCGTAACCTCGGTAAGGGTGCTCTTCTCAAATTCAGCGACGCCTTTCACCGTATTCACGAGGTTAGGGATCAAGTCGGCACGGCGCTGATAAGCACTCTGTACCTTAGACCAGGCATTTTCTACATCCTCATCCATCTCGACGAAGCCATTGTAGCTGTTGCAACCACTTACAAAAAGAACCAGCCCCAGGCCGATCAGGACAATAGGAAGAATTAATGATCTCATTGGTGTTATGAATTTTTATAGCTTAAAGTTGAATGAAAATCTAGCTTGGTTCCAGTCTGTTCGCCCGGTCTGCTTCATTGTTAGACGAACGATTGACCGCAAAGTTATAATGGCCCCTGAAAGGCCCTGAGCAGTGCCTCGGCAGCCTGAAACGAAGACTGCTGTCCGTTCATGACTGCTGCCTCCACATCTTTGAGCTGTTCGCGCACGGCTTCATGATTGAAAAACAACCGCCGGAGCTCCTGGTTTATGGTTTCGTGCAGCCAATAGCGGGCCTGTGCCTGCCGGTTGTGCCCAAAGTACCCATTGGCCTGGGTTTGCTCCTGATAAGCCAAGATATCTTTCCAGATTTCCGGGATGCCCATACCGGTGGTGGCAGAGCAGATTTCCACACGGGTTGCCCACTCACTTTCTTTGGGCGGAAAAAGGTGCATGGCATTGCGGTAGGACTGTTTGGCCTGCCTGGCCAGCGGCAGGCGTTCTCCGTCGGCTTTGTTGACAACAGCCAGGTCGGCCATTTCCACAATACCCCGTTTGATGCCCTGCAGTTCATCGCCGGCGCCCGGTAGCAGCAGCAACAGAAAGAAGTCGGTCATGGAATGTACGGCCGTCTCAGACTGTCCTACGCCGACCGTTTCTATGAGGACGGTATCGTACCCGGCGGCTTCGCAAAGAATAATGGCTTCCCGCGTTTTACGGGCTACGCCTCCCAGTGATTCTCCTGCCGGTGAAGGGCGGATGAAGGCGTGCTCCTTATGCGACAACTGCTCCATGCGGGTTTTGTCGCCCAGGATACTGCCATGCGTCATCTGACTCGTGGGGTCTACCGCCAGCACGGCGAGCTTACGCCCTTCCTGCAGAATATGCTGCCCAAAAGCCTCGATGAAAGTACTTTTTCCGACACCGGGCGTCCCGGTTACCCCAATGCGTACTGACCGCCCGCTTTGCGGCAGGCAGGCTTCAATGATTTGTTGTGCCAGGGCCTGATGCTCCTGCCGGGTGCTTTCAATGAGGGTGATCGCCTTGGCGAGTGCCACCCGGTTGCCTTTTTGAATGCCGGTGGTATAGTCTTCCAGCCCCCAGCGCTTTTTTCGGATGCGCTTGAGGTTGGGGTTGAGGCTGCCAGGGGAAACGATTCCCTTTTGCTTGTGCCGGCCAGTGGGGCTTTGATCATCAGGCATGAATCGAAAGGTATTGGTGATTGGCTAACAAAGGCTAACATAATGAATTGAAGGGGTTCTTGCACACCTTTATCCGGCTAAAATAGCTTCCCAACGTTTCCATCACACTTGTTAAAGTTTTCGAGGGCTTGATATTAAGAAATTAACAATTCTTTCAGTGGTTTGATTATCAGTTGATTATCTGGCTTGATTAACTTAACGGTTTTTCTTCTGTGCTGCGCTTTACGTTAAACTCTCCTAAAGCTGTCGCGGCAGCCGGTTGGGCTATTGCCCCGCCAGATTATTCTCTGCTTCTTTGTGCTGTACCGATTAAAAACAAAAGACTTGATGCTGCGGGGCAGGCTTTGGCTAAAGAAAAAATCGCTAGCCTATCTAAACACGACACTTATTAATCTATTATCGCTTAGCCTGAGCTAAGGGACTAAAAAAAGGCATAGCGTGGAAAGGATCAGTGCCATTTTAACCCTGCAATGATCCCTGACGCATCAAGTCTAAACTACACACCTGAAAACCCAAACCCTGTTTTGTAAAGCTGTGAAAACCATTTTGACCCCAATTGGCAAGAAGGGGAGCCGCTGTGGTTCCCCTTTTATGTTCCAAAAGACGCCGCCCCTGCAGCAACTATCGCACTTATTCCTTAACGGGTAATTGCCGGTAGCGCTCCATTCGCTGTGGGGGCTTTTAATCTACTTCAGCAATCACTTCCACACTCCAGGCTTCCGGCTTTCCGCCAAATAGCACCTTCGTTTGTGCCCATGTCCGCTTAAATAGGTCCGAATGCCGGTAACGGTCGAGTGCAGCCTCGTCTTCCCAGTAGCTATAGGTGAAGAAAACTTCCGGCTGATTTTTGTTGCACCAAAGCTCCAGGTGGTGGCAGCCGGGAAAGGACCGGATCAGTGCCTTGCTATTCTCAAAAATGGCCCGGAAGTCATCGGTCTTTTCAGGTTGGAAAGTCAGTTTGACGATGCGTTTGATCATGAGCGGAATTCGATTTGTACGGTGTCTTCTACATGGATCCCCAACAAACTGCTCGCCTTGCCCATGTTAATGGCAATTTCCAGCAGATTAGAGGAATTGAACAGGCATAGCGGCTCTCCAATGTCTACTTCGTGGTAATACTGGCACAGATTTTTAATCGGGTCATTCCGTTTAAAGTAGAGGGCAAAAGAGCGGCCGCCACCGACCTGCTCGAAAAGCGCCCGGTTGATATTCGTAATGGCGTTGTCGAAGCTGTCGACAAAAATAACAGACCCTCTGATTTGGGACGGCCCAATCACGGGTTGGAGCGTTATGCGCTGCATGACCTCCGTGGCGGTTTCGCCCAGTTCGATGATGGGGCGCCCTTGTGCCAGATGGCCCACCGCCCGGGCATAAACCTGTTCCAGTGAAATGAGCTCCTCTGGCCCGTAAGAGATCAGGTGATACTGATTGGGGGCATCTTCCGGAAAGATGAGCGAAAACAAGCCATTATCCGGTGCAATAAAGTAGTGCCCCCGGTGCGCCGCTGCCAGGAAACGGGGCGTGTTCGAAGGGTAATCGTTCACACTGATGAGGTGGATAGTGCCCTTGGGGAAGCTGGGCCAGGCATTCCGAAACAGGAAAGCGGCTTGCACGATGTTGTAGTTGCCAACCTGATGCGTAAGGTCAATCAGTTGTACCGAGGCGGCCGCAGTCAGCAGCGCGCCCTTCAGTTTGGGAAGGTCGAACCCCTTGTCGCCGAAATCAGTGGTAAGCGTTACAAATGGCATAGGCTTGAAATAGAAGTGAAACGCTAAATTTAAAGGTAATACGCTACTTATCCGAATTTTCCGGCCAGACTCGTGATTTTCTGTGGTGCGGGCAAAAAATTAACGTAAACTTGAAGGCGGAGGCTGCCTAAGGTTGAACTTTTATGGATATATTAGAGTTCTGAAAGCATTAATTCACCAAAAGGGATACCATCATATTGAGTGAGATCATTTTAACTGTGGAAAGCGTCGACCTTGTCGAGCTCTACGGTGAAAATAACAACAAACTGAATCTGCTTCGGGAAGCCTTTCCTGCTGTGACGATTACCTCCCGGGGCAGCAGTGTCAAAATGACGGGCGATAAGAAAGCCACTCAGCAAGCGAAGTCTAAGTTCGAAATGATGGTCCGCCTGTTGCGCGAGCACAAAGAGCTGCCCGTCCAAATGGTTCAGGACCTGATCAACGGCAACAATCCGTTTGAAGCACGCATCAGTAAGATGAACGCGGCCAATAAAGCGATTTTGCACGGTCGCAATGGCCGGCAGATCAAAGCTAAGACGCACAATCAACAGCGGCTCATCGAAGCAAGTGAGTCTAATGATGTAGTGTTTGCCGTCGGGCCGGCTGGTACGGGCAAGACTTATACCGCCGTCGCATTGGCCGTAAAGGCACTGAAGAACCGAATGGTCAAGAAGATCATCTTGACGCGGCCCGCTGTAGAAGCCGGGGAAAGCCTGGGCTTCCTGCCGGGCGACCTCAAGGAAAAAGTGGACCCGTACCTGCGGCCTCTGTACGACGCGCTCGACGATATGCTGCCGGCTGAGAAGTTGCAGCAGTTCATGGCTAACCGCGTTATTGAAATTGCGCCCCTGGCGTTCATGCGCGGGCGTACTCTGGACAACGCTTTTATTATTCTGGATGAAGCTCAAAACTGCTCTACGGCTCAGCTCAAAATGTTCCTGACCCGACTGGGGCCTTCTGCCAAATGCATCATTACCGGAGACTTGTCTCAGGTAGACTTGCCGTTCCATCAGAAATCAGGTCTTCGCCGGTCTATAGAGTTGATTGGTGGGTTGAAAGGCATTGCCACCATCAAACTGGATGCCGAGGACGTGGTGCGCCACCGTTTGGTGAAGGAAATTATCCTCGCTTACGAGCGTTCCGATGAGGAAATGCGCAAGCGCCGGGAAAATGAAGGGAAAAAGAAAGATCACAAAGAAGCACCAAAATCCAAGGCTGCTGCTCAAGATGAATAACTGCATACATCATGAATTACCGAATTCGCATTAATAAAAAGAAGGAGTCGGCATTTCTAAAAATGCTGAGCGCGCTGGAAGCCCTGGGCGTTATCCTGGAATACGAACGCCTGGATAAAGATTCTGGAGGCCATAAGCAAAATAAAGCGGAGGAAGTAGCCGATCAGTACCGGGATTTGGTAGATTGACGGTTCTAAATTCTGAGGTGTTCGGGTTTTTTCTCATTTTGTCGCCCTCATTGATTTATCCTGACTATGACACTAACTTTAAGCAGGCCCGGGGGTAAGCTGACCGGAGAAATAACCCTTGCCGGTTCTAAAAGCATTAGCAACCGGGCATTAATTATTCGAGCGCTGAGCGGCGCGGATTTTCCTATTCACAAACTAGCCAACGCCAAAGACACGGTACTGCTAGAGGCTTTGCTGAAGAGCACAGCCGAAACGCGCAATGCAGGAGCGGCAGGCACGACCTTCCGGTTTCTCACTGCTTACCTCTCCATGCAGCCGGACGAACAACTCCTCACAGGCACAGAACGGATGAAAGAGCGCCCAATCGGCGTTTTGGTTGATGCGCTCCGGCAGTTGGGCGGCAATATCAGCTACCTCGAAAAAGAAGGCTATCCACCCCTGCGTATTGGTCCACCGGATGGTTTTGGGAAAACCGATGCTTTGTCTATCGCTGCTGACACGAGCAGTCAATATATTTCTGCTTTGCTGATGCTGGCCCCGACACTACCCGAAGGGCTGCACCTGCAGCTTGAAGGGCAGATTGTCTCCCGCCCCTACATTGAAATGACGCTTTCCCTCATGGCTTACTTTGGGGTAACGCACCGATGGGAAGGACAAACGATCATTGTGCCGCCGCAGGCTTATCAGGGGAAACCCTTCACCGTTGAGGCTGACTGGTCCGCAGCTTCCTATTATTATGCTATGGCTGCAATTGCCCCCGCTGCGGAGCTTCGCCTGAACGGACTGTTTGAACAAAGCGTGCAGGGCGATGCGGTACTGTCAGAAATGATGACCGATTTTGGGGTGGAAACGCACTTTGATGAGGCAGGCGCCATACTGACCAAGTCAGCGGATACAGAAGTGCCCGCTGAGTTCGCCTGGGATTTTCTGAAATGCCCGGACTTGGCCCAAACCCTGGCGGTTTGCTGTGCGGCTCTCGGTACAAGTGGCACCTTCTGTGGCCTCGAAACCCTGCGCATAAAAGAAACCGACCGGATACTAGCCCTACAGCAAGAGCTGCAAAAAATCAATGCCAATCTGATTGAGCTGCCGCCCACCGGCGAGCGGAAGTACTACCAAACGCAGGGCAAGACACTCTACGCAGATACGCCGACCTTCGACACTTACGAAGACCACCGTATGGCTATGGCTTTTGCGCCCCTGGCACTACAGCATCCCATCAAGATAGAGGAGCCGGATGTGGTCGTCAAATCCTATCCGGATTTCTGGAAAGACCTGGAAAAACTGGGGTTCGAAGTAAAATAAAAACAGCCGGTTGATGTACGCATCAACCGGCTGTTTGCGAAGGGGCAGTAGCGTTTCTGCCGGGAAAATCAGTCTCGTTGATGCTCTGAGCTTGCTCCTATTGCAAACCAAGGACTTATCAACTCAGCAGAAATGCGGGGCAGGTTTAGCCAGAACCACAACTTCTTGATTTTTATAATGAATCCGCTCCAAACATAGCCTAACCCGCTCATCCAAATAGTACGGCTAGTACTTTGTCAAGTTTGAAGACCGGTTTTCAGAGATGAGCAGAAGGAGCATTTTCCTTCTGCTTGGGGGTATACATAAGACTTCTCCGAAGTCGGTCACCCATGGTGTTACGAAGGTTAAAAGGGTGTAACTTCTTTGAAGTCTTGCAGTATATGCGGCCTGTTCTATCCGCGGTTTTGTACTTGACAATCCACTAGCCATCACTACGCATATCAAGGATTGTAATCTCAACCCGCTGATTCCGCCGCCGTCCGTAAGTCGTTTTGTTGGAAGCAATAGGCTTGGTCTTGCCGTAGCCTTTGTACTCAAGTCGTTTGCTGTCGATCCCTTTGTTGATGAGGTACTCTGCCACAGACTTTGCACGGGCTTTGGAAAGGCGCAGGCAGTAGTCGTCCGGTGGCAGGTCATTGGTATGCCCGCCAATCTCGATCGCTACGTCTTTATTGGTCTTCAGGAATTCGAACACCTCATTGAGGACCTTCCGGGAATCATTGCTAATGCTGGAGCTGTCGGCAGGGAAGTAAAGCTTGTCTAGCGTAATGACTTTACCTTTTTCCATTTCAGAACGCTTTACCCCGGCAATAGTGGGCTCGGGTTTAGCAGGTTCTGTTTTTTGAGGCTGTAGCTCTGGCACAGTAGGCTCCGGCTCGGGCTCCGGCTCTGGTGATGTAGTCGGCACGTTGCTGGCGACCGGTTCGGTAGTCAGGTCTTCTTCGGTAGGCTGTTCAACTTCAGGCAGCTCCTGCGGGGCTTCCGGAATATCCTCTGAACAAGGGATAGGCGTGATGGCCGAAGCATTATCTACCAGTACGTTGCCATTGTAAGGGAAGAGGCTTGGCGTATCATAGAAAGCCTCAATCAGAAGATGGGTATAAGCCTGTTTGGGCTCGAACTTAAAATTGTACTGCATCCATTGAGAAGCTTTGACCAGTCCGGTCTCGTCCAGCAGTACAGAGCGGTCACAGTTACTGTTGAAGCCCCCGTAGATACGGAGCTTTACAGGCTGATTGAAATTGGTGCGCTGCTCCGTGGTCCGGCTGATGCTCACGTAGTAAGGCGAGCGGGCCAAATGCATGCTGAATTCGTAGCAGGTACCGGGCTTCATAGGCTGGCTCAGCTTCTGTGTGACAGCTTCATAGGTCTCGTTATCGCGCACCACCATGCCCAGGTAGGTTGAGCCATCTGTAGCCGGATAGGTGACAGCGAAATCGCCGCTTGGTTGCGTATCGGGGGGCGATTCGCCGGCAAACCCACAGTCTTTCCACCCGATTGGCGGGTGGCTGTGGCGGGGAAAGTCTTCAAAGGAAGGGTTGTTGAGATAAATAGCTTCTTGGCTCGTACCCATGACGATAGCACCAAGTAACAGGACTAAGGACAGAAAATGTTGTTTCCTCATGTGATGAATTTTGTCTTAAACTGCCGGGCGAATCCTAAACGTTGCGTGTTTACGGAGTTATTGTAAGCCTGTAAAGGAACTTGTCTAAATGCTATTTTTGATGCCCGAAATCGTTCTTTTGAGCCTGCTTTTCGTTCCGCTTGCCTATCGAGGTATTTGGCACAAAGTGCCGGTACCTTCAAATGATCGTGCCACTGCCAGGTTCAAGTACGTCCCCTTAATTAGGCTCAAAGTACCTGATTTTTGATTATCGCGGCACCACGAAGTAAAGGCGAACCGGATTTTCAGTCAAGTTCAAGGTGAAAATAAGGGAATCTGCTGATTGTTGCACCTAATTTCGAAATATGGCAATATACGCTCTGCCAATAACGCAGAAAAATGGGTTTTTAGCATAAATACCTGTGAAAGTTGCCTGGGTTAGCCGTATCAGGGTGAAAAGGAAACCGGCAGCAATTCCAACAAAGATGCTGCCGGTTGGTAATTTTAGCTAAAAGCATTCAGGCCCGTAACATCATGGCCTGTGATGAGCAGATGGATGTCATGCGTGCCTTCGTAAGTCAGCACGGTCTCCAGGTTCATCATGTGGCGCATTACCGGGTACTCATTGGTGATGCCCATGCCCCCGTGAATCTGACGAGCTTCCCGGGCGACCTCCAGTGCCATATGTACGTTGTTGCGCTTGGCCATGGAAATTTGCGCCGGAGTAACTTTGCCAGCGTTGGCGAGTGTGCCCATGCGCCAAGCCAGTAACTGGGCTTTGGTGATTTCCGTAATCATCTCTGCCAGTTTCTTTTGAGTCAACTGGAACCCACCAATTGGCCGGCCAAATTGCTCCCGCTCCAGGGAGTAGCGCAGGGCGGAGTCGTAGCAGTCCATCGCTGCGCCAATCGCACCCCAGGCAATGCCGAAACGGGCTTTGGACAGGCAGGATAGCGGCCCGCGTAGCCCCCGGATGTCAGGGAATACATTCGCTTTGGGTACGCGCACATCTTCAAATACCAGCTCGCCGGTGATGGACGCCCGCAGCGACCACTTGCCGTGGATTTCCGGGGCAGAAAAGCCAGGCATGCCTTTCTCCACGACCATACCACGGATTTTCCCTTCCTCGTCCTTTGCCCAAACCACAGCGATATCTGCGACCGGTGAATTGGTAATCCACATTTTCGCACCATTAAGGATATAGGCGTCGCCATCGTCCTTGATATTGGTCACCATGCCGCTGGGGTTAGAGCCGTGGTCCGGCTCGGTCAGCCCGAAGCAGCCGATGAACTCGCCACTGCCCAATTTAGGGAGGTATTTGCGCTTTTGTTCCTCGGAGGCGTACTTCCAGATTGGGTACATCACCAGAGAGCCCTGTACAGAAGCCATGGAGCGGATGCCGGAGTCGCCCCGCTCGAGTTCCTGCATGATAAGGCCGTAGGCGATTTCGTCCATACCACCTCCACCGTACTCTGCCGGGATGTTGGGGCCGAACGCGCCTATCTCCGCCAGCCCTTTGTACAAGTGCTGTGGGCATTCTGCCCGTTCAGCATACGCTTCGATGATGGGGCTGACTTCCTGCTTGACCCAGGTGCGTACCGCATCCCGTGCCAGGAGGTGATCCTCTTGAAGCAGCTCATCCAGCATGTAATAATCGTGGCCCTGGAAGCGGTCTTCCCGGGCTTTCTTCTCTATTGTGCCGTTAGGCGCATGTCCATTGCTATGCATAAACTATTTCTTTTATTTGGCTAAGTAGCCTCAAAGGTAATCAATTAGGGGCTTCTGCACCACCATGGTGTACAGTTGCTACGTTTTTTTGACAACTGGGGTTCGCCAGATTGTAAATTAAGGCACCGGCAGCCTATTTTTGACAAAAATGCATCATTATCATGGCAACCATTGCACTTGAAGGAGTACAGTTTTTCGCCCGTCATGGGTACTACGAAGAAGAACAGGTGTTGGGCAATATGTTTGTGCTCGATGTGATCGTTAATGCAGAGATCGGGCTGGCTGCGGAAATGGATGATCTCTATGCAGAGATTGAAGAAGAGGAAATTGAAGAGGACGAGCCTGCCGCAACGACGGTCAACTACGAGTTGCTTTACTTTATTTGCCAGCGGGAGATGAAAACCCCGGTCAGGCTGCTGGAAACGGTGGTCGAACGCATTGCGAACCGTATCGAGGAGTTTGATAATGTCACCGGCTACCTGGTCCGGTTGCGCAAGCTCAGCCCTCCACTGGGCGGCCGGGTCGGTAGTGCATGGGTGATGACCAACAGCGGGGATATGGACCTTTCCTACCTGGAACTGATTGAAAAACTGACCTAAGCAAAACTTAATGTGGGGGTCATGCCGTTACTTTCTGGAATGCAGCATCGTCTCAAACAAAAAAAAAGAACTATGATCCGGACTACTATTGTACGACGCCTTACGGTATTTCTACTTGGCGCCTCTTTGCTTGTAGGGTGTACCACTCAGCAAATTCAGTCTACCCTGGAGACCCTCGCCAACGCTGGTGAAGGCGGGCTGACCAATGAAGAAATCGGCAAGGGCCTGAAGCAAGCCCTGGAGTTTGGCATTTCCGAAGGCGCACAGCGGCTCTCTCAGAAGGATGGCTATTTCAAAAGCCCTTACAAAATATTGCTCCCGGCAGAAGCCCGCGAGGTCACCGACCGGCTTCAAAATATCCCCGGCTTCCGTGAAGTCGAAGCTGTTATTCTGGAAAAGATTAACCGGGGCGCAGAGGATGCTGCCGCTAAAGCGAAGCCCATCTTTGTGGAGGCCATTCGCGGCATGACTTTCCGCGATGCATTGGATATTCTCACCGGTAGCGATAATGCCGCAACGGCTTACCTCAACCGGGTGACCTACTCCAAACTGTACGACGAGTTTAACCCGGTTATCATAAATTCTCTGGACAAGTTCAACGCACGGCAGTATTGGGGTGACGCTATCAATGCCTACAATAAAATCCCGTTTGTGGACAAAGCGGACCCGGATTTGGATGACTATGTGACCCGTCAGGCCCTGTCTGGCTTGTTTGATATGGTGGAAAAGAAAGAGCTGGACATCCGCAAGAACGTCAGTGCCCGTACCACAGACCTGCTCCGCCGGGTATTTGCCCGTCAGGATGGATAAAAAAAACCTGCCACTTCGGGCAGGCTATACTGGTTTGTCAAACCAGTGCTAGATAGATTCGAGTAATGGACATTATGATGTCCCGAAACTAATGGCAGTCCTACCCGTTCGCGGGTAGGCACTGTAAACCAAAACTATTCAAATCTGTAAATCGCGTTGGCACTTGCTGTTGGGACGGGCATCTCTTCAGCATCGAGCCAGTAGACTCGTCCGCCGTTAAGATGCGTCTGCACAGCTGCCAAATCAAGCAAATCACGATTGTCGTTACGCTGGTTTAGCGTTATTTCATTTTTGTCATAGTCAAACTGCCCCATCAGGTGCGCTCCTTTTTTCAGGAAGAGGGTATCCACTTTCTCATAAGCTGCGGCGGGCACGATCTGCTGGGGTGCTGCAGATGCCTGATTGTTGGACATCGCTTCATGGAAGCGCTTGATATCTTCAGCTTGCTGCTGCTCAAAGTGCTGGCTGATAATGCTCCACGCCTTTTCATGCAGCATAGCAGGACCGACTTGTTCGGGGTTGCCACTAATGTTTTCTGAGAACAGGTTGTTGTATTCATTAACCGATTTGTAAATCGGCATCAGATAGTCTACACAGGCAACGACCATGGGTGGCTTTTCGTCGTAGAGCATTTTCATCAGCCCTTTATCGACTTCCCGGAAGTAAGCCTCTATGTCTTTTTTCTTATCATCTTGCCCAATACCTTGACCGTGGTAGATGGCATTTTTACCACCACTGCTGCCCCCACTATGGTGTTGTAAAGCATCAGGAGAATCTGAAAGTACAAAGGCTTCTTCCATACCACCAGTTGGCACAAGGTCTTCTATTTTGACCGGTGTGATACTATATTGGTCACCTTCGAAGAAACGGACTTCATTTTGACTGAGTGCCAGTAAGAAAAACCGGCTGCTACCGCCCAGTACCGGGAGCATAGGGCTGAGGTGGAACTGTTCTCCCCTTGACACATAAGTATCGAAGGTGATGGGCAGGATTTCATAGTGGAAGAAATCATCAGGCCCCACAAAAACAGCTAACCCATCAGAAAGATAAGACCAAAAGCGTTCCTGTTTCAGCAGTTCCCGGGCAGTGTGCAGGTACTTTCCCGCTTCCTGATCGTCCATACCCGCCTTTAGGAGTTGCTCGTGGGCATTTTTTAAGGCATTTTTATACCGGATTTGGTCTTCCTGACTGTGATTTGCCCGATAGGTAGTAATGTAGATAGAAAGCAAATTTGAACCGCTAATATTGGTTAAGTCGTTAAACTGTTTTTCGTCAATCATATGATAGATTTGATGTTGTTGCAATTTCAATGTAGCCTGTAGGTTGAAGCTTGGTATATTAGGTGTACTTTTCCTGTGATTTACGCATTCGTAGAACTATAAGCACGATGAGCATAAGGACCAAAGCGATCCATAGCGAAGGTGTTTCGTACCAGGCAGGATCGTTGGGAGGGGTGAATTTCTGATCGCTGTATGGACTGTCGCTATAGGCAGGAGTCTGTGCGATGAGACTGCTGGCTGAGGACGAGAGTAAGAAAAAAACATACCGCAATCTATAAATTAGTTTTGTCATAAAGTATTTGTAGTGAGTTGTTTATGTATATAACGAGGCTGTGCCGGGCATGTTCGAAACTGAACACCATACTGCAGAATCCGTTGATGAAAGAGAGCAAATAAAACTGATCATGCCCGTTCAATTTCAGGACCTTTCTTCCGAGCATATTAAAGCCTGCTTTTTAAAAGCTTATCAGGCTTACCCGGAGTTGCACGGGCACCGTATAATTGTGCGGCAGCGGAGCATGTCCAAAACGACGATGAATGCCCAACCCCTGCTCAATTGGCGCTTTTTCCGCCGCTCCCGCCGACAGTACATCGTCAACCTTACTGACAATATGCATGTGGAAGACCGGATTTCGATTCACGAGCTCCCGGAAGAGGTATTGGTAGGCTGGTTTGCCCACGAGCTCGGGCATGTGTGCGACTATCTCCACCGGGGGGTATTGAGGATGCTGCAGTTTGGTGTGGGGTACCTGCTGCTACCCAATTATCGGGCAGGAGCCGAGCGCATTGCTGATATCTTTGCAGTAGAGCATGGCTTTGCAGATGCCATTATCGCGACCAAGCAGTATATCCTGAAGCATTCCGGTTTGCCTTCCGCGTACAAACGGCGCATTGAGCTATACTACATGTCCCCCGATGAAGTCGCTATGATTGCCCAGGGGGAGCCTGCAAATGCCTTGACGATTGATCAAATTATCTGACCTTTATTTTCACCTGTTTTCACCCCTTCGCGCCTGTACTGCTGAAGGCGAGCAAGTCGGTCATCTGTTCGGCTTTCAATACACGAGGCATCTTCACTTGGCCGCCTTTTTTCTTGCGTTGTTCCAGCCAGCTGTATACCGTTTTTTCGGGCAAGGCAGTGAGCTTTACCGCTTTAAGCCCTTTGGTCCGGGCTACAGCATAATTCTTGTTCCGTTCCTGAAGGGATTGGTCGAGTATGTCTGCAGCTTCGAGTTCGTCTACGGTGCCGGGTATCGTGACTACCCACTGATGGATAAAATCACCCGTCTCACTTTTCATAGCCGCTACCGCATACTCATTGATGGGGTGGGCGATGGATTCACTTAACTCACCGATTGCCGCATTCATTTTTTCCTCAGAAAGTTGTGAGCCGACTACGTTAAGGAAATACTTGGTCCGGCCTGAAATTCTGAGCTCCAGGCGGTCAAGGTCAGTAAATTTGACGGTGTCGCCGATCATATATCGGTACAGGCCAGCGGGGGTGGAGACGAGCAGCGCATAATCTACCCCTGTTTCCACCTCATGCAAGGTCAGGACTTCGGGCTGCTCCAGAATATTGCCTGTTGCATCGAAGCCGCGTTCGTCAAAGGGGATAAACTCGTAGAAGATGCCTTGCTCGGCAGCGAGGCGCATATCCATAGTACCGGGGCGGGCATTGTAGGCAAAGAAGCCCTCCGAAGCCAGGTAAGTATCCAGGTAAACGAGAGGCCGGGCAAGCAATCGCTCCAGGCTTTTGCGGTAAGGCTCAAAGGCGACTCCACCAGTGGCATAAATGGACAGGCTTGGCCAGATTTCGTGTATGTTTTTCAGGTTGTGGTAGTCGATAATTTCCTGTAGCATCAGTTGTATCCAGGATGGAATGCCTGCTAGCGCACCGACATCCCAGTCCGGCGCAGCTTCTGCGATAGCTCTGACCCGGTCGTCCCAGGTGTCGATTTGTGCAATTTCGAGTCCCGGCCGGTAAAAACCACTGAACCACCCCGGAATATTATTGGTATTGATACCACTGATTTCGCCCTCCAGATGACCGTTGGTGTGGCGTTGGAGTTGGGCAGAACTGCTCAGCATGAGGATTTCTTTCTCAAAAAGCTCGGGTGGCAGATCGAACTGTGCGAGACGTTCAGCCTGCGCTACACCCACGGCTCTGATTGAATCAAGCATGGCTGTGGTGACGGGGATACGCTTGCTTTCTTTGCCGGTGGTGCCCGAGCTCAGCGCAAAGTAGTCGGGCTTACCTGGCCAGGTTATATCTGGTAATTTTTGCTGCTGTTGCCACCACATCTGGTTCATTTGATCGTACTCAAAAACAGGCACAGCTTGCTGATAGGCAGATACAGGATCCTCTGCTTCGAGTATTTGAGAGAAACCATGGTAGAGGCCAAATGCAGTAGACCTGGCAGTTTGAAGCAATTTAAGGAGTTGTTCGCGCTGTTGCGCAGCTGGACTTTCCGAGTTGGAACTGAGGCTGTGTTTAATTGCAATAGCAGATTTGACGATGCTGCCGAGGATAGCCATTCACGTTTGTTTTGGTTCACTGAAGAAACGGCTGTTGGTTGGCTGGTGTTCGTTGCATGAACATTCAGGTAGAAGGCATGATGGGCCAGGAAACTTGGGCAGGGCTTCCTGAACCAAGTAAAAAGAGGATTAGATCCTAACTTACTAAAAGTTCATCTCCCGTTTCTTAAACAACCTTTCTTAAACCGATGTTAAGAAGCTGTTCAGAGATGACTCCTCCGGCTAATTTGATTATTTTTGATGATAAATTCTGATTGCTGTAAATAAAGTGCTGCCCTGCAGTTCTTTTTATTATTGCTTCTTTCCATCGTCATCTCATACAACCATCGTAAAAGCGTAAAAAGTTACCGGCCTGATGAAACAGTACTTTCTCGACCGACAGTTAAAAAAAATAGAGCGGGAAGCCAATGATGAATTCCTGCAAATTCTCTCTTTTGGGGCTCAGTGCTATTCTACCCCTGAACTACAGAATTTGTTAAGGCAGTTGGAGAATAAGGTGCAGTTGCATGCTTACTACAGGCGGATTGTCTTTATCATCGGGGCATCTACTACACTTTGGATTGCCTTTTGCTTTTTATTCCAAAGTTTGGATTACTCCATCGGGGTCTACGCTACGCTGACTATGGTGCCTTTATCAATTATTGGCTTTACAGCTGGCAATATTATCCTGAACAAGCGATACAGAGCAGTCAGAAATGCTAACCTTATCGAAAAAATTATCGTTGAAGAGCTCGATCGCCGCAGGAAAGACGCATCAATTTACTAATGGTTGTCCCGGAAATGCCTGAGCGTTAGTTTTCTGTTTTCTCTGATCTCGCCCAAGACGTGCAAATCAAGTCTTTTCAATCTGATGCCTGAAGTTGACTTTCCTACCTCTGGCAGGCTGCTCGTTGCTCAATATATGCTTTTGTCCTTTACTCGGTTATAGCGAAGTACAGGAAGTGACGATTCATACCAGGTACACATTCACGAAGTCATACTTTTTGACTTACCTGAATACGTGATTTTTTCCAAAAAAGCCGTTATTCTTATCGTGAAAGTCAGGGTTTGTATATCAACTATGGATTAGAAATGAGTATTTGTTTCTACCGCAGAAGCCAAAACGCAAAAGCCTGATGTAAAGTCTACCCAGCCAGAATTCAGAACTTTTGAGTTGGTAGACTATGAAACGACAAAATGGTGCCTGCTCACGCCCCCTCAGGGGTAATGGGGCTTCAAATGCTGTTGTGCTCATACGTGCGCAAGACAGCTTCACCTACTGTAAAAAATACTCATGCTGAAAACAGACAATCCTGACAAGACGGACCGTTCGCGCTCCATGCCGGATGGTTCTGACATTGGAGCCTCAAATCATTTGATTAACTATCAACAAGTTCTGGAGTACTTCGGCTTTGGGACGCTAATTGTCCGGAAAGATGGGAGCATTCATCTGGCTTCCAGCCGTGTGTCAGAGGAATTAGGCTATGAACCCACGCTACTGACCAAGAAGCGGATTTTTGAAATCAACCCTCACCTTAGCCTTATCCAATGGCGCAAGAAATGGAAAGCGCTAAAAGAAGCCAGGCACCTGGAAATGGAGACGGAGTTCATGAACGCTTCCGAGATGCTCTTTCCGGTAAAGCTGCGGTTGTCTTTGATTGAATACAAAGCAGAGTCCTTCTGCCTGATGAGCGTCAAAAACCTCCTGCATGCCAACCGCTACAAAAAACTCCTGCGCCTAACCACCGAAGTCAGTCAGGTGGGAGGATGGGAGTGGGACCTGATAACAGACCGCATCATACTTACCGAGGAAGTGTATACTCTGTTAAGGCTCCCCAGCCAGCAAATGAAAAAAGCAGACTGGCAAACGCTACTGCAAGACCGGCTATCTCCGGAGGGGTATCAGTCTTTTGAACTGAATCTCCGTAGTACTATTCAATCCGGCGATCCGAGTCAGTTTGACCTGCACGTGCAACAGCCCGATAGTACTTTTAGGAAAATGGCAGTCACTATAGTCCCTGAAAAGTCCGAATTTCAGACCATAAAGCTGTACGGGACTTTACAGGATATCACCAAACTAAAGCCCAGTCAGGAAGGGCTGGAACTGACTCAATACACGCTGGACCACGCCCGGGAAATGATTTTCTGGGAAACAGCTGAAGGAGAATTTCTGTATGGCAATCTGGCGACCCGAGAAAAACTGGGCTACACCAGTTCTGAGCTAAAGGACATGCAGGTGCAAGATCTCGTCAACGGCTTCTCCACCGAAGCGCGCGCCGAGGCCTGGGCACAACTTCGGGAACACCGCGTACTCGACTGGGAAGGAGAGCTGAAGGCTAAAGATGGGACGGTGATCCCGGTCTACTGCTCCATGAACCTTATCCGTTACAAAGACCAGGAAATTAACTGCATTTTTGCCAAAGACTGGCGCCGCAAGAAAGCCCGGGATGAGCGGCTCCGTTTGTCTCAGTTTACACTGGATGAAGCCGTAGACATGATCTTCTGGGTAGACGACACGGGTGCCTTCAAATTTGTCAACCAAACCGCCTACAACAATTTAGGGCATGAATCCTTCGAATGCTGGGACGAACTGTTCCCTGAAGAAGCTGAGCTGGCTTTCAAAGACCTTTGGGAGGCTTCCGGTGCACAGGAGGTGATCTACAAAGAAACAGCAGTGCGTAAGTCAAACGGGGAACGGATGCCCGTGGAAGTCTACGTCAATTTTATAAGTTTTGAAGGCAAAGACTATGCTTGTGCCTTTCTCCGGGACATTACCGCCCGGAAAGCCAAAAGCGAAGAACTATCCGCAGCATTAAATAAAGTAAAGGAACTTTCAGACCGGCTGAAGACGGAGAACTCCCTGCTTAAAGAAGAAATCAAAGTCAATTACAACTTTGAGAATATCATTAGCGAAAGCAAGGCCTACAAAACTGTTTTGCATCAGGTGGAGCAGGTAGCAGGCACCGAAGCGACGGTGCTCATCATCGGAGAAACGGGCACAGGAAAGGAGCTGCTCGCCCGGTCGATCCACGCTTTGAGCAAACGCAAGGACGACCCCATGATCAAGGTCAATTGTGCGGCTTTGCCTGCCAATCTTATTGAGAGCGAACTGTTTGGGCACGAAAAAGGCGCATTCACTAATGCTTATCAACGTAAAAAAGGGCGCTTTGAGCTGGCTGATGGCGGCACGATCTTCCTCGATGAAGTAGGCGAACTGCCCATTGAGCTACAGTCTAAGTTTTTGCGCGTCCTGCAGGAGGGAGAATTCGAAAGGGTAGGCGGTACGGAGACTTTGATTACAGATGTCCGCGTTGTTGCGGCTACCAATCGCAACCTCGTAGACCTTGTAAATGCAGGAGCGTTCAGGGAAGACCTCTACTACCGCCTTAATGTATTTCCCATTCAGAACCTGCCTCTGCGGGAGAGAAGGGAGGATATCCCGCTGTTGGTGCGGCATTTTGTCAAAAAATATGCCGACAGGCAGAGCAAACAAATTGAGCACGTTAGTCAACGCGATCTAGAGGAGCTGATGCGGTACGAGTTTCCGGGCAATATCCGGGAACTGGAAAATATGATAGAGCGGGCTGTGATCATCTCAAAAGGCAAATCACTATCCTTATCAGACGCTTACCACAAATCCTCCAATCAACAGGTTGATAAACATTCAGACACCAAAATTTTCAAGTCCTTTGAACAGGTGCAAAGAGACTACATCATCGAAGCTTTGCGCCGTTGCAACTGGCGTATCAGCGGGCCTAAAGGAGCTGCGGCACTGCTAAAACTCAATTCGAGAACGCTGGCTTCTAAAATGCGCCGTTTGGATATCAACCGCAAAGATTTTATGGAATAACCAGAGGTAATCTGCGTTACTTCAGAAGTTTCGAACATGGTGAAGGCCTAGCCGTTCAATAGATGAAAATAAAATTCGAAACAACTGAATATGAATTACTTAGGTTTAGATCGTAAAGAAGTAGCAAAGACAGTAGACCGCTTAAATGACTTACTGTCCAATTATCATATCTATTACCAGAACCTGCGGAATTTCCATTGGAACGTAGATGGCGAAAACTTCTTTGACTTACACGAAAAGTTCGAAGAGCTATATGACGATGCACGTGAGAAAATCGATGAGGTAGCAGAGCGTGTCCTGACACTCCGGTTGCGCCCGGTCAGCAAACTGTCTACCTACCTCGACCGTGCAACAATCGAGGAATCTGAAATCCTTGAAGATGAGTTCGAAATGGTAGAAACCGTACTCGAAAACCACCGGATCCTGATTAAAAACATGCGCGACATTATTCGCAGTGCAGACAAAGTGGAAGATGAAGGTACGATCGATATGATAGGCGGATTCTTAGCTGACCTTGAAAAGTCTACTTGGATGTTGGATGCCTGGAAAGCGAAGAAAGAAGTTAATGTTACAGCCTAACGATCTTATTAACAGGGTGGGAGATTCTCAGCTCCCACCCTGTTTTTAATAACTTCAACAAACAAAAAACATTCGATAGTCAGGTAAAAATAGCTTTTCATTTAAGTTCTGCTTTTATCTGGTTAAACAGAAATGCATATGTGATGAAACTTAATCAATACACCTCTGTGGCACATGCCACCCGCGCCCTCCGAAAGCGTGGATTTAAAGACGACTTCAAGCTGGAAGGCAAAAAATGGATGCGTAATCTCAATAATAAAAAGAAATATAAAGCTGGTGACATGTCCATCGTCGAATACCACCGTTTTGAAGGCATGTCAAATCCGAGTGATTTATCCATTGTTTTTGCTGTGGAGACACACAGCGGAGACAAAGGGACTATCGTATCTTCTTATGGGATGTACGCGGACATGAATCTTGTAGAATTTATGGACAAGGTTCGGGTAAAGGAGCGGGCTAATGCTAGTGGGTTGTCTCGGTAGCCATTGAGCGTAAAAGTTTAGCAAGCCAAGGCTTTCGGGCATGAAATACGATGCACTATTTCGGACTAGCCACATGCCTGATTTTGCTACAAAGAGCCCTCAGGGATTCATTTTTTAAAGTGCTTCCCTGAGGGCTCTTTGCTTTTTTGTAGTATTCGGAATACCTTACTAAAGAATTTCAGTCACTCAACTATTTTAATCTAAACCTACATGCAAAACGACACCCTCAACTTGCACCGGTTGTCCTCCCTGTTGATCATCCTCTTTATAGGAGGGTACATTACGATCATCGGGCGGAGTATTTTATCGCCCATTGCTTTTGCTGCTTTGTTTTCTTTTTTGTTGCTGCCGATCTCAAGAAGGCTGGAGCGGGTGGTTTCCTACATTCCGTTGGCTATTGTTCTATCAATGCTGATCGCGGTTTTACCACTTATCGGGCTTTTGGTCCTGTTTTCGGTACAGTTTGCCACCGTGGTAAATGACATACCGGCTATTGGCAGAAAGCTGCTCACCGGCCTGGAGAAGGTCATCGCTTTTATACAGCAATACGTCAATCTGGATACATTTAGCATCGAAGAGTCACTGAAGTCTAATTTCAGTAAGCTGATTGAGGCGCCCATTCAGATTCTTGGCCAAAGCTTAAGTTCCGGCTCTAATGTGTTAATCAGTATTTTACTGACGGTGCTGTTTACTTTCTTTATCATGCTGTACCGGACTTCCTTCAAGAATTTCTTCCTGATGCAATTCAGCCATTCCAAGCGGGACGAAGCGGTATCTATCATGGAGGAGGTGGAGCGTGTACTTAAAGAATATCTTTTCGGGTTGATGGGGGTGATCTTGATCTTGGGGGTTTTAAACAGCCTGGGCTTGTGGATAATCGGTATTAAGTATGCTGCATTTTGGGGCTTTTTGGCGGCTTGCCTTGCTATTATACCCTACATTGGAACGACGCTGGGCGGTATGTTCCCCTTTGTTTATGCTTTGGCAACTACCGGTACACTGTGGCAGCCTGCTGCAGTCGTTTTGCTTTACATGAGTGTTCAGACGCTGGAGGGCAATTTTATTACGCCGAAAGTAGTGGGGAGCAGTGTAAGTATCAACCCTTTTGCGGCGATTGTTTTTCTTTTTGTCGGCGGCATGATCTGGGGGGTTTCCGGTCTGATTCTGGCCCTCCCGTTTGTAGCAGTCCTGAAAGTCGTCATGGAGCACATTACGCCCCTAAAGCCAGTGAGCGAATTGCTGAGCAGTGATGTTTACAGCGATGCCGATAAGTTCCTCAACGAATATGATCACGCCCGTTTCCGGATTTCCAACTACTTCAGCCGTAAGTACAAGTCCTGAAAAAAGCCTTCCGGAAAACGATCCGGAAGGCTTTTTTGGTGCATGTAGCAATGCCTGTTTCTTATCATTGTGATTATCGAATGTTTGATGGGTTTATTTTGTCTTTATCGGTTCGTAGGTGGTGTTCGTAAAAATCAAACGTTGTGATCAGGGCGTACGCCATAGCGATTATTGATCATGGTTTTTAACTTCTTACGCGCCAGGAAGATTCGGCTTTTAACCGTGCCAATCGGAATTTCCAGGTGATTAGCAATTTCCTTGTATTCATAACCCTTGTAGAACATTAAGAAAGGCACGCTGTAGATTTTACCAATCTCGCCAAAGATCGTTTTGTACTCTTTCATCCGGATGTTCATCTCACCACGGTTGGGAATGACGTTTTTGTTCTCTACTGCGAAGAGGAAACTCTCGATAGGCTCATTGACGTTGCGGCGCAGTTTCTTTTTACGATACTGATTGATGAAGGTGTTGCGCATGATGGTAGAACACCAACTCTTAAAATTCGTACCGACCGTAAATTTTTCGCGGTGGCGGTAAGCACGCATGGCGGTCTCCTGCATGAGATCTTTTGCGTCTTCCCGGTTGCGGGTAAGCTTCATCGCGAAAGAGAATAGGATGCTTTCCAATCCATTAAATGCTTTACTGAATTCTAAGGTGGACATATATATAGTTTGGTTAATGATCAATTGTTGATTAAATACACAAACTATAGAGCAAATTCCGTGCCAAAGCCTGAATTAAAGGGTTTGAAAGGGTTTTGGTTAAAATAAAGCACTTGATGTGACTAAATAGGATTAAAGTGATTAAATATAATCATTTTTTGTGAATGAGATGGGTCATTCTTCGCCCTCGTTTTGACGAAGCAGATCAATTAAAGACTCATTGAGGCTGATCATGTGCCCGATAAGGTCAAGGAAATTATCAATATCAACGGCACTGCCTGAATCTTCAGAGGAGCTGTTGGCTTCCTTTTTATACTCGTAGAAAATTTTGAACCCTTCCAGCATTTTGCGCACACTCAGCGACTGCTCTACGAATTTGTCGAGCGCTTCCGCAGATACCTGACCGCTAAGGGCAGCGGAGAACAGAGGAGGCGTATTGTCGGGCTCCGGTTGCTGGAAAGCCTGCTGTACTCCACCGTTGTTGGTGATATCGGTATGTATCAGCTCCGCCATATTGACATCAAAAAGTTTTGCTATCCTTAATATAAGGCTTAGACGGGGCTCCACATTCTTACTCTCATAGGCTGCGATATTGCTGCGCTTGATCTGCAACTGATTGGCTAATTCTTCCTGGCTCCAGTGCCGCGCTTTGCGAAGGAACCGGATGTTCCTGGATAGGTAGTTTTCTATCTCCATTGACCAAAATTTCTTTTTCTAAAGGCTAAGTAAATCAAAAATGGAAAAATAATACGCAAAATGTGTTTTTTTTTCTCATTAGTCCGGTAGAGAGTGAACGTGTGCCCGGTTTTTATTGTTCTAAGTGAAGAAAGAGAATTGAAACTAATTGCAAACCAAAAAAACTGTTAACATGGAAAAGTCAACTAAAGAAAAGATAGCATTAGGATTAGGGTTATTTGCCGGAGGTGCCCTGGGGTACTGGCTGAACAGTGACAAAGGTCGGGAAGTGCGTACAGATGCTGCCGATAAAGCTTCAGAGTATGGGCATAAGGCAAAAGAACAAGCCGAGCATCTTTCCGAGAACCTGAACCGTCATGCAAGTGATTTATCAAATAAGCTTTCCGATCAGGCTAACCGTCTGTCTTCTAACCTGAATCAGGCTTATGAGCAGAGCCGCGACTACATCAACAAAACCAGCGAGAACCTGAAGAGCCAATTTCAGGAAACTGCCGGTAATGTGGAAGGCGCGAGCGAAGACTTTCAGGCAGGTATTAATTATGCCATTGATAATATACAGCGCAAGGCGCGCGAGCTGAGCAAGCAAAACGGAAGCCGATAAAGAAAACGTTGAGCAGTAGTACTGTTCGTTTGTGAACGTACCTCTGTCTAAACAGTACTCGCAAATAAGATGGGCAACTGGAAGCGCTCCAATTGCCCATTTTTTTTGTAAATTGGATGTCCACATGATAGCACCTCATTAGCACCAAAGCAACATGAAACCAACGGATTCCATTTCTGAGGCTGTAGGTGAAGTCTACGGTTACAGTAAAGCCTACTTCCAGCAGCAGCTCGAATACTTCAAGTTAGATATGGCTGAACGGGTCTCCCGCAGTCTGTCGCTAGGCATCACCATTTTTGTGCTCGCACAACTGTTCCTCATGATTATGCTGTTCGCTTCTCTCGCGCTCGGTATCTATCTGGGAGAGCGTTTTGGTTCCTATACACAGGCGTTTCTGGTCATCAGTGGAGGGTATGCGGTGCTTACGCTTTTCATGCTGATTTTCCGCCGCCTCATCATTACCAACCCGATATTAAGCCGTATCATCAAAGTATTCTTTCAAAACGACTAGCTTATGGAGCCTGAGAAACCCAATATTGAAATTAAGAGCTTGTCTGATTTGCACCGCCGCAAGGAATTGCTAAAGCTTGAGATGAAAGTGACCCGGCAGGCTTTAGGAGCCGGGTTCAAGAATACAGAAGCTACGATCAAGAGCAATATCATCCGTAAAATCCTTATTCCGCTGGGCGCCGGAGGGCTGGCCTCCATGCTCTACAACGAAAGTGCAGGGAGTGCGGATAAACCCTCCTGGCTGCTGTTTCTGGATCAGATGCTCAGTAAAATTAACGAACACTATACTCCCCCTTCCGATGATGGGGAGGCTTCAGAAGAGGAACAACAACCGCCACCGTCATGAGTTTGGACGACCTGAAATCAGGAGGTCAATTTTATTTTCAAGTGTTAAAGGCATCCGTACAACGCTTTGCGGAGCGGGAAGCTTTCACATACGCTGCCAGCCTTTCTTACTACACCATCTTCTCGCTCCCGCCAATGCTGATGGTCATTATCTATTCCACAACCTTGTTCTACGACAGGGATGCCATTCGCAGCACCATCTTCGGTGAAATTGCGGATATGTTAGGTCAGGATAGCGCTACACAACTGGCGAATACCCTGGACCAGATAGGTTTGTTTGAGGGCAACTGGGTGACTTCGGCAGTGAGCATCGGCGCGCTGCTTTTCACTTCGACTACAGTATTTGCCACCATTCAGCGCGCCCTCAACAGAATGTATGGCGTGCAGGCTAAGCCAGATAAGTCCGGGCTGCTGAAGATGCTGTTCGACCGCCTCACTTCTTTTGCGCTCTTGCTTAGCATTGGTTTTATCCTGTTGGTTTCTTTGGTCATCGATACCATACTTGATGTAATCAGCAATTTCTTCGGGCAGTTTATCCCCGAGCTTTCTCTGATTATCACCAAGTCTGCATCAGTAATCTTGCCTATTGTTGTGGTGAGTGTCTTATTCACACTGCTGTTCCGCTACCTGCCTGATGCCCGTCTGAGGTGGCACGATACGATCGTTGGTGCTTTGCTCACGACTGTGCTGTTTGGCATTGGCCGTTATGGTATCAGCTTTTACATTGAGCAGTCTCAAACTACGGATCTCTACGATGCGGCCAGCTCCGTCATGGTGATCATGCTCTGGGTCTTTTATGCTTCCTTAATTTTATTGTTTGGTGGGGTTTTTACCGCCGTCTATGCCGAAAAGAAAAGAGGGAAGCTTGAGACTACAGCGTATTCCGTCCGGGTCCGCTACGAAACGGTGGAAGAACAGGGCTAAACCACTTCGGCGACTACAAAAATACTGCCACCTACGTAAATCAAGTCATTGGGAGCTGCGCTGTCTCTGGCAGACTGCAGTGCTGCATGGATACTCGGGTACGTTGCGCCTTGCAGCCCTATTGCTTCTGCAGCTTGTTGCAGTGTTTCTGCATCAAGCCCGCGGGGAATGTCGGGGCGTGCAAAGTAGTACTTAGCTGATGTCGGCAAAAACTGCAAAACCTTACCGGGGTCTTTATCATTCACCATGCCATAGACTAGGTGTAACTGTTCATATTTCAACCTCCCGAGCTCTTCCATTGCCAACTGAATACCGGCCTCGTTGTGTGCGCTGTCGCAAAGGGTCAATGGGGCTTGCCCCAGCACTTGCCAGCGCCCCAGGAAGCGGGTACGTTTTCGTAATGTCCGCAGCCCGTTGCGCAGTTGCGCTTCAGAAATTGGCAGAATAGGCTGTAGCCACTCCACTGCTTGCAGTACCGCCTGCAGGTTTTTCCGCTGATAATCACCGTAGGCGTTTAGCTCCAGCCCTTCAAGGAACGGTTTACCTATTTTGAAAACATCATAGCTGCTCAGTTCAAAACCACGCTTTACCAGCCGTGCTTCATACCGTTGGTCGGCAAATATTATGGGCGCGCTTTCCTGTGCCGCCTTTTGTACAAAGACCTCCCGGGTTTCCTCCTGTGTTTCACTGATCACCACGGGTACTTTGAGCTTGATGATGCCTGCTTTTTCGCCTGCAATTTCCGGTAGGGTATCCCCCAGGAATTGCATATGGTCATAACTGATATTCGTGATGACACAAAGCTCCGGCTGCAGAATATTCGTGGAGTCAAGCCGGCCGCCCATACCGACTTCCACCACTGCCCAGTCTACTTTTTCCCGGGCAAAGTAGTCGAAGGCCATAGCTACGGTGATCTCAAAAAAGGAAGGTTTGATTTCCGAAAACAACCCTTCGTATTGCTCGACAAAGCTGATCACAGCTTCTTCGCTCATCAGTTCGCCATTGACCTTAATGCGCTCCCGGAAGTCCCGGTAATGAGGAGAGGTATAAAGCCCCACCTTCAAACCAGCCGCCTGAAGTACGGCTGCCAGCATATGAGCCGTAGAGCCCTTGCCATTGGTGCCTGCAATATGAATGGTGCGCAGCTGTTCTTGGGGCTGTCCCAACGCTCCACAAAGTGCCCTTATATTGGTCAGGTCTTTTTTGAAAGCCATAGGGCCTACCCGCTGGAACATGGGCAGCTGTTCGAAAAGAAACGCTAAAGTCTCAGCATAGGTACGCTTTGCCATATCAATTCAGATTAGGCAGCAAAGCTACAAAGGAAAAGCAGGATTAGGCCGTCTCCGGACTGTAGGATTCTACGGTTTCTTTAGGTGAGGGGGGCGTTTGCTCGTTTGAGCTTTGCTCTGAGAGGAAATACATTGGCAGCATGGAAAGAAATACCAGAAAGAGCTGCCCGGCAATACCTCGGATTTCACGATTGGTCATAACAAAGCGTGGTTTGATGATGCTTTATTATAACGCCGAATTCTTGCAAAAGACACCCCCCGGAAGTCATATTGACAAATATTTAACGGTCAGGTTAACTCAATAAAAACAGCCCTGAAAATCTCAAATCAAAGATTTTCAGGGCTGTTTTTATTAAGCAAGCTCTAAACCCTACTGTGCCTTAAAGTTATACGTAATCGTACCACACTGTTTGTCTACCTGCCCGGATGCAAATTTCCAGCGCTTGGCAGAGCTGATGGCGAGGTTTTTAAGGCGCGAGCTGGTTGCCGTAGACCCTTTTTGGGTAAAGTCTGCTGAGATCACATTGCCACTGCGGTCCACACAAACCTTCACCACCACAACGCCTTGCTCCTGAGAGTTGTCCTTGGGTTTGTGAGTCGCAGCTACGCCCCGGCTGCCCAGTCCACCGCCTACAGTACCCGACCCGGTGCTAATCCCGGTAAGGATATCGGAGTTGGGGTCTCCGTTGGGGTCGCCCTGATTACCGGGAGTACCAGTATTGCCTTTGCCATCACCATCACCGAACAAACCACCCAGTGACTCTTTCAGGTTGGCGGCTTCGGCTTCTTTCTTGCGCTGTGCTTCTTCGGCTTTACGCTTGGCCTCGGCTTCGGCCCGCTTTTTGGCATCTTCACGTTCCTGCTGTTCCCGTTTTAGTGCATCTGCTTCTTTGCGCTTGCGCTCCTTTTCTTTCCTGATGGCCACCTCACTGTCGTCAGCGGTAATCACTTCCCGTTCGGGCTCAGGCTCAGGCTTTGACTCCGAAGGTGGGGGAGGAGCGGTTTCCTCTTCCGGTACCTCAACCGGGTCTTCTTCTGCGGCTGTCGCGGGGCCGGCGTTTTCACTGCCCTCCCCTACATCCGGCAGGCCCAGGTTAACCAGGATACCTTCCTGTCCCGGGGGCGGGTCCGGGAAGGTCAGTAAAGGCAGAACGGCCAGCATTAGGAGCACAACGTGCACCGCAACACTGATGATCATACCACGTTTCTTATTCTGCTCGTCTTCTTGGGTTACTCGGGTATCTACAGCCATGATTGTTAATTTAAGGTTGGCATCTTTTCAATCTAACGCCTTTTTCGCACAAATCCTCTTTCTGCGCAACAAGTTCACATAAACTTAACGCTTGTTGTCAATCCTTTTCGGTGGCCAACACCCCATTTACCCGGTACCGCATAGCGAGGTCCATGATAGCAACGACGTACTCAGTAGGAGTACCTTGCTCCGGCGAAATGGTAATGCTGGGCTTACTGCTTCTGGAAATCCGTGAAATTTCCCGCTCCATGTCACTCAGGGAACGGCGCCGGTTGTCCAGAAAGTAATTGCCAGACTGGGTAATGCGCACATCCTCCACCTGACTGCTGCTGGGCGCGCTGCTCCGGGAGCTGCTCGGCAGCTTCAGGTTGAGGGCATTGGGGGCCACAAGGGAGGAAGTCAACATGAAAAAGATCAACAACAGAAAAATAATGTCTGTCAATGAAGACATACTGAACTCTGCCGAGACTTTACTACGTTTTTTGATGCCCATGCTTCGTTTTTTGAGTTAAGAGTAGGTTTGGAGGTGATTTACAACGCAAAGGTGCTCCAAACCTACTTTAAGATCGTGGCTCTGTTGCGATAATCGCATTCACCTTCAGGCGGTTGGCAATTTCCATCACCTCTACCACCCGGTCAAATGGGGTCCCTATTTCAGCTACGATGGTAATGGCTGCATTATCCCGGTTATCGGAGGTGCGTACTTCCATACGCAGTGCCCGTTCCAGGTTGCGACTGCTTGTCTCGTTGCTGTTGACCGTGGTACGGCCGTTTTTTTCCAGGGTGACCACAATAGAGGTAGAGGCCACGGTCTTGGAATCTGACTTCGGCAGCTCAAAGGGCTGAATCCGTACCAGCGTGGAAGTCAGCATAAAAAAGATCAGCAGTAGGAAAATAATGTCTGTTAGTGAGGACATACTGAATTCCGCACTAACCTTACTCCGCTTTTTCAATCCCATTGGTTGTTCAGTTTAGGCGGACGGCTCCTGCAGCAGGTCCATGAACTCTACTGTAGTGCGCTCCATTTTAAAGACTACTTTTTCTACGCTGGCCACCAGCAGGTTGTAGCCTACAAAAGCCAGGATGCCAATGAATAGGCCAAAGGCTGTGGTGATCAGGGCCTGATAGATACCGCCCGCGAGTACATCCGGTGTGACGTTTTGCTCCGTTGCCATCTTGTAGAAAGCCAGAATCATACCCGTTACCGTACCGAAGAACCCGATCATCGGGGCCGCACCGGCAATACTGGCCAGGGTAGAGAGGTTCTTCTCGAGTTTGAAAATCTCGAGGTTGCCTACATTCTCAATCGCAGCATCAATATCACGCAGGGGCTTGCCGATACGCTGCAGGCCTTTTTCTACCATACGCGCAACGGGAGAATCTGTAGTCTGGCACAAAGCTTTGGCCCCGTTAATATTGCCGGACTGTACGTTGGCGCGGATGTTATTCATAAAGTTCTCGTCTATCTTCCCGGCTCGCTTAATCGTAAGATAGCGCTCGGCAAAGATGTAAATGGCCATGACGGAAAGTACGAGTAGCACGAGTACGATAATGATTCCGAGCGGGCCACCCTGGGTAATAATATCAAAGAAACTTTGAGTGCCAACGCCTTCCCGGTCAAGGCCTTCCGCCTCCTGAAACAACAATAAGGTGTGTTGCAGCATGATGTCTGTTATGGTTTTTAGTTTTGAGTGGGTGCGACTGCTCCCGGTAAGGGAGGACAGCAGACTTGTTCTGTAATGAAAGCACAACGCTTTCTAAGTACGCCAAATTATCAAACAAATGGAAATTATCAGAATGTAGCGCCCTCTGATGTGATTATTTTGCCTTTCTAGCGAAAATTCGCTAATATTGGAGCACCAAAATATTTCCGGGTTGTTGGATACACGACACGACAACCGCTTCCAAACTATCAAACCAAACCAATCTATCACTCAATGAGCAGAAGAATCACTAAAGTAGCCGTACTGGGTTCTGGTGTTATGGGCTCTGGCATTGCCTGCCATTTCGCCAATATCGGACTTGAGGTACTGATGCTGGATATTGTTCCCCGCGATTTGCCGGAAGGCCAACAGCAAGACCCCGCAGCACGCAACAGCATCGTCAATGGTGCCCTGAAGAAAGCCATCAAAAGTAAACCGGCAGCACTGTACAACAGTGATTTCGCCAGCCGTATCACAACCGGCAACTTCGATGACGACTTTTCTAAAATTAAAGATTGCGACTGGGTCATTGAGGTGGTCGTAGAGCGCCTGGATATCAAAAAGAAGGTGTTTGATCAGGTGGAAGAGCACCGCAAACCGGGCTCCCTCATTACGTCCAATACTTCTGGCATTCCTATACATATGATGCTGGAAGGCCGCAGTGATGACTTCAAAAAGCATTTCTGCGGTACGCACTTCTTCAACCCGCCCCGCTACATGCGCCTCCTGGAGGTTATCCCTACCCCGGAAACTGATCCGGCAGTAGTAGACTTCTTCATGCACTATGGCGATGTCTATCTGGGCAAACAAACCGTGCTCTGCAAGGACACCCCTGCCTTCATCGCCAACCGCGTAGGCGTATACGCTATGGCGAAAATCTATCAGCTCACTACCCAACTGGGACTGCGCATCGAGGAGGTCGACAAGCTCACCGGGCCAATTATTGGCCGGCCTAAAACCGGGACCTTCCGCCTGGGCGACCTCGTGGGCCACGATACAGCCGCCAACGTCATCAACGGCCTGAAGCAAAATTGCCCGGATGACGAGCAGGCGGCCACCTTTGAGGTACCCAAGTACCTGCAGTTCCTGCTCGATAATAAATTTTTGGGCAACAAAACCGGGCAGGGCTTCTACAAAAGAACTAAAGAAAAAGACGAAAATGGCCGCCGGGTTATCCTTGCCCTCAATCTGGACACTCTGGAATACGAGCCCAGCCAAAAGCCGGACTTGCCGAGCTTGAAAATGGCCAAGCAGGTTGACGATCAGGATAAGCGCATCGCTGCCATGTTTGATGCTGAAGACAAAGGCGGCGAGCTGGTCCGCCGGTCCCTGCTCGGCCTCTTCGCTTATGTTTCCAACCGCGTACCTGAAATTTCGGACAACCTCTACAGCATCGATGATGCCATGAAGGCGGGGTACGCCTGGAATGTCGGCCCCTTTGAATACTGGGACATCATCGGTATCGAAAAAGGGATCAAACTGGCAGAGGAGCAGGGCGAAAAAATCGCGCCCTGGGTAAAAGAAATGGCAGTAGCCGGTCACACGGAGTTTTATAAGCGCGAAGGTGGCCTTAAGAAGTACTACGATCAGGAGTCTAAGAGCTATAAAGTCGTACCGGGGGCTGAAGCGTTTATCATCCTCGATAACTACCGCGACCGGGCGCCGGTGATGAAGAACAACGAGGTGGTCCTGCACGACATCGGCGATGGCGTACTCTGCCTGGAATTCGTCAGCCCGCACAACTCTATCGGTGAGGGCGTACTCCGCGGTATGAATGAAGCCATCCAAATTGCCGAAGAAGGTGACTGGAAAGGCCTGGTAATTGGCAACAACGCTCAGCACTTCTCCGTAGGTGCCAACCTGATGATGATCGCTATGCTGGCCTATCAGCAGGAGTTTGATGAGCTGAATATGGCGGTCAACCTGTTCCAGCAAACAACGATGCGCTGCCGGTACTCTTCCGTACCAGTGGTCGCTGCTACACAAGGCTACGTTTTCGGCGGCGGGTGCGAAACCATCATGCACTGTGATGCCACCCTGGCGGCTGCTGAATCCTATATCGGACTTGTGGAAGTAGGCGTGGGGCTCATCCCCGGCGGCGGCGGTACCAAGGAGTTCGCGCTTCGGGCTTCCGACCGTTTCTTCGAGGGGGACGTGCAAATCCCAACCCTCATCGAACAGTTCAAAACCATCGCGCTGGCGAATGTGGCGACTTCTGCCCACCAAGCCTATGATTATGGCTACCTGCTGGCAGAGAAGGATCAGGTGGTACTCAACACTGACCGCAATATTGCCCAAGCGAAAGCTAAAGTACTGGAGCTTGCCGACGGCTACACCATGCCGATTCAGCGGGAAGACATCACCGTGCTGGGCCGTACCGGTTTGGCAGCGCTTTATGCAGCCGCCAACGAACTGCGCCTGGGCCGATATGCTTCCGAGCACGACATCAAGATTGCCCATAAGGTAGCCTGGGTGCTCTGCGGTGGCGACCTCACCGGGCAGCAGAAGGTGTCCGAGCAGTACCTCCTCGATGTGGAACGGGAAGCCTTCCTAAGCCTCTGCGGTGAGCAGAAGACCCTGGAGCGCATTCAGCACATGCTGCAGACGAATAAGCCGCTGAGGAACTAGACGAAAATCAGATTCTTGAATTAAAGTCTATCGCTAACTTCGAAAGCGATAGCTCAAAATGAATAAATCATGGATGCATATATCGTAAAAGCATACCGCTCCGCCGTTGGCAAAGCCAAAAAAGGCGGCTTCAAAAACTACCGCTCGGACGACCTGGCAGTGGACATCATCACTCATCTTTTGGAACAAACCCCGGAGCTCGACCCCAAGCTGGTCGATGATGTCTTCGTGGGCTGTGCCAACCCCGAGGGCGAGCAGGGCCTGCAGATCGGCCGGCAAATTTCCATGCGCGCGCTGGGCAAGGAAGTGCCCGGCGTGACCGTCAACCGCTACTGTGCTTCCGGTTTGGAAACCATTTCCATCGCGGTAGCGAAGATCCGGGCCGGCATGGGCGAGATCTACATCGCCGGGGGAACGGAGAGCATGAGCGCGATCCCAATGACGGGCTACAAGCTGGCACCGAGTTATAAGGTGGCTTCTTCTACGCCCAATTACCTGGCAAGTATGGGCCTGACCGCCGAGGCGGTAGCCAATAAATATGGTATCAGCCGGGATCAGGCGGATGAGTTCGCTTACCACTCCCACGTTAAGGCAGCTCAAGCGATTGATGCGGGAAAATTCAATGACGAAATCGTCCCGGTTAAAGTGGAAGATGTCTACGTAAAGGATGGCAAGCGGGTCAGCACCGAGCATACTGTAAGCATGGATGAAGGCGTGCGGCGGTCCACCACAGTGGAAGGCTTAAGCAAGTTGCGGGCGGTCTTTGCACAGGGTGGCGTAGTCACTGCCGGCAACGCTTCTCAAACCTCCGATGGAGCAGCCTTCACCCTGGTGATGAGTGAAGACATGGTCAAAAAGCTTAACCTGCAGCCGATCGCCCGCATGGTTTCCTGCTCGGTAGCGGGTGTAGAGCCCCTCTACATGGGCATTGGCCCCTGCGTAGCCATCCCCAAAGCGTTGAAGTACGCTGGCCTCAAGCTGAATGACATCGACCTGATCGAACTGAATGAAGCCTTTGCCGCACAAGCTTTGGCTGTTATTGGAGAAGCGGGCCTCAACCCGGACATCGTGAATGTCAATGGGGGCGCGATTGCACTGGGCCACCCACTGGGTTGTACCGGCGCCAAGCTTTCCACCCAACTCTTTAGCGAGATGCGCCGCCGTGGCAACAAATATGGCATGGTGACAGCCTGTGTGGGCGGTGGGCAAGGCATTGCCGGTATTTACGAGCTGCTTAACTAAGAGCGTGTTGGGATTTTGGTCTTCTAGTCGAAAACTAGTAATTTTTTGGTTAGACGAGACCCGAAAACCGGAGTTTAGCCTAAGCTAAATGAGGATTTTCGCTCTAAGTGTCTCTAACTCGGGTATAGGAGTAGCAAAACCCTCACTTCGCCTGCGTGGCGGGGTGGGGTTTTTTATACCCTTGACGAGTCGCCCTGTTTTTTCCGCTCCAGCTTAATCTGGCCGAGCTTCCGCTCTACAGAAAGCGGCGTGGGCGTGACTTCCTGCCAGAACCCATTGAGCGAAGACTCCCAGATGCTGCGCTTAAACTCAAACTGGTATTTGCGCACATACTTGCCGCCCTCCAGTATCTCAGGGTTGAGGTTGTCGATGCTGTACTCCCTGTCGGTCACTTCCCGCATGTAGATGGAGCGATCCTGGTACATCTTGCCAACCAGCTCCTGTGTTATCACACTATCCTTAGTAACGTGGATGTAAGACATGCCTTTGATGTAGCCTTTTTCAAGAGTAAGGTAGAGTTCAACCGGCAGCGCTTCGCCAGTGCTCTTTTCAATAATGGAGCCTACCCAGAGCCCTTCCAGTCCATTTTGGGCAGAGAGCGCCCCCGCTGTGAGGAGCAGGCAGATTAAGATTTTGAATTTCATAGCTTGGTGTTCAGATCAATCAATTGGTTAAATATCGGTATAAATGTGCAGAGGTGCAAATGGCACGGTGAAGCCCTCTACAGGGTACCAAAAGCTATGTATATATCATTCAAGCCTGCTAACCTGCCTGCTTTTCCGGGCGGATAGCCGCTGCATTCCGTGCAATCAAATACTGCCCCAGCAAGTACGTGCTCATGATCAGCACCCGCGCGTAGGGCACCGGCTGACCAAATTTATTAGCTGCAATCAGGCTGTCGGAAAGCACAAAAAGCAGAACGCCCGCCATGAGCCCCAGAAAATGCTCCCGGCTCAGCAGCCCCCGCAGGTTGAAGGCGCCCATAGCCATGGTGACGATCGCGGTGGCATAGACCGCAACCGGCACTTTCATACTTTCCGGGATGCCTGCCCAGAGCATGCCTAATATACCCAGGAGGTAGAGCAGGAAGGGCAGGGCAAGCCAGGGCTTCTGCCGTATGTCTCCGGATTTTGCACCCGGATAAGTCCAGAAAGCGACTGCATAACTTACCTGTGCGACGAGAAAGCTGCCGAGCCCAAACAGGAAAAACTGCTCAGCCCGGGGCCCGTACTCCACAAACATCAGCAGGGTATCCCCACCTATGGAAAAGATCAGCCCGGCCAGTACCAACCCAGTGAAGCGGCTGCCCATTGGCCGGCATTCCAGGTAGAACCAAAGCGACAAAACCGTCAGCAAAAGCGGTTTCACAGTCAAAATAACTGGTTCGGTAAGCGTATACTCCCCGTAGATTTCTAATAGTGCAAGGGTCCAATAGAGGGGGATCAGGTAGCGTGGCATCATCGGCAAATTGAATTTGAAGGTAATTAAATGTAATTTTGGGGCTTCCGTTCGTTTCGATCCTGTATTGCATCGGTACCAACGCTCCAAAATATTGGAACAAATTACCAAAAACTGAACTATGAAACTCAAGAGCTCCATCCTCCTCCTTTTTTTTGGTCTCCTTTCTATTGGTGCTACGGCGCAGATAACCCTCACTGCCGATGATATACCCGACTTTGGTGAAGTTTACGCCAATGCCGTGGATACCCTCTTGACAAGCGTTGATGTAGGCCCGGCCAGCGCTGATGCTCAAACCTGGTCGTTCCTCAATTTTGATGCCGATGAAGTATTCACCAATACGGTCGTCATGCCTTCCGAAACACCGGCTGCTGATCTTTTTCCCACAGCCACTTTCGCCTTTGAAGGCAGCAATGACCTGTACAGCTTTGCTGAAGTCACCCCTAATGCCTTGTTTGCTGCAGGTGGGTCGGCACCCGGCCCGGACGGCACTATTTTTACGGTAGCTTTCGAAAATCAACAGCAACTACTTACCCTGCCCGCTACTTACGGGTCGGTATTTGAAGATGAATTTAGCTATCAGCTGGAAATAGACGGGAGCACTTTCGGAGCTGACTCGGTTCGCCTGATTGGAGGGGGTACGGTGGAAGCTGAGGTGGATGCCTTTGGTGAAATTACGGTTCCTGCGGGTACCTTTGAAGTACTGAGACAACGTAGTGTCATTACTACAGCCGACTCTATTTACGTGAAAATCTTCGGCAGTTTTATCCTGATCGATGTAATTGAAAACACGACTGTCTCCTACGAATGGTGGGGTGCTGATGGGGTAGGCACCGTATGCAGCGTCGACTTTGACGTAGATGGCAACCCCATCTCTGCCACTTACCTTGCCGCTATTAATCCAAGTGACCAACCCCCGGTCGCTGATTTTTCTGCGGAGCTGCTCAGCGATGGGCAGGTACAGTTTACCGATGCTTCCACCAATATACCCCTCAGCTGGTCCTGGGACTTTGGCGATGGCAACACGGGTACGGAGCAAAACCTACTGCATACCTACAGCGCCCCCGGCACCTATACCGTTTGCCTTACTGCCACTAATCTGGGAGGCAGTGATATTAGTTGCCAGGAAGTTGTGGTCATACTGCCACCCACCGCTAGTTTTACTTTTGAAGACCAGGGAGAAGGTACGCTTGTGTTCACCGATGCTTCCGCCAATAACCCCACTGAGTGGTTCTGGGATTTTAGTGATGGCAATAGCAGCACCCTGCAAAACCCAACCCACACCTACACGGCAAATAACACCTACAACGTCTGCCTGACCGCCATGAACAGTGCAGGCAGCGATATAAGCTGTACCGAGATATCCGTAGTGGTAGTCAGCGCCGACGGCTTTGCAACCGTAGCTTTCGCGAATGCCTTCCCGTCCCCGGCAGCAGACTGGCTCCGGATTGACTTCGGAGCATGGCAGGGCCGGCCTATAACCCTGACTGCCTTCGGAGTAAACGGCCAGCAAATTTTCAGCCGTAGCCTAAAGCAAGCACCCACTTCCTTTGAGGTGAATGTCACCGAATGGGCGGCGGGAACTTACTACCTCCGCCTGCAGGGCGAGGAGCAAGTACAGACCCTGCCGGTTACGGTGCAATAACTCTAAGAGCGTGTTGGGACTTTGAGTTCGCCGGGGCGGATTTATACCAGGGCTTACACTAGTGCTCTGTCAAGTATGAAATAAAAAGTGGAGCCATGCCAGTAAGCACTGCAAAACTTCGGAGAAGTCACACCTTTTTAACCTTGGCAGCAACAAAGGAGGTCGACTTCGGAGAAGTCGCATGTTATCCATAGCCAGGGGGGGCTCCTTCTGCTCATCTCTGGAAACCCAGCTTTTCAAACTTTACAAAGCACTAGGACTTACCAGATATACTGGCGCCTTCTACCTCATGCGGCGCTCTCCGCTTCAATTCATACCTTAAGTACCCATAAGTCACGGCCACCGCCAGTACATCGGAGATAGGGAAAGCGTACCACACCCCATCTAGCCCAAAGAACGGAGGCAATATCAGCACAAAAGGGATGAGAAAAAAACCTTGCTTCGTGAGGGTCAGCATGAGCGCCGGCCAGGCTTTACCTATCGCCTGGAAGTAGGCAGAACTGACCAGCTGCGCTGTGATCAATGGCACTGCCAGAAAGCTTAGAATGAGTGCCCTCGGGGTTTGCTCGATCAGGGCCGGGTCATTGGTGAAAATAGTTACGATAGGCTCGGCAAAGAACAGGATCCCTGCAAACAGAACCAGTGAAATCAGCGTCCCGCTCCTGATCGAATAATTGATAATGCGGCGCACCCGCTTCTGTTTGCCCGCGCCGTAGTTGTACCCCACAATCGGCATAAACCCCTGTGTGATGCCCAATACTGGAAAATTAGCAAACATCATCACGCGGTTGATGATGCCGTACGTAGCTACTGCCACTTCATTCCCATACTGGAATAGCGTACGGTTGAGTACAATGGTCAGTAAACTAATCGTGCCCTGCCGGGCTAGTGTCACAATGCCGATACTGAAGATCTCCCGCACAAGCCCAAGTTCAAGCGCCATGCTACTACGGTAGAGCTTGAGCTCTGATCTTCCTGAAAGAAAAAACCAAAGTGTAAAGCCGCCACTTGCGTAGTAGGCGAGGGTAGTGGCCCAGGCTGCTCCCTCTATGCCCCAGCCTAACCACACAATGAAAATGGGGTCCAGAATCAGGTTGGCCACAGCCGGTACCATCATCGTGAACATCGCCATATTGGGCTCGCCTTCTGCCCGCATGACGTTGTTGCCCATCATGGCAAAAGCCAGCCCGGGAACGCTAAGCAGCACGATCGTAAAATAGGATTTAGCCGGCTCCATAATATCGCCCTGCGCACCAAAAAGCTGCAACACCGGGGTGAGAAAAAACGAAAGCCCTATACCTAAAATGACCACAAGCAGGATGGTCAGCGTGGCCATGTTGCCAAATACCTTGCAGGCTTTGTCGTGGTCATCCCTGCCGAGTGCCCGGGAGATAATCGAACTGCCACCCACGCCAATCGCCATCCCCATACTGGAAATGAGGAACATAATAGGCATCACTACCGTAATAGCCGCAATGCCCAGCGTGCCTACCCACAACCCGACGAAGATCGTATCCACAATCGAGTAAATGGACATCACGAGCATACCCACGGAAGCAGGGATTGCCATTTTCCGCAACAGCGGACCGATGGGCTTCTCGCCCAGTTCCTTAGACTGGCTCATAGGGTGCAACCATTTTTATTATCGCAATGTACCTATATTTACACCACAATCACAAAACCCAATGCCCATAGCTCCTAAACCTCAAGACTTGCTTCAGCAATTGCAAGCCTTCGACACCTTCTCCGATATTAAAGCTGATGCCCTGCAATGGATGATCGATACTGCCGATTACCAATTCTATGATACCGGGCAGGCCATCTTCTGTAACGGAGACGCCGTAGACCACATGCAAATTATCGTGCAGGGCAAATTCATCGTCCGGGTCCACCGCAACGGGCAGTCTCAGGAGTTGGGCGTTTACGAAACGGGCTACATCACCGGGGTGCTCCCCTTTTCGCGGATGACCGAAGCCCGGGCTGAGGGCATCGCCCTTGAGCCTACCTACGTGCTGGAGCTTCATCGCCAACACTTTACCGAAATGGTCAACCGGAGCTATGCGCTTACACAAGCGCTCGTGGCCCGTATGAGCGACCGGGTGCGGGACTTCGCCTCTCTGCGCTTCCAGAATGAAAAGCTCATGGCACTCGGCAAACTCTCTGCCGGGCTCGCGCACGAACTCAACAACCCAGCTTCCGCTATGGTCCGTAATGCACAGGAACTCTACCAAAAGGTGCATTCCACACCGGAAAAGTTCAAAGCCATCATGACCATGCGCATTACGCCCGAACAAACCGACCAGATCAATGCGATCCTCTTTTCCAAAATAGGAGCTGGGCCGGGGCTTTCCCTTAGCCTGATGGAGCGGGAAGCACGCAGCGATGATATGCTCGACTGGCTGGAAGACCATGACATTCAAGGGGCCGAGGACATTGTCGAAACTTTCGTCGACTTTGGTATGACGGTGGAAGAACTGGAACAGGTTGAAGCAATAGTGGGTGCCCGGCCCCTGCCTTCCATTTTGTGGTGGCTGGAGAGTACCCTCAGCATGGAACGCCTCGTGGAAGAAATCAATGAAGCGTCCAGCCGTATTTCCAGCCTGGTTGGTTCCGTTAAAAACTACTCCCACATGGACCGGGGTGTTGCACTGGAACCGGTGGATGTCCACGAGGGCATTAAGAACACCCTCATCATGCTTAAGCATCAGCTGAAAGGCAAACAAATCGAACTGGTGAAGGCATTTTGCGAAGACGCGCCGGCAGTTTTAGGTTTTGCCGGAGAGCTCAATCAAATCTGGACGAACCTTATCGTAAACGCTATTGATGCTATGCAGCCCGGCGGGCGTTTGACGATCCGGACCTATCCCGACCGGCAGTACGTATGCGTGGAAATTGAAGACAACGGCAGTGGCATATCCGAAGAAGACCAGACCCGGATTTTTGAGCCCTTTTTCACGACCAAGCCGATGGGCGAAGGTACGGGCATGGGGCTGGATATTGTCCAGAAAATTGTAGAACGGCATAAAGGAAGTATCAAATTGGACTCCCAGGCGGGGCGTACCGTATTTACCCTCTGTTTCCCCAGTGCATAAAATCAAACACTAATGGCCAGCAAGACCAAACCTATTATCTTTTCCGTTGATGATGACCCTCAGGTACTCCGAGCACTAAAACGAGACCTGCGTAATGCCTACAAGGAAGAGTACCGCATTATCAGTACCGAAAGTGCTAACGAAGGGCTGCAGGCGCTGGAAGAACTAAAGAAAAAGGGCGAAGCTGTCGCGCTTTTTATCTCGGACCAACGTATGCCGGAAATGCTTGGGGTGGAGTTCCTCGAGCGCGCCCGCCCGTTTTTTCCGGACGCCAAGCGCGTTCTCCTGACCGCCTACTCTGATACCGATGCAGCGATCAAAGCGATCAACGACGTACAGCTGGATTACTATTTCCTCAAACCCTGGGACCCGCCACAGGAACGCCTGTACCCTGTCCTCAATGACCTGCTTGATGAGTGGCAGCAGGGCTTTAAGCCTAAATTCCGGGGCATTCGTGTGGTGGGCTACAACTATTCGCCCAAGTCGCACCAGGTCAAGGACTTTCTGGCGGGCAACCTTCTGCCGTATCAATGGCTCGATATAGAGACGAGCCCGGAGGCGAAGGAACTGCTCGACTTGCATGGTATCCCTGCCAAAACATTGCCCGCTGTTTTCTTCGAAGATGGCAGTGCGATTGCAGACCCTACGGTACAAGCGATTGCTGCCAAAATCGGGCTGCACCCTAATGCCCAATCTGATCTTTATGATGTGGTGATCGTTGGTGCCGGGCCTTCCGGGCTGGCAGCTGCCGTTTACGGAGGCTCAGAAGGCCTGAAGACCCTGCTCATCGAACGCCGGGCACCGGGCGGGCAGGCAGGGACAAGCTCGCGGATAGAAAACTATCTCGGTTTCCCGAAAGGGCTGAGCGGCTCTGAACTTGCCCGCCGTGCCATCACACAGGCCACTCGTTTTGGCGTGGAATTCTTATCTCCCCAAGAGGTCAGCAGTATTGCCACCGATGGACAGTATAAAACCATCCATCTGGCAGACGGCTCCACCATCAATACCCGGGCAGTTGTCATTACCACAGGCGTCGACTACCGTAAGCTCCCGGCTGAAGGGGCAGCGGATCTCACCGGCGCGGGTATCTACTACGGTGCCGCAATGACGGAGGCTAATGCTTGCCGCGAGAAAGATGTCTACATCGTTGGAGGGGGCAACTCCGCCGGACAAGGCGCTGTCTACTTGTCGCAGTTTGCCAAATCGGTGCACATCCTCATTCGTAAGCCGGACCTGAGCGCTACGATGTCCTCTTACCTGATCGATCAGATTGATGCCATTCCCAATATTGAGGTACAGGGTCGCCGGCAGGTCGTGCAGGCCCGTGGCGATGGCCATCTGCAGCAACTGGTCCTGGAAAATATGGAAACCGCATCTTCTTACGAAGTTCCAGCTGATGCTTTGTTTATTTTCATCGGTGCCCGCCCCTATACCGATTGGCTGGAAGGACAGGTCATCCGCAATGAAAAGGGATACCTCAAAACGGGCAATGACCTTATGGTGGATCCGGCTTTCGCCAAAATCTGGAAACGAGACCGGGAGCCCTATTTGCTGGAAACCTGTGTGCCGGGCATCTTCGCAGCCGGTGATGTCCGTGCCGGCGCTATGAACCGTGTAGCCTCTGCCGTAGGAGAGGGGGCGATGGCCATCAAGTTTGTCCATGAATACCTGGCGGAGGTGTAAGAGATGCTATAGTTTGCCAGAATAGAGTTCATAAACCTTGAGTTGGTGGGCTATTACGCTCCCGGAATTGATCCATTTTAGGGTTGTACTATATACTATGGAGTAATTGGGAATAGCAGAAAAAAAATTTACGCCGCTACGGTTCCCCCTTCTCCAAACGCCATGAGGTCTTAGGCTCATGACCGTATTTAATTTTCCGGAAAACCGGTTCAGCGCCAAACAAAGTCAGTTCATCATACTTTTACCCTTTCAGAAAAAAGCGGAAGTCACTTGCGAGAAATAAAAAAACGCCCTACATTTGCATTCGCTTCGCAAGAGAGGCAGCGTTCTGAGGAGCGGTTGAAAAAAGGAGCAAAATAAATTTGGTAATTTCAATATCAGGTTTTATCTTTGCACTCGCTTTTAAAGAGGAGCGGCTAACTTTCGGGATAGGGTTCTTTAGAACAAGGTGCACACGGCACTAAGTTGGAATAAAAAGCCTCAGAAAGTTTGCAGAAATGAAAAGTCAGCGTATCTTTGCAGTCCGCCTTGAGAAAAAGGTTGGGCAGCGCAGATGAGCGCTGGTTTTCAGGTAAGATTTTAGAGCGGCTGAAGAGCTGCTTAAAGATACGCCCAATTGAGGGCAGAAAGTTCATTGACACTGTTTTGTTAGAAGGTAAGCATGAGAATGCGGAACTTCGAA
>NZ_JAVJSK010000097.1:0-20496 GCF_040219495.1 Phaeodactylibacter sp. | reverse complement strand
AGCGGTGCCGGTCGGAGTGGCAGCCTCGCCCGGCGCACTCCTTTCGCCGGGCGTGCTTGAGATAGAACGCCGGGGGAAAGGAGTGCCCCCGGCGTTGGGCGAGCGTTGCCGGTCGGAGTGGCTTTCTCGCCCGGCGCACTCCCTTCGCCGGGCGCGCTTTGATGTAAAATATAAACCGGGAGAATATAAAATGTAAAAGTGGCGAGCGTTGCCGGTCTTCATCCTGGCGAACATGGCTCGTGGGGCCTGGAGGCGACAGTAAGCTGTCGCTGCGTTGCGGGCGGCGCTTGGGCGCTCAACCTTAACCTTAGCCTCAGCCTTTCCCGGGCGATCCAAGACAAGGTTCCCCTAAAACGGTCAAAAATCGTATCTCACGAGTCAAAATGTATGGTTTTGAGCCGGATGGATATCCTTTCATTGACGAAGTTTTGCTACTTTTCAGAAAAGTGAAATGCAGGGCTTATGGTTCGATTGTGTTTTTTACTGCTTGTTGTAATGGTAAGGCTGCTGCCCGCACAGCCCCTTTTCTTTGATGGCTCCGCTTCGGCAGGCATTGACCATCCCGGCCGGAACTTTGGCGTTGCCTTTGGCGATTACGATGGGGATGGGGCAGATGATATTTACATCTCCCGCCACAATGCGCCCAACCTGCTTTACCAGGCGATCGGCAACGGGCAGTTCGCGGAAGTGGCCGCGCAGGCGGGTATTGCGCATGTCGGGACGACCAATGTGAGTGCCTGGGGCGATTTCGATAATGACGGGCACCTCGATCTTTACCTGGGCAACCGCGACGAGCCTAATATCTTATACCACAATAATGGCGATGGCACCTTCACTGATATCAGCGCAAGTGCAGGCGTCAACTCCGGGCACCGCACCCGGGCGGTCCTCTGGGGAGATGTGGACCGGGATGGCTACATCGATTTGTACGTAGCAAACCTTGCCGCGACCAATTACCTGTACCACAACAACGGCGATGGTACCTTCACCGATATCACAGCCGCCGCCAATGCTCAGGACTTTGGTATCGCTATGGGGTCCCTGTTTTTTGACTATGACAACGATGGTGACCTCGACCTTTACCTCACTCACGATGCCAATCAGTCCAATATCTTGTACCGTAATGATGGCACCGGGCACTTCGAGGACGTCTCAGTGGCTGCCGGGGCCAATATCGCTGCTCAGGGCATGGGCGTAGATTTTGCGGACATCAACCACGATGGCTTCTTCGACCTGTACATCACCAATCTGTATGAGAATGTCCTGCTGCTCAGCGATGGGGATGGCACCTTTTCAGAAATCGGTGGCCCGGCCGGGGTGGATGACCTGGGCATGGGCTGGGGCACAGTCTTCCTGGATTACGATAACGATGGCCACAGCGATATTTATGTATCCAACGACACCTACTTCGCCCCATTCGATAATCTGCTGTGCCGCAATCTGGGGAATACGACTTTTGAAGTCGTCAGTGAAGGGACCCCCCTGTCGAGCCCGATGGCTGGCTACGGCGTCGCTACGGGTGATGTCAACTCCGATGGGAAACCAGATTTGCTGCTCGTCAATGCCGGTTCTCAGGACGGCAATCAGCTTTTTCTGAACAGCACCGAAAACGGGCACCACTTCGTCAAAGTACGCCTGCGGGGTACGGAAAGCAATACTGCCGCTATCGGTGCGCGGGTTACGGTGGAAGCCAACGGGCAGGTGCAAATGGATGAAGTCTGCGCAGGCATGGGCTATGCCTCCCAAAACAGTTTTACCTTACACTTCGGGCTGGGGGACGCCACGCTTATCGACCGGTTGTCCATCCGCTGGCCGAATGGGGCAGTAGAAACTTATGAAGGGCTTGCGGTTGATCAGCATTATTACATTGCAGAAGGGGAGGGGCTGGTCACAAACGTTCTCTCAACTGCCATGGCTGTATCCGAATTGAAAATTTGGCCCAATCCCGCCAAAGAAAGGCTCTACGTTCAAGTCAATGGGCAGGATTCCGGAAAGGAAGGGCTCCTGCGTATTTTCAGCGACACGGGTACTGAAGTTTACCGGGCTCAGGTAGCCCCGGGCAGTGTGTATGAGCTTCCGTTGGGCAGTCTGCCAGCCGGAACATACTGGGTACACTGGGTAGGAGCGCATAGGCAGCATATTCGGCAGTTTGTAAAGCCGTAATGGAGTGTAATACGCTGGGCATTTCTGCAAAATAACCTTCATCTCCAGTCTTAACACCACACGCAAACCCGTATTATTGCGTTTCAAATGGCAGCAAACGCAAACTAGCTTATGTACAGAACGCTACTCTTCCTGACCACAGGGCTCCTTCTAGGCTTTTCAGGGCAGGCACAAAAATACAGCAACGAATTTCTCACCATCGGCGTGGGCGGACGGGCACATGGTATGGGCACCGCGGTGATAGCCAGTGTAGATGATGTGACCGCGGGCATGTGGAACCCTGCTGGCCTGGCTACCTTGCAACCCGACGATGGGCTGCAACTGAGTGCTATGCATGCCGAATGGTTTGCGGGGGTCTCCAACTTCGATTACCTGGGCTTCACCGCCCCGCTCGCCAATGGCAACCGCATTGGCCTGTCGCTGGTACGCTTCGGCATTGACGGCATCCCCAATACCCTATCTCTATACAACACCGATGGCACCATCAACTTCGACAACGTCACCGAGTTCTCGGCGGCAGATTATGCTTTTGTGATGAGCTACGCTAAGCCTTTTAAAGTCAAAAAAGGGCAATTGCTGGGCGGTGCCAATATCAAAGTCATCCACCGGCGCATCGGCCCCTTTGCCAATTCCTGGGGCTTTGGGCTGGATGCCGGGCTGCAGTACCGCATCAAAGACTGGAACTTCGGCCTGGTGGCCAAAGACGTGACCTCCACTTTCAACGCCTGGTCGTTCAGCTTCTCAGAGGATGAGCGGGAGGTGCTGGAGCTGACCAACAACGAAGTGCCCATCAACAGTGTGGAAGTTACCCGCCCGCAAATCTTGTTAGGCGCTGCCCGCCGATTCCAGTTTGGGAATGTGGGGCTGATGCCGGAGGCTAATTTCATCTTCACCACCGATGGCGCGCGAAACACCCTGCTCTCTGCTGATCCTATAAGCATGGACCTGGCCGGCGGAGTGGAAGCGGATTACAAAAACTTTGTTTTTCTAAGGGCGGGGGTCAGTCAGTTCCAGCAGATTACGGATTTTGATGGTGGGGAAAACCTGAAAGTCAGGCCTAGTTTGGGCGTGGGGTTCCGGGTTTCCGGACTGACCGTGGATTATGCCTATACTGACCTGGGCGCTGAAGAAAGCACCTACTCTCATGTGGTTTCCCTTCGGTTAAATATTAAGCCTAAAGCCGCCCGGAATTGATAGCGGATGGAGAGCCGCAGTTAGACAATGCGGGCCGCTTACGTATCACCGCAAAGTAATATTGTCTTGTTAAGGCCCACAGACCGCTTTTAGTGCATAGAATTAATCCTTATCTTTGGGTATCGGGTTGCCGAAAGGCTGCACCGCACCGCAGGTCTGGGGCACTGTAAATCATCCCCGCTCGGGCTGTGTATTTTCCTTAGGGAAACGACCCACCCAAACCGTACAGGCACCAAAAGTTTTGACTCTACATCTTAACCATATTAGGGTACGACTTGGTGTGACTAGGGCGGGCCTCAGTCCCGGTTTTACCGGGATTCGCTTCGGCGACAAGGGGATTACTGAACCACACCGGCGGCCTTATCCATGTCTCTTCGAGGGTCCAAAACCATCCCGGTGTTTGTGCGGTTTTTTTATAGCCAGACGGACTTCACCGTACTGATCTTCCCTTCCTTTATTTCCACTTCACCGTTTTCGACTTCCAGTGTAACTTGTGTAAAAGGGACATTAGGGAAGAAAATCTCTGTCAGGTTGGTTGCGCCCCCGTCAGCAAACAGCTCTACTGAGGCTACATCCAGCCATATCTCCAGCTCTAAAGTTTGATGGTCAGGCCAACGCGGGGCTTTGGCGGTACTGCCGAAGCCTTTCTCAAAAGCTGTTTCACCGGCGTTGCTGCGGTCGGCATAAAAAGTGTTGCCTTCCAGCCAGATCCGGTAAGCTTCCCCTTTGGTATTGGAAAGAGCTAAGGCAATGCGCTCCGGTTGTTCACCCGCCGCCCAGGACAACTGCAGACCAAGGTGCAGGGTAGGAGAGGGGGCTGAAAGCAGGCGACTGAGATCGAGCTGCCCGCTTACCTTTTGGGGGGGGATAGCTTTAGGCGACTGCACAATGCGCGTAGACTCCTGCACGGGTTGTGCACAGAGCAATTGGCCTGCTGAGGTATTCCGAAGGGTAAGCGTCCGGGGCAGGGTCATAGCGCTCCGCCACCGTTCGGTAGGCACCACATTAGCATAGTTCCAGTTGCTCATCCAGCCGATGAATATACGCCGCCCGTCTTCTGCGGGTATATCCGACCAGGTAACACCGGCGTAGTTATCCCGCCCGTAATCGATCCAGAATGGATTGCCGGAAGCGGTGTCAGCAGCTACCTTTTCGGCGAAAGCTGAATGCATATTAAATGCTTTGCCGTCGAAATTGCCCAGGAAGTACTGGGTGCCGGAACCGCCATTTGGTGCGCCGGGGTTGATGCTCAGCAACATGACCCAGGTGGTATCTCCATCTGCTTCAAGTGGGAACAGGTCCGGGCATTCCCAAACGCCGCCCTGCCCGCCAATACCCTGCCCGAACTCGCTTTGGTAAGCCCAGTCAATGAGGTTTGGCGAGTTATAGATCTTGATGTGGTCGCTCGCTGCAAAAATCATGACCCACTTTTCAGTTGGCCCGTGCCAGAATACCTTAGGGTCGCGGAAGTCCTTCATGCCAGGGTTGGGCAGTACCGGGTTGCCTTCGTATTTGGTCCAGGTGCGCCCTTTGTCCAGGCTATAGGCAATACTCTGGTACTGATAATCATTGGTGCCGGCAGCCTCGCCCACGGGATCGTGGTGCGTAAAAATGGCGATAAGTGGTGGCCGGCCGGGCTCACCCAGCCCACTCGTATTATTTTGGTCCACCACCGCACTGCCGGAGAAAATATAGCCCAGACTGTCCGGGTACAGGGCAACCGGCAGGTGCTCCCAGTGCATCAGGTCTTTACTAACCGCGTGGCCCCAGTGCATCGGGCCCCAAACGGTACTGTCCGGATAGTATTGGTAAAACAAGTGGTACTCGCCTGCGTAGTACACCATGCCGTTGGGGTCGTTCATCCACATGCTATCCGGCGAGAAGTGGAACTGCGGGCGGTGTGGTTCCTGATAAGTGCCGTTTTCCTGTGCCATATTATCTGTAGTTGTGGGCGTGTTGCAATGAGTGAGCGTGAGCAAAAGTAAGCCACCGAAAAGAAAAGCGGATCCAAAACGATGCATAATTGAAGCGTTAACGAGCTATGAATTGGAGAATGTCTCCGGAAGTCAGATTAGGGGTGCCGCCTTCGTGTGTGGCGACCAGCGCACCGGCTGCTGCCGCAAATTTCAGGCAGTCAGGCACGGCTTTTTTATGCAGGTATTGACTGAGAAAGCCAGCGAGGAAGGCATCGCCACTGCCTACTGTGTCGGCCACCTGCACCGGGAATACCGGTTGTTGGAGGTAAGTCCCACCCGGGCTCATCCAGGCAGCGCCCTCGCTACCCTTGGTGACCAGGAGCCCTTGCAGGCGGTGGGCAGCTAAAACAGCTCTCATCTGCTCTGCTTCCGAAGGGCTGTCCGTGTACCAGGTGGCGATGATGGCCAGCTCTTCTTCATTCATTTTGACCAGGTGCGCCCGGGCGAGCAGGTCTTGCAGCCGTTGGGTAGTGTAGTGAGGCGGGCGCAGGTTGACGTCAAAAACGGCCAGCTGTGCATGCTCCAGTAAATGCAGGAGGGTAGAACGAGTGCTTTCCTGACGGGCAGCGAGGCTGCCAAATACCAGAGCTTTGGCTCCTGCAACGGCCTGTTCTGCTGCTGCGGAGGCGGTGATGAAATCCCAGGCGACGGGCTGAACAATCTCGTAAGAAGCGTGCCCGTTTTCATCCAGTGTGACCTGTACCGTGCTCGTTGGGTGGCTGGGATCTTCCTGTACCAGGCGATGGTCAATCCCTTTCGTCTCCAGAAAAGAGCGCAGTTCCTGCCCGGGCGCATCCTGCCCGATCCGGCTGATGAGTTGGGTCTTGAACCCGAAGTTTCGCAGGTGGAAGGCTACGTTCATCGGTGCTCCACCGGCTTTTTTGCCGGCAGGCAGCATGTCCCAAAGTACTTCTCCAAAGCTGACCACACTCATAAAAGGTAAGATTATTTCTTCATCAAACGTTCTTGTAACTCTTCAAGAGATATCCCCTTGGTTTCGGGCATCATAAAGGCTACAAATAACAATTGCAGGACCATCAGCCCTGCAAAGAGGGCAAAAATAGCGAACTCTTCCATCACCCCGGTCAGATAAGGGAAAGTGCCGGCGATGAGGGCGGCAAAGACCCAATGTGTGCCGCTGCCCAGGGAGTTCCCAAAGCTGCGGACCTCATTAGGGAAAATTTCAGAAATGAAGACCCAAATCACCGCCCCCTGCCCGATAGCGTGGGAGGCAATGAAGACGAACAGCCAGATGGGCACCGTATAGCCACCGGAAACCTCCCCGTAAAAAGCATAGGCTACTGCTGAGAGCGAAATGATATACCCGATTGAGCCGATGTACATCAGCTTGCGCCGCCCAAAGCTATCGATCAGCGACATGCCGATGAGGGTGAAAACCAAGTTGACGGTACCAATCCCGGTGCTCGCCAGGAGAGCGGCACTTTCCTCCAGCCCCGCCAGCTTGAAAATGCGGGGGGCGTAGTAAATCACAGCATTGATGCCAGAGACTTGATTGAAGAACGCAAATAAGAAGGCGAGCAGAATAGGTCGGTTGTAAATGCCCGACAGGAAGGCCCGGAGGCCACCCGCGCGCGCCGTTTTGTGCGCATGTTCGATAGCTTGCAATTCCCGGGTGGCGGTTTCCGGATTGATCCGTTGTAAAACACCCAGCGCTTCGTCGTGTGCTTCCCGTTTGACGACCAGCCAGCGCGGGCTGCGCGGGACTTTTAGGATCATGAGGACGAAGGCAATAGCCGGGAGCGTTTCTACGCCAAGCATAACCCGCCAGGACCCGCTGCCAATCAGCCAGTTGGAAATATAAGCCACCATGATGCCCAGTACAATATTAAATTGAAAAAAGGCGACTAATCGTCCCCGCTGCTCTTTGGGGGCTATTTCTGTGATGTACATAGGTGCGACTACAGAGGAAGCACCCACACCCAATCCTCCCACAAAACGGAAGGCCATCAGGCTGTATACATCTGGTGCAAGGGCGGATCCGGCTGCGGAGGCCAGGTACAGCACTCCAATCCAGAACAAACTGATCTTGCGGCCAAAGCGCTCTGCGGGCCAACCGCCGAGCAGTGCACCGATCACTGTGCCGTAGAGTGCCATAGCTACCATTTGACCGACCATGGTATTGCTTAATCCCCACTCTTTTTGAATAGCCCCCTCTGCGCCCGAGACCACAGCGGTATCGAATCCAAATAGGAAGCCTCCAAGGGCCACGGTGAATGACCAGAAAATAACATTTTGGTTTTTCATATCCTGCTTTGATTAAGGACCCGGATTATTTTGGGGATGCAGTATAAGGAAATTTAATCGGGGTTAGATTAGGGTTGCACCAATTTATTGTTGGTTGGAAACGGTAAGGCCCAGTTCTGTCCCTTTTTTGAGCATGAATTGATAGGCATCGTCATAGCTGTTGCCCACATCTCCATCCAAAATTGCCTCCCGGATCGCATTCTTGATAATACCGACTTCCCGGGAAGGCGAAATACCGAAAGTTTCCATGATCGTCTCGCCGGATATTGGCGGTTGCCAGTTGCGGAGGTGGTCTTGTGCTTCCACTTCCTGCAGGCGTTCCCGTACCATTTCGTAGTTTTCGAGGTACCGCTTTACCTTTTTCGGATTTTTGGAAGTGATATCTGCCTCGCAGAGCAGCATTAGGTCATCAATATCATCACCGGCCTCATAGAGCAGGCGGCGAATAGCCGAGTCGGTAATATTCTCTTTGGTCAGGCTTATGGGGCGCAGGTGCAGACGGACGAGCTGCTGCACGTATTTCATTTTATGGTCGAGGGGGAGGCGTAGCTTTTTGAAAATGCGGGGCACCATGCTCGCACCCAGGGCTTCGTGCCCGTGAAAGGTCCAACCGTGTTGCGGATGAAAACGCTTGGTGGGAGGTTTGGCGATATCGTGCAGGATAGCCGCCCACCGCAACCAAAGCTTGTCGGTTTTGGCGCAAAGGTTGTCCAGCACTTCGAGCGTATGGTAGAAGTTGTCTTTATGGGCTTTGCCGTTGCGGACTTCCACGCCCTGCAGCGCTGCCATTTCGGGGAAGAACTTTTGGAGCAGGCCGGTATCGAAGAGGTGGCTGAACCCAATAGAAGGCTGTGGCGCCAGAATGATTTTGTTGAGCTCGGTCGTAATCCGCTCTTTGGAAACGATGTTGATGCGGTTGTGGTATTGCCGTACAGCGTCGAAGGTTTCCGGGTCAATGGCAAAACCAAGCTGCGTGGAAAAGCGGATGGCGCGCATCATGCGCAGCGGGTCGTCGGAGAAGGTCTTACCAGGCTCCAGAGGTGTTTTGATGAGCTTTGCTTCGAGGTCTTCCAGCCCGTTGAAGGGGTCAATGATCGCCCCGTAGTCGCGTTCGTTCAGGCTGACGGCGAGCGCGTTGATGGTGAAGTCACGCCGGTTTTGGTCTTCTTCCAGGGTGCCTTCTTCCACCGTTGGTTTCCGGGAATCTGATCGGTAGGATTCCTTCCGGGCCCCGACAAACTCGATTTCCATGTCCCGGTGCTTAAGCATAGCCGTGCCAAACCGCTTAAAAACAGTTACGCGTGGCGTAGGGCGGAGCCGGCCGGCCACAGCCTGAGCCAGCTGAATACCACTGCCTACGCAAACGATGTCCATATCTTTGGAAGGACGGGCCAGGAGCCGGTCTCTGACATACCCCCCCACTACGTAGGCAGGGAAGTCCAGCGCTGTCGCCGCTTTGCTGATCAGCTCGAATATTTTCCGCTCGTGGGGCTCAATATTAAAAACCAATGGATTGCGTTTTGGAGTTAGACCAGTGCTTCTTCGTTGCGGTATACCGCCTCGATCTCATCGAGTATGGCATACAAGCCTGCCGGGTTTTCTTCAGTGACCAGCCGTTTGCGGTATTCTTTGATGTTGCGGAAGCCACGGAAATAATTGGTGTAATGCCGGCGCATTTCCAGTACGCCGAGCTTTGCGCCCTTCCATTCTACGGAGTGGGAGAGGTGGGTTCTGGCGGCAGCTACGCGCTCTTCTACTGTTGGTGGTGGGAGCAGTTCTCCGGTAGCAAAGTAATGTTTGATTTCCCGGAAGATCCAGGGGTAACCAATTGCCGCCCGTCCGATCATAATGCCATCCACGCCGTAGCGTTCCCGGTATTCCTTCGCTTTCTGCGGGCTGTCGATATCACCGTTGCCAAATATGGGGATTTTGACGCGCGGGTTTTCTTTGATTTTGCCCATCAAAGTCCAGTCAGCTTCGCCTTTGTACATCTGCTTGCGGGTACGCCCGTGTATGGAGAGTGCCTTGATACCTACATCCTGCAGGCGCTCAGCGACTTCTTCAATATATTTGGTGTTGTCATCCCAGCCCAGGCGGGTCTTCACCGTTACGGGCAGCTTGGTCGACCGGACAACGGCATCCGTCAATTCGACCATGCGGTCGATATCTTGCAGAATACCAGCCCCTGCCATTTTGCAGACTACCTTTTTTACCGGGCAGCCATAGTTGATATCAAGCACCTCAGGCTTTGCTTCCTCTACAATTTCGGCTGCCCGCATCATAGAGTCGTGCTCTGCGCCAAAGATTTGGATGCCGATCGGCCGCTCGTAATCATAGATGTCGAGCTTCTGCACGCTTTTGTCGGCGTCCCGGATCAGCCCTTCCACAGAGATGAACTCGGTGTACATCATATCGCAGCCCTGTGCTTTGCAAAGGGCCCGGAAGGGGGGATCGCTGACGTCCTCCATCGGGGCGAGCAGTAAGGGGAATTCACCAATATTTACATCTCCAATCTTTACCATCACTATACCTTTAGTGCTACAGCCTGCAAAAATACATAATTCTTGTCCGTTTGGACAAACTATACCAGCTAATAATAAGTTCAGGTTTATGGCCGGGGGCTCAAAAGAAAATCATAAATTTACGCGCAACATAAGAACCAACTAACCTTTACATGGATTCGGCAATTATCCTGGTATTCTTTCTTGGCTATCTGGCCATCGTATTCGAGCATCCACTTCGGCTTGATAAAACCGTGCCTGCACTCATTATGGCAGCTGTGGCCTGGGCACTTCTGGCCCTGGGCTTTCATTACGGCTTGTTATCTGTTGTGGACACGCATGAACACATTTACAGCCTGGTGGGCGCGCATGACGCTCAGGGCGAAGGGCATCACCTCGCTGAAGAAGGCTTCAACAACACTTTGCTCCACCACTTAGGCAAGACGGCAGAAATCCTCATCTTCCTGATCGGTGCGATGACGATTGTGGAAATCATCGACTTGCACCGGGGCTTTGAGGTGCTCAAAAGCTACGTCAGAACGAAGAGTAAACGTAAACTGCTCTGGATTGTAGGCGTCCTGGGCTTCATCCTTTCGGCTATCATCGATAACCTTACGGCCACGATCGTACTGGTGACGCTTCTGCGTAAAATCGTGCCGGATAAGAAAGAACGCCTCTGGTTTGTCGCGCTGATTGTGATCGCGGCCAACGCCGGAGGTGCCTGGTCGCCTATTGGAGATGTGACCACCACGATGCTCTGGATTGGCAACAAGGTTTCCGCAGGTGGCCTGATCGAACACCTGGTCATTCCGTCTATTGCCTGTTTTGTCGTGCCTTTTACAATTGCAGCTTATTTCATGAAGCCGTTCCGTGGGGATATCACCCTCGACGTTAACGAGAATATTCAGGCGGGCAAGCTACTGAGCAGCCGTACCATGCTGTTTCTGGGGCTTGGGGCTATCGTTTTTGTGCCAGCCTTCAAGACCATTACGCACCTGCCGCCTTATTTGGGCATGATGCTTTCGCTTGGGGTCGTATGGCTGGTTTCTGAATACATCCACCCGGAGGAAGATTTTTCCCACTCCCGGCGCGAAATGTACTCTGCCCACAAAGCCCTTTCGCGTATTGAGATGTCGAGTATCCTGTTTTTCCTCGGCATTCTGATGGCCGTAGCAGCACTGGAAAGCCTGGTTTATGCTACCGTTATGCGGGAAGGCGAGGCCATTCAGGTCGGTACGTTGCGCTATGTGGCGGAGGTGCTGGACAGGGTCATTCCCAATCAGGATGTTGTCGTGATCTTGCTGGGCTTTGCTTCGGCGATTATTGATAACGTGCCGCTGGTTGCGGCTTCTATGGGGATGTACGAAATGCCTATGGACTCCAAGCTGTGGCACTTCATCGCTTACTCTGCCGGTACCGGTGGCAGTATGCTGATCATCGGCTCGGCAGCCGGCGTAGCCGCTATGGGCATGGAGCGCATCGACTTTATCTGGTACTTGCGCAAAGTTGGCTGGCTGGCATTGGTTGGCTTTTTGGCAGGGGCCGTTGTATTCCTGCTGCTGACGCCGTTGTTGCCTTAGCGCCTGTTCCGCATATGTGATTTGATCCTCCGATCTTACAGTCCGCCAAGTCAGAAATCACAAATTCTGCATTGGCGGACTGTAAGCATGAAACAAGTGACACCTGCTGCTTCCTGCCTTTTCGGCAGACTGCGCTGTGAGGGCTAATGGTTTTTAACTTACCTTCGCACTCATGTCTACTCATAAAGATCAACAAGCTATTCTGCAAAAGCTCGGCATTAAGCAGCTTAACCGAATGCAGTTAGAAGCGCATAAAGCCATTTCCGAAAAGGACGAGCTGGTCCTGATTTCCCCGACCGGCACGGGCAAAACGTTAGCCTTCCTATTGCCACTAATCGATCTGCTTGACCCCTCCCTGGAACAGGTACAGGCGCTTATCCTGGTGCCCTCACGCGAATTGGCTACACAGATTGAGCAAGTGGCCCGCGATATGGGGAGTGGTTATAAGATCAATGCTATTTACGGGGGGCGCGCAGGATACAAAGACAAAAATGACCTCCGGCATCCCCCCGCCATTCTTGTGGGCACACCGGGCAGGGTGGCAGATCATATGGAGCGGGAAAACATTTCCACCGAATATATCGAAGTACTGATATTGGATGAGTTTGATAAGTCACTCGAAACAGGCTTTGAAACGGAAATGCGGGCGATAATTGAAAATATTGATAGGCCCAGGAAAAAAATCCTGACTTCCGCGACCCAAAACGTCACGATCCCGGACTTTGTTGGCCTCACTGACCCTGTGCACCTGCAATTTGCTGCTGAACAAGCGTCTCAACTCGAACTCAGGGCTGTGGTAGCCGATGAAGTGGATAAGTATGGCGCATTAGCCTTGCTGCTGGGTGAATTGGGTGGAGGCAGAGGTATCGTGTTTTGCAGCCTGAAGGATACGTTGCAGGAAGTAAGTGTCTTTCTCCACCGAAAAAAAATAGCACACGCTTGCTTTTACGGAGGTATGGATCAACTGGACCGCGAACATGCATTGGTTCAGTTTCGAAATGGGACCCACCGTATTCTGCTGGCTTCTGATTTGGCCGCACGGGGTATTGATGTGCCGGAGCTGGATTACATTATTCATTTTGAGTTCCCCTTCGAAGAAGCTTTGTTTACCCATCGAAATGGCCGTACTGCCCGTATGAATAGTAACGGAGCGGCGTACCTGATCAAGCCTTCAAACCGCGACCTGCCCCATTATGCCCGGGAGGCTACCATCATTTCCCTGTCTGATACCGGAGCACCGGTGCCCGGCGAATGGGCCACCATCTATATGCTGGGTGGCAGAAGAGATAAAATTTCGAAAGGGGATATTGCCGGCCTCTTTTTCAAGCAGGGCGGATTAGAAAAGCAAGAGTTGGGCATTATAGAGCTAAAACAAAACTACGCTTATGTTGCTGTGCCTAAGCATAAAGCCAGTCAGGTGATCAAAGCACTGGATAATCAGAAGATCAAAAAGAGAAAAATCAGAGTGAGCTTGCTGGAGTAGGGCTGGCAGACCGATTGCTAAAGTCCCAACACGCTCTTAATCAGCGCTATTGATGCCGTATGGACTTCAATTCTTGCCCCACCGGGCAGTCGCCATCGTGCGCACCGGGCAGGTAACCCGTGCTCATGAGAAACTCGCCGGTAATTTCTCCTCCGGTAAATTTGAAGGTCTTCTTGAATAGCTTCACCCAGTCGGTCTTGGGCATAGGATGGTGGTGGTCGAGCCAGGCTTTAAAGCTACCGTATTCGGATTGTAACTGTTGAATTTGTTGGGCATTGTGAATAGCTGCATTTACCTTGAGCTTGTTGCGGATGATGCCCACGTCCTGAAGAAGCCTCGCCCGGTCTGCTTCGGTAAACTGAGCGACCTTTTCGATATCAAAGTGGGCATACGCCTGCCTGAAATTGGCGGCTTTTTTGAGAATGAGCTCCCAGGATAGCCCCGCCTGATTGATTTCCAGGATCAGCCGGCCGAACAGCTCGTTATCATCTGTCAGCGGGAAACCATATTGGGTGTCATGGTATTGGCGGTGGACATTGTCCGGCGGCAGTTCCCGCACAAATTCGCAGTAAGAAGGCATAAGAGCTAATTTCCGAAAAACCAGCTTAAATATTTATTGGCTTCTTCGTAAAGATAGCCTTCACGGGCATCAAGAATATCCCTGCTTACAGGATTGACCTGCCAGGTTTCGTCTGCCCAGTACTGTAGCTTGCCGCCAATAAAAATGAAATGGGCGAAGGGCTGAGAAGCATAGAATAAATCCGACCCTGCAAAGTAGAAGGTAGACAGTCCGCTCATTTCGCCCTGATCGTCCGGCTCGGTTACCGTAAGCTTGACCGCTTGCTCCTGTTCCATCCATAATTTGAGGATACGTCCGGAGGACATCCCCTGCTCCGCCGGAAGGGTATCGGTGATAGGTACGGCGGTTGCCAGGCGTTCATCCGTAGCATCAACGATGCGCTTCACCTTGGTGATCATACGGTCGGCCAGCTCTTCTTCGGTCTTTGGTGCGGAGTCCTCAGGCGGTGCGGCAGAAGTAGTGCCGGACTTGGGGTTGCAGCCTGCAACCAAAAGAGCGAGGGCCAGTACGGGAAGTGCTGTTTTCATAGCTTTTGTTTTAGTCAAACGCAGCGATAGCTGAGATTTCGATATTGACAAATTTAGGGAGGTTGGCGACTTCAACGAGTTCGCGGGCGGGCGCCGTTGCGTCATCAAAGTAAGCGGCGTAGACTTCGTTGATACGGCTGTAGTTGTTCATATCAGAAACGAAGATGCTGCACTTGATGACGTCTTCGAAGGTCAGGTCCGCTTCTGCGAGAATGGCACGCAGGTTTTGCATCACCCGGTGGGTTTCGGCTTCGATATCGCTGATGATCAATTCGCCGGTGGCAGGGTCAATGGCGATCTGCCCGGAAATATAAAGGGTGCCGTTGTGGATAATGGCCTGATTATAAGGGCCCACCGGTGCGGGGGCTTTGTCAGTTTGGATGATTTTTTTCATAGCAGGTAACCAGGTGAAACCAATAAAGCTCCTCATCACGCGTTTCGGATGGGAGCTCTATGGTATAGCATTGAAATAGCCAGGGCGAATAGCCCAAAGCCTTTTACTCTTCGACATCTGCTTTAATGAGCAGCTTGCCACGGTAGTACATGTTGCCGTCGAGGTCCGTGTACGAGCGGTGCAACTGATGCTTCTCACCAGTGGTAGCGCAAGTGGCGATATTAGGCATCGTCGCTTTCTTGTGCGTTCTGCGCTTGTGTTTACGCTGCTTCGAGATTCTACTCTTAGGATGTGCCATCGTTATAACGTTTTAAAGGGCTATGCAGCCCTGCATTTATTAATTGTTGTTACCCAGTTTCTTCAATTCGTCCCAGACCGGGTTGGTAGCAGGCTCCTCTTCGTCCAGGTCCTCCGCAGCGCCGAGGCGGTCTAGCATCTCGTCATTGCAGGGGCGTGGCGTATCGGCCTCGCAATCGTAAGTCTTAATCATCGGGAGTGCCAGGCAAATATACTCGTATACCAAAGGTGCGAGATTCAGCTTGGGCAATTCCGGGTGGATGAAGATTACGTCCGGATCCTCCTCGTCTTGCTCGACTTCGCCTTCGATGGTTTCGCTGACTTTGACCACCAATTGTTGTTTGCCTTCAACAGGCAGTTGGATTGGGGCCAGGCAGCGGTCGCACTCAGTATTTACCGTCCCTTCAAAGTCGAAGAGGAAAGTCATCAGCCCGGGGTATTTCGCGAATTCCAGCTTCAGCTGAATATCGCTCTCACCTATAGGGGCATTTTCGAATGCGTCGAAGAACGCGCGATCAATCTGGAAGTCAAATTGATGGATACCTTCGTGCAATCCACGTAAGGGGATTGAAAAATTGATTAGCGGATCCATGTCAGTTGGCTTTTTAACAGTACCAGCTCTTTTGCCTGGCCCTGCGTCATTCAGTAAAAAGCGGATGCAAAGGTAAGTTTTTCCCTTGAAAAACAAAAAAATATCTACTGAAATGCACCAGTGTGATTCGTTTTTAAGATAAGGAAAACCCCGGACAATCAAAAGGGGCAGCAGGTTGTTTATCCCGAATTTCGTTAATTAATTTGTAGTTAACACCGCCTGCGCTGTGGCGCTTGCGATTAATGCCTATTTTTGTAATGCCCATTTGGAAGCAACGACACCCCAAACTAATACTGCATACATTGACCTCCTTCCTCTGTGCGAAGGGCTAATCTTGATTATGGAAAGCATGACTTTTAGTGTTCGGCGCCTATACCTATTATCGATGTTTAGTTTCCTATTTGGTCTGACACCTTTAAATATCTTATCAGGACAAATAACTGTTTTGTTATCCGATCCGGGGACCACTTATAATAATACGGATGGAATGACTACAGATACTTATGGAGCTGTTCCTTTTACAGGCTGTGGAACCGTTCGCTTTAGTGTTGATTATAATATTCCAACAGGCTGGGAGGGGTCAGGAAATATGGAAACCAGCGATGAATGTGCAACCTGTAATGGTGATCCCACAAACCAAAGTCCAGACTGCGTTACAACCGGTGCCTTCATTAATGGGTGCTGGGATTTTCTCTGGGTTAGGTTTTTTATTGATGGAGTAGAGGTGGGCGGAGATCTAATCGGCGATGCTGGAACCACAAACGCTGAGATGTCAGGATCGATCTCTTTTGATTATTGCGCAAGTGGGATTCCAGGGAATGCGTCTATCACAGTAAACACTCAAACCTGGGCGAGTAATGAAACGGTCACCTTCTCCAACGTTACCATAGAATGCGTGGACAACCCCGCACCGATACCTGGTTTCCCCAATAGGTGTGAACTGGCAAATTTACTGGCCCTGCCTACAAATATTGTGGGCATTATGGGCAACTGGTCCGGATCAGGGGTGTCTGGTAATATCTTTGATCCATCTATCGGGCCTGGGACTTACCCGCTTACTTTTACCCCACTGGCAGGCAACTGTGTTTCTCCGGCAACAACAACCATTACTGTAATTCCTGCCGAAACGCCCAACCTGCCTATACCCCCTCCTTTTTGCGAAACACAAGCAGACATTCCCCTCAATACTACTGTACCTCCCGGTGGCATCACCGGCACCTGGTCCGGCCCCGGTGTCACCGGCACTACCTTCGACCCCGATGCTCCAGCCACTGGCCCCGGGACCTGGACGCTAACCTTCACGCCTGATCCCGGCGAATGCGCCACTATCGCCACCGTAGATGTGACGGTTGACCCCGCTCAGGACATTACCCTGAGCAGCCCTGCCGGGCCTTTCTGCGATACGGACGCGGCGGTACCATTGGGCATCAGCCCTGGCGTGCCGGGCAACTGGTCAGGACCGGGCGTGAGTGGCAGTAGTTTCAATCCTGCTGCCGCCAATATCGGAACCAATACCATCACCTTTACCCCCTCGGGTGGCGGTTGCCTTACAGCGGCCAGCTATACCTTCGATCTGGAAGTGCAGTCGGGCATAGCCGTCTCGCTTGACCCCATTGGGCCAGTTTGCGCACTGGGCGGTACGGTTGACTTGCCGCCCACCCAGAGCGGCATTAGCGGCACCTGGTCGGGCAACGGTGTGAGTGGCAGCATTTTTAATCCGCTGGTGGCTGGCGCAGGTAGCACTACGCTTACTTTTACGCCCTCCGGTGGAGGCAGCTGTACGGCACCGGCTACGACTACGGTGCAGGTACAGGCCGAACAAACCTACACGCCTTTACCGCCGCCCGGCAGCCCTTTCTGCGAAAGCAGTGTCACGCCTGTACTCCTCAATACGACGTTTAACGGGGTCTCTGGTTCCTGGTCCGGCTCTGGCGTTTCGGGTGGCAATACCTTTATTCCCGCTAATGCAGGTACGGGCTCCTGGACCCTGGCCTTCGATCCTGCCCCGGGCGCTTGTGCCAACTCTAATACCGTGACCGTACAGGTGGAAGCCGAGCAAGTCCCGGCCCTGGACAACTTTGGTGGCCCCTACTGCTCCGGTGGCGGGCTGATCCCTTTGCCTGGCAACCAGGATGGGGTGGCCGGCACCTGGTCTGGTACTGGCGTATCCGGCGGTAATTTTGATCCGGGCCAGGCTAACCCTGGTTCCAATACCCTGACCTTTACGCCAACCCCGGGGGCCTGCGCCGCTGCAGTAACTACCACAATATCCGTCAACGCCGGACCTATGGCCAACCCCCCGACCGATGATTTACGGGTTTGTATCGAAAATATCTTTCCGCCTCAGTGGACCGATAACCTCAGCGCAATCATTAATGAGATCAATGGGGGGAGTGGGCAAACGGTTACCTGGTACCTCGACGCAGCCGGCACCAATGAAATTGACCTCGCCACTTACATTCCTACTGTGATTGCCTCGGGCACCAATCAAACCATCTACGCTACGGTAACGGATGCGAATGGCTGTGAATCCGCTACGGTACTTGTGAATTTGGTTTTTGCCTTTACGCCAGACGCTAACAGTATCAGCATTTCTGAGTGCAGTGGGCCTGGTGGAATCATAGACCTTACGGCCTACAATAGTCAGATCAGCGCCGGAAATACGGTTACCTGGTATCAGGATGCCGGCGGAAATACGCCGGTGGCAAACCCCTCTGCTTACCCTGCAGTGGCCGGCACGAATGTTTGGGTGACTGCTACCAATGGTAGTGGGTGCGAAAGCGAGCCCGTGCAAGTTCCAATCAATTTGACGGCTCAACCAGACATCAGCCCTATCAGCCCCGTCGTGGTTTGCAATAGCTACATACTGCCGGCGGTCCCGGGCAGTAACCTGACTTTTAACGCAGCCTACTTCAGCGGACCTAACGGTACGGGCACCCAGTATAGCCCCGGTCAGGCCATCACTACCTCCGGCACCTACTACGCCTACGATAGTGCCGCTCCCGGCTGTAGCGACGAAGTGTCTTTTCAGGTCACCATTACGCCTGCTCCGGACATCTTCCCGCCCGCTGCACCGGTAAGCAGCTGCGGGCCCTACACCCTGCCCCCAATCAATGGTACCGGACTCTCCGGCAACCAGGCTTATTACACCGGGTTGAACGGCACCGGACAGGAATTTGGGCCGGGCGCATTGATCACCACCTCCGGGATTTTGTTCCTTTACGATGGTACGCCCGGTTGTGACGACCAGGAAACGCTGGAAATAACGATTGAGCAACCACCGGTCGTCTTCCCGGTTTCCGATGTGCTGACTTGTGACAGCTACACCCTTCCGCCCATTCAAGGTACAGGAGTAGGGTCTAATGCCTTCTACTACACCGGTCCGAATGCAACGGGCAACATCTTACCGCCGGGCGAGGTCATAACCAGTAGTCAGTTGCTCTACGCTTATGCAGGCACCCCCGGTTGTTTTGATGAGACGTCCTTTTTCGTCACTATCGTAGATGGTGTTGAAATTACACCGCTACCTGATCAATCTGGCTGTACTTCCTTTACTTTTCCACCTATTGATGGGAATAACCTGACTTCGTCTGCGGCTTACTATACCGGGGCAAACGGCACGGGGGCCAGCTATGCACCGGGCGATATGGTGACAGCCGGTGGCACCTATTACATTTATGATGATAATACGGTTTGTAGCGATGAAACAGCATTTGAGGTCACCATTTCCGGTGCGCCCATGCTCAGTTGTACGGAGGCAGCCCCGGCGTCTGGTTTAGGCAATGCTGACGGAGAAGGGGGCGTTATGGTAACCGGTGGAACACCTCCGTTCCAGGTGGAATGGTCGGGGAGCGTGAGTGGGGACCTGAGTACAAGCAATACTGATATCGTTATCAATAACCTGCCACAGGGCACCTACAGCGTGACGGTTACCGATGATAACGGCTGCTCGGCCACCTGCTCTTTTACCATAACTGCGCCGGATTGTGCGCTCAATTTTGATTTTGACGTACAGGGGGCTTCCTGTCCCAATACCGCAGATGGCACTGCTGCCCTTACCGTAACCGGGGGAGACGGCAACTACACCTACAACTGGAGCAACGCTACTATGAGCAGCTCAATTGTCGGCGTCTTGCCCGGTCTTTACAGCGTGACCGTTACGGATGGAACGGGCTGTCAGGCAGAAGGGGCAGTAGTGGTTGATACCCTGAACCCAGCTCCTGGCCTAACCATTACTCCGGCTGCTGATACCATTTGCGAATCGGGCTGTACGGAATGGGCACTGAGCTTTTCCGGCACCCCTCCGTTCAACTTGTCCTACGCGGTTGTTTCCGGCATGGATACCCTGGCTTTTGACATCTTCAGTACCAGCGTTGATACGACAATCGCTTTTTGCCCGGCCGACTCCTTGCAAAATATCCAGGACCTATTCTGGCAGTTTGGTACGCTCGCAGATGCCAACTGCTTGGATACGCTGGACTTACTCGATACGACAGCGGTACGGCCCACCGTTCGGGACACGATTACCGAAACCCTCTGCCCCAATGCCAGCCTGACCGTTAATGGTACCTTGTATGATATGGATAACCCAATGGGCGCAGATACGCTTGCGGGCGCTGCGGCAAACGGCTGCGACTCCATCATTATGGTGGAGGTGTCCTTTTTCCCGGCGGATACGAATTTCATCGTACAGACCCTATGCACCGGCAGCAGCCTTACGGTGAACGGCACGGTCTACGACGCAGGCAACCCCAGCGGTTTTGAGGTGCTCCCGAACGCTACGGAGAACGGCTGCGACAGCCTGATCAGCATCGCCCTGACATTTGAGGGAGCGGTGGTGAATAATATTGCGGAAACGCTATGCCCTGGCGAGTCGATTATGGTAAACGGTACGCTTTACGATGCGGGCAACCTGAGTGGATCTGATACGCTGATGAACGGCTC
>NZ_JAVJSK010000096.1:0-59592 GCF_040219495.1 Phaeodactylibacter sp. | reverse complement strand
ATGAACCCCGCAGAAATGCGGGGCAAGCTCTGACTTCCTCACTAAATTTTCATTTAGCCCGCTAAACTCAAATTTAGTGACTTTGCCAGAACCATAAATCCTTGATTTTCATGACGAAACCGCTCCAAACATGCTCTAAATCGACCGGCTCTTGCCCTGCGGGATCGCCTCTATCAGCTTCTTCGTGTATTCGTTCTGCGGTTTTTCGTAAATCTCATCGCTGTTCCCCTGCTCGACAATTTTTCCCTGGTTCATGACAATCATCCGGTCAGACATGAACTTCACGACCGACAAATCATGAGAAATAAAAATGTAGGTGAATTTATACTTCTCCCGCAGCTCCATCAGCAGGTTCAGGACCTGCGCCTGCACCGATACATCAAGTGCAGAGACGGATTCGTCACAAATAATGAACTTAGGGTTCAGTGCCAGGGCACGGGCGATAGCGATGCGCTGCCGCTGCCCCCCCGAGAACTCGTGTGGATAGCGGTCAAAATACTGAGGAGGCATATTCACCGTTTCCAGCAACTGCAGGGTACGGTCCCGGCGCTCTGCGTCTGAGTTGTACAACCCATGCACTTGCATAGGCTCCATAATAGCTTTGCCAATCGTCATCCTCGGGTTGAGGGAGGCATAGGGGTCTTGAAAAATGATCTGCATATCCTGCCGCAATGGTTTCCATTCTGCTTCAGAAAGGTCGAGCAGAGACTGCCCTTTGTACAGCACCTTGCCACTTCTAACCGGTGCCAGTCCGAGCAAGCTCCGCCCCAGGGTGGTTTTCCCGCAACCAGATTCGCCCACCAGGCCGAGGGTCTCCCCCGGGTACACCTCAAAGCTTACATCATCCACGGCGCGGATGAAAGATTTGGGCTGCCCCCAGAAATTATGCTTAGCCGGGAACCAGGTCTGCAGGTTTTCTACTTTGAGAATGGGCACCTGCTGCTTTAACAGGCGGCTTCGGCGAAGTTGCGTCAGGGCCGGCACACGTTGCCCCCGGATTACAGACTCCAGGGTCACCTCTTTTTCAACAATCTTTGCCCCTCCTTCCTCATCGGTTTGGATCTCCATAAAATCACTGACAACCGGCAGACGTTTGAGGCGGTAGTTGAGTGGAGGACGGCAGGCCAGCAAACTCTTGGTATAGGGGTGCTGCGGATTAGAAAAAAGTGTGTCCACCCGGCCTTCTTCCACAATTTTGCCCTTGAACATTACCAATACGCGGTCTGCAATTTCCGAGATCACCCCCAAATCGTGGGTAATGAAAAGTACAGAAGAGCCCAACTCATCTTTGACCTTTGCCATGAGCTCCAGAATCGTTTTCTGAACCGTCACATCAAGGGCAGTCGTGGGCTCGTCAGCAATAAGGACGCCAGGGTTGCAACTCATGGCCATGGCAATCATGACCCGCTGCTTTTGCCCCCCGGACAATTGGTGCGGATAAGCCTGGTAAATCCGGTTGGGGTCTGGCAGCTGTACGGCATCCAAAAGCTGCAAAGACTTCGCTCTGGCTTCCTTCTTCGAAAGCTTCAGGTGGTGGCGCATGCCTTCTGCAACCTGCTCACCACAGCGAAAAACCGGATTGAGCGAGGACATAGGCTCCTGAAAGATCATAGCCAGCTCTTTGCCCCGGTAGCGGCGCATATCCTTACGAGGGAGGCCCCGTAAATTGACCCCGCTTTTCCCGGGTTCAGGGAAGTACTCGACGGTACCCTCCAAAATATGCCCCGGGGTAGGAATCAACCGCATAAGCGACAAAGCCGTCACCGACTTACCGGACCCCGATTCGCCAACAATACCAAGGGTCTCTCCCCGGTAGAGGTCAAAGCTAATCCCATCTACCGCCCGTACCTCACCTCTGTCTGTAAAGAAAGAGGTTTGGAGATTTTTTACTGCTAAAAGCTTATCTTTAGTCATGTATTTGTTTTCCTTCCCGTTCGAGTATGGCTCGAGTGCTCGCTAAAATAAATAAAAAATCATCATGCAACGACTGCTTATCTTGCTGCTTATTTGCTGCAGCCCGATTTTAACTTACGCTCAGGACAGCCTCAACCTGACTGCCCTGTCGCAATGGGACGACAACAGCCTCCCCACTCTTGGGTCCCTGAGTTACAATGATATCTGGGGCTACACGGCACCCGATGGGCGTGAATACGCGATTCTGGGCAATGTAGGCACTACCGTTTTCTTTGACATCACCACTCCAGATGCTATTGTGGAAGTAGCCCGTATACCGGGCCAGCTCAATTCGATCTGGCGGGACTATAAGACCTATGGGCAATACGCTTACATGTGTGCCGATCAGGGCGCAGAAGGCCTGACTATTTTTGACTTAACCCAATTGCCGGATACCGTCATCCAGGTTTACCAGAATACCGCTTTCTTTACACAGGCACATAATATTTTTATCGATGAGGACCACGGCCGGCTTTACGCCGCCGGCGGGAACAACCCTTCCAATGGCGTGACCATCCTTGATCTCACCCAGGACCCCGCTGCCCCTACCCTTTTGGGCAACCCGGTACTGCCTGCCGGTGGCTATATTCATGATATCTTTGTAAGGGATAATATCGCTTACTGCTCGCACGGTACGAGTGGCCTTTCCATTTATGACTTGTCCGACCCCGTAAATCCGGTGACGATGGGCACCCTGACCAACTACCCGGAGCAGGGCTATAACCACTCAAGCTGGCTCCATGAAGATGGTGATCACCTCGTATTCGCCGATGAAACCTTTGGGCGCAGCGTGAAAATGGTCGATGTGAGCGATCCACTGGAAATGGAAGTCATCGACTTGTTCAAATCGGAGTTGCTTGCCCCTCAGGCCACCGGGTCTATCGCCCACAACCCTTTCATCCGTAACAATTACGCAGTGATTTCTTACTACCACGAGGGCGTGCAGATATTTGATATCAGTGACCCGCAAAACGTGGAGCCGTTTGCTTACTATGACACCCATCCGCAGAATACCAACTACCAGGGGTACGATGGTTGCTGGGGCGTTTATCCGTTCTTCCCCTCGGGCACGATCATTGCCTCAGATACAGAAAATGGCTTGTTTGTCCTGCAGCCACAGGGGTGGAGCTTTGAGAGTGCGCCTGTTTTCTCCGCTACCCTTAGCCTCAGCGGCAGTGTCCGGTTGTGCGAGGGAGAAGAACTCAGCCTTTCGGCCACCCTTTCTGGCGACGGGTGGTTGTGGGAAAAAGATGGCGTGGCTTTGCCCGATCTACCGGCAGCCCCCTTAAGCATCGATGCACCGGGGCAGTACTATCTGGTCAACAACACCGGGACTTTCCCTCTCTATTCGGATACCCTTACCGTTAGCTATACCGAACTGCCGGCGTTTACCGGGTTGGATTCAGCTTACAGCTTCTGCCCGGGCGAGGCCCTGCAAATTACCTTCAGTGCCGAGCCTGGCTTTGACTCTGTTTTGTTGCAACAACAACCTGGCAATATCCCGCTGGGCAACTCCAACTCCGGGGTCTTCACTTTGCCGGAACCCGGAATTTTTACGCTTTCGGGTTTCTTAGAAGGCTGCACCGCCGAGTCCACACCATTTGAAGCCCTGCAGTTTCCTTCCGCACCTGCACCTGCGTTCTTGCCATTCATCCCGCCCCTTTGCGAAGGCGACAGCCTGGCTTTAAACCTGGAACAAAGCCTGGGTTACACCTACACAATTGGAACACTGGGGCTCACGTTCACTGACTCAATCCTGCTCTTTGTGCCAGCGGATATCTACGAAATCACAGCCACTAATGGGAGCTGTGACACGCTTTTCCTGCTCGGTGAAGAACCTGCACCTGTCCCCATGCCCGGCATTCAGCAAAATGAAGATACCCTACTCTGCGACCTGAACAGCAGCGGGCTGTTCATTTGGCTACTTGACGGCACTCCGGTTGACACGACGACGGTCCCTTTTTACCTTCCGGCTCAGGATGGCGAATATCAGGTGGGTGCGTATAACGAGGCTTTTTGCCTGGGCTTCTCAGACCCGCTTTTTTTCATGCTGAGCGGTACGGAAACCGCGGTACAGGAGCCACTACAGCTCTTCCCCAACCCCGTTCGGTATCAACTGCACCTCGAGGCAGCGGCTCTGGTACAGGAAATATTGATCTACAATGCACAAGGACAACTGGTTTTCCAGTCATCGGGCTACAATAGCCCCATCGACCTCAGCAATTGGCCGGCAGGGGCATACGCCATAAGCATTAAACTGGAAAAAGAAGCCTGGATACACCGCCGCTTCATCAAGCAGTAAGCCTCCCAAAGCACACAAAAGCCCGCTCTATGCAATTGCACAGAGCGGGCTTTTTTAGGGTTAAGATTAGGCTCCCTTACCGAAGTATGGTCACATCCCCTCTCAGGATTTCCCCTCCGCCAATATCCAGTCTCAGGATATAGTAGTAGGTGCCATCCGGCAAATTACTACCGTCCATATTTTGGCCCTCCCAGTTGTTGCTGTAAGGTGCCGCTTCAAAGACGATATCGCCCCAACGGTTGAAGATAATCAACTCGTTATTCTGATACTTGTCGGGATTCAGCAGCAGCTGATCAAAAACCAACGATTCATTGAGTCCGTCACCGTTTGGCGTGATACCGTTTGGCGTTTCGATCTCCATACTGTCGCGCTGTATTTGAACCTCTACGGAAGCGCTGTCACAAAGCGTTGGGCAATCTGCATTGCAGATTACATAGCCAAAGGCGTCCTGTGCAGGCCCAAAGAGCAGGGACGTCAGGGTGTAGGAAACCTCACCGTCACCCTGATCTGTTGCAGTACCCAGCGTTGGCTGATCCGTCAAGGCAAAAGTGAAGGCCGGTACCCCAGTTAGAATATCGTTGGACACCAGGATTTGCTGCGCCTGATTATTACCCTGATCAACGGTCATGATATCGTTGGCAGCCTCTGGAGCAAGCTGTGGCACAACAGTAATGCTGCTGGAGCTGAAGTCCGGGCAGCCTTCCTGAGAAAGCGTCCAGGTAAGCTCCGTCACTTCTTTACCGAGACCGTTTAACTGAGTCGCACTCAGGGTATCCGATTCCAGGGTACCGAGACCGCTGTTGACCGTCCACTGCCCGGTAAAGCCATCTGGAAGGTTCGCACTAATGAAGGCAAAGCCATCACAGAAAACGCTGTCCACCTGAGCCAGTGCATCAGGCAGACTGTCATCCGGTAAGATAGAGACCACTTCAGAAGTATCTGAGCAGCCGGTATTGGTATTCGTAACGATGAAGAGGTAGTCTCCTACTGCATCCACGGTTGCGGTCAGGTTGGTAACGGGCACCGGTGGCAGGCCCATACCGCCTGTGGCTACCCATTCGTAATCATAGATCATGCCCTCTGAAGAGCCTGTGCCATCCAGCGTAAGGGTATCGCCACAGCCCAGGATGTTGTCCGGAGCCGCACCCACAGCAATTGGCGTTTCGGGATCAAGCTCCACCGCTACTGTATCCATAGCTTCGCAACCATTGGTAGGGTCTGTTACGGACAGGAAGTAGGTGCCCGCAGCGTCTACATCCACCAGGAAGGAACCGGTAGCAGGAGAAACAGTACCCGCAGTAGTGGTCCACTCAATGTCAAAGTCACCGTTGTTGCCATAGGTGGAAGCATCGAGTGTGACGTTTTGCCCGGCACAGCCCAGGAAGTCGGGCATAGCGATTTCACCTTCCGGCGCAGTGGTATCTGCGGCTACCTCAAAGACTACCGTGGAATCACAACCATTGAGGTTGGAAGTCAGCGTCAGTTGGTAAGTGCCTGGTGCATCTACGTTTGCGGTAAGCGTGCCGTCATTAGGCACCACACCGCCACCGTCTACCACACTCCACGCGGTAGTGAAGTCGTTGGCATCGCCCGTAGGAGCCGCGCTGATCAGAATATCCTCTGAAATACAAGTGAAATCTTCCGGTGCTTCCTGCACGACTGAAGGCGGATTGGTGTCTTCACCAACCATGATGGTGTCTACCGTTGAACAGCCGGTAATCGTGTTCGTGACCATAAACTGATACATGCCGGGCGTTGTAACCTCAAGCGTTGGATCCGTGCCCAATTCCATACCATCGATATCCATCCAGCTGTAAACTGTAGTGTCAGGCAGGAAGGTAGAACCAGAGGCATCAAGCGCAATCGTTGTTTCTGTACACGTCAGTGAAGGGGATTCATTGGCAAACTGCACCACGGGGAATTCGCGGATGTCGTTCACAACAATTTCATTCTCGCCCACACAACCGGTAGTCGTATCGGTAACCATCAGCGTGTAGATGCCTGGCTCCAGAATACCAACTGTATTGACATCTCCATCGAATACCACACCGGCAGACCATTCGTAAACCAGGTCATTTGCTCCGAATAGAGAATCATTGGCCAGGCTCACTTCCACCTCAATAGTATCGGCAGCGTTGCAGTCATAGTCGATCAAACCAATATCCGTTGGTGCACCAAATACAATTTCCGGCACCTCACCTTCAATATTGACCTGTACCGGAGCCGAACCAGCAGAACAGCCGGATGTGGTATTCAATACTCGAAGCCGGTAGATCCCTTCATTCGTTACAGTTGTGGTTAGGACACCAGGACCAATATCCAAGGTATCTACCACTGCACCCCCTTCGATAACTTGCCAAATATAAACCAGGTTGTCCCCGGTAGAAGAACCTGTACCATCCAGTGTGCCGGTTGGGTTCAGGCAATCGAGTTGAAGCTGGTTCTCCACAACCACCGCCGTTGGCGTATCCTGATTGTCTTCCACCACCACGGTATCTGTCACCGCACAATTGGAAACCACATTTGTCAGGGTCAGCACGTAGATGCCGGGCTCATCCGTTTGTACAGTTTGCCCGTTTAGTGGCGAGATCAGGGTGCCTTCAATAGACGACCACTGATACTGTACGGTCACTAAGCTGTCGCTAACTGTAGAGCCCGTGGCATCAAGGGTCACCTGATTTGTGATACAATCCAGTGAAAGCTGGTCTGAAGCCAGCACTATCTCCGGTTCGTCATCAAGATCATCCACTTCCCTGGTTAGCATCGTTTCACATCCGGTCACATCGTTGGTCACCGTAATGGTATAAGTCCCCGCTTCCGTAACCCGGGCGATGGTGTCATTTTCGATTATGGAGATGTTACTGCCCCAGTCAACAGTGAAGGTGCCCGGGTCCAGATCTACACTTGCAGCGAAGGAGACTGTATCCCGGTTACAGTTAAGGTTCTGAGCCGGTGTCAACATCACAACAGGTGGTAAGGTATCCTGCACCACGAGGACCGTATCAGTTGCCACGCAGCCCGAAAGGGTATCCCTAACGGTCAGTACATACAGCCCTGGCGCACCTACCGGCTCCGTGATATTATTGCTCACATCGCCAAGTGAAAGGCTTCTCCAGTTGTACGTCACATTCGGCCCCTGCCCGGAAGCAGAACCATCCAACAAAGCGGTCTCACTATCACAGCTGATCAGCCCATCTACTGTAGCAATAGCTGCCGGCGGAATGGTATCGTAATTAACCATAACCATATCGGTTGCCGTACACCCTGTTGCTTCATCCGTTATGGTCAGGTTGAACGTACCGGGCACGATAACCGTAGGCGTCAGCAGGTCTTCAGTACCTGGCTCGAGCTGCCCACCGTCTGGAGAAGTCCATTCTGCCTGTACGGCGTTCGGGTTGGCATTGGTGACTACCGCATTGAGCTGCACTTCAGTTCCATTACAGTTGATTGCTGGTGGCGGATCCTGCTCAATCATCACCATCGGTAGTTCTGCCTCGGTAGAAACAACAGTGGAATCCAAAGCAGTACAGCCATTTTCGTTGTTGGTCACTTCAAAAAAGTAAGTACCCGGTGTGATGGTGGAGAAAGATTCCCCATTTGCCACTTCTGTACCGGCCATATCCAGCCAGCGTGCCGTGAAGTCCAGCACATCCCCGGCTACGAAGCCATTGAGATTGGCTGCATCATTACAGCCCACAAATACAGAGTCGGTGCCCGGGCTGGCTAATATAAATGGTGGATTGATGTCAACATCAATCGTGGTAGAATCGGTAATGCTACACCCGGTATCAATAAAAGAGACCGTCAGGACATAAGTCCCGGAGTCGGAAGCCATTATTGTATGCGTATCCGCAGTAAAGTCATTCGGCCCTGACCACAGGTAGTCGACATTATCGATAGAATCTACGGCAATAGATACAGCGGGGTTGTTGCAATTGATTTCAGCAGATTGCGGGCTCACCTGAATGGCACCTACGTCCGGCAGTACCGGAGGCGTAAGAAGGAGCGTGTCTTGCACTACACAACCGGAGCTGTCATCTCTGACTTCAAGGATGAAAGAGCCTGGCCCGATTGCAAGCAGGAAGCGGCTGTCAGTAGCTCCACAAATCTGTCCTCCCTGGGAAGCCGTCCATTCGTAAACAACATTAGGGTTTTCATTGATGGTAGTCGCTGTAGCACTGATGAAGTTGGCATCCGAACAGTCGCTACACTTCGCAACGCGGTCGGGCCCTACATCCACAAACAGGTCAAAGCCCCCCACTGGCACAGTGATGGTATCGGTTAGGGACAAACCAGAGTTGTCCAGTATCGTAACGATCACTTCCCCTGAGCAAAGGAAACGCGCAGTATTGCCAAACTGAGGAGGGGAAGTTTGCCAGCTGAAGGCATAAGGCGGCACCCCACCAGAGACAACCAGTTGTACTTCACCATCGCATACACCGGGGCAGCTTTCGGCAGTCACAATCGCCGTATCAATAAAGAGTTTATCATTAATGCAGAGCTCTGCTGGTAAATCGAGCAGGCTACCGGGGCCATTGCCCGTTGATACGGTCGGGCTTGGTATTTCATTGACCGAAATCGCGTAGCAGGTATCAGCAGGGCCGAGCAATTCAAAACACATTTCGAAGATCACTGCAGAGTCTGCTAACAATAAAGGCTCAAGGCTGGTGAAATCGATACAGGCAGCACCTACGGGTTCTGCATCAAGGTTGAAGTTCAGGTTGGGGATGAGGCCCGGGTCAATAAACTCTGTAAAGTTGAGCGAACCGGGTGCCCAGTTTACACAGAAGCTGGCTCCTGTGATATCTTCAAACTGCCCGACCTGAAACGGTACACATACGGTGTCGCGCAAGTCGCCTTCCACTTGTCCGCCAACCAACCAAAAGCCGTCCGGGCTGAGGATGCAGTAGTCGCCACCGATACCGGAAAGGCCAACATCTTCGTTATTGGAACTTGAAGTAATAACTTCAGCCACCAGCGGGTCGCTGGCAATCTGAACCACGTCGCAGATACCTGCGAGCGCTTCATCATCAGGAATTTGAAAGCACAGGGTAAAGAGGGAAGTGCCATCGGGTAAGGTTACCGGAGAGGAAGGAGCCCAGTTGTCAAATAGAATTTGACCATTCTGGAAGCTAATGAAGTTGAAGTTGGCAGCACTGGCACCCGGCAGGTTGATGTTCTGCAAACCTCCAACGAGCAGAAACTCCAGGTGTTCGGGTTCCCAAACGATACTGAACTGCATCTCTTCCACATCGACGAAGTTGTTCACCATAAAGTCGAAACAGAGGGTGTCTCCCGGCTGCCCCTGCAGGTCTCCGGTCAGCTCCATGACGACGCCCGGAGGCTGATTGACCGTCACCTCACAGTTTGTGGGGTTGATCCCGATATTTCCACCGTTATTGATTTCTCCAACATCCGCATTATTGTTGATGAACTGGAAAGGGCTGTTTCCGCCAAGCCCGATCACATCGAAGCAGACCTCAAAAATCACGTCCCCTTCTGCACGGGTTTGAGGGGAGCCGTCCCACTCAAAGCCCAAAACACCGTTTTGGGTGTTCAATTCGTTAAAGCCGGTACCATTCAAGCCCGGCAGGTTAAAGCCCTGCACACCGGTGTATTCCAGGATACTTGTATTCCATTGCATCAAAAAGCCCAGGTCGGTGACATTCTGGAAGTTGCCGCCTGCTTCTACCGCTACGCACACCTGATCGTTCAGGGTTACCGGATCACCGCAGTTCGCCACGACCTGTACGCCTTCCGGATTACAAGTACCTACTTCGATCACACCCGGGTTTTGCCCCACCTGAATATTGGAGAACCCATTCATAAAATCATTAGTCGCTTCGGGCCGGAAGAAGGGTTGCCCGGGCTGTTGATCCGCAATAAATACATCAAGATCACGTGAGCAGGAACCAGGCTTCAAGCGCAGACAAAGCTGGAAAATGAGTGTAGAGTCTGCGAGCGACAAGAGGTTGGCAGGAGGTGGTGCGCCCCAGGATACAGTAATGCTCCCTTCCTGAACGCCCATAGCCGAGATCGGGTTACCGATGTTACCCGGACCAAAGTTGGGCAGGTTTTGGGGGATGATTACGCTTTCAAAAGAAGCCAGCGTAGAGTCCCATACCACTGGAAACTGGAAAGACGATAAGCTATCCAGGCCCGATACGGAGAAGTCCAGACAAACCAGATCGCCCTCATTGCCCTGGCTGTTGCCAATATCAATGATGAATGGGCGTACGCAAGTAGATACAAAGGCAGGCTCTACGAAGGTTTGGGTATTCACACAGTTACTGTTGTCTTTGGTCGTGTACCGGTCCGGACCAACGGTGACTGACGTTGAGCTACCGTATGTCCCGATTGCACGCAGACACAACTGAAAAATCACTGGCCTGCAGGTATTATCGCAATCATCGAGGGTCACGCCTTCCCCGTCATTTATCGTACTGCAATCTTCCACCTCCCACATCGTATTCAGGGAGCCGGCGCTGGTCTCCGTAAAGTTGGCAGCACTAAGTCCAGGCAGGTTGAAACCCGTGACCTGAACAAATTCGAAAGCGGTAGAATCCCATAAGATATTGAAATCAGTAGTCGCGATGTTGGAGAAGTTCTGCACCGTCACATTGATACAGATTTCTTCATCAAGACAGGGCGGTTCCTCTGGTTGCTCGAAGTACATGGTGTAAGCCACGTTTTGAGCCTGTAGAGACAGCGCCCCGAAAAAGAAGAAGCACAAGGCTAGAGAAAAAGTATATTTTTTCATGAGAATACGGAAATTGGGAAGTATGATCGGAAGATTCATGGGACTAGCACATTTTAGTGGCCCACCGGGTTGGTGTCGGTCCATTAGAGTAAGCAGTATAAGTGTTTGTTGTTTCAGCCATTCTGATTAGCGGTACAGCGACATCGTTAAGTTGATCTCGTGGGTAGAGCCCGCAGTGGGCCCAAACGAGCTAAAGGAATAGTCAAAGCCATAACCGATTCTGAAAGTATTCTCATAACCAGCCAGGTCTCCGAGCATAACGCCTGTTTCGAGATGGGCAGTGCCCGCTGTGGAGGCTCCCGCGCCTACCCAGAAATTCACGGGCGTAAAGTAGCGCAGGTTGAAGTCCACGTTGGTAGGAGCACCCTCGGTGTATTTTACCCAAACCGAAGGTTCCAGGAAGCTGTCGTCGTTGAGGAAGGCATAGAAGCCAAACATACCATAATAGTGTTGTACCCGCTTGGTGCTGTATTCTCCTTCTTCATTTTGGAAGGTCAGATCAAGCCCGAACACCTGTGGCACGGACAGTCCCCCGTAAATCATATTATCATTACGCCCGACCATGCGGTAGTAGTATAAGCCTACGCCCACATCCGGAAAAAACTGGGACTGATCTGTAGTACCAACAACATCGCCCTGCTCACGCAGGCGTATTTGAGAAGCATCGACCCGGAAATTCACCGCACCGGCGCTTAGTCCAACGACGAAGCCACTGGTTTCCGGATCACCGGATACGATACCGGCAACCCGTCCGTAGGCCCCTGTGAACCCGGTTGGGCCGGTCTGATCATTAATGACATGGCCACCAGCCATGAACGTTACGCCAGAGCCGCCAAGATGCATATAAGAACCGCGCAGCGTCTGTGTAGTCGGGGCGTTTTCTAACCCCACCCACTGGGCACGGTAGGAACCACCGAAAGTAATATTTTGACCAAAAGCCAGGAAGTCGCTTTCTACGGCGGCAGGATTAATGACCGTAGCATTCTCGCGGTATTGCGTAAATAAGGAAAGCTGCTGGGCATTGAGGCTGGCAGCAGCTACGAGAACCAGGAACAAAAGCTTGTACTTAAGTCGCGTCATGGGATGAGTTTTTGAGATGCGCAAATTTAGAAAATTTATACGCTCAGAAAACGAATGATCTGTTATTAATTATAAAAAATAACATATAAAAATATCCAAGATGCGTAAAAAGATGCAGTACAAGTGACTGTGCAGGCAAGAGCACTTACACCATTCATCATTAGTTCTAAATTAATGAGGGTGTAATGCCGAAGGTAAGGAAGTAAGCAGTAGTCCTGTTATCCCAACCTCAATCCAACATGTATTGTAGTCTGTACCTCTAAAAGCTCTTGATAGGCTGTACGTTAACTGCAGGCTGTTATTTTAAGAACGCAGAGCGTCCTCTCTTATTTCCTGAAGGCTATGTACAAGCCCTTCACTTGAGAAATTAAGCGGGCGCACTTTACTGCGACTGCTGCCCGGAAATCCACCTTTGCGCATGACAAATTACCGCGTTTTTCAAGCGAGACCAAATTTAGGGGTTTGGTTTTAGATTAGTGTATTTTATCTATGATAATTTTAGCGCCTGTTGAAATACAGCCGCGCTCTTTTTTAAAGCGCAAACCAAAAAAGGCAGGCTTTATCTACTGATTATCAAACCACTACACTTCAATGACGGGTACGTCCTGATGGCTTCAGGGTACTCATGGGCAGGGTTGTTAAACTTTCCTGGTTGCTTTTAGGATTTTAAGTAGTGTAAGCTGTCCATTACGGTTGGCACCGCTTGTGTGGAGACCACATACATAAAGCCTTTGTGCAGGGCATACCCACCGTAGGTGCCATCTTTACGTAATGCCAGGAAGCATACCTGGAAGTCTTTGTGTCCTTTCTGCTTTTTTACAACCCGTTCTACCGCTGCTTTGCAGGCTTCCTCAGCAGTACGTCCCTGCCGCATCAGTTCAACCACCAGGAAGGAACCACAGACTTTCACGATGGCTTCGCCCATGCCCGTTGCTACTGCACCGCCCACTTCGTTGTCAACAAACAGGCCAGCGCCAATGATCGGGGAGTCTCCTACCCTGCCATGCATTTTGAAGGCCAGCCCGGAAGTCGTACAGGCCCCGGACAGATCCCCGTTTTTGTCCATAGCGAGCATACCTATCGTATCATGGTTTTCTATATTAATGATGGGCTTGTATTTAGCTTCCTTCTGCCAGTTTTTCCAGGCCGATTCTGCTTCCGGGGTCAGCAGGTTTTCGGCTTCAAATCCGTTTTCCAGAGCAAATTGCTGCGCGCCCTCGCCTGCAAGCATCACATGAGGGGTTGTTTCCATAACCTTTCGGGCCACAGCAATCGGGTGCTTGATGTCTTGCAAAAAACATACGGAACCGCAATCCCCTTCGGCATTCATTATGCTGGCGTCAAGGGTCACGTTGCCGTCCCGGTCAGGCCGGCCGCCATATCCCACTGACATGTCTTTGGGGTCTGCTTCCACCGTTTTTACGCCAATTTCTACCACATCCAAAGCTGACTTTCCAGACTCCACAGCCGACCATGCGGCCTGATTCGCTTTTTTATTATTCCAGGTAGAAAGCACAATAGGGCCATCGGGTGCAGCGGGAGGGACACCATGCATCAGTAATGGAGCAAAGGTGAGCCCGATAGCGCCACCGAGGGATTTTTCTAGGAATTTTCTTCTGGAAGACATGTTCGTTTTGGTTGATCGGATTATATAGTTTTGTGGCCGTATACATTGGGCTGTCTCCGGAAAGGTACAAATTCTTTTAAAAAATCTTCAGAAGTTGAAGACGCCGGGTGCCTGCTGATAAGGAAGGACCGGCAATGAGATATCCTCAGGGGGGCTTTTTGGGGCAGGGGTCAATCTTTTGAGCCATTCAAAAAACGGCATAAAGTTATCTTCCAGTGCTTTGAGGGATTCCAGTTCTGGGCTTGCCTGGCAACGAAGGGCTTCATCAGCCAATGTGCCATCGGCATCGGTATCCAGGGGCGGGCAGCCTAAGCGCCCTTTCGGGCCAGGCAATCGGGGGCAGTGATCATCAAGGTCAGCCAACCCGTCGGCATCGGTATCGGGGCAGCCTTCAGTGTGCGTGCTCCCCCAAACCTTGGGGCAGCGGTCTTCCCGGTCGGCAATCCCATCACCATCGGAATCCGGGCAGCCGTTTAGCCGGGGCAGCCCGGGCTCGCCCAGGCAGAGGTCTTCGAGGTCTTCCACCCCATCCCCATCTTCATCCGGGCAACCCAGTGCAGACCAGTTGCCTTTGATTTGCGGGCAACGGTCTTCTTCGTCAGCAATCCCGTCTTTATCCTGATCTTTAGGCAACAGCCGGAAGGTCACCGTAAGGGCAGCCGAAGGCATCCAATCATTCGTAGCAGGGTTGCCGGCCTGGCTAATACCGTCCAGCAGGTCGGTAAATGCCGCAGCCGTACTGAACTCAAAGCCCAAGACCATACTTCGGGTCACATCTGCTTTGATACCGATCCCTACCGGTAGCAGGAAACTGTTTTTAGGATAGGTCTGTGAACGGTCCTGTTCCACTTCCGGGGCTTTAAACTCGGCATTAGCTCTTTCAAAGGTAGCATCAGCAGTGTAAGCCATCCAGCCAGCGCCGAGGTAGAAGTAAGGGGAAAAGATACGCTTAAACTGCCTGGAGCCGGGATAACGTCGCTGCCCGAAGGGTTCCCACTCCAATGCCACGGTAGCTGTGCCAACTGTAGACTGGAACTGATAATTTCTGTTGGTGAACCGGGGCAGGTCTTCCCCGCTAAAAGAAGTGTACGTAAGGTTGGTGCGCAGCGCCCATTCCGGATGAGGATAGTACCGGACCAGAAAGCCGTAGAGCCCTCCTGTTTCGTCCAGCTCCGGCAGCATCGTTGCCGTAAGCTCTCCCTGATAGCCCGATAAGCCTGCCAGAAAACCGCCCTCCCATCGTGCAGATTGTGCCTGCAATTGCCCCGACAGCAGTACCGCCAGGGCTGTGTAGTAAATAGTGTGTAGCCTCATTGTTTATCGAATTCACAGCCGGAAAGCTCCCTCCGGCAATACCACGTTTTCACGTTACATCTGGTAACGTTGTTTATTTTCCTTTTCAGAGCGTGTTGGGGCTTTCGTAATCGACCTGCGAACTGTTAGTTTTCGAGTGGAAAACCAGAGTACCAGCACGCTCTCAGACAATTGGATCGGTACACCCTGAACCGGGGAGCCATCAGGATATATTCGGATGAAGGGGGGCAAAGATTTACTACACAAGGTAAAGCATAACCGTAATATATCAAAAAAACGAATAAGAATTAACATGTTTTGACCCACTAAGAGCTCGTTGGCATTTTGGACTTCTAGCCGAATACTAACAGTTCGCAGACCGATTACCAGAGTCCTAACAAGCTCTAAAACAACCGCTTACGCTGAAAGTACCAGGTAACCAACAGGCTCAGGCTGATAGAAACCGCAACGATGATAGGCAGGGCGTAGGATTCGCCCTCCAAAGGCAGCGGGATATTCATCCCGTAGAAGGAAGCGACTAAAGTGGGCACCATTAGAATGATCGTAATCAGGGTAAGCCGGCGGATGGTGATATTGAGGTTATTGGAAATGATAGACCCATAGGCGTCCATCGTCCCGTTGAGGATGTTGGTGTAAATATTCGCCATCTCCAGGGCCTGACTATTGTCGATGATGATATCTTCGAAGAGGTCAGATTTATCTTCGTCATCCCTGATTTTCAGAAAGTCAGTGCGCTTCATTTTCATTTTCAGCAGCTCATTGGCGCTGAGAGAATTGACAAAGTACACCAGGCTCTTCTCGATACTAAGCAATTGTTTGAGTTCCTTGTTGCGGCTCGAGTCGTAAAGCTCTTTCTCAATAAGATTGCGCTTCAGGTTGAGTTTTTTCAGGCAAGTCAGGAAGCGGTACACATTTTGCTCCATAATCTGCAGCACAAACGCGCTTTCATCATTGGGGTTAAAGCCTCTGACTTTGCCATCGAGAAACAACTGCAGTACCGGGTTTTCGTAGGCGGTGATGGTGATAAACTGTTCCGGGGTCAGAATGATCCCGATGGGCACCGTGATATAGATGGCGTCATTCTCCTCCTCAATTTCATTCAGGATGGGCGTGTTCACCACAATGAGGCGCACATCGTCCTCCCGCTCATAACGAGACCGTTCGTCGATATCAAGGGAGTCGGTCAGGAAATCAAGTGGAATATCAAACTGTTGGGAGAGTTCTTCCAGTTCCTCGTGGCTGAATGGCGGCGAGATGTTTACCCAGCAGCCATACTGCGGCTCTTCAAGCTCCCGTAGGGTTCTGTCCTCTTTGGTGTAATACCGGATCATGGCTGCTCTTGGTCATTTTGAGGAATCGGACTTCGCTCACAAACATACGATTTCTCATCACTTAAACCTAATGGCTTTTACAGGGCTAATGCTGGTGACCAGGTAAGAAGGCAAAAGCAAGAAGAGAAGAGTGATAACGAGCGTGCCTAAATTGATCAGCAGTATAGGCAAAGGCTGCAGGGCAATCGGTGCGGTGCTGAGGTAGTAGTTTTCCTCAGACAAACGAATGAGTTCAAATTGGTCTTGTATCACACATAGCCCAATACCAAAGAGGTTGCCCCAAAAGAGCCCAACTACAATAATATAGGCAGCATAGTACAGAAAAATCTTCCGGATGCCCCAGTTGGAAGTCCCCAGCGCTTTTAGGGTCCCGATCATATTGGTCCGTTCCAGGATCAGGATCATCAGGGCCGTGACCATATTAATGATCGCTACTATGACCATCAGGGTAAGAATGACCACCTCATTAATATCCTGCAAATCAAGCCAGTCAAAAATTTCCGGCAGCTTGTTGCGGATGCTTTCGGCATACAGGTCCGGTGGCAGTTCTTCAAAGTAAATGTACTCCGTGAGTGGGTAGAGGTCGTCAATATCATCAATGAAGACTTCAAAGCCGCTGACCTGATCTTCTCTCCATCCCAACAGCCGCTGTATCTGCCGGATGTCGACCAGCGCAAATTTCTGGTCGTATTCTTCCAGCCCGGTGCGGTAGACGCCACTTACGTAAAAGCGGCGCTGCAGCTGCTCGCCTTTCTCCACGAAGTGCACGATGAAGGTGTCTCCGGTATCGACCTGCAGGCGCTTTGCGGTTTGAGCCGAAATCAGGATATCCTTCGACATTTCGTCCTCCGGAAGTGCAAGCCGTTTGCCGCGTTTAATGTACTGGTCCATAAATGCCCAGTCGAAATCCTCCCCTACACCTTTCAGGATGATCCCTTCTATATCCTGCTCATCGCCTTTACCGGCTTCAATAATACCGGGCTTAATGGCGAATGTCTGAATATGCCGGATGCCGCCTTTTGTGGTGTACGTCCGCTCCACCCGCTTGCCCATAAAAGGCTCCTTGATGAGGTAAGTGACCCCTTTGATGGTATCAAGATGCGGGTAAAAATCCTGGTCTTTATCAATAGGGAAAGCTTCCAGCATTGACCGGTTGATATCCGTATCCGTGATATGGATATGCCCCCAGAAGCCAAAAATCTTAGCCCGGATTTCCTGTTTGAACCCCGCGATCAGTGCATTGGAGCAGATCATCACGGTTACGCTCAGCGCAATGGCCACGACCGCAATCCTGATGATCAGGCGTGAAAACGAAGCTTGCCCCGTGGCGGCTACCCGCCTTGCTATGAAGTAAGGGAAATTCATATGCGGTCAAAGATAACGGATTCTTTGACAAATCCTGTACGCAAATGAACTGGCTTGTCCTCTTCCGTAATACCGAAAGAGGCCCGTTCTGTTTTCTGTACACGCAAAGGTTTACCGATAGGTTTGCAACCGCTCTTCGTCTTCAGCTGTGGCCGGTACCAGAGTCACGGCTGTGCCACCTCCCGGTGCCAGGTTGAGTTGCAAGGTGGTGCTCTGATCCACCAGAAAAGACTCCATCAGGAAGGCGGAGGGGTTTTCATCCCAGTGCGCGCCTTCCCCATCTTTATAGATAGTGGCTTTATAATTAGCTCCTGCCGGCAGGAAGTCCAAGGAGGCTTTCAGTTCCCGCTCCTGTTCGTCGGTAATGCTGCCCAGGAACCAACGGTCGCTGCCACGCTCCTGACGGGCAATCGTGACATAATCCCCAACCTCCCCATTCAGTACCTGGCTTTGTTCCCAGTCTACGCCAACTTCTCGGATAAACTGGAAAGCGGGATGATCTTCGTAATACTCCGGCAAATCTGCCGCCATCTGCACCGGGCTGTAAATGACCACGTAAAGCGCCAGCTGATGCGCCAGTGTGGTGTTGACCTGACTGTCTTCCTTGTAGGGAGCCAGCTTGAGGTTGAAAATGCCGGGCGTGAAATCAATAGGGCCGGCCAGCATACGGGTAAACGCCACGGTAGGCAAATGGTCAGGCGGGTTGCCCCCCTCTACAGACCAGGCGTTGAATTCCTGGCCGCGCAGCCCTTCTCTTGAAATCGCGTTCGGGAAGGTCCGGCGGATCCCTGTGTCTTTGATCGGCTCGTGGGCATTGACCGCTACCTGGTACTCTGCGGCTGTTTCCAGCACCTTGCGGTAATGGTTGACCATCCACTGCCCGTGGTGGTATTCACCAGCCGGGATGATTTTCCCGACGTACCCGGTCTTGACCGTGTGGATGCCCAGGCGCTGCATCAATGCGTAAGCCGTATCCAACTGCTGCTCATAGGTGCGAGGGGCAGCCGACGTTTCGTGATGCATGATGAGGTCCACGCCCTTCTCTTTCCCATAGCGGACTACCTCTTCGATATCGTAGTCCTCATAGGGGGTAACAAAGTCAAAAACACCTTCCCGGTCTTCAAAGCCAATCCAATGCTCCCAGCCGGTATTCCAACCTTCTACCAGCACCGCACCAATGTTGTTCTCCGCAGCAAAATCAATATACCTTTTGGCATTCTCTGTCGTGGCGCCGTGCTTTCCGCTCGCCAGATCCCAGGAGGACTTGCCCAGGTGCATTTCCCACCAAATGCCTACGTACTTCGTAGGTTTGAACCACTCCACATCGCCTAGTTGATTCGGCTCATTGAGGTTTACAATGAGATTCGACTCCAGCAGGCCGACAGCATCCGGGCTGACCTGCACCGTGCGCCAGGGTGTGTAAAAGGGTAGTTTCCGCTTCACTTTGTAAGGTGTGCGCTCCGAGCCGACCAGATTGCTCGTTAGCTTGTACTTTTCCGTATCCACCATCAGGGTCATGCCGGAGTAATCAGTGAGTGCAGCTTCGTGAATACTCAGGTGCAAGCCCGAGGCGGTGCGCATAGTGACCGGCGTGTTAACCGCATTGACCGGGATGGTCGTTTGCGCCAGGTTGGGATGATCGCGCTTGCTCAGGGCGTCAATTCCGGAAATGGAAGTCTCGTTGTACAAGTGCTCGTAGATATCCCAATCGCCGGGAATCCACCAAGTGGTGTGGTTGCCGGTAAGCTGGAACTCAGTGCGCTCTTCCGCAATCTCCAGCGTTTCTAAGCCCTCCTGCTCCGGAAATTCGTAGCGAAAGCCAAAGCCCTCATCATATACCCGGAAGACCAGGCGCATTTTCCGGTTTGGAGGGGGGACTTCACGGACCTCTACGGTCAACTCATTGTATTGATTCATGACTTCCCGTTGTTCGCCCCATGGCATTTCCCAGGTATCGTTCAGTGCCCGGGTGGAATATTCTGCCATTTCAAAGCCGGTACGCAGAGCCGGTGCACCTGTCAACTCAAAACCAAGAGCCGAGGTGTCCAGAATGGGTGCGTCCTTGTACTTTACCCAATACACCGGTGACCCCTCCTCATTCAGGGTAAACTGCAACTGCAAATCACCGTTTGGAGAAGAGATTTCCAGGAGCTCATCCATGGTCGTATCTTTTGTGCAACCTGCCAGTAAGGTAAGCGCCAGTATCGGTAAGAACCAATTGTATGTCATGTAATTTTCTGGTTTTCGGTGGCTTAATTCACTTTCATCAAATCTTCAACCACAACCGGAACGCCCTGGGTGGCCGGTGCTTCAATGACCTGGAGTTTTTTGATCTGACTTAGCTCATGATTGATAGAAGGCTTCGGGTCTACGTAGTAGATCTTCCGGGCTTTTTGGGCAAATCCTACAAGGCCGGCGGCAGGGTACACTTGCATGGAACTGCCGATAATAAGGACAATATCGGCATCAATCACTTCCACAGCGGCTTGTTCCAGCAGAGGCACGGATTCTCCAAACCAGACAATATGAGGCCGCAACTGATGCCCCTTTTCGCAAGTGTCTCCCAGCTTAAGGTCTTCTTTCCACTCATAAACCAGGTCAGGTGCTTTCGTGCTCCGCGCCTTAAACAGCTCCCCGTGCAGGTGCAGTACATTATTACTGCCTGCCCGCTCATGGAGATCGTCTACATTCTGAGTCACTATTGTAGTTTCGTAAACACCCTCCAGTGCCTTGAGGGCTTCGTGCCCGCTGTTGGGCACTACTTCATGTAACTGCTGGCGGCGTTGATTATAGAAATCAAGAACGAGTTCCGGATTTTTACGCCAGCCCTGGGGCGAGGCTACTTCCATTACATCGTACCCTTCCCACAGCCCATTGTCGTCCCGGAAAGTCCTGATGCCGCTTTCGGCACTCATGCCTGCGCCTGTCAATACCACAAGTTTGTCCATTTCTTCTGTCCTGTATGTTTAGATACCTAAAGATACACTTTCGTAACAGACTGGAAAACCCGAATCTAATCTCTTAACTTCAGTAAAGAGGCCTTAACATAACCGTCCCAACCGCCCATCGACACTTTCCACCACCATTCATTGGTTTCTTCCAGCAGTTTTAGTTCTGTGCCTACTGGCATCCGTGAAATCACACGTGACGTGGAATTCGGCTCCTCCCGCAGACTAGTCCTTTGGGTCAGCAGGTAGGTGATGTAGGGTGGCTGCAACGTCTCGGGAAACCGGGTATCGGCCGCCTCTGAAGCCCCTTCATCCTGAGGGGCATCAGGTTCTGGGATGGGCTGCGGCTTAGGTTCAGGGGCTGGTGCCTTAGGTTCAGGAATAGGCTCTGGCTCGGGTTCCGGCTCCAATATCTCGGCTGGCACAACCGGGCTGAGCTCGGGTTTGGGTTCGGCTACTTCGGGCTTATCAATGACCGGTGACTCAGGCTCTTCCGGAACGGCTGCTTCCGGAACGGGCGTAGCAGACACCTCTTCGGCAGCGGTTTCCGGTGCCGCTGCTGCCTGGGCTTCTGGTTTCACCAGAAAAACAACCTTGTGAAGTTCAGATTTGCGCCCGGGCTCGAAATCAACAAACAGGCTATCGTACCCGCTGGATTTAACAACAGCCTGATAGGGGGCTCTCTCGGCAGTCAGTTGCAGATTTACCCGGCCACCAAAGGCCTCATCTGTCCGGATCAGCTTAAAATAACCACCTTCCTCAATCCGGAAAATATCCACCGTTGCTTCCTCAATCAGGCCAAGGTCTTCATTATCCCGCAGTTCGAGCCTGAAAGGAAAAAGCTTCAGCCCTTCCGAATTGGCCGGGTGATTTTCAGGATATACTTCCTCACTACGGTCTGAAGGAGCCGTCAGCAGGTCTGATGGTGCTGATTCAGTCAGTTCTTCGGAAGGCGCGGTCGTTTCCGGTTTTGTATTTTCAGCAACTGAGGGCTCAGGTACGGGTGAAATGGTTTCTTCCAGGCGCTCTTCTTCATTGGCCCCGTCATCCGGAGTGGGAAGCTCCGTTGCAGGCTTGCTGTCGGCTACCACCGGGGCAGAGGGTAGATTGACAGGATCAGGCATTTCAGCATCCAGCCCCCGGGCAGCGGCCAGTTTCAGGTCAGATTTTTTGCGGCCGAAAGTCAGATTGAGTCCCGCCCGGAAGTTGGTCCCGTCCAGGCGCTCCTGATTGACGACCGAGGACAGATTGTCAGCGATGGCGTAGACTTGCAAGGGGCCCAGTTTTAAAGCAGCATTGGCGCCAAAGCTGTTGAACGTGCCATTTTGCAGTGTATACATCCCTCCCAGGCTCATAATTCGCCCCAGAGAGAATCTAGTGCTCAATGACAGTGCAGTAAAGGTGCCCCCGGCAAAGAATTCATTGTAAAGCAGTCCGCCAACATCCCAAAAGGGGAATAGTTGATAATTAGCGCCCAGGTACGTACGGGGTGCCAGCGCTTGTGTGTAGCCCACGTTAGACACTGCCTCGAAGGTCCCTACGGTATCGATACCGGGAATCACCTCAAAATCTTCACCATCGTCAAGGTTTACAGCGTCTACGCCTTCGAAATTTACCGTGCCGGTGAGGTTGATCTGTTGGGTGGCATTCTCCCACTTTATGCTGCCCAGATTGAGCAACGAGGCTGAAAAGGTCAATCGGTCGCCCATGAGGTATTCGCCCCCCAGGTCAACAGACCAGCCATTGTTCCGGTTGGTAAATTGCCGTAGCCCGTTACCATTCTCCGGCTCAACGCCATCTTCATCCAGCGCATCCCCAAAATTTTCAAATCCTTCAATGGTCTGATCCAGCAAATTAAATTGTCCGGCACCGTAGTAGAAGACCCGGTAATTCATTGCTGCTGTAGTTTGGTAAACGTCGCTGCTTTGGGTCAGGACCAGACTGCTGCGGTCGGTCACAAAACTTGCACCGCCCAACAACCGGTTGACGCGCACACCTACGGCCAGGCGGGGGGTTACTTCATAATTCACCCCAAGCCCTATTTTCTGATAGGCCATCATATCCATAGCCGGGCCTATATCCAGCGGCTGATCGAGGTAATTTTCCGTGCCTTCCCAGACGGTCCGAAGCAGGGCTTCCGGCAGGGTGAGTTTAGTATCAGCGACTGTACTGGTGGACAGGCTTACGAAAAACTTTCCGATACGCCCGCCCAGCCCAAGCCCGTCAATGATGGTGGAGTTCTTAAGGATCAAATCCCGCTCCAGCTCACCAACCACACCGTCCAGATTGAGGTAGTTCGTGTTTTCAGTGCTATTGTACTCGAACAACCGTTCCTGATTAATCCCGATAGCATTCAGGCTCGTATGTACAGAAGGCAGGGAAAAAACGAACTCCTGCCTGGGGAAAAAGCCCGGATTAAGGTGTGTGGCATTCCAAACATCACGCATCTGGTACAATCCATATTCCTGAGCGGGAAGCGTACTCACCACCAGCAAAAAAGCAGTTACTACGACTAAGCGATACATATAAGGAGGGGTTTTTGAAGTTAAAATCCAGCCAGAATGCCTAAACGGACCCCTAGGGTGTAGGTATCCAGCATACGGGCAGCGGTTGTTCCGCTATTGGGGCTTTCTAAGGTCGCAATGACCCGTGCGTTGATGGTCCTATTGAGTACTTGCTGCAGTTGATCCCCGTTAAGTTCACTTTCCAGGGTAGTCGCCCGGATGCTCTCCACAGAACCGTCTGTGCGCAAATTACCGGAAGCAACCAGCTGCGGGCCCTCCTGGAACAAGGAGTCAAAAACCATCCCGCTATCGTCCATAAACTGTAGCTGCATCCCCACTTCCAGCGGGAATCCATTCTCGGCAACCATCTTGAAACCAAGCCGGTCCAGATCTTCCAAATCTGTCAGATCTACTTCAAAAGTATCGACAATCTGGAAGCCTTTAGCCCGGGCATAGAGCGGGATTTCCACCTCAATATCAATATCCACTTTCACTGAATCGGTCAGATGATTGGTAATTAGGTTGTTTTGATTGGGGTTGGCGACTGCACTGAAAGCGTAGTCTAGCTGAAAAGGAATACCCGAAATCGCCGTCACGATATTGGAGTTATCCTGGTTGAGGCTTAGCAGCGTTGGCTTAGCCTGCCCGACTTCGTCAATGGAGGGGAAAGCAAACAACAGCCCACTGCTCAACAGTGGATTATTGAGCGGAACGATGCCGTTGCGGTAGGTATGCAAATTGAAGGTATCCGAGTTCAACTCCAGCGGCACCCCCATCGTGTTGTAAAAAGTCAGGTTGATAACCGGCTCCAAAAATTCCAATTCACCGGCTTCCCAGTTGTCCAGGAAAGCAAACATCAGCGAATCGCCCGAAAGGTTTACTTCAAACTTTCCAAAATAGCCTTGTATATAGGTGTAGTCCATCTGTTCAATCGTGACCAGAAAAGAGGGCAGGTCAACAGGGCTGTTATCTGAGACCAGATTTGCCGTATAGACCGTTTCAATATCTTCATCCAGAACGAGGTCGTAGGCAGCGAGGTCTACCGTGCCGGTGGTTTCCGAGGCACCGTCCATGCCGGCCGGTGGTAGCGTAGCTGTTATGGCAAGGCTGCTACCGTTTAAACGGAGGTTGGAAAAATTGAGCGTGAAGGCTACTGATTCCGCGAAAGGATTGAGCACCGTGTATTGGAACAAGCCTGACTTCAACCGGATAAGCTCATAGCGGTAGTCACCGGGAGCCTGATAAGTTACCGTTTGCTCTTTTTCAACAATCGGGATCGGAATAGTAGGCAGGGGGTCAATCTCAAATTCAGGGTCTACTGCCAGACGGTCCTGATACACAACCGTCAGCCGATTGGCAATATCGGTCTGAATAAGGCTGCCATCATCCAGGTCATCAAGCAAATCGTTGATACTGAAGGAGGTATTGATAAGGGGTACCCCGAAGGCAGGGTCCCAGTTCTCGGGCGCTGCCACTTCAAACCGTTCAGGGAAACAGCCGGACAGGAGCACAAGGGCAATTCCTGCCAGACAGGTAGAGGGTAGGTATTTCATATGCATTTACTTTGCTTGGGTGGTCTTTGAGCCGCTATATTGACATAACGCCTCTAAGTGCGTGTCGGGACTTTAGTAATCGGCCTGCCCCGGTGAACCGGGACACTTTCCTGCCTGTGTCTCGTCGCCTGTGGGCTTTGGCCACCGGAGACCGAAGTGTTCGACACGCAGGCAGGTCGTCTAACCAAAAAATGGTTAGTTTTCGACTGGAAGACAAAAGTACCAACACGCTCTAAAGGTAAAGAACACCAATGCAAAGGTTTACGTAGAAATCCGTTAAAAGTTACAGGGTTAATTTGCCATACGCTGCAAGCCTTTCTCAATCGCTTCCCACAAGTATCGGCATGCCATTAAAAAGTAAGCGAATTCGGACTTCCCAGGTAGAAATTGACGGATTGAGCAGGAAGTTAAATAAAAATTTCGCCTTTGAGGTAGGTCACAGCCTGTCCCGAAATGGCCACACGCTCTCCGAGCATAATGCACCGGAGCTCCCCGCCCCGCTTACTCAGCTGCCGGGCGGTCAGCTCCTGCTTAGAAAGACGTTCTGCCCAGTAAGGGGTCATCGTGGTATGAGCAGAGCCTGTGACCGGGTCTTCATCTACCCCGGCGTTGGGGTAAAAGCAACGGGACACAAAATCGGTTGTACTGCCCGGAGCCGTAGCAATGATGCCCCGGCAGCGTACTTGTTTCAATAACCTGAAATCGGGAGACAGCTGAGCCACATCGGCTTCTGAGGCTAAGACCACGAGGAAATCTTCCCGACCCATCAACACTTCTTCCGGCTCGGTACCTAAGGCTTCTTTGAGCACCCGGGGCGCAACGGCCGGTTCGATATTGTCCACCGGAAAATCCAGCATATACGCCTCTCCTTCCTGCGTGACGGTCAGCAATCCGCTGTGGGAGCTGAAAACGATACTCTTCCCTGTAAACCCCAGGTGTGTAAACAAGCAGTGCGCGGCAGCCAGGGTAGCGTGCCCGCAGAGGTCAACCTCGGTAATCGGAGTGAACCACCGCAGCTCATAGTCCCCTTCACCGCCCGGCACGAAGAAAGCGGTTTCCGAGAGGTTGTTTTCAGCCGCAATGGCTTGCAGGGCATCATCGGGCAGCCACTTTTTGAGCGGGCAAACTGCGGCAGGGTTACCTTTGAAGCGTTCGCCGGTGAAAGCGTCGACCTGGTAAATTGGAATAATCGTTGGTTTGGGCATTTCGGGGTGCAGAATTGAGCGTTAAGAGTGGAGGGTTTGGCACAGGAGCACCAAACCCTCTTAGTTATTTCCTACTCGGCTTCCAGAATGAACTTATTCTTTTTGCCGTTTTCAATCATCAGGTATTTACCGTGCAGCAGTGCCTCGTGGTTGACCACTGCATCGTGGCTCGCTACTTTTTCCTTATTGACGCTGATCGCGTTGCCTTTGATGGCGCGGCGGGCATCACCTTTGGAAGACAGCACCTGCGTATGCTCTGCCAGTAAGTCTACAATATTCGCCCCACTGGCCAGCACTTCTTTCGGCAGGGAGAAGCTTGGAATCTCGGCGGCTACGGTCTTGAGCTCACTTTCGCTCAGCTCCATCAGTTGCGCCCGACTCGCTTTCCGGTTAAACAACAGCTCTGTTACCTTCAAAACCGACTTGTGGACTTCTTCAGAGTGGATACGGATGGTCAACTCCTCGGCCAGTAGCCGCTTAAGCTCCTGTGGGTTTTCAGCATGTTCCACTTCCCGCGCTTCGATTTCCTCCTGCGTATGCAGAGTGAAGTAGCGGGTAAACTTCGGGATATCCGCATCATCGGCATTAATCCAAAACTGGTAAAACTGGTAAGGCGTGGTCAGGTCGGGGTCCAGCCAGATATTCCCTTCCGTGGATTTCCCAAACTTACTGCCATCCGATTTAGTCAACAGCGGAGTGGTCACCGCGTAGGCTTTCTCATTCAGATTGCGGCGGATAAACTCCGTACCACTTGTAATGTTGCCCCACTGATCAGAACCGCCCATCTGCAAAATGCAGTTCTGCTTGTGGAAGAGCACCTGGAAGTCGTAAGCTTGCAGCAATTGGTAGCTAAACTCCGTAAAAGACAAGCCTGAGTCCAACCGCTTCTTCACCGATTCCTTAGAGCTCATATAATTGACAGTCAGGGTCTTCCCCACATCGCGTAGGAAATCCAGGATATTCATATCCTTGTAGAAGTCCAGGTTGTTGACCAGGACCGCCTTATTATCGCCTTCCGTGAAGTTGATGAACTTTTCCATCTGCCGCACCTGATGTTGCAGGTTGTTGTCCAGCTCTTCGTAAGACTTCAGCTCGCGTTCCTTATCTTTTCCGGAAGGGTCGCCAATCCGACCCGTAGCGCCACCCATAAGCACAACCGGCTGATGACCGGAGCGCTGAAACAGGGTCAGCAGCATCAACTGCACATAGTTGCCGATGGTCAATGAAGGGGCGGTAGGGTCAAAACCAATATACCCGGCCACCTTGCCCGATTGTAATACCTCTTCGATGCCGGGGGTCGCATCGTGTAACATCCCCCTCCATTCCAGTTCTTTTAGAAAGTCCATTTGAGCTTGGATTCGTTTGGCGCAAAGTTAATTTTTTATACCAAACTATCGATCCTCGCCGGAAGTTCCTGAAGGCTTAGAGCTTTTTGGAATTTTACACTTCTGGCTGCGTTCGCTCCAAAAGCAAAATCCCAACATAGCATCTCTTAAAAAATAACGCTGCCCAAACCACCGTCTACTTCCAGGGCCTGCCCGACGATGAAGTTGGAATCCGGGCTCCACAGGAAAAGCGTGGTTTTGGCCACCTCCTCCGGCTGCCCTACTCTACCGATGGGATGGTTACGCCCCCATTCGGCAATCACCTCGTCTACCGGGCCATGCTCTCCGGCGCCGTACCGCAGCATAGGCGTATCAATGGAGCCCGGGCAAATGCAGTTGATGTAAATCCCCTCAGCAGCGTGGTCGATGCCCATCGACCGGGTCATAGCGATCACAGCGCCTTTGGATGTGGAATACGCCAGCACATTTTTTTGGCAGCGTTTGCCCTGTATGGAGCTGATGTGGACGATGCCCCCACCTCCGTTGGCCCGAATAAGCGGAAGGATGGCTTTGGTGGCCAGAAACATCCCCTTCAGGTTAACAGCTATTGTACGGTCCCAATCGGCCTCCGAAGTGGTATCTACCGTGCCGTAAGTTTGCAGCCCCACTGAATTCGCCAGGTAGCAGACCGGCGCGTAGGCGGCCGCCTGAGTCAAAAAAGCCTCCAGTGACCGGCTGTCGGTCACATCTGTGGGGATAAAAAGCGCCTGCCCGCCTTCGGCTTCAATCATTTCCACTGTTTCCTGTCCCATTTCGGCATTGAGGTCGGCAACAATCACTTTGGCGCCCGCTTTGCCAGCTTCCAGTGCGATGCCCCGCCCAATGCCCGAGGCGCCACCAGTTACGATGGCTCCCTTACCAGCTATCCAGTCCAATTTCATACCTTTTTTATTTTGAGGTCAAAATACTAAGAAATTGTAATGTTGGAAGACAGGAAGATGACACCGCCCATTTGTAATCTACCTCCTAAAAAACCTGAAGCTTTGAGCAGATTGATCTTTCCACTATTTCTTTTGCTGAGCATTTCCGCTACGGCTCAGCCGGACAAGCCCCGCCCAAACATTATTTTTATCATGACCGATGACCTGGGCTACGGGGACTTGGGCAGCTATGGGCAGGACGTCATCCCCACCCCCTTTCTGGATCAAATGGCACGGGAAGGCATGCGGTTTACGCAAGCTTATGCCGGTGCGCCGGTATGTGCGCCTTCCCGATCCGTATTGATGACCGGGCAGCATAGCGGGCGCACCCTAATTCGGGGCAATTTTTCGGCAGTAGAAGTCCCGGAATTGCCCAAGCCCAGGCGGATTCCACTCCGAGCCGAAGATACGACCGTAGCGGAAGTACTCAAACAGGCGGGCTACGTTACCGGTATGTTTGGGAAGTGGGGGCTTGGAGAAGCCACCACTTCCGGTGAACCCAACCGGCAGGGCTTTGATGAATGGATGGGCTTTCTCAACCAACGGCGGGCGCACAGCCACTATCCGGAATTCCTTTGGGAAAACCAGGACACCCTGAAGCTGGCGGATAATACCGATGGGCAGCGGGAGCAGCATACCCACCCCTTGTTTACTGACTATGCACTGGACTTTATCGACCGGCATCATGATACCACTTTCTTTCTTTACCTGCCCTACTGTCTGCCACATAGCGAAATTGCCGCCACCCAACCCTATGCAGACCTTTACCGAGACAAAAACTGGACAGACAAACAGCAACACTTTGCAGGTATGATTAGCATGATCGACAGCGATATGGGCCGCCTGCTCAACCTGCTCCAAGCGCATGGTATTGCAGAAAACACCCTGGTATTCTTCTGCTCTGATAATGGGGCGGCGAACCGTTACGAAGGGTTGTTCGACAGCTCCGGCCCACTGCGGGGGCGCAAACGCGATATGTACGAAGGCGGCATTCGCACCCCAATGATTGCCTGGATGCCTGGAAGCGTCCCGGAAGGAAAGACCAGCGATTATCCGTGGTATTTCCCGGATGTCCTCCCTACCCTGGCGGCTGTCGCGGGCACTGAAGCACCGAAGGACATTGACGGCATGAATATCGCCCCGGTTTTGTTTGGGGAAGACCTGCCGGTGACCGACCGCTTCATGTACTGGGAGTTTCATGAGAAAGGCTTCGATCAGGCGGTACGTTGGAAAAACTGGAAAGCAGTACGCCACGGGCTGGATGGCCAACTTGAGTTGTATAACCTGGCAGAAGACCCTACGGAAGACAACGACGTGAGCCGGAAAAACAAAAAGGTTGTCAAAACCATAGAACGTTATCTGGCAGAAGCCCGCTCCCCTTCCATTTACTGGCCGGCAGGGAAAGCTGCTCCGAGGGATTGAGGGCCTGCCTGATCATTTTAAAACTGAAGCACCGAAAACAATCTGATATGAAACCTACCTGGCTATTTCTCCTAAGCAGCCTGCTTTTTACAAATACATTTTTTGCGCAGGAATCCACTTTCAATGCTGGTTGGAAATTCCTGCTAGAGGAAGATACAAACCTTAACGACCTGCCGGACTCCGAGACCTGGACCACCGTCAACACGCCCCACACCTGGAACCAGCTCGACGCCTTCGACGATGCAGATGGTTACCTGAGGTCGGTGGGTTGGTACCAAAAGCGGGTTTTTCTGCCCAAAACCGGGCAGGATCAAATTTTGCTCAAGTTTGAAGGCGCTTATCAATGGGCGCAGGTTTATGTCAACAACCAACTGGCGGGCGAGCACAAAGGTGGATATACGGCTTTTGCGGTGGATATTACGCCCTATGCCCAACTGAATGCGGAGAACATCATCACCGTGCGGGTAGATAGCCGGCATGACCCGGCCATTCCACCCATGTCGGGCGATTTCACTTTTTACGGGGGGATTTACCGGGATGTCTACCTCATCCGTAAGGGAGAGCGCCACTTTGACCGGCTGGATGGCAGTACGAAGGGTGTGTACCTCAGCTCCCCGAAGGTGTCCAAACGCTCTGCCTCCCTAAAGGTAAAAGCAAGTGTGCTCAATAAGTCAACCAAAAGTGCCAAGCTCGCTCTCCAAACCTTAGTTTTCGATAAGAGCGGGGAACAGGTCGCAAGAGCAGAAGAGCCACTCAAGCTAAGCAGCAACAGCCCGGGCACAGCTGAGATGGAGGTCATGGTCAGCCAGCCCGATCTTTGGTCGCCGGCACAGCCTAATTTGTACCGGGTGGAAGTCGCACTCCTGGATGAAAAAGGGAAAGCCATTGACCTTTACACCTGCAAATACGGTTTCCGCTGGTTTGAGATGGACGAGGACCGGGCTTTCCTCCTCAACGGGAAGCCGCTCGACCTCATCGGTACCAACCGGCATCAGGACTATCCCGGGCTGGCCAATGCCATGCCGGATCAGCTCCACCGCCGCGATATGGAGATTCTTAAAGCCATGGGGGCCAACTTTATCCGTATTGCGCACTACCCTCAAGACCCTGCTCTGCTTGAGGCCTGTGACGAACTCGGCATTCTGGTTTGGGAAGAAATCCCTATCGTCAACTCCATTACCGTTTCCGAAAACTTTACCCAAGTCAGCACCCGCAACCTGCAGGAAATGATCCGGCAGCACCATAACCACACGGCAGTCATCATGTGGGGTTTCATGAATGAGGTGCTGCTCCGCTTAAAAAACGGGCTAAAGGACAATCCTGGTGTTCGTGAAGCCGACTACCTGAAAGCCGTGGAAAAGCTCACCCGCCATCTCAACGATGTCGCAAAAGCAGAAGACCCCACCCGATGGACGACCATCGCCCATCATGGCAACTATGAGCTGTACGAGGATGCGGGCATGAATGACATCACGGACGTGGTTGGTTGGAACCTTTATTACGGCTGGTACTCGGAAAATATGCCAAAGGCTGGTGAATTCCTCGACCGCTTCCACCGGGACCATCCGGACAAAGGTATTATCGTAGCCGAATACGGGGGCGGAAGTGACCCACGCATACACGCTGCGGACCCCAAACGCTTTGACTTTACCGTGGAATGGCAAACGATGATCCACGCCAGCTATTACCAGCAGATCATCGCCCGCCCGCACGTGATGGGCGGAACGATCTGGAACTTTGCCGACTTCGGCTCAGAGGGCAGAAAAGACCCGGTGCCCCATATCAATAGCAAAGGCATACTGCACCACAACCGGACGCCCAAGGACAGCTACCTGTACTATCAGGCGGCTTTATCGCAACAACCCTACCTGCAAATTGGCAGTCAGGATTGGCGCTACCGGGCAGATTTCACGGATGAAACCGGCACCTTCACCCAACCGGTCTGGATATTCTCCAATCAGCCGGTCATTGAAGTGTCTCTGAATGGTAATGTCTTGGGTACTTTCGAAACCGACAATTACCACACCGTGGTCGAGGTCCCTTTCCGGGGAGGCACCAACCTTATTGAGGTCAGCGCAGGCAAAGGCTTGTCCCGGCAAAGTGAATTTCACGCACACGCCATCCCGTCAAACCTCAGCAATCTTTCCGTCAAGGAAATTGACCTGCGGATGAACCTGGGGGCGCACTTTCACTACACGGATATGCTCACCAAAGAGGCGTGGCTCCCTGAGCGCGCCTATCAGCCGGGGTCCTTCGGGTATGTGGACGGTACTGCGCTGATGAGCTGGAAAGGGTTCCGGGTAGGCAGTGACAAGGAGATTTTCGGCTCCGATAATGAGCCCATTTACCAGACGCACCGCGATACCTTCACCAACTTCCGGGCTGATGTGCCGGATGGCTGGTACGAAGTTACCCTCCACTTTGCCGAGGTGTACAGCAAGTCCGGCCGGGAGAAGCTGGCTTACAATCTCGGTGCAGAGGGAGACGAAGCAGAAGTAGTTGCAGACCGGCTGTTCCACATCAGCGCCAACGGAGAAAGGGTACGTTCTGCTGTGCAACTGGAAGACGTTCAGGCTACCGCTATATCCTTCCAGGTGAAAGCCACCGCGCAACAAGGACTGAGGATTGAACTGGAACCGGAAATCGGCACCACTTTTCTGAGCGGGATTACCATTCGCGGACTTTAACACCTGATCATGAAGCGATTCAGAACTCTGATTCTAATTACTACCCTCGCCCTGCCCTTTTCCCTTTTGGCTCAGGCACAGCCAATCTTCACTGTTCAGGATTATGGAGCTGAGGGGGATGGAATGACAGTAAACACCCAGGCCATTCAGACGGCCATTGACGCAGCTCACGAAGCCGGTGGCGGCAGGGTACTCATCAGCGGCGGTACCTTTGTAAGCGGGACGCTTGTCCTCAAAAGCGGCGTTGAAATCCACATTACAGCCGGGGACACTTTGCTCGGCAGCCCTCATCTACGGGACTATCCCGATATGGAGCAACGTACGATCCGTTCCTACACGGAGCGCTACAGCCGCAAAGCGTTCATCTACGCCGAGAGCGCTACTGATATCGCCCTTACCGGACGGGGCATGATACACGGCAACAGCTATGCTCCGGAGTTCAAAGCCGCGGAACATGGGCGGGACAAACCGCTGGGCATGCGCCTCATTTCCTGCAAGCGCGTCAAAGTGGAAGGGCTAACCCTGACCAGTGCAGGGCTATGGCTACAGCACTACCTCAACTGCGAAGACCTGCACATCGAAGGCATTACCGCCATCAACCATGGCAACTTCACCAACGATGGGCTGAATGTGGATGGTTGCCGGAATGTCAGCATAAAAAACATCCGCATCGACTCCCACGATGATGCTTTGGTGTTCAAAAGCACCGGTCCGGCGCGGTGCGAAAACATTACCGTCCGCAATTGCGACCTCAAATCTCACTGCCACGGGCTGAAATTTGGCACAGAAACCACCGGCGGGTTTAGCAATATCGATATTGCCAACATTACCATCTCCGCCAGTGATAGCGTTCACTACAAAACCGGAACACTGTGGCGGGTTATTACAGGCGTGGCCCTGGAGTTGGTCGACGGGGGAACGATGGAAAACATCCGGATTCATAACCTTCGGGCAGACAGCGTTTATGCCCCCATTTTTGTCAAGCTGGGCAACCGGGCCCGCAAGCATACCGAGGACGCCCCTAAGCCTCCACCGGGACAGATGCGTAACATCCACCTGTCCAACTTCAGGATTACGGACGCCGGGCCGTTTAGTTCCTCGGTCACGGGATTCCCTGGGCACCACATTCAGAATGTAACGCTGGAGAACATTGACATAGCGTACAACGAAGCTCCGGGCGCGGATGAACTGTTCACAGAGGTGCCTGAAAACGAGAGACGCTATCCGGAAATCACTATGTTTACCAAGGGGCTGAAGTCCCGGAAGTACCTGCCCACCCACGGTCTTTTTGCGCGGCATGTGGAAGGGTTAGTGATCCGCAACTTCAACGTAACCTCTACGCAGGATGATCCGAGGCCAAAATTCGAATTTATTGAGGTCAAAAGACTGAATATTGATGAAGACTAGCAGTTCTATTTCATTGCTTCTCAGTTTAGGAATACTCCTGCTGTCTATCAACATACTAAACGGGCAGTCACCGCCGGAGTGGGACGACCCAAGAGGGGACAACTGGCCTGCATCGGTAGAGCGGGTATTTATTCCCAGTACGGCGGACAGTACTTTTCAGAAAGCCTACTACTTCAAAAGCTCCCTGCCAGAGCCTCAGCCACTCATCGTCAGCCTGCATACCTGGAGCGGGAATTATAATCAGCGTGACCGGCTGGTAGAAGAAATCATTAATAAAAACTGGAACTACATCCATCCTGATTTTCGTGGCCCAAATACCCGTCCGGAAGCCTGCGGCAGCTCTTTGGTGATAGCTGACCTGGAGGATGCCATTCAGTATGCCATTGATCAGGGCGGGGTGGACACGAATTCGATCCACGTAATTGGCGCAAGTGGTGGCGGGTACGCTACACTCCTGATGTACCGGAAAAGCCGGCATCCCATCCGTAGCTTTTCGGCCTGGGTGCCCATCAGTAATCTGGAGGACTGGTACTGGTCTTCCAAAAGCCGGGGGCTGAAATATGCCGGGCATTTGGAGGCCGTGACACAGAGTGACTCCCTGACCTTCAATGCTGCGGAAGCCCGCCGGCGGTCCCCAATTTTCATGGATACCGAACACCCGGAACGCCAGCAGAGCCAACTATATCTTTACGCAGGCATTCACGACGGCTACAAGGGCTCAGTACCTATAACGCAGTCTGTACACTTTTACAATCAATTGGTGGAAGAGCTGGGCGGGCAACCGGACAATCAGGTAAGTGCAGGGCAACTGGTACACCTTTTAGCTCAGCGAACTTATCAGCCTCCACAAACCCAACCGCCCCTTTTCCTTGGCGACCGCCTCATCCACCTAAGGAAACAGTTTAAGAATTTGCAACTGACCATTTTTGAAGGTGCGCATGAGATGGTCAGTCCCGTTGCTCTAGACCATATTTTGGAACCTTAAACCAGGTAGGACAGCCCGGGAAAGTCAGCACTGCTCACCAACTTATTTTTAGAGGATTAAAACCTATCCCTATGAGAAATCTGCTACTTCTTTCGCTGTTCAGCCTGTATCTGTCTTATATGCAGGCACAGCCCATCGACATCAATCCGGACCATCCCTGGTACTGGACCTACAAGGGCAAGCCTGTGATGCTCATTGGCGGTTCCAACGAAGACAATCTTTTTCAAAGCCCGGACTACCTGGAACAGCTGGATCTGCTGCAATCCCTGGGCGGGAATTACGTCCGCTGCACCATGTCTTCCCGGGACGAGGGCAACATCTGGGCCTTCGCAAAGGGAGATGATGGTTTATACAATTTGCGTGAATTCAACCCGGAATACTGGCAGCGCTTCGCCGAATTTCTGGCAGCGGCTGATGAACGGGGCATCATCGTTCAGGTGGAAGTCTGGGCGACCTTTGACTTTTACCGGGAGCCCTGGTTGGAAAATCCTTTCAATCCCAAAAACAACAGCACCCTTAACCAAAGGCGTACGCGTCTGCCGGACACGGTCTCCACCCACCCCATATTCCGGGAGAACCCTTTCTTCTGGTCGGTACCGGAGATGGACAACAACACCCAGCTCCTGTCCTATCAGCAGCGTTTTGTGGACCAGCTGCTGGACATCAGCCTGAAGCACGACAACGTCCTTTACTGCATCGACAACGAAACTTCAGTGACGGCTACCTGGGCGCTGTTCTGGGCGCGCTACATCAGGGCCAAAGCCAAACTGGCCAGGCGTACGGTGCACGTTACTGAAATGTGGGATCCGCACGACCTCGACCACCCTGACCACCTCACCAACCTGTTCCACGATGATATTTTTACTTTCCTGGATATTTCCCAAAACAACCACAAAAAAGGCCAGGAGCACTACGACAACGGCCGCGCTTACCGCCATAAGGTAGCTGCCCTCTCCCACCCCAAGCCGCTGAATACCGTCAAAACTTACGGTAAGAACAGCCACGGCAGCGCTATTGATGGAGTACAGCGGTTTTGGCGGAGTGCGTTTCTCGGCGCCGCTTCTGTTCGCTTTCACCGGCCCAATTCCGGGCATGGGCTGGAAACAATCGCTCAGGCTAATATCAAAAGCATGCGTATGCTTTGCGATGCACTACCCTTTTGGGAAGCCACCGCCACGCCGGAAATCCTGATGAATGCCAGTCCTAATGAGGCCTATGTTATTGGCATATCCGGAAAAACCTATGCGGTGTACTTCCCCGATACCGGGACTGTGCGCCTCAATTTACCCGGTTCAGATGCTATTACGCTACAGTGGCTGGACATTGACCAATCGGAATGGAGCACAGTGCGGCAACTCGGCTCCGGCAAGCCTTTGGAGATCAAAAATGAGGACGAGGGCAAGAGCCGTGTGGCGTTGATTCGGGTGGAATAATAGATAATCAGGTGCTGGCGGAAAAGAGCTAAGCTTTTGCTAAGGTCGAGGCTGAGGTTAAGGTTGAGGGGCCTGGCTTGGTCTTCCTGGCGGCGACAGCAAGCTGTCGCTCCCTGGGGAGGGCCTTGGGCGGTCTCAGCCTCAGCCTCAGCCTTCCCTTGGGCGGCACCCGGAACCAACCTCAACCTAAGGCTCCATCACCAGTCGCAGCCCCGCATTCGTAAAGCGAGCATCCACCGGGTGGCGGTGGCGGTTGACTGGACGAAGCGCTGCAGGCTCATTGAACCAGCTGCCGCCCCGGTAGACTTTGAACTCACCTGAAGCCGGCCCGGTGGGATCGGTTTGTACCGAATCCGGATAGGATCCATACCAATCGCTACACCATTCCCAGACGTTGCCCATCATATCGTAGAGTTGGAAAGCTCCTGGCTTTTTGCGCCCTACCGGGTGGCTGCGCCCTTCCGACTGGGAGTGAAACCAGCCGTACTGCCGCAATTGCCAGGGCACGATTTTCCCTTCATCGTCCCGAAATGAGTACCCGCCCAGTCTGCAGGCTCGCTCCCATTCTGCCTCGGTGGGCAGGCGGAAGGTCCCTTTGCCCAGTGCGTTCAGTTTCTCAATGAAGAACTGCGCATCATTCCAGGACACCATCTCCACCGGGCGGTCCGGGTGCCGGAAGGTGGAAGGATTGTAGCCCATAACAGCTTCCCACTGCGCTTGGGTAACTTCGTACTGCCCCACGTAGTAATCTTCAGTGAGGGTGACCTTATGGAGGGGGAATTCATCTTTTTGGGCGTGGGGGCTATCAGGTTCGCTGCCCATCTCGAAGGTGCCCGCCGGGATGCGGACGAAGGTCATGGACAAGCTCTCACCCAGCTCCAGAGTACGGATTTCCTGTGCATATAAAGTACTGCCCAGCACCAGGATAAGGACAATCAATTTCAATCTATTCATTAGGCTCATATACTAATCGTAAACCAATCGCCGGGTACCCCTGCGCGGTGCCATGCTTGTGGCGGTTGGCGCAGCGGACGGCATCTTCAAAATCGAACCAGCTGCCGCCCCGGAATACCCGGAGGCTGTCCACCGGCGGGCGGCTTTCGTCGTAAGGCTGATACTTATCTGAAGTCCACTCCCATACATTACCTGACATATCATACAGCCCCCAGGGATTAGGCGGCTTCTCCCCGACCGGATGAAGCTCTGCCATCGACCGGGAGTTCGCCCAGGCGTTGCGATGGACGGTCCAGTTCTCCTCCTCTCCCCAATAGAAACGTGTATCTGTGCCCGCCCGGCAGGCATATTCCCACTCCGCTTCGGTAGGCAGCCGGAAATGCCCCAGCCCCATACGATTGAGCTGCTCCAGGAATAGCTGTACTTCTGACCAGGAGACCGACTCTACCGGAAACTGCAGATGGTTAGGCCGATGCTTAAAAACAGCCGGGTTGTAATGCATTACGGATAACCACTGCTGCTGGGTGACCTCGTAGGTGCCCAGGTAAAAACCTGTTTCTATACCCACCTTCTTTTGTGGCCCTTCATCCCGGTCACGTCCCGGCTCAGATTCCGGGCTCCCCATAGTAAACTGACCTGTACTGATGTACTGAAAATACAAAGGTTTACTATCCGGTAAAAACACCGTCCTGGCAGAAGGCTGAGCAACGGCCAGCAACGGCAAGCCAATCACAGTAATCAATAAGTAAAACGCTCTAGACATAAAAATTCCGATTACAAAAGGTCTTGAGTTTCATCTTCAAAGCAAAGACCATAACTTAAAAAAAATGTAACCCATTATGAATATCATTTGCCGTTTGGCGCTGCTGGCTTTCTTGTTAACGCCGATAACCGCTCATCTTCAGGATCTTCCTTCGGTCACCTTTTCCACTGATCTTGGATCAGAAGGTAAATCCTTTGAGAAGTACTGGCGCAGCACGGGGTTTTCGCCCTCTGACCTGCTCGACTACCCGGATATGCATATGACGCTGGACTACCTGCAGGCTTCGGAATCCATTCTCTTCCTACGGCCCCACTATTTGCTTGATCATGTGAAGGTCGAAGGTTTTGGCACGCCCAGGCCCACGTACGACTGGAGCGGGCTGGACAGCAAGCTGGATGTTATGGTCAACCGGGGGTTCCGCCTCATCTTTGAATTGATGGGCAACCCCACGGACCGGGAGCTGGACTTTGGAGACCCCAAAGATTTATACGCCTGGAAGAACTTTGTCAGGGACTTAGCCCGTCATCTTATCGATCGCTACGGGGAAGAAACGGTGGAAAGCTGGTGGTTTGAAAACACAAATGAGCCCGATGTCTGGCACTTCTGGAATCAGGGGTACGTCAAATTCCTGCATTATTATGATGCCTGCAGCGAAGGGCTGCGGGAAGCAGATCCAGACATCAAGTTCGGTGGTCCAGGCAATGCCAGAGGCGTGAAGCCCTGGTTCAAACTTCTGCTGGAGCACTGCGCTTACGGCAAAAACTACTTCACCGGTGAGCAGGGCGTGCGGATTGATTTTGTGTCGACCCACCGCAAGAATACGCCCCACAAAATGATCGAAGATGAGCTGGGTAACTGGCGCTACTTTGAGAACGACTACCCTCAATTCCGAGAGCGTATTCCCGTTTTTAATGACGAAGCTGACCCGCTTGCGGGCTGGGGCATCCCCTTCTACTGGCGGACGGGCCCGTGGTACGGTGCCTTTATCGCTCAATCTGTGGAACTCCACAACCGGTTGATTATCGACTCTCTGGATATCGATTACCGAATACTGAGTAATGACCATGGCTTCCTCGGTAGCTGGGGCAAACGCACACAACTCGCCCGTTTCCTGCCCGGCGACAATGATCAGGATACCCGGGGCAGCGCTCGTCAGGGCGGGGCCAGGGTAGTAGGACAGGAAGAAGATGAGCGGACGCCGGTAGAGCAGTTTTTCCTCATCAAACAACCCTCCCTCACCGTGATGACGCTTATGCAACTGCTGGGCGAGACCCGCCACGATGTGCTGGGTATTGATGATGAAAAACACCCCAATCTCGGTGGCATGGTCACGCGCAGAGCGGATGGCACCGTCATCGCTATGCTATTCAACAAGCCTGAGCTTGATCTGAAAGCATTGAACTGGAAGCCCACCATGGAGCCGACACCGGAGCATCAGGAAGCCTTAAATAATCAGGGTGCCCGGTTAACGCTACAACTTGAAGGCCTTACCGGAAAAGACTACCAAATGGTTCATTACCGGGTGGATGATGAGCATACCAACCCCTACAGCACCTGGACCGCAATGGGCAGCCCGGAGGACCCCACCACTGAGCAATACCTGGAAATGGCTGCCACTATGGAGCCGGCGATTACCGAAAACGAAAAGGTCAAAACACGTGGCGGCAAATTCTCCAAATCCATTGACTTCCCATCGAGCGGCATCAGCGTCATCATCCTTGCTCCGGAATCCAAAGCCGGGCCTAATGCACCTAACCAACTGGATTACAACCTGTACCAGGGTAACAACGGCGAAGACATGGTTATGCTCCTTTGGGAAGACGAGCAGCCCCACCGCAATCTGCTGACCTATGAGGTCTATGGCAAGGCACCGGGCGCATCCGAGTTTAAAAAAGTGAACCCCACACACCTGCTGGGCAAAGGCTTTGCCTACCCCACGGAAGAAGCCGAAGGCTGGCAGTTTAAAGTCCGGGCGGTAGACTATGGGGAACAAACTGGCCCATTTTCGAAAACACTCACTATAAAAAAGTAAAAAAACATGGCATCTAAAATGCAACTGGCTGACCTCTCATTTGTAGACGCCAGCCACCCTAACGCGCAACGGGTCGCGGTTTTGCAAAAGCCCGGGCAGATCGAAATGGTGTATGCAGAAATCCCGGAGCCCGGGCCGGAGGAAATCCGTATCCGCATGCACTATGTGGGCATCTGCGGCTCGGATATAGAAACCTACCGGGGTATTCGGCGGCCCGAGTTTGTGTCCTTCCCGGGAAGGCTGGGGCACGAGGTGTCCGGAGTGGTCGATAAAGTAGGGGCAAATGTGCACACCCTGAAGGTTGGGCAGCGGGTTTCCTGCCGCTATGTTTGGGGCGCTTTCGCGGAATACATCGTTTGTACGCCCTTCAACGTGAAGGTCGTACCCGATAATTTTCCGGACGAAGAGATCAGTTCTCTGGAAGTCCTGCCTGGCATTCTGCACGCTGCGGAGCTGTCCAACATTCAGGCCAACACTAATGTCCTCATCACCGGGCAGGGCGTTAGCGGGCTGGTCATGACACAAGTCATTAGCCTGTTTAGCCCCAAAAACCTGGCTGTCACCGACCTCAACCCGGCCAAGCTGGAACTGGCAAAAAAGTACGGTGCCACTCACACCTATCAGATTCCGTCCGAGGACACCCCCACGATGGATATCGTTGGGAAGGACTTCCCCGATGGCTTCGATGTGGTCATCCCCTGCCTGTTGGAAGGTGCGGGCATGGTGGATGCGCTTGATGCCTGTGCCTTCGGCGGTCGTATTGTGATGTACGGCTGTATTGGCCCCTGCGAGGAACCTTTTGACTTCTTCAAGATGCACAAAAAGCGCGTGGATATCTACTCTACCGAACCTAAACGGGATATTGACATGCGCCGGTTCTGGCAGGAAGGCCTACAGTTGGTAGAAGACGGGCTTGTCAATACCGTGGAAATGGTCACCCACCGCTTTCCGCTGGAAAAAGTCGGTGAAGCCTTTACCCTTCGGGATGACAAATCAGACCGGGAGAGTATTCATGTGTTGATTGACTGCCGGTGAAAACTTCCGTCCAGCCTGTTCCTTTTGGGGCTTTGCTGTTCTTGCAATCTGTATTCCGCTCAACCAGCTGAGCAGATTCAGCCACCCAATACCCTATTTGCTTTAGACTATATTGGGAATTCGCTTCAAAAGGGAATTCCCAGCATAGTCTTAATTAGGAACCAGGCTGGAAGGATTTGGATAAACTCTGCCCTTTATGAGGCTTAAATCAGTAAAAAGAATGATAAAAGACCTTAGCTTTTCCCTTGGATTTATTTTCCTGGCGGGACTGATGTCCTGCTCACCCGAGGAGCAAAAACCGGATCAGTACAACCTGCTGTTCATTCTGACCGATGAGCACCGCTTTGACACCTCACTGCCCTATGGCAACCCACAAATCAAAACGCCTAATCTCAATGCATTAGGACAGGAAGCGGTGGTTTTCGAAAAAGCCTACGTCACCCAGCCGGTCTGTTCCCCGGCTCGTTCAACGATTCTGACCGGGCACTACCCGCATTACTCTACCGTGACTGCCAATAACATTCCCCTGCCGGACAGTGTACCCGTACTGCCCGCTTTACTGCCCGACACTTTCGTCACCAGCTACATTGGAAAGTGGCACCTGGGCTCGGAACTCGATGTACGGGCAGGATTTGATGAAAGAATCAGCACGGAAGACGGCTATACCGCAACGGATACCACCCGGTACAGTGACTATCATCAATGGCTGCTGAAAAAAGGCTATCAGCCTGATGTAGAACTTTGGGGAACCTTCTCCCGTGGCTTTTGCAACCGGTTGCCGCTCGAGCATACCAAATCCAAATATATGGAGGGAAAGGCTCTGGAGTTTCTGGAAAAAAACCAGGATAAGCCCTTTGCCCTGTACCTCTCTTTTCTCGAACCACATACCCCCAACTTCGGCCCCTTTGACGATCTGCATGACCCTTCAGCCATTTTGCTGGATTCGACATACGGGGACTTTGTGCCAGAGGATGAATCACTACAGTATCAGCTCAAGCGAAAGCCGAATAAAGAAGGGCTTGAAAAAGAAAAACTACAGGAAGAAATGGCCAAATATTGGGGCCTGGTTCACCAGGTTGACCTGAGCGTAGGGGCCATCGTTGCCAAGCTAAAAGAACTGGGGCTCTATGACAATACCATCATCGTATACACCAGCGAGCACGGTAAGATGATGGGTAAATTTGGCCTTACCGGTAAAAGTGTCCTATACGATCCCGCTGCCCGAGTGCCCTTCTTTCTTAAAGTCCCCGGAGTTGAGGCCAAAAAAATCACCTATCCGGTAAGTCAAATCGACTTGGTACCCACCCTACTCGCGGCTATGAGCCAGGAAATACCTCCAAAACTGCCTGGTAAGAGCCTGTTGCCTTACCTTGATCAGGATCATGCCGGAAATGTATTCGTAGAATGGCACTCCAGCTACCGCGGGGTCAAAAACCAGATCGAACGATGTCCGGATGGAGTGGATGAGGCAGACTGCCTGCGCGCAGCCCAGCAAATGATCCGCACCATTATCACACCGGATGGCTACAAAATGTGCCAAAGTGTAAGGGATAGCGATCTTTCCCAACTCTTCAATCTAAATGATGACCCCGGTGAAGTCCACAATCTATACTACAAAAAAGCTTACCAAGCTAAAAGAGACAGCCTGCGCAAATTGATCATAGATTGGCAGCGGCGGGTTCACGATGATGCCATACTGTAAACAACGGAATTAAAAATGTAAAGCTTCAGGGTAAGATGGGCTGCTGCCCAATTTGCAGGCTTCAAACCTTAACCTAAATGAAAAAGGATGAAAAGAATTACAATACCACTTACCTTTCTGTTACTTGGTACTTTCCTGGCACATGCCCAGCAAAAACCTAATATCCTGTTCATCGCCATTGATGACCTGAATGACTACGTGGGCTGCATGGGCGGAAGCATTAAAGCCGAAACCCCAAATATAGACCGGCTCGCCGCTCAGAGTGCCCTGTTTACCAACGCCCACTGCCAGGCTCCTATCTGTGGCCCTTCCCGGGCTAGTATTCTCACCGGACTTTCACCGCACAGCAGCGGCAATTACCAGCAGGTAGAGGATGTCAACATTAAAAAAGGCAGTGCCGCAGTTGCCCAGTCCACCTTCATGCCTGATTATTTTGAAGCACACGGCTATAAAACCATGGCCGTGGGAAAAATATACCATAACGGAGACCGGGCCAGCACCTTCGACGAGTACGGTGGAGGATTTGACTGGTTTGGGCCCAAACCGAAGGAAAGGTTCAATTATGACCCTCATCAGATGCCTGAAAAAATCGGGCATACCGCAACAGACTGGGGGGCTTACCCTGAGCACGATAGCCTGATGACAGACTACAAAAGTGCAGCGTGGGCCGTTGATAAGCTGAATCAGGAGCATCAGGATCCATTCTTTCTCGCAGTGGGTTTTGTACGGCCGCACGTCCCCTGGTATGCTCCTCAGAAATGGTTTGATAAATTTCCCAAAGATAAGATTGAAACCCCGCCCTACCTCCCCAATGACTTCGAAGATATTCCCCTGATGGGCTACCGGGTGTCGGAGGCGCCGATGATGCCGACCACTGAGGACTTGATCGCTTCCAGAGAGTGGAAGGATGTAATACAGGCCTACCTCGCGTGTATTGCATTTGTAGATGCTCAGGTAGGCAAGGTGCTCGATGCATTGGAAAACTCTGCCTATGCTGAAAACACTATTGTCGTCCTCTGGTCCGACCACGGCTACCACCTGGGAGAGAAAAACCGGTTCGCCAAGCAGGCCATCTGGGAACGGGATACCCGTACGATTCTCATCGTAAAAGAACCCGGCCAGAAAAAAGGGCAACGGATCGATGCGCCCGCGCAATTGCTGGATATCTACCCTACGCTTACAGATTTGGCTGGTTTACCGGATTATGAGATGGCGGATGGCCGTTCGCTGCTGCCCCTGATAAATGATCCGGAGGCTGACTGGCCCTATCCAGCCTTGTCTTTTTACGGGTCGGGAAACGTGGTGGTCCGCGACCGGCAATTTCGCTTAATCCAATACGAGGATGGCTCGCAGGAATTGTACGATCTTCTGAATGATCCCAATGAATGGGTGAATCTGGCCCCTTTGGATGCCCACCGGGATACGATCAGTCAGCTTTCGAAATGGATACCGGCACAATGGGCTCCGGCATCAGAGTATTCCCATTCAAAATTCAACCCTTATTTTCGTTCTAAAAATGAATAGAGATTGGTACTACTAATCAACAACATAAAGTCTTGATCATGGCTGTTTAATCTACCCTTGGTTTTTCGACGCTAACGCTCTAAAGCAAAAAACTGATGCTATGAAAAGCAAACTAACCACCCTTGCGCTTACGACGTTGACCTACTTTTTGTGTAGCCCGGTTTCACCCGCGCAGCCCGAAGACCTCACTCAGGTGTGGCCCGCACAGTGGATTGCCCCGTCAGACGCCCCCTGGAAAAGCTACGCCATGCATCGTTTCCGGAAAACCATTGAACTGGACACCGTCCCGGAACGATTGGTAGTGCACAGCAGCGGGGATAACCGGTATCAGCTTTTCGTAAACGGGGAGCGGGCAACCTACGGGCCGCAGCGGGGCGACCTCAATCATTGGTATTATGAGTCTACCGATATCGCCCCCTATTTGAAGCCCGGAAAGAACGTTTTGGCGGCGCAAGTGCTCAACTACGGTTCCCATCCGCCGGACGCTCAAATGAGTGTACAGACCGGCTTTGTGCTGGCTGCCGACGACCAATCCTTCCGGTTGCTGAATACCGGTAAAGGCTGGAAAGCCATCCACGACCCTTCTTATTCGCCCAATCTCGTAGACGGCAGTCAGGTGCAGGGCTACTACGGTGGCGGCTCCCGGGAAATGGTGGATGGGCAGCAGCTCTACTGGGGCTGGAGCGACCTAGACTATAACGATAGCCAATGGCCGACAGCCCAGCGGGTGGAGAGCGCTTTCGCCAAAACCTGTATCTGGGCCAGCCGCTGGAAACTGACCCCGCGCACTTTGCCGCATGAATCCCTAACCGATCAGCGGTTCCAAAGCGTAAGGCGCAGTGAAGGGGTTTTCATTCCGAAAGGCTTTCCTAAAAAAGCCACCCCGGTAACCATCCCGGCAAAAACAAAAACTACACTGGTATTTGATCAGGGCGTGATGACCACAGCTTACCCGGTACTGCAAGTTAGTGGTGGCAAGAGCGCGAGCATCCGGCTGGAATACGTGGAAGCCCCCAACATCGGCCCTGTAAAGGACCGCAATAAGGGGCACCGGGGTGAAATAGCGGGCAAAGAGCTGATCGGCTACTACGATCAATTTACAGCGGATGGCGGGAACAAGCGAAACTACGAACCGATTTGGTGGCGGGCGTTCCGGTATATCGAAATGACCATAGAAACTCAGGAAGAGCCATTGGTTATCGAAGACTTTTACAGCCGGTTTTCTACCTATCCCTTTACCACGGAAGCCACCTTCCGTGTAGAAGGAATTCCCGCAGCTGAGCAGGATACACTCGACAAGATTCTTGAGGTTGGGGAGCGGACCATCCGCCTTTGTGCACACGATACCTATATGGATTGCCCCTACTACGAGGAGAGTCAGTTTGAAGGCGACACCCGGGTGCAGGCACTGGTCAGCTATGTGCTGTTTGGGGATGCCCGTTTGGGTAAAAACTCCATCGAGCAGTTTTCCTGGTCGCTCAACAGCGAGGGCTTTTTGTCGGCCCGCTACCCGACCAATTCCACCTACTACATCTCCAACTACAGCCTGTACTGGATTGGGATGCTGCACGACTATATGATGTACGCAGGCGACAAGGCATTCATCCGGCAGAAGCTGCCCATTGCCCGCATTTTGCTGGGCTACTTTTTGGACCGGCTGCGGAAGGATGGTACCGTCCGGCGGCCTGATTACCACAACTTCGTGGACTGGGCATTCCCAAGAGGCGAAGCGCCCTTTGATGACAACGGCTATTCGGCACTGGTTGACCTCCATTTATTACTTGCCTTGGAGTGGGCGATGGAGCTGGAAACTTACGCCGGCGACTTCCACTATTACAATCAGTATCAGAGCGCAGCCAAGGGCCTTATGGAAGCAATCCCGAAGTACTATTGGAACAGCAGTCGTCAACTCTATACCGACACCCCGGATGGTAACCACTACTCTACCCATACCAACCACCTGGCCATCCTCACCGGCATCGTGCGAGGCGAAGCCGCTGCTCAGCTCATGCGCCGCGCCCTGACCGACACCACCCTGACACAGCCCACAGTCTACTGGCAATTCTATCAGTTTGAAGCCCTACGAGCCGCCGGATTAGGGCAGGAATACCTTGACAACCTGGGCATTTGGAAAACGATGCTTCGCGCCGGGGTCACCACCTGGCCGGAAACCACCCTGCGCAGCCGCTCAGAGTGCCACGCCTGGGGGGCTAGCCCGAACTACCATTTGTACACCATTACTGCGGGTGTGAAGCCGGCTGCGCCCGGGTTTGAGGCCGTACGAATTGCGCCTCAACTAAGAGAGGGGCAAACCCTACAATGTACGCACCCCCACCCTAAGGGACATATCAAGCTAGACCTCAAAAAGGAAAACGGGAAGTTAAGCGGAACTGTCGAAATGCCAGCAGGCACTACCGGCGAATTGATTACGGAAACGGGCACCGTCGAACTTACTACCGGAAGCAACAGGCTGTAAGAGCGTGTTGGGACTTTAGTAATCGGTCTGCAAACTACACTTTTTTGATTATACTTCGTCCCGGAAATCCTTCCCGCAAACTGCGGGACAGGCTATTTAGCTAAGGCTAAACTCCGGTTTTCGGGCCTCGTCTAACCAAAAAATTGTTAGTTTTCGACTAGAAGACAAAAGTCCCAACACGCTCTAAATGAATGTATTCGTAAAAATTGTGAAGCGTTTTACCTTGTGAGTGAGCACACCAGAAAGAACAAATTATGAATCATAAAACACCCATTTACAAAGCTGGCGTGGTATTCTTTTTCCTTTTGCTCACAGCCATTGCCTTCGCACAACCCAATGAGAAGCAACGTCCCAATGTCGTCTTCATCTACGCCGATGACCTGGGCTACGGTGATCTCGGCTGTTACGGTGCCGACAGCATACATACGCCACATCTGGACGAACTCGCTGCGAATGGCGTACGCTATACTGACTTCTACAGTACCTCACCTATTTGTTCGCCTTCCCGGGCCGGGCTGCTTACCGGGCAGTACCCCATACGGAATGGCATTGGGCCCGTATTCTTCCCCTGGAGCAAAGGCGGGCTGGATACCGCTACCTTCACTATGGCAGAGCTGTTCAAAGCACAGGGCTACGCTACCGCCTGTATCGGCAAATGGCACCTGGGGCATCAACCGCAACACCATCCCAGTCAGCATGGGTTTGACTACTTTTTCGGCCTGCGGTATTCCAATGATATGGACTGGCCCCGCCCCTGGAAGCCCAACTACAAGCCCAAACAATTGCTCGCCCTGTACCGGGACACCACCATCATCGATCAGCCGGTGCATCAGCCTACGCTTACGCAACGGTATACGGCCGAAGCCATTCAGTTCGTCGCAAAGCACCAGGAGGAGCCGTTTTTTCTGTATTGGCCGCATACCTTCCCGCACGAGCCGCTCTTCGTTTCTGCCGAGTTTGAAGGCACCTCTAAGTATGGTCTCTACGGCGACGTGGTGCAGGAACTGGACAACAGCGTAGGCGAACTCCTAAAGGCGCTGGAAGACTTCGGGCTTTCAGACAACACCATCATTGTTTTCTCCAGTGATAATGGTGCCCGGCAGGTGCCTCAGCGCTGGGGGAATAAGGAAACCTGTGGCAGCAATGCGCCGCTGCGGGGGCGGAAGCAGACTACCTTTGAGGGCGGGATTCGAGTACCTGCTATTGCTTACGGAAAAGGATATTTTGAAGGAGGTGAGATTATCTCCACCCCTGGTATCATGTGCGACTGGCTACCTACTTTTGTAGCCATCACCGGCTACACACTACCCAGGGAGCTCAAGCTAAATGGGACAGACCTGCTGAAGCTGAAACCCACGACTGAGCGCGATTTCTTTTTTTACCGCTTTGATCAGCTCAATGCCATCCGTTCCGGCCCCTGGAAGCTGAAGCTGGCCAACCCGGACCGCGCCCGCGGTGAGCCGATGCCACACGAAGATGACCTCCTGTTCAATCTCGTTCAGGATCCCGGCGAACAGCGGAATCTTGCGAATCAGTACCCGGATAAAGTAGCCGAGCTAAAAGCCAGAATAGCAGCCTTCGAAGCCAGCATCGCTCCGCTTCCACCCCTACAAAAATAACCTGTGATGAAAAAGCAAATACTGGCACTTGCTGCCCTGGTTATGTTTTACCAGGGGGGGATCAGCCAAGACACTCTGCCTCCCAACATTCTGCTCATCGTAGCCGATGACCTGGGCTATGAAAAGCTGGGCTGTTACGGGGGTATCGGAGTCCAAACTCCAAACCTGGACCGCCTCGCCGCTTCCGGTGTTCGTTTTGAACGTGCCTACACCAGCCCGGTATGTACCCCCAGCCGCATGAGCATTTACACCGGTCAGTACGCCCACCGGCATGGCTACACAGAGGTACTCCCTGTGCACAAGGGTACCCGGGAAGCCGTGGATTTCGAGCAGTTTACCAGCTATGCCCAATTGCTCCAGGCGAAAGGCTACCATACTGCCGTTACCGGTAAATGGCAGCTGGCTACCCTGGAGTACCATCCTGACCACTGCAAGCAGGCCGGCTTTGAGTCCTGGTGCGTCTGGCAAATATGGAAGGAGGAGGCTAAGACCAAACGGTACTGGAATGTAACTTATAACCGGGATGGCGCTATTGTTCCGGTCGACACTGCTACATTTGGACCCGACCTGATGGCTCAGTACGTCATCAGTGAAATGACCAAAGCCACTGCCAAAGGTCAGCCCTTCTGCATACAGCACAACATGGTCTTGCCGCATACCCCCATCATTGATACGCCCGATGACCGGGCTAATGGAACCGATCCTTCCCTGGACGGCATGATCACCTATCTTGATCAGATCACAGGAGAACTGATGGCCACTTTAGAACGCCTGGGCATTGCTGAAAATACCTACATCATTTTTGTCGGGGACAATGGCACCCAATCTCAGACCCCTCGCTCCACGCGTACCGGGCTCGTCCACGGTGGCAAATGGGATCTAAACGACGGCGGGATGCACGTGCCCCTATTGATCGCCGGTCCCAACCTCCCCGAAGGCTTCACCATTGAGGCACTGGTCGACATGACCGATCTTTTCCCAACCATCTGTGCCCTGGCAGGCGTACCTCTGCCCTCTGAACTCACAATGGATGGGCGCTCTTTGCTTCCGGTACTTGCGGGGCAGCAGGAAGGGCACCGCCAATGGGTAACCGGTGCTATTAAAGATGACTTTGTGGTCTTTGATGGGCAGTGGCGGTTGCACCATCAGGGGGAGCGGTTGATAGATTGCCGGAAGTTGCCGGAAGAGAAAGAAGCGGACTTATTCTCCCCGGCTGCACAGGAAGCACTGGCAAAGCTCTTGCCCATCCTCCAAATACAAAGGCAGAATGTAATAAAAGACTAATTTTTAAAAAGCGTATGATTGAAAAATACAACTACATAATATTGCTTCTAGCAGTTTCTGTATCAGCGTGCACAGCAAAACAGGAAACTAGCCAGCAATTATCAGGCCCCATAGAAATTAAAACCCGCCCCAACATCATCCTCTACCTCGCCGATGACATGGGCTGGGGCGATGCCGGCTGCTACGGGCAGTCCAAAATAAGTACTCCAAACCTCGACGCTATGGCAGCACAGGGCATCCGCTTTACCGATGCCTACACCGGTTCACCCGTCTGTGCGCCCTCCCGCTCCACGCTGATGGAAGGGCTGCACGCCGGGCATACGCGGGTACGGAACAACCGCTCTTTGCAGCGCGAGCTGGTCAATTTCAACGACTCTACCTTCACCGTGGCGCAGCTGCTGAAAGATGCTGGCTACCGCACCGGGCTGTTTGGCAAGTGGGGGCTGGCCGAACCCGGCACCGAGGGCATCCCCACCAAAAAAGGATTTGATGCGTTTTACGGCTTTCTTGATCAGCGTAAGGCACATTATTACTACGTGGATTCCTTGTGGGAAAATGAGCAGGAAATCCCTGTACCCCTTTCCGAAGAAAAGCAATACAGCTCCGCCGACTGGTATTTCGACAAGGCAAAGGGTTTTATTCGGAAAGAAGCGGCTACAGACACGCCCTTTTTTGCTTACATCCCCACCCAATTACCCCACCTGTACATGCCCTACGAGCCTGCGGAAATCTATAAGGATAAGCCCTGGCCGGTTGGCGACAAACGCTGGGCGACCATGATTCATACCATCGATCAGCAAATGGGGCAACTGCTTGATTTAGTGGACTCCCTGGGCATTGCCGAAAATACGCTGATCGTGTTTATGAGCGACAACGGGGGTGGCAATGGGCAGCGGCACTTTTACCACGATGCGCGGTTTTTCAACTCCAATGGCCCTTTTCGGGGCATGAAGCGCGACCTCTTCGAAGGGGGCATCCGCGTGCCGCTCATCGCCCAATGGGAAGGCTTTATTGAGGGGGGGATAGTCAGTGCAGAGCCTGTGGCTTACTATGATTTAATGGCTACGGCGGGGGAATTGGCAGAAAACCCTCCCCAAAGAACAGATGGCACTAGTTGGGTGCCGCTACTTACGGGCAAAGCCGATACGCTGGCCAGGGATTATCTCTACTGGGAATTCCCCTACATGGATCAGCCCAACGCCAAATTCGCAGTGCGTAAGGGCAAATGGAAAGGCGTTAAAGAATGGATGGGCGGCCCGCTGCAAATCTACAACCTGGAAGAAGACCCTGGAGAGTTGTACAACTGGCACTACGAGCGCCCAGATTTGGTGGCGGAGTTTGAAGCCATCATCCAAAAGGAGCATGAGCCTAGCCCATACTGGCCGATCAGGGGAGAAAAGTAACAACAAACAGTTCCGGGCTCATATAGCTTTTTTCGAACTGTCAACCTGAAAAAGCACAAGTGTTGAAGCGAGAATTGGCACAGAAAGGTAAATATTCTATACAATAGAGTTTATTAACGCAAATTTTGTATGTCTCTGAATGGTCTTTTTCACCAGCTCTGCATCTCGTCCTCACCTTCGTAGCTTAGGCTACGAGGTTCCGGGCGTTCTCCCGCTGTTTGGCGGGACAGGTCTTGATCTGGCAAAAAATACTCATCCATACCCTACACAAAACTTACCTTAATAAACTCTAATGAAACACACCCTGATTTTATTATTGATGACCTTTCTGCTTGCCTGCTCAACAAAACAGGAAGAGCAATTGTCCTCGCCTAACATGCTGCTCATCCTGATTGATGATATGGGCTGGAAAGATGTCGGCTATGCTGGGAGCGATTATTACCAGACGCCTTATATTGATCGCCTGGCGAAAGAAGGGTGTGTTTTCACCAACGGTTACTCAAACAGTCCGGTGTGCTCACCATCAAGGGGGGCAATTCTGACCGGTCTCAATCCGGCTGCCTCTCAATTTACTTGCGTATTTGGGAACCACGTACCTGTAGGGGATAGTCTTTTTGCAGTCAGCCGGAATACGGGTGCGAAGACCAATCAGTACCAAGAGGCGCTACATCGCCATGCGGTGCCACGTCAAACTCCTATGCTGATAGAGCGCCTGAGAAAGCAAGGATACCGAACGGGCTTTTTTGGCAAATGGCATTGCGGCTCCGGCGAAGGATTTCTACCTGAATCCCGGGGCTTTGATGTAGCCAAAGGATACCGGCCCAGGCACAGTTCTACCAAAGGCCATTACATTCACTCCTTTAACGGGAATCTGGCGGGTTTAGAACAGTACGATTCGACAACCTATGTCTCAGAAGCGCTGACCACTGAATTGATCCGTTTTATGGAGGAAAGCGGAGGCGCTCCCTTCGCAGGGGTCTTATCCCACTACTTAGTGCACCGCCCCCTGCAAGGATTGCCTGAACTGGTCAGGAAGTTTGAAAATCGCGAGACCGACGATCAGAACATTCCAGAGTATGCCGCTATGGTGGCCAGCGTAGATCGAAGTGTAGGCAGGGTGATGCAGGCACTGGATAGCCTGGGCCTGGCGGAGAACACAATAGTCGTCTTCACCTCCGATAACGGGGGATTGGTACCCAAGTCAACTTCCAACTATCCCTTACTAGGTGGAAAAAGCTATCCTTTTGAAGCGGGAATGAAAGTGCCTTTTGTAGTACGTTGGCCTGGAAAAATCAAAGCCAACAAAACGAACGAAAGGGTATTGGGAAGTGACATTTTTCCAACTTTTCTGGAGGTAGCCGGGCTTTCCGCCCCCGATGATCCGGGTAGAGGGCGAAGTTTCCTGCCTGTACTACAAGATATGCCCATAAAGGAACGGCCCCTTGTTTTTCATTTCCCCCATTATACCCATGCGGCCAGCCCATTTTCATCCATCATCTACCAAGGTTGGAAACTGATCCGGTTTTACAACGATGAGGAAGGGCGCTTTCTATTGTATCATCTGGCCGCCGACCCTTACGAGCGTGTCAATCTGGTCGTGGAAATGCCTGGAAAAGTAGCGGAATTGGACGCGCTACTTCAGAAAGAACTGGAGCAGATGCAGGCCGAATTTCCTATAGAAAACCAAAACTACATTCCCGGAGCAGCGGGCAATCAAAACCTAAAATCCAGTCTGCAACTGGGCGAACAGGAAAGAAAGTTACTGGAAAACCGACTTCGTTCCTCCGGTAATCCTGAAAAAATCACTTCCTCATGAATCGATATTTATTTGTCCCTGTTACTTTTTTAATCCTTGGTATCTTAACCAGCTGTAGCAACCCAGATCCAGTGGATCAACGGCTCTGGTACCAGCAACCTGCAAGCCATTGGAAAGAAGCGCTGCCTTTGGGCAATGGTCGCCTGGGAGCCATGGTGTATGGCCTGCCGGAAATGGAGCACATTCAGTTGAACGAAGAGAGCCTCTGGGCGGGTGAACCTACGGAACCTTACCCGGAGAATGTAGGAGCGCATTATGCCCGGTTTCAGGAACTTAACCTGCAACGCAAGTTTGAAGAAGCCATGAACTACGCGGAGGAACACTTGGCTGCCTACCCCACTTCTTTCCGTTCTTATGAGCCTTTGGGCGATATGTTTGTGCGACTACAGGGGCACAGCCAGCCAACCGACTACGAGCGAAGCCTGGATCTGTCCACCGGCATCCATACCGTTAGCTATGCCATTGATGGAAAGCGTTTTGTACGGGAAACCCTGATTTCCACGGCCTATGATGTAGTGGTGCACCACGTGCGCAGTCTGGATGGAGCCCCCCTGACCAGCGATCTCCATTTTGAGCGCCCGAAAGATATTCAGATCAGGGTGCAGGAAGATAAAACCCTGCTGGTGGAAGGGCAGGTTTACGATGACCCGGAAGGCTACGATGACAATCCCGGTGGTTCCGGTCCGGGAGGAAAGCACATGAAGTTTGCCGCCCAAATTGCTATCCTTACCCCAACAGGCAAGGTAGCCGCCGCAGACACGATGCTCCGGGTGGATAATGTGACTGACTTTACCATCATCCTGAGCGCTGCCACGGACTACAGCCTGGAAAAAATGACTTTTGATCGTACAAAGAACCCGCTGACTATAGCCGGAAAAACCCTGCAAAAAGCACGGTCCGTTACTTATGAAGAGATTCGTCAACAGCATATTACCGACCACCAGTCAGTATATCAGCGGGTAAATCTTAACCTAACAGGAGGATATATTCCAGATACTATTCCTACCGATATACGGCTGCAAAAAGTCAGGGAGGGAGCTACGGATAATCACCTGACCCAGGTATTCTTTCAATATGGACGATATCTGCTCATGGGTAGCTCGGGCGGGAATGCACGTTTACCTGCCAACCTGCAAGGTATCTGGAACGAGGAAATGTGGGCACCCTGGGAAGCCGATTATCATCTGAACATCAACTTGCAGATGAACTACTGGCCTGCGGAAGTGACCCACCTGCCTGAAACGGTACAACCGCTGTCCAACTGGATGAAAGGTCTTGCCGAGCGCGGACAAAACACTGCCCAAAAGTTTATTGGGTCAGAAGGCTGGGTGGCGCACCACGCCACTAATCCTTTCGGGCGGAGTACCCCTTCCGGCTCAGCTGTCAGGTCTCAGCTTACCAATGGTTACAGTTTCCCACTGGCTGGTGCCTGGATGTCTATTACGCTCTGGCGGCATTATGTTTTCCAACAAGATACCACCTACCTCCGTGAGGAAGCCTACCCAATTTTGCAGGGTGCAAGCCGCTTTATTCTGGATTTATTAAAAGAGAATGAAAAAGGACAATTGGTCACTGTACCTTCCTATTCCCCGGAAAATGAATACATCAATCCCGAAACCGGACAACCTGCCCGCAATACGGTTGGGGCAGCGATTGATATGCAGATCATAAGAGACGTTTTCGGTGCCTGCCTGGAAGCAGAAAAAGTATTGGGTATACATCAGCTTTCCGATGAGATTGAAGCGGCACTGCCTCGCTTACCGCCCATTAAGATCGGTGCAAACGGCACCATACAGGAGTGGAACGAGGATTATGAGGAGGTAGAAAAAGGTCACCGGCATATTTCCCACCTGTATGCTTTATACCCTTCCCATCAAATTACCCCAGCAACTCCGGCCCTGTTTGAGGCAGCCCAGAAGACGATCAAAAGGAGACTGGAAGAAGGTGGAGGGCAAACGGGCTGGAGCCGCGCCTGGGTAGTGAATTTTTATGCCCGCCTGCTTGATGGCAACGCAGCCCATCACCATGTGCAGCAATTGCTGGCCGGGCAGGTATCGAACAACCTTTTCGATATTCATCCTCCCGATCGTTTTCAGATTGACGGTAATTTTGGGGTTACAGCGGGTATTGCCGAAATGCTGCTGCAATCGGAGGAATCAAGCGTAATCCGCCTGCTTCCTGCTTTGCCCGATGCCTGGGACAAGGGCGAAGTCAGTGGCCTGATAGCGCGTGGTAATTTCGAGGTGTCCATGACTTGGGAAAACGGCCAATTACTCCGTGCTACCATTACGGCACCTGTAGGAGGAAAGTGTAAGCTGGTGTATCAAGATGAAAGCCAGTCCCTAAACCTTTCTCCTGGAGAAACTTACACTTTTACCCGGTAATGGAAACTTACCGGGAGAAGTTGATCACAACTATCTGACCCTCAGATAGCGGCAATACAAATTTAGTGATTGTTTATATTAGAGTTTATTAATGTATAGGTCATGAATGAGGATTTTTTGCCAGATCAGGACCTGTCTCGCTAAGAGCGTATCGTATAAAATACTAATTGCCATGAATATCAAACAGTTACCAGGACTTACTTTTCTTATCGCTTTTCTGGGATTGCAACTCCCCGGTAATGCCGAAACCATTCAAGCTGATGTAGTCATTTACGGAGGCACCTCCGCTGCCGTGATGGCGGCTGTACAACTGGCACAGGCAGACAAGGAAGTCGTAATTGTATGCCCGGATCAACATCTGGGGGGCCTGTCTTCCGGAGGTTTGGGATTTACAGATACTGGCAACAAAGCAGTAATTGGAGGGCTCGCAAGAGAATTTTACCAAAGAATATATGACCATTATCAAAAAGAGGAAGCCTGGCGATGGCAAGCCAAATCGGAATATGGGAATGTAGGTCAGGGCACCCCGGCTATAGACGGGGATAAAAGAACAATGTGGATATTTGAACCGCACGTTGCGGAGGGCGTATTTGAGGACTTTGTTGAGGAATATGGCATCAAAGTCTTTAGAAACCACTGGTTGGACCGGCAAAATGGCGTCAGCATGGAGGAAGGTAGAATTGTCTCCATTCAAATGCTGAACGAGCGAATCTTCAAAGGCAAGGTTTTCATTGACGCTACCTATGAAGGCGACCTCATGGCAGCAGCCGGGGTCAGTTATCATGTCGGAAGAGAATCCAACGACACCTACAATGAAACCTGGAATGGTGTTCAGGTAGGCGTACTCCACCACCAACACCACTTCGGGGATACGAAAATCAGCCCTTATGTCCTGCCTGATGATCCTGAGAGTGGGCTACTCTACGGCGTTTCCCCCACGCCCCCCGGAGAAAAAGGCGCCGGTGATCACAGGCTACAGGCCTACTGTTTTCGGATGTGCCTGACTAAAGTAGACGAAAACAAAGTTCCCATCCCAAAACCTGAAAACTACGACCCATCCAATTATGAGCTTCTGGTCAGAATACTGGGTAGTGGTTGGGACGGCACCTTCAACAAATTTGACCCTATTCCCAACTTAAAAACGGATGTCAACAACCATGGGCCCTTCAGCTTCGATTTTATTGGGATGAACTATGAATACCCTGAAGCTGATTATGAGCAACGCAAAGCTATCATTCAGGAGCACGAAGACTACCAAAAGGGGCTGCTTTATTTTTACAAGACGGATCCCAGAGTTCCATCTTCCATTCAGGAAGAAATGAAAAAATGGGGATTGGCGAAAGATGAGTTTACTGATAACGGGCATTGGCCGCATCAAATTTATGTTCGTGAAGCGAGAAGAATGATTGGGGCCTACGTCATGACAGAGCATGAAGTTTTAGGCCACCGGCAAGTCCCTAATTCAATAGGCATGGGCTCCTATGTGATGGACTCTCACAATACCCAGCGCTATATCACACCTGAGGGATTTGTCCAAAATGAAGGAGATATTGGCGTGAAGCCCAAACAACCCTACCAAATTGATATGGGTTCAATATTGCCTGAGCAAGCGGAATGCACCAATCTCATAGTGCCGGTTGCCGTCTCAAGCTCTCATATTGCCTTCGGCTCGATTCGGATGGAGCCCGTTTTTATGATTTTGGGGCAGAGTGCTGCCGTGATTGCTGAACATGCGATTGAAAACAACATTGATGTTCAGGATGTGGAGTATACTGGTATCAAAAAGGATTTGGAAGAGGTAGGGCAAATCTTGAGCTTCGAAAAACCATGATAGTTAACCTTTATAGTTTGTACCGTGTCGAAAACAAATTGGCGAATCCAGTAGTGCTAAAGATTAAAAATTACAAACTTCAGAATTAAGGTCTTTTAGCGTAAGGGCGTTTAGAGTATGTCTAAATTTCTAACTTTTGAAAAATAACGCTTTATGAACTTGACTTCGCCTCACCTCGGTTGTTTGACCCGCCAAACGCCCTCGGCGGAGTCTAGTCAAAACCACAAAGCTCTGATTTTCAATGCGCGATAAATTTTAGACATACTCTTACTTTTTGCTGGGCAATACAACTTATTTTCATCGAAAATTAGTATCTTAAAAGGATTAGAATTAACTCAACCCGCTCACCATGAAATCGCTTGTTCCTGCGCTTACGCTTTTCTTTGTTTTTTCTGCCTTCCAGGGAGTCAGTCAACCCCTTTTCGTAAAATCAGATTTTCCCGGAGTCGCCTATAAATTAGCTCCACTGGAAAATGAGGAATTTTTAGTCTTTGGTGGGCTCAACGGTACATTTCTAATCGAGGTGAACGCTGAAGGTGAATATGAATGGCAGCAACAGTACGGACCACAAGACTACCTCAATAGTCATGGCTCGCCTACTGACAACCTTGAGAAGCGCCCTGGTCAACAAGGGTTTGTCCTAAGTAATGTCACCCACCCTACTGATACTTTGATTGGTTATCATTATACAATGTTGTATGAAACTGATCTGCAAGGTAATACAGTAGACTCTTTTGTTCTCAATATTCCAAATTTACAATTGCAGTCCGGGCTGCATGTTATTGATGATGGCGACTATATCCTGGGAGGTACGATGGATGGAGAACACTCCTTCCGCGAAAAAGGATTTGTCTGGCGTTACAATATGGAGGCAGATAGTATGATGTGGTCCCATACCTTTCAGAATTCTAGTATCCACTATGAGACCATGATCAGCTTTATAGAGGGTCAGGGAGATACAATTTTTGTGGGCGGCTATGGCCCTAGTTTATCGGGTAATGTCCGTTCTTTCCTGAAAGCTATGAGCATTGCCGGGGAGGAATATTGGACAAGAGAATACCAAGATAACGAGTATTTTGAGGATGCACTCTTGCTACCTGATGGGCTTGTAGTGGTTGGTGGAAAAGGGCAATTTGGAATCGCCGAGGGACAGATGGTAATCAAAAAAGTGAGCTACGGGGGTGAAGAATTATGGACACGTTCTTACGACTTTCCCGGCAGAGCAATTGCGTATGGCATTACGGAGACACCTGATGGAGCGATGGTGCTCTGCGGTTGGGCAACCGGTGGCGGTCCAGTATTACTCAAAATAGATCAAAACGGGGATAGTATTTGGTCGCGAATTATTGAAGGCACTGATGGGCTAACCATTAATGGAGCCAGCAATGACATCCTTGCCTCAGCTAATCATATTACTTTTGCAGGATGGTTCTTCGAGCAGGGGGTAGGAAACAAATGCTTGATTGTCCGAACTAATGCCGAGGGACTACTGGTTGAAAGTGAGACGATCGGCATAGGTATTACCCCCCCATTAACGGTATTTCCCAATCCTGCTACCTCAGAGATCTTTGTGGACTTGCCATCAAATACGAGTTGGGAACATACTGTTGCAGAAATATATTCTACAGATGGTCGACTCTTGCTCTGGCAAACCGGAGATACTACCGGCAATGGCATTGTAGTCAGCGGGCTTACTCCGGGACTTTATCACCTAAACATACGTTCGTTAGAGAATGGGCAGATATTAGGGACAGCGCCTTTTGTGAAAAAGTAAAGTACGTGAGTTAGTAAACTGCTCGCCAAAAGTAAATCGAAACTGTTTCATATCAACTCCCAGGCAGTTTTTCTCCAATGGAGGATAGATGTGCGATTTTGTTGATCCTGTTTTTCCTTGTTTTTTCCGTTTTGGCCAGTTTGATCCATCGCAGGACGAACCGTTTGCTTGAATCATTGATTCGGTCAAAAAAGTCTTTAGCACCCTTTAATTGTTGTAGTGCTGCGTTTAGATCATCCGGGACAACCAGATTATCCACATCGTCCATAAAATCCCATAGCCCGCTTTCTTTGCCCGTTTGAATGGACTGCAACCCCGCCTCGTGCATACGGTTTTGATCCATCAACTTTTGCGCGCGATCTTTATATGTTTTTGCCCAATGCTGCGCTTTCCTGGGCGCGATAAGCTGCATGGTACGTGTTTCATCGAGCTTTCTGCGGATGCCATCAATCCAGCCGAAGCATAACAATTCGTCCAGCACTTCTTCCCGTGAAACGTATTTCCCAACTTCTGATTTTTTGTAGGTTACGAGCCAAACACTATCCTTTTGAGTGTAGTTTTTCAATAGCCACTGCCTAAGTTCTTCAGCAGAGTGGACCTCTACCTTTTTAAAATGCTCTGTTTTTATCATGGCATCAATGATTCTTTTGAATAGGGAAATAAGAGCGTGTTAGGATTTTGGTCTTCTAGTCGAAAACTAGCAATTTTTTGGTTAGACGAGACCCGAAAACCGGAGTTTAGCCTAAGCTAAATGAGGATTTTCGGGGCGAAGTATAAGCGAAAAAGTGCAGTTTACAGACCGATTACTAAAGTC
>NZ_JAVJSK010000095.1:0-31951 GCF_040219495.1 Phaeodactylibacter sp. | reverse complement strand
TTTTGGAGCGAACGCAGTCAAATTTTGTTCTGATTAAGGCGTGATGAGGGAACATAGCCTTAGCTACGTGACCGAAGAACAACGAAGAGCAGGACAAAATTTGGCAAGAGCAGCCCGAAGTGTAAAATCCCAACAAGCTCTTAATCCAGGTGTTTCTGAAAGTACTTCGCAAAGTCAGCCGTGGACATCGCACCTACGTCGCCCTCGCCCTGCTTACGGACAGAGACTGTACCGGATTCCATCTCCTTCTCACCAACGATAAGCATGAAAGGTACTTTCTGCACTTCGGCATCACGGATTTTGCGACCTACTTTCTCGCTCCGGTCATCCACCGTGCCCCGGATATCGTGCTTCGTCAGCTCCTGCTTAATATTTGCAGCATAGTCATTGAAGCGGTCGCTAATGGGCAGGATAATATACTGCTCAGGTGTTAGCCACAGCGGGAATTTACCTCCGGTATGCTCAATCAGGATACTGATGAAGCGTTCCATAGAGCCAAATGGCGCCCGGTGGATCATCACAGGGCGGTGCGGTTGATTGTCGGAACCGATATACTCCAGCTCGAAACGCTCCGGCAGGTTGTAGTCTACCTGTATAGTACCCAACTGCCAGGAACGCCCCAGAGCATCCTTCACCATGAAGTCGAGCTTGGGGCCATAGAAGGCCGCCTCACCCAACTCAGTGGTGGTCTTCAGGTTCGCCTCTTTCGTCGCCTCAATAATAGACTGTTCGGCATTTCTCCAGTTCTCATCCAGTCCGATGTACTTCTCGGGCTTGTTGGGGTCGCGCAGAGAGATCTGCGCCGTGAAATCCTCAAAGCCCATTTTGGACAAAACCGTCTTCGTGAGATCCAGCACATTGAGGAACTCCTCTTTGACCTGTTCCGGCGTACAGAAAATATGGGCATCATCCTGTGTAAAGCCCCGCACCCTTGAAAGGCCGTGCAGTTCTCCACTCTGCTCGTAGCGGTAAACCGTGCCAAACTCAGCAATACGCAGTGGCAAGTCGCGGTAAGAATGTGGCCGGTGCCCGAAAATCTCGCAGTGGTGCGGGCAATTCATCGGCTTCAGCAGAAACTCCTCCCCTTCCTTTGGCGTGGAGATCGGGTGGAAGCTGTCTTCCCCGTACATTTCCCAGTGACCGGAAGTGACGTAGAGGTCCTTTTTGCCAATATGCGGTGTAGTCACCATCTGATAGCCCCGCTTTTCCTGCTCTACCCGCAGAAAGTTCATCAGGCGGTCGCGCAGCTGATTGCCCTTGGGCAGCCATATCGGCAAGCCCTGCCCCACACGGTCAGAGAACATGAACAGCTCCAGCTCGGCGCCCAACTTGCGGTGGTCGCGCTGCTTAGCCTCCTCGATCATCTTTTCGTACTCGGTCAGCTCTTTCTGCTTGGGGAACGTGATGCCGTACACCCGGGTCATCTGTTGCCGGTTTTCATCGCCCTGCCAGTAGGCGCCTGCTACTTTGGTGATTTTGATCGCCTTGATGTAGCCGGTGTGGGGCACATGCGGGCCCCGGCAAAGGTCAGTGAAGCCACCTTGCTCATAGAGGGTGATATCCGCTCCTTCTTCCTTCCGCTTTTCCAGCAGCTCAAGTTTATATTCATCTCCTTTTTCCTGATATAGCGCAATGGCATCGTTGATGGAAATCGGCTTGCGGAGGTATTCGTTTTTCTGCTGTGCCAATTCCAGCATTTTCTGCTCGATCTTCGGAAAGTCGTCACTGGAAATGGTGTGTTCACCAGGATCTACATCGTAGTAAAACCCACCATCCGTAGCTGGCCCGGTACCGAACTTCACGCCCGGGTAAATGGCTTCAAGCGCCTCGGCCATCAGGTGAGCGGAAGAGTGCCAGAAGGTTGCTTTCCCGTCCTTGTCGTCCCACGTCAGCAACTGTACCGTAGCGTCTTCGGTAATGGGGCGCGTGGCATCCCATACCTCACCGTTTACTTTTGCAGAAAGGACTTTCTTCGCCAGTCCGTGGCTGATCGACTTCGCGATGTCGAGCCCGGTAGTGCCGGCTTCATACTGTCGGACATTACCGTCCGGGAAAGTGATGTTAATCATGATGAATTGGTAATTTTGTTATTGCTCCTTACGATTGGACAATAAAATTAGTTTCCTGCACTTCAAAAAAGTGCTTTTTAGAGCATGTTGGGACTATTGGCCTTCCAGTCGAAAAGAAGCATTTTTTTGATTAGACGAGGCTCGAAAACCAGAGTTTAGCCTTAGCTAGATAGCCTGTCCCGCAGTTTGCGGGAAGGGTTTTCGAGACGAAGCATAAGCAAAAAAGTGCACCGGTGCACCGGGACAGACCGATTACTAAAGTCCCAACACGCTTTTAGCGCCGCAAAATTAACGGATTTTAGGAGAGCACCTAAATTTACTGCTCCGTTATTTACCTAAATCCGAGCGTAAAAAGCTTCGCACGCATGCATAAAAAAATCAGGGCCTGGATCATCTTGGCCTTACTTCTGCTAGCCGACACCACTTACACCTTCATGCAGCACCGCATGGTGGGCCTGGATGGGGATATGCCCAGCCTGATCCTTCCGGGCCCGCACTACGAGCCGGTACTGTCTGCCCCCTTTGGATGGGCAGCGGCCACAGGCGAAGCGGCCTACGCTTCTCCCAACCGTTTCTTTGTTCATTGGGCTATGTACCATTATTTTCGGCTCGCCCCTGCAGCTTTGGGTACTTTCACAGACCCGATCGCGGGCATCTTCCTGAGTGCAGCTGCCGCCAAAACCGGTGCACACCTGCTACTGCTGCTGCTTTTAGCCGGGATGGCAGCCAACCGAAAGGGCATAGGGCCCACTTTAGCAGCGGCTGTGCTGATGGCCCCGTTGTTCCAGTCGGCCGGTTACTATCAGCCGGTGATGGGCCTGATTGAACAGGCACCCACTTATACGTTCTTCTACGCCTGGCCCGCTGTGCTGATGCTAAGCTGGCTGGCGTTGCTCTGCCGCCGATGGGGGCATTTACGGACAGCTACCCCTCCACTTTGGGAAACCCTGAGCCTTTATGCCCTCACGCTGATCATGCCCTTTACCGGCCCTTTAGTGCCCGGGGTCATTGCCGTGGGCTTTAGCATAGTCTTCGGCTATGGTGGGCGGCAACTCCTGAAGAAGGACGGGTGGCAGCAGCGGGCAGTCTTCATCCGCCAACAGCTCCCCCTCAGCCACTGGGCGGCTATTGGGCTATTGGGGACGCTGGGCCTGTACAGCTTGTACCTGGGCTCCCTCAGCACCGAGCAGCAGGAAGGCATAAGCCTCTGGGCGCGGTACGAAAAACTGCCGGCCGGCCTTTGGAAAATGCTGACGAACAAACCGGGGCTACCGCTATTGATTACGGGGATTCTGCTGCAATTTGCGCTGCTCCGCCGGCTGAACGCAGAAAACTGGCGGCACTGGTCAGAGACAGAAATACGCTACCTGCTGTTGTTCATCTTACTTTATATTTTACTGATCCCCCTGGGCGGTTACCGCGACTACCGACCGGATATTGTGCGCAGGGATACGCTGCAACCGGTACTTTTGATCCTGGTCTATCTATGGGGAAAGGCAAGCTTGCTATTGCTTTTTGCAGCCAACCGAAAACCAGGGTATTGGCTCCCCACAGTGGGGTTGCTCCTACTGTTCACCGTGGCGGACTATACCAATGTCCGGCAACCTCCCTGCCAGGAACAAGCCCTGCGGGATATGGCCGCATCCACAGCAGATACGATCGCCATCAGCCCCGATTGCCGGGTCGCCACCTGGGCGGAAATTCCGGATCAGGACACCCGGCTCTCCAGCGAGCTGCTGGTCTTGTGGGGTATTTTGGAAGAGGGGCAATATTTTGAGTATGCCCCAGCGCCCCGTGACTAACCCTTCTTTTTAAACTCCTGGAGGTTGGTGGCAATGCTAAAGTGGTTGAGCCCGCCGCCCAGGTGAAAACTCTGATGCCCGAAATCGATGCGGAAGCGGCTGATTTTGACCCCTATACCGAAGCTGAAGCCCGCCAGGCTGCCGAAGTTGTCCAGCCCGAGCTCGCGCCGCATAAAGTGGTTGTAACCGAACCGGAGCCGGAGATTCTCCCGGGCGCCCAGTAAAAACTCCCCGTTGAAAACAAGGTGGCGGAAGAAGTTGTCGAACCAGATGCTCGACGGACTCTCTTCGGTTTGTTCTTCCCCGAAAAAGAGGAGGGCAGGTTCCGCATTGGGGTCGTCGTAGCGGATATTCCAGCGGTCCAAAAAGCGGTAGATAACCGAAAACCGGAAAGGTAGATACCTCAGCCGCTTTGAAATACCGAACTGCATCTCAAAAGGCAGGGGCTCAAGGTTGTCTTCTGTATAGTAGGTGACCTGCCGGCCCATATTGCGGAAGACCAGGGTGGCGGTCAGGTTGCGGGAAGTATCAATGTAAGTGGCTGCCGCATCAGCGCCCAGCCCGAAGGAGGAGTACCCCGCCATTTGGGAGGTGATCACTTTGAGGTTGGCACCGATGGCCAGGCGGTCGTACACCTGTTTGCCTACGCCCATATTGATGGCGTACTCGGCTGCATCAAAGGTACCGATGATCTCCCCCCGGTCGTTGGTTTCGTCAAAAGTGCCGTAACTGATGTACTGCACGCCGAGGTGAGAAGTAAAGCCCAGGGAGTCGAAGTGGTGCCCGAAGGCAGCGTAGCCGTGACTGATTCCCGCTACGTGAAAGCTGTGGTTCACTGCGATCTGCTGATGCATATCAGGGTTGAGGGCAGCCGGGTTGCCCAACGCTAAATTGACATCATCATCGCGTACTGTAATGAGGTTGCCGCCCAGTGCCGTAAGCCGGGCGGATGGCGACAGGTTCAAAAACTCATAAGTGTGCAGGCCACCGAGCTGCGCGCCCGCGTGAATTGCACTGAACAAAAAAGCGAGAACCAGTAGGGCGGTAGGTAGAATTCTAAATTGCATACTATTCTTTTATATCCGGGGTCCGGTCGTTTATTCTTCCCCCTCACGTTTCCAAATGGTACGGCAGATGCCATGCTCGCAGTTCATTTTGCGCTTGAGCTCGCCCTGCTCGTCGAAGAGTTTAAGCAGCCCATGCTCATTGTCGCCATTGAGGTAGGCGCCTTCTGCTTTCAGGTTGCCGTTTTCGTAATACTCGATAAACGGGCCGTTTTCGGCATTACCTTCAAAGCGGACCCGCTCCATGAGCTGCCCGTTTTCGTAGTAGCGGTCCCAGTCACCGGTCATTTTGTTGGCAATGTATTGCCCGGACAGGTTGAGCTTGCCCGACTCGTAGTAAGAGCGGTAAGGCCCGTCAAAAATACCGTTTCGGTAAGTTTCCACGATCTGTGTATCCTTATCCTCATAGTACAGCACACGGAGCCCACTGAGGGTATCATTCTCATAGGTGGCTTCCTCTATGAGTTGCCCCTGCTCATCAAACTTCTGGTACAGGCCTTGTTTGGCAAAGTCTGCCTTGCTGCGCTGATAGCGTTCGGTGTAGCCGTAGCTATCCACGTTTTCAACTTGCTCTATCTTCGACTTACACCCTGAGGCGAGGAGGAAGAGGCATGCGGCGGCGGTCCAAATATGCTTCATAAGTTCTTTTCAGTACTGTTCTCGTTTATCCTTCTTTGACGTCGTCTACTCCAAAGCAAAACGCAAAACCGTGGCGTTCATTTTTGCTGCCCGAAAAATAACACTTTGGATAGACTTTATTTGCAGGCGTCCCAAACGGCACTGCTTTCTCTCAGGGGCGGCGCTGTACATCAGGCCTGATGCGCGGGGACACGCGTGGTGGGAAAACGAGCCATGTCCAGCAAGTTCTAAAGAAAGGCACTCTGCAATCTTGCAGGATGGGCAGGAAAGCGCCAAAAGTCCGGGCATCGCCTTTTTCCATCCCCCGGATAGTAGCATCAGAGCAGGGAATTCCGTATTTTGTTGAGGCCATGATGCAAAAACTGCGTAACGTTTACCATTCCTTCCCGGTACAGCTGCTAATACTGCATATACGCAGCAACCACTTGCTATTGGCCATGTGGGTCGTCTTCTTCCTGTTGGTTTCCGGAACGCTGGCGCGCAAACTCGGCTTCCAGTACCTTTTCCTGGACCCGGAGTACCTCGGTGCGGTAAATTTCTGGAGCTTTTTCTTTGTGGGTATTGGCTTCGGCAGCTTTTTTATGAGCTGGAACCTGGCCCTCTATTTACTGAGTGCGCACTACTTCCCGTTTTTAGCCTCTCTGGCCCGCCCGTTTACCAAATTTGTCATCAACAATCTGCTGCTGCCGCTGACCTTTCTGGTGATCTACCTGGGCATCATGGTGTACTTCCAGCGGTACTACGAAGGGCTGGTTTTTCGGGAAGTCACGCTTAATGCAGTAGGCTTTCTCGGTGGTATGTTCCTGCTGATTATCCTTTACGCTGTGTATTTCCAGTTTACCAACCGGGATATTTCCTACTACGAAAGCCGGCCGGAACGGCCTCCCCACCTCACCCGCGCCTACATGCCGGGGCGCAGGCAGGTGGACCTCGAGTACATCAAGCTCGACAGCACACGGTGGCGGGTGGATACCTACCTGTCGGAATCTTTAGAGCCGAGGCTGGTACGTAGTGTTGCTCACTACGACACCAAGATGCTGATGAGCATTTTTAAGCAAAACCACCTCAATGCGCTGATCCTGCAGCTGATCAGCATGCTGGTACTGCTCGTGCTCGGCTATCTGGTTGATTACCCCCCTTTCCGGATCCCGGCGGGTGCCAGCCTGTTTATACTGGCCAGTGTGCTGACCGCACTCATAGGTGCTGTTATTTACTGGTTTGGAGACTGGAGTGTGACCGTGATCATCCTCCTCCTGCTGGGGCTAAATATCCTGACCCGCAACGACAACTTCAACTATACCAACAAGGCTTACGGGCTCAACTACGAGATTGCCCCGGCTGAATATTCCCTCCAACAACTGCAGGAGGCTAGCAACAGTGCCCGTATTGAGGATGATAAGGCCTCCACTACAGCCATTCTGGAAAAATGGAAAGCTAAGACCGGCGAAGAAAAGCCCTGGATGGTTGTCCTTTGCTCCAGCGGTGGCGGCTTGAAATCGGCAACATGGAGCATGCAGGTGGTGCGTAAAGCCGACAGTCTGCTCAATGGAAAATTGCTGGAGCATACCGTACTCATCACTGGTGCTTCGGGCGGCATGATGGGCATGACTTACCTGCGGGAGCTTTATCTGCAGCAACAGCAGGGGGCATCCATTGATGTACATGACCCCGGGTACATCGACAACATCGCCAAGGACCTGGCCAACTCTGTCGCTTTCACTATTGTTTCCAATGACCTCTTCATTCCATGGGCCCCTTTTGAGGTCAATGGCTATACCTACTACAAAGACCGCGGCTACGTATTCGAGCAGCAGCTCAACGAAAACACCTACGGCATTCTGGACCGCCGCCTCGACGACTACCAGGAACCAGAGGCCTCTGCTACCGTTCCGATGCTCTACCTGACGCCCTCCATTGTAAATGATGCCCGCCGCCTGATCATATCGCCACAGGGCGTTTCCTACATGATGAAAGCCCCGGTTGGGCAACGCTACCCTGATGCGGTGGAAGTGGATGCGGTGGACTTCCGGTGGATGTTCCGGGAGCAGGATGCAGGCAACCTGCGCATGCTCTCTGCAGTGCGGATGAACGCGACCTATCCCTACGTACTCCCCAATGTGCACCTGCCCAGCCGCCCCGGAATTGAAGTTATGGATGCCGGTTTTCTGGACAACTACGGCATCGTTTCTGCTACGCGCTTCATTCAGGTCTTCCGGGACTGGATCCTCGAAAACACCCGTGGAGTGCTCCTGTTGCAAATCAGCAGTTCTGACAAAGTGGAAGAGATTACGCCAAGCGGCGGGCAGGGCATCATCGAGTCTATGTTCAACCCACTCGGCATAGCGGGCAAAGTGCTCGTAAGGCAAGAGTTTGAGCAAGACAACAGCCTGGGCTTTATGTACGACTTGCTCGGGGAGGAACGCTTTGTGCAGATCCCGTTTTTCTACCGGCCTACAGAAGCCAAAAAACTAGAGGCTTCTATCTCATTCCACATTACCGAAAGGGAGAAAGCCGACGTCATGCGCGCCATTTATCATCCTTCCAATTTGTCAAGCCTGGAACAGTTGGCTCAACTACTGGGGGCGACTTCAAAACAAAAATGACCTTCCAGACCTTCCTCTATTGATAGTAGACATTATGGGGAATGACTCGACAAGCCACCCGGTCGGCAATCAAAACTAAATTGTTACTTCTTATGAAAAAAATCGCTGCTTCGGTAATAGAACAAGCCATGAGCTACTCCGAATACCGCGCACATATTGAAAGCTTACGCACCGAAGGCAAAACTACTGGCGCCAACCATAGCGAAGCTATGCTGCATTATACCGACCTCAACCGTTCGCGCATGAGCCGCCTGGACAAAACCAGCAGGCTTACGCCGGAAACCCTCGGGGGCATTGAGCGCCTGCAAGCTCCGGTTACGATGCTCGTACTGACAGAAGCATGGTGTGGTGATGCCGCTCAGGTCATCCCTGTTCTTCAAAAACTGGCAGAAGCCAGCCCACGCCTTTCCCTGAAGTTAATCCTGCGGGACGAGCACCCTGATATCATGGATGCCTTCCTGACGAATGGCGGGCGCTCCATCCCTAAAATCATCTTCATCAACGATTCCAGTGGTGAAGTGGCTGGCAGTTGGGGCCCAAGGCCGGCAGCGGTACAACAAATAGTCATAGACTACAAAACAAAACTCCAGCAACTGGAAGATGCCAAAGCCAAAAAAGTATTGCAGCAGGAAACCATCGTCGAAACCCAAAAGTGGTATGCCAGAGACAAGACCAAAAGCATTCAGTCTGAAGTGATGCAAGCCTTGCTGCAGCACCACAGTGTGCTGACGCACTAAGCGACGGGGCCACTATTCCTGTAGCGCATAGGTTTTTTTTCAGGAATAAGTCGGAAATCCTTAGTTTGTCCTTTATTTTCGCAGCATATTCTAATCTAAGGGTCGATTAAAAGAACACCCTCATCATTGGGCCAATTCTTTAATCGTTCTTAAACGACTTTAAATCCGCTTATATGATCAACGTCGAGCTGCTCAAGAAAATATGCGAAACCCCCGGCGCGCCAGGGCACGAACAGCGTATCCGTTCGTACATTCTGTCTGAAGTAACCCCACTGGTTGACCGGGTAGAGGTAGACGCCATGGGTAATGTAGTGGCGATCCGGAAAGGGCAGCAGGACAAGAAGGTCATGGTAGCTGCACATATGGACGAGATCGGGTTTATGGTCACGCATATTGATGAAGACGGGTTCATCCGCTTCCATACACTGGGTGGCTTCGACCCCAAGACCCTTACCTCACAGCGGGTGATCGTGCACGGGCGTAAGGACCTCATTGGTGTTATGGGGAGCAAGCCCATCCACCTGATGAAGCCGGAAGAGCGCAACAAGCAGCTGCCGATCAGCGAGTACTACATTGACCTGGGCCTGCCCCGGGAAGAGGTGCAAAAGTACGTAGCCATTGGTGACCCGATTACCCGGGAACGGGAGCTCATCGAAATGGGCGATTGCATCAACAGCAAATCTATGGATAACCGGGTATCGGTTTTCATTTTGCTCGAAACGCTGCGTGCCCTGAAAGATCAGTCTGTGCCTTACGATATTTACGGCGTCTTCACCGTACAGGAAGAGGTGGGGCTGCGTGGCGCTATTTCTTCTGCTCACCTGATCGACCCGGATTTTGGCTTTGGTCTGGATGTGACCATCGCCTTTGATGTGCCCGGTGCGCAATCGCATGAGTACGTAACGAGCCTGGGCAAGGGTGCCGCCATTAAGATTATGGACGGCATGACCATTTGCGACTACCGCATGGTCAATTTCATGAAGCAAACCGCCGATGGGCACGATATCCCCTGGCAACCGGAGGTCCTGCCGGCGGGTGGTACGGATACGGCCGGGATTCAACGTTATGGCAAGAAAGGGGCGATTGCAGGAGCCATTTCCATCCCTCTCCGCAATATGCACCAAACCATCGAAATGGCCAACAAGTCCGACATTAAGCACTGCATTGACCTGCTTACGCATTGCCTGATGGAGCTGCATCAGTACGACTGGAGCTTCGAGAATGTGGACGGCAACCGCTCCAAGCCGGCAGCGGGCGACAGCTATGACTTTCTTTAATCCGTTATGAGGGCAAAGCAAATCTTTATGGGTACCGTCATTCTCGGGGTGGGCATCTATTTCGGGTCCAAGTACATAGATACGGTGGAGCGGCTTTTCGATGATGCGGCTTCCGGGTTTTTTGTTATCCTCATCCTTGTGCTACTAGGCCTGATGATTTATCGGGTGTTGTCCAATTAGTAACCCATGGCGGAAATCATTGACCTCAGTCAGGAGATTTATTCGGGTATGCCCGTGTTACAGGAGGTTGCCACCGGTGCACATTGAGCCCTACGCCACCCATGAAGAATGGGCAGGGGAAAAAGACCCCAAAACACAAACGCCAGCGGTCAACCGATTAGATATGGGGGAGCATACCGGTACCCACGTTGATGCCATCAGGATGACACCAGCCCTGTCCGTTCAGCTACTGCCAGCAACTCACTGACCATCATAGCCGTAGCGCCCCACAGGATTTTGCCCTCCACATCAAAGTAAGGTACGCCTTTGAGTGTAATATTGGTCGCCAGTTGCAGATTGGTTTTTCGGCGGGTGGCAGGTTGGGCCAAGTGCCTAAAGGGAACCTCCAGGATTTCACTCACTTCTTCTGTATCGGGTACAAAAGCCGGACGGCTCGTAGCGAAGCCTACATAGGGGTGCACTTGAAAATTGCTTACCGGTATATACAGCTCCGTCAGCTTGCCCAAGACTTCAATTGTATCAACGGGAACCCCCACTTCTTCCTCGGTTTCCCGCAGTGCTGTTTCCTCCAAAGAGGCATCCGAGTCTTCAAACTTCCCGCCCGGAAAGCTGATCTGCCCTGCGTGCCGGTCTTGCCCGTGGTGGGGCTGCCGTTCGATAAACACAAGGTGCCAGTCTGATTGATAAGGATAGAACAAGGCCAATACCCCAGCCTGACGGGCACCGGGAGGTGCCTGAACGGACTGCTGCCGTACAACGTGCGCCATACGATACTGTGCCGCCTGCCCTGGCAGAGGCTCCTTGAGCTGATCTGCAATAGCTTGAATAAATGAATGCTGCATACCCAGTAAACTCTGAAGCGTACTGAATAGTTGCACAACGCAACAGCCCCAAAGTGCTATGCGCATTTTGGGGCTGTTTGCAGATTATTGCAAGCTTAGGCAGTGTACCTACTACAAGTCTTTATTGGCCTTCTCCAGGTACTTTTCCAGCGCTGTAGCCATAGAAGTGATGCCCGGAGCAGGCACTTTGATATTGATGGTCAGCCCCTGCTTTTCTACCTCTTTACTAGTAGAATTGCCAAAGATGGCCATTCGGGTATCGTTCTGCTTGAAGTCCGGGAAGTTCTCGTAAAGTGATTTAATGCCCAGCGGGCTAAAGAATACGAGCACATCGTAGGTGACATTACTAAGGTCGGACAGATCGCTGCTCACCGTTTGGTACATCATCGCGTCCTGCCAGTCAAATTTGTTTTCCTTCAAATAAGAACTTACCTGCTTCGCTCCGAGATTAGAGCAAGGCAAAAGGAATTTTTCTTTTTTATGCTTTTTCAAAGCCGGCGCAAGGTCCTGAATGGTGCGTTTGCCTACAAACACTTTCCGCTTCCGGTACACGATAAACTTCTGCAAGTAGTTCGCAATCGCTTCAGAAAGGCAGAAGTATTTCATATCCTGAGAGACCTTGATACGGGACTCTTCGCAAACCCGGAAGTAATGGTCTATCGCGTTCTTGCTGGTCAAGATAACAGCAGTATACTCGTCAGGCTTAATCTTGGATTTGCGGAACTCCCTTGCGGATACCTCTTCTACGTGGATGAACGGGCGCCAGTCAATGGTCAGTCCATATTTCTGTTCTAAGTCGTAGTAAGGAGATCGCTCCGGCTTCGGCTGGGATATCAGGATGGTTTTTACCGGCTTGTAAGTCTCTTCTTTTACTTTGCCATTTGCTGCCATGCAACAACAATTTTTGGGTTTTTTGCCCCTGTGCGTTTACCCGGCCAATCGGTTGGCCTCTCAAGCAAGCTGGAACACAGTTCCTGATCTTAATCTACAGGTCTTTCCTAAGTCTCGATTAACAACTTGACCAAGATCAGGATAGGAGCTATTTCAACGGTGCAAATATACAACAAAAAGTGAAACTTATGAAAAGAGACAAAGCGGCCCACCGAAAACAAGCTCCGTAAAAACATAAATAAATAGACGCCGGCTATGACTGTTAAAAGCAAATACAACAGCGGCATTTTCATAGTCTGCGGGCCGTAGGCAAAAAGACCGTTCCCTATTATCAGGAAAACACCCAAAATCAGGTTAAAAACAACCAGGGTCATATTGTAGATGCGCACCTCCTTTTCTACGGGAAAGACCAGGCGGATAAAAGTAAGCAGCAGGTGTTTGCCAAGCCAAAATAGCGCAACGCCAAACATACAAAACAGGAGGCTGCGCAAGGGCGAATCGGTAACCGGTACCTTAAAGTACTCGGTGAGCAAAAAGACAAAAAAACCGGCTGACACCATATATAACCCATAAAACAAATAATACGGCAATCCACCCCCACCTTCCCGCTCCCGCTGCAACTGATTGAGCAGGTTGTCATTCAGAAAAGCCCGGTAAGCGCGCCCAAGTTGAGCCCGGAACAGCGTGATCAATATGGTAAGTAGCAGCAGACCCGCTACCATAGTGATAAACACCACCCGGTTATAACGGCTGTCAATAGTCACAACAGGCTTGGAGGAAAAGCCCGCATCGGGTGGCGGCAGTATCCGCTCCGAAGAGGTTTCATTGGGCTGGGCAGGCATGATATCGAAAGGGTTGCCCGTTACGGGCGTGGTGCCCAATAGAGTATCTGCCTTGGCCTTGGCCGACAAACGGGGCGTAAGGTCGAAAGGATTAGCCTGTGCGGCTGCCGGGCTTACGGCAAACACAAGCAGTACGCCGGTTAGCATACAGAAAAGTGATATGGAGGCTATTCTTTTCACGGGCTGTACAAATGTAGCGTACTGACCCGAATAATCCATAGCTTTTGCAGTTCTTTGGTTTTTTTGTTAAAGAGCTGTTAAGCATTTCACAATCCCCCTGCGGACTGGTAAATTGTAAAAACTTTTAGCTTAGAGCTCTTTTATGAAGAATAGTTTGATTTTCCGGGTCATCCTCTTAGGTGCGATTGCCATTGCGGGCATTATCGGCATGCAGGCTTATTGGGTTATCAATACCTGGAATATCAATGAGGAAGATTTTAGCAAAAAGGCAAGCCTTGCCCTCTACCGCACAGCTTGTGGCCTGGCCGACCTGAGCGGGGGCGACCTGCCACCCCGCAATATTGTCAATCAGCGGACGACCAACTCCTACGTCGTTAATATTGATAGTGAAATTGACGACGAGCACCTGGAGTATTTCCTGCAAAAGGAGTTCGAACGCCTCGCCCTTTACGTCGATTTTGAGTATGCGGTGTACGACTGTACGACCAACGAGATGATGTACGGCAACTACTGCAGCTTCAACCCCGGTAAGCAACCTGATCTCACCGAACTCGGGCACTTGCCCAAAGATGACAAGTTCACCTATTACTTTAGCGTCAAGTTCCCGAACCGGTCCGGCTATCTGCTGGGCAAGATGCAGCTCTCCATTTTCTTTTCAGCCATCCTCCTGATTGTACTGGTGTTTTTTGCCTACTCCATGTACATCATGCTGCGCCAAAAGCGCCTCTCCGAACTGCAAAAGGACTTCATCAACAATATGACGCATGAGTTCAAGACACCGATTTCTACTATAAAAATCTCAGCGGATGTCTTTCAAAGTGCGCCGGAAGTACAAGCCAATCAGCGGCTGATGCGCTATGCCAACATCATTCTTGAACAAAATAAACGCCTCAACAGTCAGGTGGAGAAAGTGCTGCAGCTGGCCCGCATTGAGCAGGGCAACTTTGAGCTCAAAATCGAGCGGTTTTCTGTTCCGGAAGCACTCAATGCCATCGTCAACAGCACTGCTGTACAGGTCGAAAAACAAGGCGGTACGCTTGAGAGCGACATCCGGCTTGAGGAGGTTTTCATAGAGGCAGACCGCCTGCATTTTACCAATATTCTGCACAACCTGCTGGACAACGCCATTAAGTACTGCTGCGAACGGCCGGAGGTCCGGTTGTATGCCTTTTCCTCAGAGCAGCACATCAACATTCAGATTGAAGACAGGGGCGTGGGGATTTCCAAAGAGCACCTTAGCCGGATTTTCAGTAAATTTTACCGCGTCCCTACAGGTAATGTGCATAAGGTTAAAGGCTTTGGGCTCGGGTTGTATTATGTCAAAAGCATTTGCGATGCTCAGGGCTGGCAGCTCAATATTGAAAGTACGCCCGGCGAAGGCACAAACGTATCCTTGCAAATCCCGATTCTTCAACCGGGCTTCAAAAGCTGGTGGCACCAGCTGCGCACCTTTTTTTCCACTCACTTTCGCCGGGCCTCGACCCGGCTCACGAGCGCCTGAACACGCTAAAATCAACTCATGAAAGCACACCTGCTATACGTTGAAGACGACGAGAGCCTGAGTTTCGTAACCCGCGACAACCTGGAGCTGCAAGGCTATCAAATCACGCACTGTGCGACTGGAAAGGAGGCCATACAAATCATAGAACAAAAAAAACTTGATATCAACCTCTATATCCTTGATGTGATGCTGCCGGATATTGATGGGTTCACCATCGCCCGCCGCATCCGGGAGCAGGATACACATACGCCTATCCTCTTCCTGACCGCCAAGTCCCTCAAGGAAGACCGCCTCAAAGGGCTCCGCCTCGGAGCAGATGACTACATCACCAAGCCTTTTAGCATTGAAGAGCTCATGCTGAAAGTGGAAATCTTTCTGCGCCGCAGCCAGATCCCGTTCCCGGATGCCCCTTCAGCCTATACGCTTGGGCAGTTCCGCTTTGACTACCAAAATCTATTGTTAAAGGGCAAGGGGGAGCCCCGGCAGCTGACGCAAAAGGAGGCCGATCTGCTCAAGCTTTTTGCGGAGCAGCGCAATCAGGTCGTTCGCCGCTCCGATATCCTCAAACAGCTCTGGGGCGAAGATGACTACTTCCTGGGCCGAAGCCTCGATGTGTTCATCTCGCGCTTACGTAAATACCTGCGTAGTGATGAGCGGCTGAAAATTGAAAACATCCACGGCGTGGGTTTCCGGCTGAAGGAAGGGGAGTAGGATGGGCATTGCCTTTATGGCTTTAGGAAATCAAACCCGGATTAATTCCAACAGCTTGGCACTGCTTACGTTTGCCAAGACACTGAAGCCCAAATAGTTATCCGTTGATTTCATGGTTCATGGGCTGTCTGCTTAAATTTAGCGGAAGTAAACTTATCTTAGGCGCACACGGGTACCAAACAAGACAGACAATGAATTGATCCGGTCGTTATTCGGGCCCAGGCCATTCTCACTTTTGAAGTAATGGATAGAATGCTGATAGACCGGCTGTACGAAGAGGCTCCAGCGGTCTGAGAAGTAGCGTTCTGCACCAAATCCAAAATTAAAAGAAAGGTAGGCATTGTCTTCAAAACTGCCGCTTTCAAACCAGCCCTTGCCATTCCTGCGTATCCGGTCGATCTCTGACTCGCCGCCGCCATCTGTAACCAGTGGCAGTATTGCAGGCATGAAATCATACTGCGGAGCTTCCGCGGTGTAATAATTGGTTTGAAAAGCCACCTGTACGGAGCCGCCAGCCAGTACATAAGCCCGCCATTTATTGTGCTGAATGTAGTCGTACCGAAAGTGCAGCGGCACATTGAGGATGTTAAGCTCCGTGGTGCGCAGCTCATCTCCCCGAAGACCGGAAAGCAACCCGCCACGCACATATACGATGCCCACCGGGTAATAGCGTGCCGCGTAAATCGCCCCTAACGTTACCTCCAGCCGGCCAAAATCTGCGCTTAAGGAAAGCCCCCCCCCGTACCCCAGGGCCGCCCGCTCGAAACTTTCAGCCAAACGTTTTTCGGAGCTTGCAGGCACCACGATGTGGTTGTAGTCTGCACTGCCAAACATGCCCACAATTAACGTGGGGCCTTTTTTGATGCGCTCCACCTTTGCATCACCTAAATCCGTTGACGGATCGGTGAGGAGTTGCTGAAACGGTAGCCCGGGCAGCATAGCTGTTCTTGCAGGCGTGGGAAGTGCAGAAGCCAGTGTTTCCTTGTTTTTAATGAAGGAGACCGGTAATTTATGTACCGGTAAGACCTGTTCCGATTGCACCATACCCCGCCCGGCAGCGGCAGGCAGGAGCTCCAGGTAGGCCAAACTAGGTGCTGCCGAAGGAGAAGATGCCGGAAGGCTTTCAGCGGTAAGCTGTGGTGTGTCCCGACTTTCGGCTGAAGCAGCTCCAGCACCTGAGGCTTCACTAGAACTTGCTGTTCCGGAAGCAGTAGCGGAAGTGGGGCTATGACCTTTGGCAATTGAGCCGCTGATAGCACCTCCCTGCATAACCGCCTCACGCTCTGCATCTGATTGGGCCGTGGTCGCAGCCTTATTATAGCTATCCTGCTGCACGGGAGCCGACAACCCGGCGACAGGCGCGCCCAGTTTGGGCAAATATTGCCAGCAGGTAATAAATAGTAGGAGGAAGAGGGCCAGTTCCATAGACTTGTACCGGAGTACATACTGTGGCCAGGTAAACAACTCATTGAGCGTGGTTTCCATACGTGCCCAATGAGAAGGTTTATAAGGCACTTCAAACTGATGCATCTTACCAAAGATCACCTCATCCACCTCGCGTGGATCTGCTTTTGCAGGGCCGGCATCCAGTTCCTCTGCCGCATCCAGCCGCTCCTCGAAAGCTTCCCAATCCGGCATACCTGTATCTTGCCGGAGGTGGGTCATCTTCTGGCGGATCTGCTCATCAAACTGGTGATCTTCTGTTTTTTTCATATTGGTTTACAATCGTTCGCTCAGTATTTCTTTCAATTTCGACCGCGCTTTGACCAGATTAGACCTGGACGTGCTTTCAGTAATATCGAGTAATTCAGCAATCTCCTTATGGGCATAGCCTTCAATAACGTACAGGTTAAATACGGCCCGGTACGAAGGCGTAAGCCCCTGAATGGCCTCAAGAATTTCCTGCTCCGTGCACTGGCTGATGGCATCAGGATCATCAGTGCTGATATCATAAGCCTCGTCCATGTTCTCCGTACGGCGCCGGCTGTTTTTCCGAAAGTAGTCAATTGATGTATTGACCATAATACGCCGTATCCAGGCGGAAAGCGATGTACCAGGCTTATACTTGCCGATATGCCGGAAGACTTTGATAAAGCCTTCGTGCAGAATATCCAATGCTTCCTCTTCGTCGGTAGCATAGCGCAGGCATACGCCCATCATGCGGCTGTAGTATTCTTCGTACAGCACCTTCTGAGCCCAGCGTTCCCGGCGAACGCAGGCTTGGATAAAGCCTTTCTCGTCATTTTCTAAGGGCAAAGCGATATTCATGTATGTTCAATTAGCCCAAATTACCGCAATTCAGCAAAAGATACAACCGGGAAAGCGCAAGCGCTTTGTCTTTTCTGTGCTAAACCAAAGATCGTTGGCAATACGATGGCATAAAATAGTCTGCCGCTTTGCCTCAATAACGCCTGACGGGTGGAATTCGCTGCCTGCATAACTTTGCTGCATACGGTGCTACACGCCAATTGTTTTAATTATTATTTTTATAAAATTTTTTGTTTATTTTTTTGGCGGTATTTTTGTACTTTTGAGCGAAACACAGGCCCGAAGTAAGTTGAAATTATGAGTGAGACAGTTGAGCAGAACGGACAGGAAAATATCATCACCCTCAAGGGGATGTACGAAGATTACTTCCTGGACTACGCTTCCTATGTGATCCTGGAGCGCGCCGTACCTGGCATTATCGACGGACTGAAGCCCGTGCAGCGGCGGATTTTGCATGCTATGCGGGAGATGCACGATGGACGCTATCATAAGGTGGCGAATATTATCGGGCAGACCATGCAGTACCACCCGCACGGTGATGCTGCCATTGGTGACGCCCTGGTAAACCTGGGCCAAAAAGACCTGCTGATTGACCCTCAGGGCAACTGGGGGGATGTACGTACCGGCGACAGCGCGGCAGCAGCGCGTTATATCGAAGCCCGCCTGACCAAATTTGCACTGGAGGTCGCTTTCAATCCTCAAACAACGAATTGGCAGCTGAGCTACGACGGCCGAAAAAAGGAGCCCATCGGGCTGCCAATGAAATTCCCCATGCTACTGGCGCAAGGTACTGATGGCATTGCGGTGGGGCTTTCCACCAAAATCCTGCCACATAACTTCAACGAGCTGATCAAGGCTTCCATCAAGCTGCTGGAGGGCAAAAAAGTCAAGATTTACCCTGATTTTCAGACGGGCGGCATGATTGACGTCTCCGACTATAAAGGAGGTAAACGGGGCGGCCGGGTTAAAGTCCGGGCTAAGATCGAAGCGGTCGACAAAAGTACGCTTGCCGTTCGGGAACTCCCCTACGCCACTACCACGCAGTCCCTGATTGACAGTATCCTGAAGGCGAACGATAAAGGCAAGATAAAGATTAAGAAAGTTGTTGATAATACCGCGGAGCATGTGGAAGTCTTAGTGGAGCTGGGCAGCGGGGTATCCCCTGACCTCACCATAGACGCCCTCTATGCCTTCACGAATTGTGAAATCTCTATCTCGCCCAACGCCTGTGTCATTATTAAGGATAAGCCCCACTTCATGACGGTGGAGGAGATCCTCGACATTTGTACGCAGCAAACCAAAGCCTTGCTGAAGCTGGAACTGGAGATCCGCAAAGGCGAGCTGCTGGAAAAACTGCACTTTGCCAGCCTGGAGAAAATATTTATAGAACAACGCATTTACCGGGATATTGAGCAATGTGAAACCTGGGAAGCCGTGCTCGAAGCCGTAGACAGCGGCTTGCGTAAATACGTGCGCGTACCCGGAGAGCGGGCCAGGAAAAACGATGACCGCCTGGAGCTGCTCCGGGATATTTCGGAGGACGATTTGGTGCGCCTGACTGAAATCCGGATCAAGCGGATTTCCAAATACAATACCTTTAAGGCAGAGGAACAAATCAAGAAGCTCGAGGAAGAGCTCAAAGAGGTACAGCACCACCTCGACCACCTCAACGATTACGCCATTGCCTACTACGAAAACCTGCTGCAGAAACACGGTAAGGGCAAAGAGCGGCGCACTATCATTACCGCGTTCGAAAATATTGAAGCGACTGAGGTTGTTGCCAAAAATGCCAAACTGTACGTAGACCGCAAAGAAGGTTTCTTTGGTACCGGCCTGAAAAAGGACGAGTTTGTTTGTGAGTGCTCTGATATTGCAGATATCATTGTCTTCCGAAAAGATGGCAAATACCAAGTCTCCCGGATTGCCGACAAGGTATTCGCCGGCAAGGATATTATCCATATTGATGTCTGGAAGAAAGGCGACGACCGCACCACTTATAATGCCCTGTACGTAGATGGCAAAACCGGGCGGACTTTTGCCAAGCGGTTCCAGGTACAGTCCATTACGCGTGACCGCGAATACGATATGACGACGGGCGAAAACGGTTCTAAGCCGCTCTATTTCACCGCCAACCCCAATGGAGAGGCGGAAGTGGTCACGGTACAGCTCACACAGGGGAGCCGGGCCCGCAATAAAGTCTTTGACTACGACTTCAGCGAGCTTGATATCAAGGGGCGGAGCTCAAAGGGGAACACCGTGACCAAGTACACGGTGCGCAAAGTTTCCCTTAAGGAAGAAGGGCAGTCCACCCTGGGCGCCATCAAAATTTGGATGGACGAAGTCAGTGGCCGGCTCAATACCGATGAGCGTGGGCAGTTGCTGGGCGAGTTCAGCTCCGGCGACCAGATCTTCGCCATTTATAAGGAGGGCTCCTATGAGGTCCTGGAGCTTGACCTGAACAAAAAATTTGACCCGAAGGAAATCGTCTCCATCGGCAAATTTGACCCGGAGGCTGTTGTCAGTGCCGTTTACTTCGAAGGCGAGCGCGGCTGGTCCGTAGCGAAGCGGTTCCAGGTTGAAACCACTTCTACGAATCAGCGTTTCCCCTTCATTACAGAACATAAAAAAAGCAAGCTGTTGTTTGCGTCTCCGAAGCCGGGCGCTGCCATCCGCTATCAAATTAAAGATGGCAGCCAAAAGATTGACCAGGAACTGGATATCGAAGACTTCATCGATGTCAAAGGCTGGCGGGCGATGGGCAACAAAGTCGCTGATCAGCGCCTGTTGGCTGTGGAGCCTATGCAGCAGGAAACACAGTCTGAATCCAGCCCGGCAGAAAAACTGCAACCGGGGGACAGCATCGACTTTGATGTGGAAGACGACGGGCAGACGAAGATGTTCGACTAATGCGACTATCGGTCCAACAGACCGAACGCGAAGTCTTCCAGCAACTGCTCTACCTGGCTCAAATCGTCGTCCTTCACTTCTATGTCTGTAAGGGAAGGCAGGTGCTGGGCAAAATAAATATGGTTGTTGGCCATTTCCAGCAGCGTACTGGCCAGTGCCCGGGGGTAAGCGTAGGCCGGGTTAACCTCTACGATGATTTTCGCAATCCGTTTAGAAAGGCTTTTGTAGGTGATGAAAAAGCCCTCTTTGTTTTCTTCATCGACCTGCTTGGTATGGTAAGCCTTGGTGGCCTCCGCTACGACGATGCGGTGCAGGACATCTTCGTCTACAAACTCAATAGAGGTATTGCGGCGTGAAGTATCCACAATAGCGGAAATGGCAATGCTGAGCTTCCGCCGGGGGTCCTCAATATTCATGGTATTGTAATCAATGCGGAACTTCATCCATTCCCAATACCAGCACAGCAGGTAGACCAGCAACCGGTGCTTGTTCTCAAAATAGCGGTATACGGAAGCCTCAGTTGATTCGATCCGGTCGGCCAATTTTTTGAAGGTGAAGGCTTCAAACCCAATTTCATCGATCAGAATAATACTGTACTGAATAATTTTCTTACCCAGCTTCGTATCCTGCGGATTCTTGAGATACAACTTTTCGTTGAGCTGCATCTGTATCGAAATTGACATAGTGGTTGCGGTTATTGATGATTGGCTAAATAAAAAATATGCCCATTAGTTCACTATTGAGGCTGCTCTTCTTCCCGGCCGGCAGCTTTTATCCGCATCAATGTATAGCGGCGGCTGAACGACCGGCTTTCCCAAACAGCTCCGGATGAGCACCAATCTATTACAATAACAGCATTTTACTGCAAAGTGGTTGAATCTGTTATCGCAAACGCCATTTCCTGCGGGCCAATAACTTCATGCTGAGGCCACCAGTCCGCCCGCTGTTTCATACCGTTCTTACCCGCCAGCGTATCAAGTCTGTTGTCTTATTGATTAGGCACAGCGATTTTTGCCTACCTTTGCCCCCGAAAACCATGAAATCAATGGGCAGAAGAAAGAAGCCAAAAATTTATACTGATGTCCGTTTTACGGGCATTGCCGATAAGGGCCGATCCGTAGGCCGGGATGCCGAAGGAAGAGTCATCTTCGCAGATGGCGTTGCGCCAGGCGATGTGGCCGATGTGCTGGTCAAGCGCAAAAAGAAGGGCGTGCTCATGGGTACTGCTCAGGAGATCAAATCGTATTCCCCCGACCGGACAGAGCCGGTTTGTGCGCACTTCTGGCTGTGCGGTGGCTGTAAGTGGCAGCACCTCAGTTACGAGGCACAGGCCCGCGAAAAGGAAAAGGTGGTCCACGATGCACTGACCCGAATCGGCAAAGTCGAAGTGGAAGCCTTCCTGCCCATCCGTGCTGCCGAGCAAACGACCTTTTACCGCAACAAAATGGAGTTCTCGTTTTCTAATAAGCGCTGGCTGACGCGGGAGGAAATCGAGTCCGATATCTCCAATAAGGCAAATGTCCTGGGCTTTCACCGCTCGGGTGCTTTCGATAAAGTCATAGACATCGAGAAGTGCTGGCTGCAGCCCGACCCCTCCAATGCTTTGCGCAATGGTATTAAGGAAATTGCGCTGGAGCAAGGCCTGAGCTTTCACGATGCCCGGGAGCATGAGGGCTTTCTGCGGCAGGTGATGTTCCGCATCACCAGCGTAGGCGAGACCCTCGTACTCTTCAGCTTCCACAAAGACGACCCCAAACGTTATCAGCCGTTTATGGATGCTGTCATGGAGCGCTTCCCTCAAATCACCACGGTTGCCTACTGCATCAATACCAAGGTCAACGACTTCCTTTACGACCTGGACATGCACACCTACGCGGGCAAAGGTTATGTGGAAGAGCACCTGGGCAATGTGCGCTTCAAAGTCGGGCCAAAGTCCTTCTTTCAGACCAATACCTATCAGGCCAAAGTCCTGTACGATACTGTAGTTGAATTTGCAGCATTGAAAGGAACGGAGAACGTCTACGACCTCTATACCGGCATCGGGAGCATCGCGCTGTATGTGGCTCAGGCCTCCCGGCAGGTAGTAGGTATTGAGGAAATCCCGGAAGCGATAGCTGATGCGGAAGTCAATGCTCAGCTCAACGATATAGATAATGCCGTGTTCTACGCAGGAGATGTTAAGGATATCCTGACTTCAGCATTTGCAGAACGCCACGGGAAACCGGACTTGCTCATCACTGATCCACCCCGTGCAGGCATGCACCCTAAGGTCGTGGAGATGCTGCTTGAACTGGCTGCTCCACGCATGGTGTATGTCAGCTGTAACCCGGCCACACAGGCCCGCGACTTGCAACTGCTGAACGAGAAGTACCGGGTGGTAAAATCCCGGCCCGTAGACATGTTCCCCCACACTCATCATATCGAAAATGTAGCTTTACTGGAGCTACGTTAATTTGTGTTGTTATGAACAAAGAATTTATACACGCCAAAATAGAGCGCCTGGAAACCGAGCTCAAACCTTACCTGCCAACAATAGGGCAGGCCGCAGATACGATACTCGACCAGGACGTTTCTTCCTATCCTATTTTCATTATACATCAAATGGACTCCGTTGATATTGGCATCCCATTGCTCAGCCACGAAGCAGAAGACGGTCCCCCGTGGTCGGTCAATGCCAGTACACTGGAAGAACTGGCCACCAAGAAAGTCGTGGAGATGGCCAAGGTAGATGCCTTCCGGCAAGTGTACAAAGACCCAAGAGAAAACCTGTGCCTCTTTGTTCTTAGCGATCTAGGCGCTAACTTTATGTTTATTTCCCGTTAACGAAGAAAATATGGAAGGCAGTGCCAAAATCGAAAAGACTCATCAAATCCTTTTGATTGAGGATGATCCGGTTTTTGCACGCCTGGTCCAGGCCTACCTTTCGGATGTAGAGCTGCTCAGCTGTGCCATTACACCTGTCAGTAACCTCGCCGACGGGCAGGCCGAGCTTCAGCAAAAAAACAATCATTACGCTGCGGTCCTGCTTGATTTGAGCCTGCCCGACAGTCAGGGGTTCAGCACCCTGGAAACCCTGCTCTATCAGTTTCCCAAACTGAATGTCATTGTCATGACCGGGCAGAAGGACAAATCCCTAGGGGTAGAGGCTGTACAGGCAGGAGCACAGGACTTCCTGGTCAAAGGGGAATTTAATGAAGACGGGCTGGCGAAGTCGCTCCGGTTTTCCATAGAGCGGAGTAGTATTCTCAACCGCCTGGAAGAAACCCAGCAGATGGCCCGTATCGGGCACTGGGAGTGCAGCCCTAGTGAGCACTTTTTCTCTGGCTCAGAAGAACTTTACCGTATTTTCAGCCGCTCCTTTCAGCGCAAGCTCACCTGCGAAGACATCATGAAACCAGAAGGGCCTTTTTCCATTTTTATGAAGCTGCAAAACCAGGCACAACTGAATAAAAAAGCCCAAATTGACACCTGGGTACAGCCGGAAAATGGCGAGCCCCGGTTTGTGAGCATGATCTGTACGGCTTCTTTACTTTCCAATGGAAAAGCCTTCTACAATGGTATTATCCAGGATATCACCGAGCGCAAACAAGCCCAGGAGCTCAAAAAAGAGCGGGACGTAGCAGAGCAGGCGGCCAAAGTGCGCGAGCAGTTCATTGCCAGCATAAGCCATGAGATGCGAACCCCCATGAACGCCATTCTGGGAATGAGCAATTTGCTGACTGAAACGCCTCTGAATACAGAGCAATGTGAATATGTGGATGCCATAAAGCGGTCGTCCGACCTGCTTCTGAGCATCATTAGTGATATCCTTGAGATGTCTACCATTCAGCATAACAAAGTGGTCATTGCCCGGAAAGCCTTTAGCCTGGGCGAGCTGTTGTGCGGCCTCGTGAGTGTGTTGAAATACAAAGCCCGCGAGAAGGGGCTGAAGTTTGAATTAGACATCGCTCCGGAGATACCCGACACCTTTATTGGCGATGCACTGCGGCTCAATCAAATCATGTACAACCTGGTGGGCAATGCGATTAAGTTTACCGAAGAAGGCGAGGTAGTGCTCCGTGTGAGAAGTCACCAACGGGAGGCGAACCGGGCGAAACTGTTGTTTGAGGTGAGCGATACCGGCGTAGGTATTCCGGAAAACCAGCAAGACAAGATTTTCGAAACTTTTGTGCGGGTACCCATTGCTGATAAAATCTACGAAGGAACCGGCCTTGGCTTAAGTATCGCGAAGAACCTGGTAGAGCAGCAGGGTGGGAAGCTGCAAGTAGAAAGCGCGATTGGAGAAGGCTCCCGGTTTTTCTTTGAGCTGTGGCTGGAATATGCTCAGGTCCCGGGTGACCAACCGGCAGACCCACCGGCCAAGCCCTCAGACGATCTTGCTTTCCACCTCTTAATTGTGGAGGACCACAAAATGAATCAGATCGTAGCCCGGCGGACCATACAGAAGAAGTGGCCCAATGTCAGTGTCTGGGTGGCAGACAACGGCATGGAAGCCCTTAAAGTCCTGGACCAGGAGCACATAGACCTGGTGCTGATGGATATCCAAATGCCCGTATTGGATGGTTTCGAAACCCTGAAGGTCATTCGGAACCAGAAGCAGGAACCCATAGCCAGCCTACCAGTGTTAGCGATTACCGCTCATGCTAATATTGCACAGCAGTTGCAATTTCAACAGAGCGGCTTCAACGACTACGTTTTTAAGCCTTTCGAGCCCGAACAGTTATTCGCAGCCGTCGAACGTCAGCTCCATCAAATCTCAAAGAAACCAAGCTAGCTCAGTAGCACTAACCCAACCCAGCATATGCCATACCAATACCTAAACCTGGATTACCTGGAACTCATGGCCGGCGATGACGCTAACGACCGGCACCGACTGCTGGAAATGCTCAAAAAGGACCTGAACGCATATCCTACTCTAATGCAGCGTACTTTTGAGGCAAAGGAATGGGCCAAACTGGAGCGGCAAGCCCACTACTTCAAGTCTACCCTGCCATTCACCGGCTACAAGAAGCTGATCGAAATTCATAGATCGGTCTATGAACAAGTAAAGGAGAAGGGCAGCCGAAGTGAGATCGCTTTGTTGCTGGAACAGGTGCTACAGCACTGCAAAATCGTACTGGAAGAGGTGCAAAAGGAGCTGGACAAGGGATAAAAATGTTTTATTATCTTTGGTTCATACCTACCCAAAATGCTCCTATGAAAGACCTTAAAAAAATCCTCATTTGCGAAGACGAGGAAATCCTGCTTACCGCGCTCAAATTCCGATTGCAAAAACAAGGGTATGAACTCTTTTTGACGGCTGACGGTGCCGAAGCCGAAGCTGTCCTCAAGAAAGAAAGGCCAGATATGCTGATCACGGATATTGACGTCCCTAAGAAAAACGGCTTGGAACTGGTCAATTTTATCCGGCAGGACCTGGAATGGGACATCCCCATCATTATGATCGCACCGATGGAAGAAGGCGAAGAAATTCTAAAAGCCAAGAAAGCCGGTGCCACGGACTTTGTCACAAAGCCGTTCAAACCGGTGGAACTGGTCCTGAGGATTCGTTGTATCTTTCAAGCCATCGATCATTAGACTTGATGCGTCGGGTCAGTGCAGTGAGAAGGAAAGAGCCATCTTGACCCTGTAATGATCCCCGACGCATCAATTCTATTAAACAAATGAATAGAATACCATGAAAGGAATCATTCTGGCGGGCGGCCTTGGCACGAGGCTTTACCCCCTCACTATGGCGGTCAGCAAGCAGCTGATGCCCGTTTACGACAAGCCCATGATCTACTACCCGCTATCGACCCTGATGTCGGCCGGGATTAAGGACATTCTCATTATTTCCACGCCGCAGGATCTGCCTAATTTCCAAAAGCTACTTGGTGATGGTAGTGAATTGGGGTGTAATTTCTCCTACATCCCACAGCACGAGCCTAACGGGCTGGCACAGGCTTTCGTCTTGGGCGAATCCTTCATTGATGGCGATCCGGCAGCGCTGATCCTGGGTGATAATATTTTCTACGGGGCCGGCCTGGAGGAACTGCTCCGTAAAAGCAATGATCCTAAAGGTGGAGTGGTTTTCGCCTATTGGGTAGCTGACCCCGAGCGCTATGGCGTAGTCGAGTTTGATGAGAACGGTATTGCCATTTCCATCGAGGAAAAACCAGCAAAGCCTAAATCCAACTATGCCGTTCCTGGTCTTTATTTCTACGACAATCAGGTAGTGGACATTGCCAAAAACCTGGAACCAAGTGCCCGGGGCGAGTACGAAATCACCGATGTCAACAAGCATTACCTGAATAAAGGTGATCTTCATGTAGGCGTGCTGGGACGTGGTGTGGCCTGGTTAGATACCGGTACCCACAAGTCGCTCATGCAAGCCGGGCAGTTCATTGAAGTGATCGAAGACCGTCAGGGCCTTAAGATTGGATGTATTGAAGAAGTCGCTTACGAGCGGGGCTTCATTGATGCCGAACAGCTGGAGCGCCTGGGGAATAAATACCTCAAAAGTGGCTATGGCGAGTATTTGCTCAACCTGCTGAAACAACAGAAAGGTTAGCCAGGAAGCGCTGCAGGTTTTGCTGCAGTAAGCTACCGGAGTCCGGCGCGCTAAGCCCCCGGCTATGGCGTGCCTCCCGGATCCCCTCGCCTAGCTGCAAGCTACCTTGTTGCTGAACGGCAATACGCCCGTCGGCCAGAAGGCGTTGTGCCAGGTATTCCTGCTCGGTCTGTCCGGGCGTGGGAATGCACAATGCCTTTTTCCCCGCTGCCCCCCAGTCCATCAAACTGCTGTAGCCTGGCCGGCCGATGAGCACCGAAGCGCGGCAAATCTCTTCCCAGAGGCGCGCTCCTTTCAGATAAGAATGCACCTGTACGGACCCTACAGAATGAGCAGGGGCTGCAGTAGGTATACCACGCACCAACTTATGCTGCCCCGGCAATTGCCTGAGTTGAGCTAACAGCGCCTCCTCGAGGTGGGTGCGCTGTGGTTCTGGCCCGGAAAGGATAGACAGGCTATCGAGGGTCGGTCTGGAATCGGCTTCCGCCTTTCTCTCTGTAAAACGGGAGAGCCAGCCTACATAATACGTAGGCATACCAGCCAAAGGAGGGTGGCTGAGCCTGCCACTTAGCCCGTTGCCATCAGGCAGATCGGGCACCCAGCATTCCTGAAAGCGCTGTACAAAAACCTGCATCAGTCTGTTGGTGAGCAGCTGCAACCAGGGGTATGGCATAATGGGGCGCAGTTGGTGAGTAAGAAAAACGCTCGGCACCTTATCCGAGAAAACCCCAAAGCGATTATCCGAAATAATACCGCTCAGTTGCTGTTCGTCTATATAGCGTTGGATCATCCGGTGCTCCTGCCAGGCAACACGCGCCAGTTTAGGTGCCTGCACCGCTATATTGGCAACCATACTGCTATGCCGGTAGTGGATTGCATAAGCCGGCAAAGGGATGTACTCCAGGTCCGGCCGTTCTGCCTGCAGGAAAGCGCCCGCTGCACCCGCTGAGGCCAAGACCGGCTGTGCCCCAAGGGCCTGAAGCCTATCAGCAATGGGCAGGCTCCGGGCAGCATGGCCCAGCCCCCAGTCGAGGCAGGCAATGAGGATACGGGGCCGGTTGGGCATGGCTTTACCAGGGATTTTGACTAATTTGCAAAAGAACAATATCGTTATTCTATGCGCACTATTCTTAAAGTTGGCTTGCTTTTTACCAGCCTGTCACTGCTGTCTGGCTGCAAAGCCTACAACTGCGGCTGCCCGATGAGCAGTCAGCCTGCCGCGAAAAACATCTCCGCTCATCATCAATCTGTCCGTTAAGCATGAAGCCATATGCCATTTTATTACTCGCCCTGCTGGCCCTGTCAGGCTGCGCCGCTGAAGGGCAGGACGCAGAGCAGGAAGCCCCCGAAGCTACAGCTGAGGTCACCTGGCTGGAATTGTCTGATGCCCTGAAACAGCAACGACACCAACCCAAACCGATCTTCATAGACCTGTACACAGACTGGTGCCGCTGGTGCAAAGTGATGGACCAGAAGACCTTCTCAGACCCTGAAGTGACCGCCTATCTCGAAGAAAACTTCTACCCTGTCAAGTTCAATGCCGAAAAAGCACCGCCCATCAATATCAATGGGAAGACCTTCCAACTGGTCAGTACCGGCCGGAAGTCACTGCACAGTCTGGCTTACGCTTTGATGCAGGGAGAAATCAGCTATCCATCCTACGTTATTCTGGATGATAAGCAACAGACCATCAGCCGGTTCAAAGGCTTCCGCGATGCACAGGACTTTAAGGTAGAACTGGAAACGGCGCTGCAATGAATACTCCAATGATACAACGACAGACTTCGCTCTCGGCTAATGTCGTAGCGTTCTGCCGGTTCCTCCGGCAAAAGGGGTTTACCATCGGACCAGGGGAAGAGGCCGATGCGCTACGTGCAATGAGCACATTGGGCCCTTTTGATACCCCCGATCAATTGCAACTGTGCCTGCGTTCTGCTTTGGCACGTACCTACGCTCAACTCCGCATTTTTGATGAGCTCTACACACAGTACTGGCGGGAGCTGGAAAAGGCAGTAGACTCAAAAGTGAAACACGCCAGGGACAAAAAGGAGCAAAAGAGCCGGAAGTCAGGAACGCCCGGCCTGCAGTCCATCAAAAGCTGGCTACAGGGCAACACCACTACAGAAGAAGCAGAGATGGCGACCTACAGTACGCAGGAAGTCCTGAGCCGCAAGGACTTCTCTTTGCTTGCCGAGGAAGAACTCAGTGAAATGTCTGCGATGATACACCGGATTGCGCGCACGCTGGCCTTACGCGAAAGCCGAAGGCGAAAGGCGTCTAACAAACCCCTGCAACTTGACTTACGCAGAACATTACGGCAGAATATGAGGCGGGGAGGGGAACTACTGGAGTTGGCGCATTTTAAGCCCGCCCGGCATAAAAAGCAAATCGTCCTGCTTTGTGATGTCAGTAAATCGATGGATTTGTATAGCCGTTTTTTGCTCCAATTTGTATACGCTTTCCAATCAAACTACCGGCGCATCGAAGCTTTTGCGTTCAGCACACAGTTGTACCGAGTGACCCCTGCACTTCGGCAGCGCGATTTCAAATCAGCACTAGAAGAAGTCGCCGTTCAGGTCAGCGGGTGGTCGGGTGGGACCAAAATAGGAGCGAGCCTGCACCGGTTTTACAGCCGATACGGCAGCCGGCTGCTCAACCGGCAGACAGTTGTAATCATCATGAGCGACGGCTGGGACACCGGTGATACGGAGCAGCTCGAAAGCAGCATGCGCCGCATACACCGGAAAGCAGCCAAAGTGATCTGGCTCAACCCATTGGCAGGGAGCACCCGGTATGAGCCCAAAACTCAGGGCATGCAGGCAGCGATGCCGTTTATTGACATCTTTGCGCCCGGGCATAGTGTAGAAAGCCTTCGGCAGCTTTACCATCAGCTGTAAGAATGGGGTGAACCTAAGCCTGCTGCCTGTGTTCTAAAGGCATTGCAAATCAAAACACACCAATAATGACAACTTTGAAGGAAGGCGACAAAGCGCCGGATTTCACTGGCATCGACCAGAATGAAAACACCATTTCTCTTTCCGATTACAAAGGCAAAAAGCTGATTCTGTTTTTTTACCCTAAAGACAACACCCCGGGCTGTACGGCCGAAGCCTGTAATCTGCGGGACAACTTTGAGGGTCTCAAAACTAAAGGCTACGAGTTGCTTGGTGTGAGCCCCGATAGCGCTAAGAAGCACCAAAACTTCATCAAAAAGCACGATCTGCCTTTCCCACTGCTGGCGGATACGGAGAAAGAAGTACTGAATGCCTACGAAGTATGGGGCGAAAAGCAGTTCATGGGCAAGACCTACGATGGGGTACACCGTACTACCTTCATTATTGACGAGGAAGGCAAAATTGAGAAGGTTTTCAAAAAAGTGAAGACCAAAGCTCACACGGAGCAGATTTTGGAAGAAATGGAAGGGTAAACCTCTGTGTTTTCCTAAAAAAGGAAGCCCCTGCAGGCATTTGTTGCTTGCAGGGGCTTTGTATTACAGGCTCAGAACTACGCTGATTAGAGTTCAATATCAGCATCGAAGTTCACCAAGTCGACAAACCGGGCGATGCGCTTATTGATGGCTTTGTTGTTGAGCTCTTTCATCCGCTCGATACCAAACTTCTCTACGCAGAAAGAAGCCATAGCAGAACCGTAGATCACGGCACGCTTCATATTCTCGAAGGAGAGGTCGCCTGTACGGGCAATGTAGCCCATGAAGCCACCGGCGAAGGTATCACCTGCACCGGTTGGATCAAAGACCTCAGCAAGAGGCAATGCCGGGGCAAAGAACACTTTGCCGCCTTCAAATAGCAAGGCTCCGTGCTCCCCTTTTTTGATCACGAGGTGCTTGGGGCCCATGCCATGAATCACTTCGGCTGCCTTCACCAGGGAATGCTCGCCCGAAAGCTGTCTGGCTTCTTCGTCATTGATGATCAGGCCATCAATTTTTTTAAGGACCTGCAGCAGGCTTTCCATGGCCGTATCCATCCAGAAATTCATGGTATCTAAAGCGATAAACTTCGGCCGGTTGTTGAGTTGGTCAATAACCTCGGACTGTACGGATGGTGTCAGGTTGCCCAGCATCAGGAATTCCGCATCCTTGTAACTATCCGGGAGGACCGGCTTGAAGTCAGCCAATACGTTGAGCTGGGTATCAAGCGTATCCCGGTCATTCATGTTATCGTGGTACTTACCTGCCCAGAAGAAAGATTTTTCGCCTTTCTTCACTTGCAGGCCCTGCAGGTCTATACCTCTGGACGACATAAAGTCCAGCTCTGCCTGCGGGAAGTCATCTCCAATAACAGATACAATTTTGAGATGGTCGGTAAAATAAGAAGCGGCAAGCGTGATGTAGGTAGCGGCGCCCCCTACCACTTTTTCGGCTCGTCCAAAAGGTGTTTCGATGTCGTCAAAAGCTACGGTTCCAACGGCTAATAGGCTCATCTGAATTATTTTTAAAATTTTTCTGTTACAAAGATTGCACATTTATTTTAGATGGTATAACTTTGCACTCGCCTTTTGAAAGAAAGAGGATTTGTGTGTGAGTACAGACTTTGAAATTCACCAGATTTCAGCGTTCTATCGCATAATTGCCTCAGTAGCTCAGCTGGTTAGAGCGGTCCCGGTGTACCGGGATTAATCCGCAGGTCATAGATTCAAGTCCTGTTACCGCCAGCAAAAGAGCTTTGAAATAAAGTTGCCTCAGTAGCTCAGCTGGTTAGAGCGGTCCCGGTGTACCGGGATTAATCCGTAGGTCATAGGTTCAAGTCCTGTTACCGCCAGCAAAAGAGCTTTGAAATAAAGTTGCCTCAGTAGCTCAGCTGGTTAGAGCGGTCCCGGTGTACCGGGATTAATCCGTAGGTCATAGGTTCAAGTCCTGTTACCGCCAGCA
>NZ_JAVJSK010000094.1:0-68509 GCF_040219495.1 Phaeodactylibacter sp. | reverse complement strand
CGCCATACAGACATGCCCCCGCTCTTATGCCCCCGCTCGCAATCCGTGCAAATCTGCGTAATCAGTCCAATCCGTGTTCCCTCACGCCACACACGACAATAGTACACTGATGCCGCTGATCTGACTGATGCCACTGATCTTGCAACCTAGTGCCGCGGTAGAAGCCTGCTCCGCTCTTATGCCCCCGCTCGCAATCCGTGAAAATCCGTGAAAATCCGCGTAATCCGTCCAATCCGTGTTCCCTCACGCCACACACGACAATAGTACACTGATGCCACTGATCTTTGCAATCCAATACCGCCACACAGACATGCCCTGCTCTTATGTTCCCGCTCGCAATCCGTGCAAATCCGCGCAATCCGTCCAATCAGTGTTCCCTCACGCCACAACGACAATAGTACACTGATGCCGCTGATCTGACTGATGCTACTGATCTTGCAACCCGGTGCCCGTCATGCATGCACCTGCTCTTATGCCCCGCTATTATGCCCCCGCTCGCAATCCGTGCAAACCCGCGTAATCAGTCCAATCAGTGTTCCTTCACGCCACACAGGACAATAGTACACTGATGCCGCTGATCTGACTGATGCCACTGATCTTTGCAAACCAATGCCGCTATACAGACATGCCTCGCTCTTATGCCCCCGCTCGCAATCCGTGCAAATCTGCGTAATCAGTCTAATCTGTGCGCTCAATCTACCTCCACGATCTTCGCGTGAACCCTCTTCGCGACCTTTGCGTGAAAATCCTCCCGGAAATCCACGCCCTTAGCCAACTACTGAGTCATCACAATCTTCCGGCTATACGCCTGCCCCTGCACCTCAATACTGTACACGTAGTAGCCTGCCGCAATCTTCGCCCCAGCACTCTGGAACGTATGCTGATGCTGCCCCTTAGACAGATAGCCCCGGAAAAGGGTCGTCACCGGCTGTCCCAGCATATTGAAAATATGTACAGTCACATTGGCGCCTTTCGGTAAAACGTAGTGGATGCCTACCTGGCTTCGCCCATCGTAGGAAGCCCAGTGCCTGAGTTGGTAAACGGGGGCTTCAAAGACCGGTACTGGTGAACAGGTAAGTCCAAGGCCGGGCAAACGGTCAAAGTACCCGCCCATTACCTGATCAACGATGCCGGGGTCTACGCACAGCCAGTTTTCCAGGACAGAAGCATAGATCTGCCGGAAATCGGTGCCATACTTCAGGTTGCCGGCGTTGTCCACATCCTGCATATCGGGGTGGTCACCGAGGAAGCCATTGCCGTTTAGGCCGGGGCCAAAGAGCAGCAGAGGCGCTGCCGCACCGTGGTCGGTTCCATTGGAGGCATTTTGCTCAATGCGGCGGCCAAACTCAGAAAAAGTCATGGCAAGTACATCCTTAGCACGATCAGCGGTAGCCAGGTCATCGTAGAAGGACTTCACGCTATTGGCCAGGTTGTTGAGCAGGTTGGCGTGTTGGTTGGGCTGATTGGCGTGGGTGTCGAAGCCATCGAGGGTAACCATGTAGAGCTTGGTGCCCAGACCGCCCTTGATAAGCCGGGCCACTAGTGCCAGCTGATTGCCGAGCTGCCCTTCGTAGTCTACGTCATTGGTGGAGCTGTTATAGGTTTCGGAGATGATCTCGGCGTAGCGGAAGGTGTTATTGGCTACGGTGCGCAGGTAGCTGATCTGCTCCCCAAAGTAGCACTCCGGTACATTGACCGGGTCGTAGAGTTCTCCATCCTGAGCAATTTCGAGGAGCGTGTCGGGGTCTTCCACCTGTACGCTCATATTATTACCATCGGTATTGTCAAAGAGGAAGGTGCCACTGCCGCCTATTTGTACCGCAGGGGGGATGTCCGGTGGATTGGTGACAAAATCGGGATACTGTCCTTCCAGAAAACGCCCCAGCCATCCGCTTGTGTCCACTACATCGCTATCGCTGGCCGTGGTCCAGATATCGGTTGAACGGAAATGGGAAAGGTTCTGCCCGGGGTAGCCTACGCTGTTTACCACCTTCATCTGCCCGTCCTGCCACATCGGCTGCAGGTCGCTCATGAAGTTGGGCATGCCGAAGTCAGGGTCCAGGGTAGTCAGCTCTGCTTGAGGGATATGGATATTCGGCCGGGCCATCTGATAGGTGCCGTAGTCGAAAAGCGGGATGATGGTATTCAGGCCATCATTGCCCCCCTTGAAGCGGATGAGGACCAGGATACGGTCACCGGTAGAGTTGGTCAGGCCCCATGCCAGGGGGTAGTTTGCAAGTGCCGTAACGGGCGTTTGGCTGAGCATCATTGCCCCGCCGCTGAAAATGCCCAGGTTACGCAGGAAGGTACGGCGGCTCCATGCCCGGTGATCGCGCTCGTGGGCTTCGCCGTGTTCGAGGGCACTGCCGTGGCGGCCCTTGTCTGTCGTTTTATGGTGGTCACACATGGTGGTGTTATTTTGGTGGTTCGGAATGGATTAAGCGAGTTGGAATTCTGGCAAACGGAAAAGGTGCCGCAGCAAAATGGCAATCTGCTCATCGGCGGTATCCCAGTCCAGGTTCCACTCGCCGGCATCAAAGTAGTTCTGCGGGACTTCCCACTTGAAAACCGTAGTGGCCCGGTCGTAAGCTTCCGGATTGCTCAGCCCGCCACTGATGAAATGATCAATGATGGAGGCTGTGACCTCATACGGGTCAATGGAATTGCCGCTTAAATCCTTAGCCAGCTGCACCAGCTCCGGCTTGTAGTCAAAGTAGTACCGCCCGACGATAAAGTCCAGAGACAGCCACCGTTCGGTCATGGTATTGGTGTCGATCCAGTCGCGGTTGCCCGGCCAGCCTTTTACATCCACCGGAGAGAGGATTTGCTGCCCCAGGTCATTGGCGAGATAGCCTATGATCTGCAGTACTTCACCATCAATGGGCACCCGGCTTTCCCTGATGATATTGAGAAAGAGCTCCACCGGGCTTTTGATAATCGTGCCGATCACGTACTCGTCAAAGAAATGTTCGCTTTTGAATAGTTGCCGGAAAACCGGGGCAAGCTCAAAGTTATGGTCTTTGAAGGTCTGCGCCAGCCCTGCCACTATACCCTCGTCCACTTCAGGGTGCACAAAGGTGCGGTAGATTTTGGTGCAAATGTGCTGGGCGATTTCATCAGGGCGTTGCTCAAACAGGATGTCGTGAAGCTCGTCATAACCCCAGTTGCCCGTCTGCCCGAAGACTGTTTTATCGGTGTTGTCAAAGAAGAAAGGCACAAAGTTGATCGGTGTACAATAGGGTGGGCCATTCAGCCCGTTCCAGCCGGTGAGTGCGCGGGAAGCTTCGGCAATATCGTCTTGGGTATATCCATTGTCCAGCCCCAGGGTAAAGAGCTCGAACAGCTCCCGTGCATAGTTTTCATTAGACTCAAAACGGGTGTTCTGCACGCCGTTGAGGTAGAGGAGCATCGCAGGCGTTTTGCCCATTTCCACCGTAAAGTCCTTGAAGTTGCCCAGGGCATGCTGCCGCAGCAGGGTAGTATATTGGTACATGTAAGAAGGGCACTGATAGCTGTTGAAGCTTGTCACAAAGTGGTTGTGCCAAAACAGCGCCAGCTTTTCGCGAAAACCAAACTGCAGCATACCGTTGAGCCACTCGGTCAGCCAGCCGATGACCTGCTCAAAGCGCTGGGTGTTAAAGTCATCGTAATCAGCGGTAGACCAGTTGGCCCATTCGGGTTCATCGGGAAGGGGGAGGTTGAGGGCTTCATCGATCAGATTGTCGATCAGCGTCTCAGGGTCTTGCTGCAGCGCTCCCTCAATATCTTCGGGTGCAATGCCATGGCCCATTCGCCGGAAGAGGTGCTGTACCCGGGCTTTATTCCAGGGCTTATCTGCACTTGGTACATAGGGCACCAGGGTACCGGTTGCACAGTTCTCGGTTATCATCATAGCGGACAAGGGTTTTCAGGTTTGTATAAAAGACGGGTGCGAAAGGGGGAATCTTACAGCAATATCCTCCTTTCACTGCCTTGTAAACGCTCCTTGGACGTATAAAAGTGGGCCAGGTTTAAAAACGGACCAAATTTTCTTTAGGTCTCTTCTTCCAGCAGGGCTACAAAATGGTGCACGTCCTCAAAAGAGTTGTAAAGAGGTGTAGGGGCGATGCGGATAACGCCAGCCTCTCCCGGTGGCAGTTGCTTCCCGCTAAGGTTATCCTCCCGCCAATCGCAGACCACTCCTTGGGCCGATAGAAAATCGAACAGCTTTTTGCCGCCTTGCTCCGTATAGACCGATAGCTGACAGCCACGGGCTGCCGGGTTGGCCGGTGTGATGATGCGGAAGCGTTCCGCCGCGCCCGGCAGGGCACGCAGGCGCTTCTCCAGATAACCGGTAAGCTGTTCGCTCTTTTGCCGTAAGGCAGGTATGGTCGCTTCGTAGAAAATATCCAGGCTGGCCTTGTGCACGGCAAAACTGAAAATCTGTGCATTGCTCAGCTGCCAGCCCGCTGCGCCCGGCATGGGATGAAAACCTTTGCGCATCAGAAACCGCTCGTTCTCATCGTGGCCCCACCAGCCGGCAAAGCGGGGCAGGTCGGGGTTGTTGCCGTGGCGCTCGTGCACGAAGGCACCGCTTGGTCCACCGGGGCCGGAATTCAGGTATTTGTAACTGCACCATACCGCGAAGTCAGCGCCCCAGTCATGGAGTTTCAGGTGGGCGTTGCCCGCAGCATGCGCGAGATCGAAACCGGCATAAGCTCCCGCCCTGTGCGCCGCTTCGGTAATAGCTTGCATATCAAAGAGCTGCCCGGTGAAGTAATTGACGCCACCAAAGAGGACCAGCGCGGTTTGTGCTCCATGTTCCTCAATTGTGGCGATAATATCTTCGGTGCGCAGGGTGTCTTCCCCGGAGCGTGGCTGTACTTCCACAATGGCTTCCGCAGGGCTGAAGCCGTGCCATTTCACCTGGCTTTCCACCGCGTACTGATCAGAGGGGAAAGCCCCGGCCTCCATAATGATTTTGAAGCGATCAGATTCTGGCCGGTAAAAGCTCACCATCATAAGGTGCAGGTTGGTAGTCAGGGTATTCATCACCACGACCTCTTCCGGCATGGCACCTACCACATGCGCGCTTTGCTCCGTCAGAAACTTGTGGTAATCCATCCAGGGCAATTCGCCCCGAAAGTGCCCCTCCACACCATGGGCTTTCCAGTGGTCGAGTTCGTGCTTAAGTGCAGCTTCGGCTGATTTGGGCTGCAGCCCAAGTGAATTACCGCACAGATAAATGCAGTCTTGTCCGTTGTGCTGCGGAATGAAAAAACGGTCGCGGAAATGGCGTAGGGGGTCCTGGGCGTCCATTTCCCGCGCGTAGGCAAGGGTGGTGGCTTCGGGCATGTGGTTTTTATGCAAAGATAAGCATTGCCTGGAATGCAGCCGTACAGTAGAACAAACTAACAACAACTTTAATGTATCCAGCGCTCTTTATCAAAAAAGTAGCATCCGTTTCTCTTGATATCTAATGGAAAAGTAATACCTTTACCATTCGGTTCGGTAAACATCGGGCCAGCGTCATGATCTCCACACCCGCGCCCGCGCCGCGCTCGAAGCTGCGCATCGGGAATACCCTGATTCTAAACAGACGGCCTAATCCAAATGTATGGGCAACCTGCCATTGGACGGAACGATGCCAGAAGGTTAAATTGATGAAGGACTACGACTTCTACCTGTTGAAATGCTATTGCGCTGTAGCGCTGCTACTCTGTGGCCCTGCTTTTTTGTTGGCACAACCCATTATGCTTGGTGATTGCGGACAGCCATTCGTTGACCCGCAGGATGGCAATAATGGCGCCACTGCCCAAAACCGGGATACCTTGCTCTTTACCACCTACTTCACCGAAACACAGCAGCAGCAAGCTTACATCGTGGATGTGAATGCCTTCGGCGGGCAGCAGGTAGACCGGGTGGAGGTGCAGGCGATCATGCCGGATAGTTCCCTCAAATCACTGGGCACCCTCGCTTTTGGCAACTGCGTGGGCTGCCTTAACGGCTTCGCTCTGATCGACAATGATAGCCTTATCGTTTCAGAAGTCGCTGATGTCAATACCATGGACATGTGGCTGCAGGCACTGGACCAACCGGCTTTTGCCTTGCCTGGCAACTTACAGACCCTGAGTGGCGTGGGCCGGATTAGCGGGACAGCGCCTTTTTGCGCTATCGGGCTGCAGGTACAGTACAGCGTGTACAGCGATCCTAATAATGCCTCTACCGAATTTTCCACCTACATCCACTGCCCGGAGCCGGTGAGCGATTGCAGCTTCAACCCCGTGGGCATACCCGATTGTAATGCCAATGCCATCTACTTCTTTGCCGGTGTGCCGGCAGGCTGCTTTGCAGATAATGCGACGATGGAATGGACAGATGCTGCCGGTAATGTGGTGGGCAACGGGCTCATCACCAACCATCCCTTCGAAGGCAATCAGGGCTGGTACTACTTCACAGCGGTGGATGATTGCTGTACGGTCCGAGACTCCTTTCTGGTGGTTGACCCCGAATTTGCAGACGCCGGCCCCGACCAAAGCCTTTGCAACGGCACCACCTTTTCCTTATCGGGCAGCGGCGGGCAGGGGCATTTCTGGACGTTGCCGAATGGCATGTCTACCACGGACTCGGTTTACCAAACGCCGGCTTTGAACCCTGAGAATGATGGAGCGTATATTCTTCACGCCTTCAACGAGGATGGCTGCGAAGACCTGGATACTATGTCACTTGAGGTCTTGCTGCCGCCCACACCCGAGTTGAGTGCTTCTGCTGCCTGCCTGGGCGACACCGTCTTCCTGCTTACGCAAAATGACACCCTGTTCCAGAGCCTGCAGTGGGTCAACCCTTATCAGGTGCCCATACCTTTTTCTTTCGTGACGGATTTTGAAGTGACGGATATCGGGGAGTACAGCCTCACGGCAACGGACCTGAATGGGTGCAGTATCACAGTGCCGCTTTTTGTTACCGCCAATCCCCTGCCGGAGCCAGAGCTGATCATCGAAGAGACCTGCGATACGGCCTTTGCCTACTTTTACCCACCGGAGCTGAGTTTTGAATGGCCCGGTGGAAGTGGCAATGAGCTGGCAACGGCGACTGGGGGCATCTACGCCGTTACCGTAACCGATTCCCTGGGCTGTGCACTGGACTGGCAGGTGGACATCCCCGAGCCCGATGGCCCGGAAGTGCAGCTTTTCATCGAACAGCCCGTCTGCCCCGGGGAGCTGGGCGAGGTGGAAATCGAATTGCACAGCACTGAGCGGCAGGCTATTTTCTCCATTGACGGAGGCGAGAATTACACCCTTTCCCAACGCTTCAAAGACCTGAGTTACGGAGACTACCTGCTGGTCATCCGTGACCTGTTTGACTGTGTACAGGAATTCCCCGTAACCATTACCCGGCCCGATACTTTGGGCGTCAGCCTGGACTACGAACCGATTGAAGTGCGACCGACAACGCCCATTTCCCTGACCGCCAATACCATCGGCGATGTGCAGCGCCTGCAATGGGTGCCCGACGAAATTGATACCGGCCAGCCCACTACTGATTTCATTGCCACACGAAATTTGGATATCCGGGTGATAGTGGAAGATGGCCGCGGCTGCCTGGCATCAGCTGCTCTGCCGCTCACGGTAGTGCTTGGGGATGTCTACGGACCAACCGCATTCTCACCCAATGGCGATGGCATCAACGACCGGCTTATTTTGTACAGCGACGGTGGCTCGGGTGAAATCGTGGAGCGCTTTCAGGTGTACGACCGCTGGGGTGGTTTGCTTTTTGAAGAAGAAGAAGTGCCCCTCAATAACCAAAGCTATGGCTGGGACGGCAACCGGCTGGACGAGCCCATGAACGCCGGCACTTATGCTTACTACGGTATTGTACGCTACCCCAACGGCTTTCGGCGCATCGTCAAGGGCGAAGTTCACCTTATCCGATAAATTCATGACCCTATGATCAAAAAAATACGCTTGTTCTGTGGTTTTGGCTTTTTGGTCTTCCCACTCTGGTTGTCTGCTCAGGCTTTTGAATTTGGAATGGAGACGACAACCGGCATTTCCAACGCAAGCTTTAGTGGGGAACTCTCAGAAATCGTAGGGTTTTCCGAATTGGAAATCGCTGATACCGAAGTAGACAGCGCCTTTGCGTTTTTCGACCTCAATGCGCCCCGCTGGCTGAAAAACCTTTTTCCCGGATTACGGATCGAGATTGAGCAGGAACTACAGCGGCAGCAACGGCGCAACGTACGCATGGCCCGATTTTTTGTCCGTTATAAATTTATTGGCGGCAGTGTATCGGTCTCTGACCCTCGCTATATCGACCGGGCGGAAAGTAAAAAACTGAGCAATCAGATTGAATCGGTGCGACTGTCCCTGCGAGGGGATGCCGAAGCATTAGCCGGGCATCTTGCCCAAATGGCGCTGGCAGATGCAGGGCGGCCACAGCCTTTCTTTGAAAACCGCTACGATGCCGAGGTTTATGTCCACTTCAAGAAGCTATTCCTGGGCGACAAGCCTTTGGTCGCCTTTGGTCGCAATAATCAAATCTCGATTGATGCCGAATTGACCGGTGGGCTGCGCCTGAGTGCCGACCCTTCGCCAATGGTAGACCTCGGCAATATCCTTTTTATCAGTGAGAAGCTGGACAGCCTGATGGAAGGCGGCTTGTTGGCACCGGTGGAGGATATTACCGATCAGGTAGCGGTGGCTTTGCAAAATATTGTTTTTGGAAAATTCCGTGACCCGCGCACCATCCCCTCCCTGGGCTGGTTTGCACGAGCCACTGTACCCATCAATTTTGGTGGTGGCTTTTCGGTGATCGGCGGGTTGGAAGTAGCCCGCAGCCGGCATACGGTGGTCAATGGTACGGATCCTATGCTGCTCACGTATGCCCACCTGGGTGTACGCTGGCGCACCGGGTTTGGCTGGAAGAAAAATAACGCACAACAATCTGCCCGGCGGCGGAAATAAACCTTAAATGACTATGAGAAAAAAAATACTACTACTGATCTTCATCATACTCGGCGGGGTGGCTGCATGGGCACAGGGCCGTGTAGGTGAGCAAAGCACCCGCTACCTGCTGGTACTGGATGATGCACAACTGGATTTCGGCGTCAAGATGAACGCCGTATTTGCACTCGACGACCGGGCACCTTTGTCCGCCAATCCCCACTTTCAGGCCATGTGGAACCTTGTGAAGCTGGGCGCTTCTCTGGAGGCTTTGCTGCAGGGCGCAGCCGAGCCGATGAGCGAGCTGGAGATGGGAGAGGAATTTGGGCGCAATGGCTACAACAAAACGGTGGCGACTTTCTTTTTGCGCTACAGCTTTGGAGAATCTTCTGATTTGCAGTTGCAGCCACAGTCTATTGAGCTTGGCGTAAGCCCGGGCTACTTTAGGGAAGGGGGGCAAGGCATGAACCTCCATCTCGACTACCGGTACAGCTTTCTCAAGACCCGCTACGGAGCAGGAGGCGGCAGTCTCGACCGCCCCTTTGATTACGAGGTGTTCCTCGGCTTGCGCACCGGCTTTGACTGGAGCTTTGAGCGGTCGGAAAGCGAAGCCGGCTTTTTTCAGTTCCTCAATCAGGAAATAGAGCGTATTGCTTTGGAGAATGAATTCACAGCTACCCAGTTGGTGGCTTTGCAGAACCTGGCAGACGACAGCAAGGTGCTCCTGCCGGAAGACGTTGGCGGGCGGGCTTTCCACATCGGCCCTATTGCCGGCATTCGGTTATCGAGGAAGTTGTTTTCTCACGGGCGTATCTTTGCCCACAGCCAGTTTTTTTATGACCTGATGGACGTGAGTCAGGGCAGAGATGGGGAGGTCAACCGTCGCAGTCAGCATCATGCAGCGGTACAAATGGGGATAGAATTTGCCATTGGTGGTGAAGGGCGGCGCACTAGCGGCAGTTTTTACTAAACCACTACAAAGGCAAGCCTTCAAAATTTTATTTTGTGATAGAATTAGCGTATTTTCGCTACATACAAATTATTTATTTTCTAATATTTTGAGCAGGCTTACAGCCCTTAACTGAATAAACCAATAGCATATGTTTTTTGAACTCACCGAAGAGCAACTGGCCGTACAGGAAGCTGCACGGGAATTTGCCCAAAAAGAACTCAAGCCGGGCGTTATTGAGCGCGACTCCAAGCAGGAATACCCGACCGAGCAAATCCGTAAAATGGGCGAGCTGGGTTTCCTGGGTATGATGGTCTCGCCGGAATACGGCGGCGGCGGTATGGACACGATGTCCTATGTACTGGCGATGGAGGAGATTTCCAAAGTGGATAACTCCTGCTCTGTGATTATGTCCGTAAACAACTCTCTGGTCTGCTGGGGTATTGAAACCTACGGATCAGAAGCTCAAAAAGCCAAGTACCTGCCCAAACTGGCGACCGGAGAGTGGATTGGCGCGTTCTGCCTTTCCGAACCGGAGGCTGGTAGCGATGCCACGATGCAGCGTACCACGGCTGTAGATATGGGCGATCATTATATCCTCAATGGGACCAAAAACTGGATTACGAACGGCGGCACTTCCAGCGTACACCTCGTAATGGCGCAAACGGACCCCGAAAAAGGGCACCGCGGTATCAATTGCCTGATTGTGGAGGCTGACTCTGAAGGGGTAGCGATTGGTGCGAAAGAGGACAAGCTGGGCATCCGCTCTTCTGACACCCACACCATCATGTATACGGATGTGAAGGTGCCTAAGGAAAACCGCATTGGCGAGGACGGCTTCGGCTTCAAGTTTGCGATGAAGACCTTGTCGGGTGGGCGTATCGGTATTGCTGCTCAGGCACTGGGCATTGCCGGTGGTGCCTATGAGCTGGCGCTCAACTACTCCAGGGAGCGCGAAGCATTCGGCAAAGCCATCAGCAAGCATCAGGCAATTGCTTTCAAGCTGGCGGATATGGCTACGGAAATTGAAGCAGCCAAACTTATGGTTTACCGGTCGGCCTGGCTCAAGGACAATCATATGGACTACGATATGGCGAGCTCGATGGCGAAAATGTACGCTTCGGAGGTGGCTATGCGGCATACAGTTGAGGCCGTGCAGGTCCACGGTGGCTATGGCTTCGTGAAAGAATACCACGTAGAGCGCCTGATGCGCGATGCGAAGATTACACAGATTTACGAAGGCACTTCTGAGATACAGCGTGTGGTGATTTCCCGCAATATCCTGAAAGGGCAGTTGTATCTGCCTATTTTCCGGGGCAGTATGCAGGAACAGGGCGCATAAGCAGCGGCTGCCCGCCAAAAAAGTATAGGAAAGCATCTTCTCAGTATCGGGGAGGTGCTTTCTGTTTTTTAAAAACTAAGCCTCCGGTTTTTACGTTTGTCAAGGGAGTATATTTCTTTACCTAACCTCACTCATGAAAGGCGTTGTTCAGATTGCAAAGTTCTTCGGTATACCGGTACAAGTCCACTGGACCTTCCTGCTCATCTTTGTGTGGGTGTTGGCCAAGGGGCTGGGAGAAGCCTGGGACTGGGAGACGATGGCATGGATGACGGGGTTTGTGCTGGCCATCTTTGGCTGCGTGGTACTGCACGAGTTTGGGCATGCTCTCACCGCCCGCCGCTACGGGGTGGATACCCGCGATATCATTTTGTCGCCCATTGGAGGGGTGGCCCGCCTGGACCGCCTCCCCGAGGATCCGGTGCATGAATTTATGGTCGCTGTGGCCGGGCCCATGGTCAATGTGGTCATTGGTATAGTCCTCTCCGCTCAGCCTCTGCTGGCCTCTGACCAGAGCCGCACGAAGTTCTACAACTTCTTCATGAGCCTGGTCTACCCCAATTCAAATATCTTTTCTGTGGGGTTGTCGGGTTGGGATTACTTCCTGTTCGGGCTCATTTTCCTGAATGGTATTCTGGCGGTTTTCAATATGGTACCGGCTTTCCCGATGGACGGGGGGCGGGTGCTGCGCGCACTGTTGTCGATCCGGCTTGGCCGGCTGAAGGCTACGCGGATCGCCACTTACGTGGGGCAGTTTCTGGCTGTTGGCCTGGTGGCTTTTGGGGTATGGCAGTTCAGTATTATCACAGCGGTGATCGGCGTTTTCGTATTTGTGATGGCGGCCAATGAGTATAAAATGGTGCGCTTCGATGGCATTCTCAGCAAGCACGCTGTAGCCGACATTATGCGTCCGCAGTACACTCCGTTGTACACCGATCAGCCGCTATCTGCTGCTTTTGATCAGATGCAGCATGGCACCGAGCGCCACTTCCTGGTGTTTGACGAGTGGCACAACCTGACCGGTACGCTAGGCGAGCGCAAACTGGTGAAGCTGGCCAAAGACAAGAAACTCGATCCTTCCTCGATCCCCCTCAGCAGCGTCATCCGCCCTTTCCCCGATGCCCTCCTTCCCACCGACCCGCTGGATGAAGCTTACGGCAAGGTGTACTGGAAAGGCCGTGGTATCCTCCCGGTCTTCCATCAGGGCAAGCTGGTAGGTGTGGTGGATGAGAATGGGCTGTCGGGGTTGTTGAAGGTGAAGCGGTAGGGTAGTTAACCTCGTACTTCGCTAACTTCGCTTCTGTGAATTTTACTTTTTCGGGTGCTTCCTGAAGGCGTACATCTATCTTAATGTTGCCGTCTTGGTTCTGGTAGATGAGGATTTCGCTGTTCATATGGTATGAAATTTATCATCCGTCCAATTTTCAGGATTATTGATGATGTATTCCGAAATGCGTTGATACGATTTTTTGGTTCTGATGATGTGGTCGTGATAATTTCGTTGCCATAATTTACCCATTGTTTTATTTTTGATTTTGTAAATTTTCAAACAACCATTCGCCACCAATGATTTATATGCCCCAACAATGTCGCCAACCGTTTTCGTAGGGGCAGGGCTTACCCCTGCCCTAATATCATTGCCAACAATCATTTCATTTTGGGCAACCGCATCATTTTGGGCAACCGCAAGGGTTGCCCCTACACCCAATGCGATGATACCGTGCATATGGTTGGGCATTATTTGAAAAACATCCAATTCTAAATTTGGAAACCGTTCCGATAATTGCACCCATTCATTATAGGCAATTCGGCCATATTCATTCAAAACCATTTGGCTATTTTTAATATGTCCAAATCGGCAAATTCTATCCTGACAACAAATCGTAACAAAATACAATCCTGCCTGCGAATAATCGTATCCTTTTAATCGGATAGACCTGCGGTGGTGAATATGTGGATTGTATCTATTCATTCATCTGGGTTATCCAAAAAAACAATGGTGCTTATCCTCTTCAATCACTTCCAATAATTCCTCCAAATGTGTAGCAACGGGATAAGGTTCGTATGCCTCCCATTTTCTGCTGGCACGTATCCAATACAAGTTCCATTCGCCACGTGATTTGTAATATCGTATTTTGGCAAATTCGTGATGCAGTATATTCTCGGGTTTGTTCCATTGCGGACGAATTTCATAGATTAAAACAACACTACCGTCCCAAGAAAAGCCCATATCCAATTGCTTTCGAACTTCTATATCTTTTGGGCGAATCTGCTCTATGAATACCTTTAGTATCCTATCATTAAGATCTATCTCCTTTCCTTTCATAACAAATCATTAATCATTGACGGCTTATCAGAAACCATCCTCTTCACAACCCCCTCTCATCAGTACAGGGCAAAGTAGTCAGCTATTGAACTTGTGCCATTTGCACCAGCCAGACAGAGCCTTCAGGCGCTTTTGCACAAGTGCTAACTTTCTTTCTTCTGCTTGATGCTCAGGAAGTAGCTCAGCCCAATGATCACCAGCCCCAAAGCAATGCCATAGCCCATAATATCGTCCTCCCCATTCCAGGTGACGACTTTACCCATAAAGGAAATACTCATGACTAAAATCGCCACCGTAATGAGCATGACCTTGAGCTGATCCATGTTTTTGATGTTGATCCAGTCGGGCAGGCCGGCGATCGGTTGAAAGAAGAGCTCGTACAAGCCTACCGCTACAAGCAGGGCGGTGATGCCGAGCAGAAAAAAATCAACGATGCCCACCACAATTACGATGATGTCTTTTTCGGAGTGCTGATTCTGCAGGATACCACCTGCCGCGTGTACCGTCTCTACCATACCGTACAGCATTACCGCAACGGATAAGGCAAAGATGCCCAGCAGCCCAATTGCTGCCAGTCCTTTTATGCAGTAAATGAGAAACCGATTGCCCATAGTTGTTTTTATATATAGTTGACAGTTGGTTACTATGCTTCTAAGTCGGGGGCGGTGGGTAAGCAGTCTACCTGTACAGACTTGTAAATAGAAAACTGTACTTTATTGACCCAATAAATTGAAGGGCATAAAGATAAAAAGATAATAGGGTGCAATTACCAACAATATCTACTTACTCTTGCATCAATTTAAGAAATGCCGCTGCTTTTTGGACATTGACCTTGGGAAAAGATAGATCGTGTAGTACATTAAAGTGTTTATCATTACTTACAATAAAGTCAGCATTACTCGCGATCGCGCAGTCTACAAATTTATTATCGTCCGCATCTGACTTGACGAGCTGCCATTTGAAGTACTTGGTAGTCCAAAGAACGTTTGGAGCATTTTCTATAAGCTGCAAAGCGTACTCTGTTAATTCATTGCCCATATGCCTGGACAAGACCTCTTCATACTCTGCAAGAATATCTGTCGTGACGCAAAGTTTGTACCTCTCCGTAATAAAGGCATCGAAAATTGGGCGAAACCTGGATTTCGGAGAAATGGAAACGAGTAGCACATTAGTATCCAGCACCACTTTCACAATAGCTTAATTTTCAGGGTCATAGGGGGTGCGTTCATGCGTTTCCAGCAGCCGGTCCATGTCTTCGTCCGACCAATTATTTTTTTCCCAGGCTTCATCGGCCAGGTGGGACACTTTTTGAGCCAGGTATTCTACGATCAACCTTTTAATCTCACGCAGATCTTCTTCATCCAGTTCACGTGAGAACAACCTGAGGATCTCAAGTTGCTGGTCGTTTAGGGGGAGTTTTTGTGCAGAGTCCATGAAAATTCTTTTTAGCAGTCCTAACTAAAACCTACTCCGGATCAAAAGTATGTGAGCCCTGACCGGGAGGGTTATAAATAGGAACAGCTTACCCTGAAAAGCGGTTCCGTTTTCTCTACATATTCCGCCGGTACTGTCCACCGACTTCATACAAAGCATGCGTAATCTGCCCCAGGGAGCAGTACTTGGTGGCTTCCATCAGCGCATCAAAGAGGTTGCCGTTTTGGATCGCAAGCTGTTGCAGGTGCTTCAGGTGGCGTTCGCTGCGGTTGGCATTCGCTTCGTGGAGCTCTCGCAAGCCTTGGATTTGCCCTTCTTTTTCTTCTTTGGTAGCGCGGATGACCTCTCCGGGCCGCACCGTAGGCGAGCCTTCTTTATTCAGGAAGGTATTCACGCCAATGATAGGCAGTTCGCCGGTGTGCTTGAGCATCTCGTAGTGGAGGCTCTCATCCTGAATCTTACCGCGCTGATACATCGTTTCCATCGCGCCCAGTACGCCGCCGCGCTCAGTAATGCGGTCAAATTCCAGGAGTACGGCTTCTTCCACCAACTCGGTCAGCTCTTCAATGATGAAGGCACCTTGCAGTGGGTTCTCATTCTTAGACAGACCGAGTTCGTGGTTGATGATCATCTGAATAGCCACGGCGCGGCGCACGCTTTCTTCCGTTGGCGTGGTGATGGCCTCGTCGTAGGCATTGGTGTGCAGGCTGTTGCAATTGTCGTAGATGGCGTAAAGGGCCTGCAGGGTGGTACGGATATCGTTGAAGCTGATCTCTTGTGCGTGCAGGGAGCGGCCCGAGGTCTGAATGTGGTACTTCAGCTTTTGGGAGCGCTCATTGGCGTTGTACTTTTGCTTCATGGCTTTCGCCCAAATACGGCGGGCTACCCGGCCGATCACGGCATACTCTGGGTCTACACCGTTGGAGAAGAAGAAGGACAGGTTGGGCGCAAAGTCGTTGATGTCCATGCCCCGGCTCAGGTAGTATTCCACGAAAGTGAAGCCGTTGGCCAGGGTGAAGGCGAGTTGCGTAATAGGATTGGCACCAGCTTCTGCAATATGATAGCCGGAGATGGAGACGGAGTAGAAGTTGCGCACCTTATTCCAGATGAAGTGCTCCTGCACATCGCCCATCAGCTTGAGGCTGAATTCGGTAGAGAATATGCAAGTATTCTGTGCCTGATCTTCCTTGAGGATGTCGGCCTGCACGGTGCCACGCACGGAGGAAAGGGCTTTGGCTTTAAGCTCATTGTACACACTTTCTTCCAGAATTTGATCACCGGTTACGCCCAGCAGGAGCAACCCGAGCTGATCATTGGTTTTGGGGATATCGGCGCGGTACTGCGGACGGGGCAGCCCGTGGTCATCGTATAATTCCTTCAGTTTGGCTTCGACTTGGTCTTCCAGCCCATGCTCGCGGATGTACTTCTCGCACTGCTGATCGATAGCCGCATTCATGAAAAAGGCGCAGATGGTTGCCGCCGGGCCATTGATCGTCATGGAGACGGACGTCTTGGGGTCGCACAGGTCGAAGCCGGAGTAGAGGCGCTTGGCATCATCGAGGGAGCAAACACTCACGCCGGAGTTGCCGATTTTACCGTAGATGTCCGGCCGGTAGTCCGGGTCTTCGCCGTATAGCGTCACCGAGTCAAAAGCGGTGGACAGGCGCGCGGCTGGCATGCCTTCGGACAGGTAGTGGAAACGCTTATTGGTGCGCTCCGGACCGCCTTCTCCGGCAAACATGCGCGTAGGGTCTTCGCCTTTGCGCTTGAATGGGAAAACGCCGGCGGTGTAGGGAAATTCTCCCGGCACGTTTTCCTGTAAGGACCACCGCAGGATCTCACCCCAGTCCTTGAAGCGGGGCAGGACTACGCGGGGAATGCGGGAGTGGGATAGAGAAGTCGTGAATGTCGGCACACGGATTTCCCTGCCCCGCACCTGATAGACGAATTCATCGGCCTTGTACTGTGCCTTTTTATCTTCCCAGGTCTCAATGATACGCTTGCAGTAGCCATCGAGCCCCAGCTCCACTTCCTCGTAGGCTTTTTTCAGACTCGCCAGGGTTTCTGCTTTATTGGGCAGGTTGTCCTCCGCCTCAATCGCTTTGATGGATTCGTTGAGGGCGAAGAGCTTACGTGCCACCTGTTCCTGCCGGTCCACCCAGGCATCGTAGTTGCGGTTGCTGTCGGAGATTTCCGAAAGGTAGCGCACCCGCTTGGGCGGAATGATGAATATCTTTTCGCTCACCTCATCGCTGGCCATAAAGTCGGACTTCAGGCCAGCGCCGGTGCGCTCGGCGAGCACGTCCATCAGCGTGCGGTACAGCTTGTTCATGCCCGGATCGTTAAACTGAGAAGCGATGGTGCCAATGACCGGCATCTCGTCCAGCGATTTGTCGAAGAGCATGTTGTTGCGCTGATACTGCTTCTTCACGTCCCGGAGAGCATCCTGTGCGCCCCGCTTGTCGAATTTATTGATGGCGATTACGTCCGCAAAGTCGAGCATGTCGATCTTCTCCAGCTGAGTGGCGGCCCCATACTCCGGTGTCATGACGTAGAGCGACATATCGGAGTGGTCGATGATTTCCGTATCGGACTGCCCGATCCCGGAGGTCTCCAGGATGATAAGGTCGTACTGTGCGGCTTTGAGAATGTCGATGGCATCCTGTACATGCTTAGAAAGCGCCAGATTGGACTGCCGGGTGGCGAGGGAGCGCATGTAGACGCGGTTCCGGGCGATAGTCCCTGTAACAGCGTTCATCCGGATGCGGTCGCCCAGCAGCGCGCCCCCGGTTTTACGCTTGGAGGGGTCCACGGAGATGATGGCGATGGTTTTATCTTCGAAGTCGAGCAGGAAGCGGCGCACGAGCTCATCGACCAGGCTCGATTTGCCCGCCCCGCCGGTACCGGTAATGCCCAGCACCGGAATGGTTTTGCCCTCAATGTCTTTGCGCAGTTGTTCGAGCCAGCTGCGGTTCTCTTCCGGGAAGTTTTCGGCTGCAGAGATCATGCGGGCGAGTACATGCGGGTCTTTATCTTTGAATTGCTTCAGCTCACCGTTGAGGTGGGTGCCCACGGGGTAGTCACACTTTTCCAATACGTCATTGATCATGCCCTGCAGGCCCATGTCGCGCCCGTCATCCGGGGAGTAAATACGGGTGATACCATAGTCGTGCAGCTCTTCAATTTCTTCCGGCAGAATGGTACCGCCCCCACCTCCGAAGAGTTTAATGTGGCCCGCACCCCGCTCCTTAAGCAGGTCGTGCATGTACTTAAAAAATTCCGTATGCCCACCCTGATAAGAGGTAATGGCAATGCCCTGCGCATCTTCCATGATGGCGGTATCGACAATTTCCTGTACGGAGCGGTTGTGGCCGAGGTGGATGATTTCAGCGCCTGAGCTCTGCATGATGCGGCGCATGATGTTGATGGCGGCGTCGTGCCCGTCAAAAAGAGAAGCGGCGGTCACGATCCGAACTTTATGTTGTGGTTGGTAGGGCGCTACGGTTTGCATACGTGGTTTTATTGGTTAAAAGCGGCACAAAATTACAAAAATTCTGTAAGACTAGTTTGGTGACTAGCCTACAGATGTATAACAAACCTGAGGGTTGGTGGTTTTACACAGCGTGGTTGACCGCGCCTTATATTCAAGAGGAATGATTTTCAACAAGACCAGGGGATTGAAGGCATCTCCAATCCCCCGCCGGGTAAATCTACCTGGCTATCTGTGTATGATCTGTTCCTTATTTTATGGCTTCAAGGATGTACTCTCTATATAGCGAAAGTCCCCAGGCGCATGATGGCGAGGTCAGAACGATCTAGTTTTCCGGCATTTGCTGATAGCGCATCCCTTCCACGGACTTACTTAGCCTGGCTCTTACCTTCACGTCTCTCGGGGTGGGGTTTGAAAGTAGGACCGTTTCCCGCCTGCCTGCCCGAAGTTGGGTTTGCCCTCTGCCAGCCAGGATGAAGCTTTGGATTTGTTTACCGGTTGATTTTTCTATAGTCCGAATATTTAGGGTTACGCTGCTCAGGTTTTTAAGTTCAGCGCGAAAGCTGCTGTTCTCCCCTTCACCCAGCACAAATTCTTCTCCGGCAGGAATGCCAATGGTAGAATAGGAGGCGCAACTGCTGAGCGTGATAGCAAGCAGTATTGCGAAATTTCGGAAATAAGATAGCTTAGTCATGGTGCATTAGGTTTTGATCCATAATGCTGCAAAAGTGCCGTTTCAAAGGCTTTACAGCGCCTCGAAATGCATAATGAGACGGATTGGACCGTCCGGTCTGAGGGAAAAACAATATCAGTCTTGAAAAAATGCGGTGGGTGAGCTGCCGGTATGGCCTTTGAAGGCGCGGTTGAAAGAGGCTTTAGAGTTGAAGCCTGATTCGAAGGCGATAGCGAGGAGCGTCAGGTGTTCGTGTTGCCCTTCCTGTACGAGCCGGATAAATTCCTCCACCCGGTACCGGTTGACTAATCCCCGGAAGGATTCGCCCCGGCTGCTGAGTACTTTGGATACGGTGTTGCGGTGTACGCCTAAAAGCTTAGCAAAGGCTTCCAGGCTGAGTTCAGGGTCAAGATAGGGCTTGTTTTCCTCAAGTAATGCATCAATTCTGGCCGAAAGTTCCGGCGCTTCAGCAGGTGGTTTGGTTTGGGCTTCCGGCAAAATCAGGCTCTGATGCTGGTACAAATAGGCGTGGTACCCGATCAACAGGCTGATGCCAGCATAGGACAACTTCAGCGGGAAAGCCACCCATTCCATATTGAACAGGTTGTACTCGAAAAAGCCATACAGCACCCAGTCCAGGATTTCGTAACCTGAACTGATCAGGAACAGAAACGCCAGGGAGATGTTGAACCGCCGGAGCCAGCGGTAGACAGGGCCTTTCCAGAACAATTCCGGGACACCGTGCAGCATGCGGTAAGCTGCCCCCAGGTACCCAAGTGCAAGTACTATGAGCAGCCCTTCCTCAATAAACTGTCCGCAGGGGGCGATCACCTCCCGCCAAATCCAGCTCTTATATGCCGCGCTTCTAAATCCAATCGACAAATAAAAAAGGAATTGTAGCACCGGGAGGATAAAGTGGGGCAGGTGCCGGCGTTGCAGTCTAAAGGAAGGCTGTATCCTTGACCGCACGAAAAAGTAAAAGAGCGGCCCAAGGCTCAGGCTAAAGTTGATCGGGATAAAATACAGAAAGGGATACTGTGCGTAGATGCCAGCCATAGCAAACAGACCATTGCTGAGCGTTAATGCATAGAGGATCAGCAGTATACCCAGCAGCAAATTAGACTGCCGCATCCCCGCTTTGCGCAGCAACAGCTGAACGCCCACCACAAGGCAAAGGAGTATGCCAAACCCGGAAAGGAAGATGGCGATCAGGTCAGGTATGGCGATGTTCATGGAGGGCTGGGCTTATGTGCTTATCCCTCCGGCAGCAAATCTGGCATCAGGCCCGACAAAATCTCCCGCATTTTAGGCTCAGCGCCCTGCGCTACTGCAATGACTTCCTCCACGCTTGTCTCGGTCAATTCCTCAATAGGATAGCACTTATTGGTGGCTACGGACAGGACCAGTACAGGAAGGTTGGCGTGGCGGGCTACAAGTACCTCGGGCACGGTAGACATACCCACGAGGTCAGCGCCAACTACGTGGGCAAATTTATACTCCGCCGGGGTCTCCAGGTTGGGGCCCTGCAGGCTGAGATAAACGCCTTCGTGAGCGCGGATGCCCAGGTTTTTGGCCACAGCGAGCCCTTTGGCATTCAGCCTGCGGTCGTAGGCATTGAGCATATCCGGGAAGCGCGGGCCCAGGCGCTCGTCGTTTTCGCCCCGTAGTGGGTTTTCGGGGTGGAGGTTGATGTGGTCGCGCACAAAGACGATATCGCCGGCCTCCATATTGGCATTCACGCTACCTGCCGCATTGGATATCACCAGCCGCTGCACCTGCATGGCCGCCATGACCCGCACCGGGAAGGTAATCTGCTTCGCCGTATAGCCTTCATAATAGTGGAAACGGCCGGCCATCGCCATCACCGGTATACCCTGGAATTGCCCGAATACAAGCTTGCCCTGATGGCTTTGCACGGTAGAGACCGGGAAGTGTGGGATATCCGCGTAGGGGATTGCGACCTCGGTATCGATGTGGTCTGCCAAATTGCTGAGACCCGTACCGAGAATAATACCCAGTTTGGGCTTGACGGCCGTCTTACTTTTGATATAGGCAACGGCTTCCTGTATCTGATCGTAAAGTATTGTTGACATAGATAAGGTGTGCTGAGGCAGTAGTGAATAGTTGAATTTGCTGCACCGGAAGCGCTTCCCGGTGCAGCAAACTTATTTAATCGACAATCATTTGCTCGCGGTCGAGCTTTTGCTGAACGATATTTTCCGGTAGCTCGACGTGCTCGTACTCCTGACTGCGGAGCTGCGGGATATACCCGGCTTCGCGGATGGACTCCTGTATGCCATCGGCTGTGAAGCGGAAGCGGGCACCGGCAGCGGAGACCACATTCTCTTCGATCATGATGGAGCCAAAATCATTGGCCCCGGCATGCAAGCAGAGTTGTGCCACCTGCTTGCCCACGGTAAGCCAGGAAGCCTGAATATTGGTGATATTGGGCAGCATAATGCGGCTCATAGCGATCATGCGTACATACTCGTCTCCGGTACAGGTATTGCGTGCCCGCTTGAGGCGCTTCAGGATGGTATCCTCATCCTGAAAAGGCCAGGGGATGAAGGCGATGAAACCCTTGGCGCCTTCCGGCTTCATGGCTTGCACTTCGCGGATGCGCACGAGGTGGTCCATGCGCTCCCAGTTGGTCTCAATATGCCCGAACATCATCGTGGCAGAAGTGGTCAGGCCTACGTTATGGGCGGCATGCATGATGTCCAGCCATTCCTGCCCGCCACATTTGCCTTTGGAGATGAGTCGGCGGACCCGGTCGGCGAGGATTTCAGCCCCTGCGCCCGGCAGGGAGTCCATCCCGGCATCTTTCAGCGCCTGCAGCACTTCGGTATGCGTACTGCCCTCCAGTTTGGTGATGTGCGCGATCTCGGGCGGGCCGAGAGCATGCAGCTTAAGGTCAGGGTACAGCGCCTTGAGCTGTTTAAACAGGTCGACATAGAAGCTTAGGCCGAGGTCGGGGTGGTGCCCGCCCTGCAGCAGGAGTTGCCGCCCGCCGTAGGCATAGAGCTCGTCAATTTTCTTTTGGTATTCTTCAATGCTTGTTGTGTAGGCCTCCTCGTGCCCGGGGCGCCGGTAAAAATTGCAAAATTTGCAATTGGCGATACAGACATTAGTGGTATTCGAGTTGCGGTCGATGATCCAGGTAACTTTGTTGTGTGGCACGTGTTGCTTACGCAGCTTATGCGCAACGTGCATGAGCTCCGCAGTAGAGGCATTTTCAAAAAGGAATACGCCTTCATCTGTGGAAAGGGGCTCAAGATTAAGCGCCCGGTGCAGCAATTCGTCGACTTTCATATTTTTCTTTTTCCTGGTCTCTGTAATTATTGATCCAACAAATATAGCGCAAGGTGGTTTGGCCCCGGGCACAAACGGTTCAAAAATCATTGAAACCCGGGGGCGGCTCGCCCTAAAAATGAGGCGCGCTGCTCAAATATGTCGCAGTGTGTTGCTTTTCAAACAATAAGGACGTATATTTGCACCAGAAAGAAAACAAACTCGAAAGAGGGAACGCGAAAACGTTCCCTCTTTTTGTTGCAGGTACTTCACGTGCCGGGTTCAAAATTTTGAATGGCTGTGGTAGAAGATAAAATCAAGGCCCTCCTTGAAGAGAAATTTCTGGAGGATGCCTTCTCCGATTGTTTTTTGGTAGACCTAAAGCTGCACGCGCACAACAAGCTTGATGTGTTTCTGGACAGTGACTTTGGTATCTCATTTGAGCAGTGTCAGCGGATCAGCCGCTACCTGGAGCACTATCTGGATGAGGAGCAGTGGCTGGGCGAAAAATATGTACTCGAAGTGTCTTCGCCCGGGGTATCCCGCCCCCTGATGATGCAGCGTCAGTACCCGCGCAATATCGGCCGCAAGGTTGAGGTTATGCTCAAAGACGGCGACAAACGCACCGGCATTCTCAAGGAAGTGGACGAAGGGGGGATTACCCTGGAAGAGAAGATCCGTATCAAAGAAGGCAAGCGCAAAAAGACCGAAATCATTGAGACTGAAATCTCCTTCAGCAGTATTGAGCATACTAAGGTGAAGGTTACTTTTTAAAAAATCATAAGCAGGGAGTGCCTGAGCACTGCCACCAAATAGTAGATAACCATGATGAATCTGGTTGAAACCTTTTCGGAGTTCAAATCCGGAAAGAACATAGATCGCCCCACAATGGTCCGCGTACTGGAAGACGTCTTCCGCACGCTCATCCGCAAAAAATACGGGACGGATGAAAATTTCGACGTTATCGTAAACACCACTAAGGGTGACCTGGAACTTTGGCGTGTCCGCGAAATCGTACCCGATGGAGAAGTAACAGACGACCGCAGTCAGATTTCAATTTCTGAAGCCTTTGCTATTGATGAGGACTATGAGATTGGCGAGGAGTGCTACGAGCAGCTCCACCTGGAGGATTTTGGCCGCCGTGCCATCATGGCCGCCCGGCAAACGCTGATTTCACGCATTATGGAGTTGGAGAAAGACGAAATCTACCGCAGCTACAGCGAGCGCATCGGTGAAGTGGTGGTGGGCGAAGTGCATCAGATTCTGAAGCGGGAGTTCCTGGTTTTGGACGATGCTACCGGCAACGAATTGGTGCTGCCCCGTAGCGAGACGATCCGCGGCGACTTTTTCCGTAAGGGAGATATGGTGCGCGGTGTGATCAAGGCGGTGGATATGCGTAACAACAACCCTGCCGTAATCATGTCCCGTACGGATGCCTTGTTCCTGGAAAAACTTCTGGAGCAGGAAGTGCCGGAAATCGAAGACGGGCTAATCACCATCCGCCGTATCGAGCGTATCCCCGGCGACCGCGCAAAGGTGGCCGTAGAATCTTATGATGACCGCATTGACCCGGTAGGTGCCTGTGTGGGCATGAAGGGGTCTCGTATCCACGGAATCGTGCGGGAACTGCGCAATGAGAATATTGATATTGTCAACTTCACGAATAATGAAACGTTGTTCATACAGCGTGCTCTGACGCCAGCGAAGATCACACGGATCGCCCTGGACCAGGAAAAGAAGCGGGCAGAGGTATTCCTTGAGCCCGATCAGGTCTCCCTGGCTATCGGCAAAGGCGGTACCAATATCAAGCTGGCCAGCCGTCTGGTCGGTTATGAAATTGACGTATACCGGAATCAGGTCGAAGAAATTGAAATCGACGATGTCGATTTGGAAGAATTTGCAGATGAAATTGATGGCTGGGTTATTGAGGCCCTCAAAGCCATTGGTTGCGATACCGCCCGCTCTGTACTGGAGCTCAGCAAGGATGAATTGCTGCGCCGTACGGACCTGGAAGAGGAAACCGTCGCGGACGTTCTGGGTGTCTTAGCTGCTGAATTCGAAGATTAATTTAAAATATCGGGAACTCGTACGCTGCTTTTAGTGTTCGAGTTCTATAAATCATGGTATAAAAGCCTTCAGCCTGAAGGCTTTTTGCTGTTTTACCGTACAGATTTTTACAGATTAGAGGTTAATCCTTTTATCTTTGCGGCAGATCAGGTCATTCTGAATGAGAAAGCCCTTTTATTGATCCTGATTATTTGAGATAGGTTGAAAGCTTTTGGTATGTTACTTTCTATTTTATTCATCCAAAAAAGATAGTAAGATATGTAAAGGAAAAGAGAAGCTCTTGCCTATCTGCAGACGTTGCAAAAAGTACTAAAACTTCATAATGGCGAAACGTTTAGTTAAGATAGCTAAAGAATTAAATGTAGGAACCTCTACGATCGTAGAGCACCTCACCAACAATGGGTTCGAGATAGAGAACAAGCCTACCGCTAAAATCTCGGACGAGATGTACAATGAGCTCCTCAAGGAATTTCAAAAGTCCATCGCTATCAAAGAAAAGGCTGATCAATTGGTGATTGGCAACCGTCCCGCCGCGGAAGACCCTGGCAAAGGGGATAAAAGGGCTCCCGAGGTACCTGCTCCCAAGCCTAAAGCTGAAGTCAGTAAGCCTGTTACGAAAGCTCAGCCACCTACCGAAAAAGCAGTGCCTCCTGCTGCAGAACCTTCCGCGCCCAAACCTCCTTCTTCCGAAAAGGAAAAGCCCGCTGAGCCCAAAGAGGCTCCCAAAGAAGCCGAGCCTGAAAAGAAGGCAGAGCGGGTGAGCGGATTGAAGGTGATGGGCAAGATTGACCTGGACGCGGCCGGCAAGGGCAAGAAAAAGCCAGCTGAAGACAAGAAGGAAGAAGCACCAAAAGCGGAACCCCAGAAAGAAGAAAAAGCAAAGACCCCTGCGTCTGATGCCAAACAAGACCCTCCTGCTGATAAAGCGAAGGAAGAAAAACCGGCTGCTAAGGAAAAGCCTGTAGAACCCAAGCAGGAAACAGAGGCACCGAAAAAAGAAGAAGCCCCGAAAGAAGAGGCGCCTGCACCCAAAGCGGCTCCTGTCGCTGAAACTGAGGTGCCTTCCAAACCGGAAAAAACCGAAAACAAAGCGCCCGAGGAAGCTCCTAAGCAAGAGCAGGCTGCCAATTCAGACGAAAAGGCTCAACCTGCAGCTGCCGAAGGACCGAAAGGTAAGCAAGAAGAGGCCACCGATAAAGGGGCAGAAGCCGGAGACGCGGCTGCAGACCAATCGAAAGGAGGACTGGTCAAAGCTGAAGCGCCTGAACTTCGCGGCCTGAAAATCCTCGGTAAAATTGACGTCGATAAGGTTGATCGGTCGAGCCGAAAGAAAAAGAAGAAAGACGACAAAAAGGAAACGCCTTCTACTTCTACCTCTACTAATGATGAGCCTCGCAAAAAGCGCCGTAGAAAGCGTAAAAAAGTGGTTGCGCCATCGGATAGTGGTTCCGGGAAAGGCGGAACTGCACGTAGTGGCAGTGGTGGTAGCGGAGGCAGTGGTGGTAGCCGCCGTCCTAAGCGGGGCCGCAAAAGAGATGATGAAGTAAAAGAAGTCTCTCAAAAAGAGATCGAAGATAAGATCAAGGCAACGATGGCCCGGATTTCCGGGGGTGGAAGTAAGCGAAAGCGACAGAAACTGCGCCGCGATAACCGTGAACGCCTGAGAGAGCGTCAGGAAGAGCGCGAGCAGGAAATGGAAAGCAAGTTTCTGGAAGTTACAGAGTTTATCTCTGTTCAGGAACTCGCCAACCTGATGGATGTAGGGGTCACCGATGTGATCATGACCTGTATGAACCTCGGCGTTATTGTTTCCATTAATCAGCGCCTTGATGCCGAAATCATCGAGCTCGTTACGGAGGAATTTGGCCACGAAGTCAAATTCATCAACGCGGGTGAGGAAGATGAGGAAGAAGAAGAAATCATCGACGATCCGGAAGATCTGGAACCAAGAGGACCGATCGTTACGGTGATGGGCCACGTTGACCACGGTAAGACTTCATTGCTGGACTACATCCGTGAGGAGAAAGTAGCCGACGATGAGGCGGGTGGTATTACGCAGCACATTGGTGCTTACGAGGTTTACCTCGGGGCGCAGGATGATGTAGCCAAGAAAATTACCTTCCTGGATACGCCGGGTCACGAAGCCTTTACGGCTATGCGTGCACGGGGTGCCAAGGTCACTGATATTGCGGTGATTATCATAGCCGCGGACGACAGCATCATGCCGCAAACCAAGGAGGCTATCAGCCACGCACAGGCTGCTGGTGTACCAATGGTTTTCGCCATCAACAAGGTGGATAAGCCCGGTGCTCAGCCGGAACGCATCAAGCAGGAACTCGCTTCTATGGACTTCCTGGTGGAAGAATGGGGCGGTAAGTACCAATCACAAGATATTTCTGCCAAAACCGGAATGGGCATTGATGAGCTGCTGGAGAAAATCCTGCTCGAAGCAGAATTGCTGGAGCTCAAAGCCAATCCGAACCGTGAAGCGGTGGGAGCGGTTATCGAAGCCTCGCTGGACAAAGGCCGGGGTTATGTAACCAAAATCCTGGTACAGACGGGCACACTCGAAATTGGAGACCCCATGGTGGCAGGTGAGCATGCAGGTAAGGTGAAGGCGATGTTTAATGAGCTTGGTAAGCGTGTGAAAGAAGCAGGGCCTTCCAGCCCGGTTCTTGTACTCGGCCTTGGCGGTGCGCCACAGGCAGGAGAGCGCTTCAGAGTCATGGAGAGCGAGCAGGAAGCCCGTACGCTGGCTACCAAACGAGCCCAAATTTCCAGAGAGCAGGCCAATCGTGCAACTAAACGGATCAGCCTTGATGAAATTGGCCGCCGACTCGCACTGGGCAACTTTAAGGAGCTCAACCTGATCGTGAAGGGTGATGTGGATGGCTCAGTAGAGGCATTGGCAGACTCCCTGATTAAACAGTCTATTGAGAGCGTTCAAGTGAATGTGATCCACAAAGCGGTAGGGCAGATCATTGAATCTGACGTACTGCTGGCTTCTGCTTCTGACGCTATTATCATTGGCTTCCAGGTGCGCCCATCAATGGGTGCCCGCCGACTGGCAGAGCGCGAAGGAGTTGAGATCAATACGTACTCCATTATCTACGAAGCGATCGAGGAAGTTCGTGCAGCCATTGAAGGTATGCTCGAACCGACCAAGGAAGAGAAGATTACGGCGCAAGTCGAAGTCCGCGAAACTTTCAAGATCAGCAAAGTGGGTACGGTTGCCGGCTGCTACGTGCAGGAAGGCAAGATCAACCGCAATTCTTTGATCCGTATCATCCGAGATGGTATTGTCATCTATCCGATTAAGGAGGGGCAGACCGGAGAGCTCTCTTCACTGAAGCGTTACAAAGATGACGTTCGGGAAGTGAAGTTCGGTACGGAGTGCGGTCTTTCCGTCAAAAACTACAACGACCTCAAAGTCGGTGACTTTATTGAAGCCTACGAGATTATAGAGATTAAACAAACACTGGATTAGAGCGCGAAGCACTAATTGAGCTTGTTTTAACGATAGAAAAAGGCGCTTTCAGTTGCTACTGAAGGCGCCTTTTCTGGTGTGCAAACTCTTCTTTGGAGCTATTGCTGCCCGATCATCATATCGCTGTAGGACACTTCGATCAGGTCTTTGGATCTGATTTTGAATAAGTCGAGATAGTACTGGCACTGCTCCCGCAGTTTCTCTTCACCGATGCTCCCATCTTTGTCAATGGCTTCGATTTCCACGAAGGAACCCAGCCCTTCCACTTCATCTACATGAAACTTTACATTCTCAATGAAGTAGATAGAGCGGCGTTTGGTCACAATGGCCAGTACGGGCAGGGCTTGTTCCAGCACATCCTTTAACTCTGCTCCTCCTTCCGTTTTGTACAGAGACACATCGGAGCGCTTAGGCCCCGCTTGATTACTGCGGAAGTAATGGATCAGGGCATTTTCTATGTTGCCCTGCCGAAGTTTCAACCGGCCTTTGTTCACTTTAAAGTAGGTGTCTGTTTGTTTATCAGTGCCCAGGAATTCGGCTTGTTGGGCGGCAAGCAGAGCGTGGATTTCGGCCGGGTTTTGAGACTTGGCCTTTATTTCTACATTAATTCTTTGCATGGGTTTGCTGTCTTTTCGATCTGATTAAACCGCCCAAAATTACGAATAGCCCCAATAGAAACAGGCATATCCACCACAGAAAATCTCCGGAAGAAAGGGAAAGTGGGGCCATATCGCCCTGTGCGACGTAGCCGGCCCAGAAAAAGGGGTGCGCAGCTTTGGCGGAGGCGCGGTGTATGTAGTCGAGCTTGGCGTTTCGTAAGGCCGCATCCTTGGTGATACCGGTATGGAGTTGTTCGTAGAAGCTGCTCATGAGGTCGGCGGAAGCCTGATCGCTTACCCGCCACAGGGTAGTGATCAGGCTCCGGGCTCCGGCCTTGGAAAAAGCCTGGGAGAGACTGATTACACCTTCCCCTTTGGAGAGCTCACCGAGGCCAGTCTCGCAGGCACTTAGCACGACCATGTCTGCCGAAAGGTTCATCAGGTATAACTCCCGCGCATACAAGCGGTGGCTCATTGCGGTATCCCCGGGAATTTCCGAAAAGCACAGGTAAGAATACTCGCCCTTTTTATCATTGGCCTTAGCATGTGTGGCCAGGTGCAGGACCTGATACTTTGGTGCCTGCTTCAGAAAAGCCGCTTTAGTAGCAGCATCTGCTTCCAGGGTTTTTGCAGAAAAGAAGTCGGAGATCCGATTGACCTCTTCCTGGTTAGCCATCAAAGGGCCGAATTCACGCCTGCGCTGTGATACGGTTGCTTCAGCAGCCCTGCTATCAGAAAAAGAAGGTGCAAAACCCAGAATGGCCGAGCGGTCGTGCCTGTTGCTACCGCCTTGCCTGACAAAATCATAGGGCGAATAGGCATAACTCACCTGATGGCTCTGAATCAGGTATGGATACTCGTTAAACGGGGTTTCCGGGTCCGGCGTTGCTTTGAGCAATACATCAAACGGCAGGTAGGCCACGCAGTTGTCTGGCACGATCAGCAACCGGAAGGGCAATAGGCTATCCACAGGTTCCAGCAATTGCTGGTAAAGCCAGTGCGCACTTTTGGCGTAGTTCTCCACCAGTGCAGGAGAGGGCTCAAGTGCCCATTCGTAGAGCGCGTCCCGCATCGTACTGACCTCCCGGGCAAGCCCCTCCGGGATTTTGGTATTGTAAAGGCTGATATTTTCCCCATCCAATACAAAGGTGAACACATATTGGTAGCCAATGAAATACTGCACCATCGCGCGGTCATCTTGCCTAAGCTGTGCCTGCACCAGTTGCAAATCAGGAGGCTTGGGGATGTCCCACATCTGTTGCATGCCAGGAAAGGCAGCCTGCAAGCTGTCCAGAAAATTGAAATATTGGTTTTTAGCATAGAGGGCAGAGTCGACGAGGCTGGGCGCTTCCCCTTTGTCTTCCCGTTGTTCATGCAGTCGGTTTTCGAGGGTAACAAACTTTTTCCTCAGTTCAAACCGGCGCTGAAGCAATGCCGTGGGAAAGAGCTGCTCCGCCGCTGCATTTTGTGCCGCTTCCCGTACATGTATCGCTTTGCCGCGGCCCGCTACCGAAAAGGCTTCCTGCAGGTAGCGGGTATCCTGTGTCTCCTCGTAGAGTTTGTACCGGACATACAGGGCTTCTTCGTACATATAGTAAAACCGGTCAATGAAATAACGCGAAGAAGTGTGGCTGAGGTTTTTACTCATGTACTCCAGCAAATCGAGGTACTGCTCCTGGTACGCCCGGGATGCCCGTAGGTTGTCTAGTGTGCCCCCGTTGGCGTAGTGGAATTGTTCGTTTTGGGCGTGGTAATACAGAGTCAATAGTAAGGATATTGGACTATCTAACCGATCAAAAGGGAAAGGTTTATTTGGAGTGTAGCCTAACTTTTCAAGGGCTTGATCTAGATATTCTTTTGCCTTTTGATTTTCTCCTAACCAAGAATAAGAAGCGGCTATGTTAAATAACGAAAATATAGGAGAGGCAGGGAACGGGTGTAGTCTTTTTAATTCTAATGCGTTCTTATAACATTCAATTGCTTTGTTTAGCTGGCCATCATAGTAGTATATATCTCCAAGCTTTTTGATAATTAGTGCATTGTCTTTTGGTGAAAAACGGGTGGGGTTTTTCTCTACTCGTTCGACAAGAGGTTTGATAAATCTGATTGCTCTTTTTCTTTCACCAACTCTTTCATAGTAGTTCGCTAAATTTATGCTATACTTTATATAGCATTTGTTTTCAGGCAGATTGCAATAAGGTTTTGCTCTATTAAGCATTTCTTTAGCTTCTTCTATCTTTCTCTTTTTGAATTCTAATTCTGCGAGTAAGCAATAAAGAAAACCTTTGAACTCTCTGTCTTTTGATATCGATTTCGCATCTGTATCTAGTAATCTGAACGAGAGCGTAATATAATGTTGGCTTTTATCTAAGTTTGAATTGTGAAAGGAAGCTTCTGCGAGGTTGATAAGAACTCTTAGCTTCTCAAGGACTAAATAGTTTGCTGGGTAGCTGTCGGCTAGGAGAAGGAATAGCTCACCGGTTTCAATAGTTTCTTTTTCGTCTTGCCTGAATTCTACTAATGCAGTATTGACCCACATCAGGGTTGAAGCAAGGTGCTTTGGATATTTTTGGGCTAGTTCATCTAACTGAGGTAGGAAATAACTTTTAATGTGATTTAGTAACATTAAGGTGTTTTGTCCATTTATTCGGTTTTCTATCTCTTTGCCATACGCCTCTATTTCATCAAGGGAAAGGGACGAACCAGTGGGGTATTTAACTTCTAAAGGATTAAAGCCCTGATGAGCTTGAGTGTATAAACAAAGAGGTGTTAGTACTATGCTTATGACTAATAAAGGTCTTCTAATAAGGGATGTCATAGCGGATTAGGTATTTTTAGGAATAAGGCGCACTTTTTTGCTTTTTACGGAAGTGATATGAAAAATACGATTTTTTAACAAATAAAAAAAGACCCACAACCAATGAAGGCTGCGGGTCTTATGATTTACAGAGGTTGGTGACCGTTTTAATTATTGGTCATCCTCACTCTTATTCTCGGTATCATCATCGCCCTCAAGCTGATCCTTCAGCTGACTGAATACGTCGAGGTCGCCCAGTGTGGACTTCTCAACTGTAGACTGTTGCTTCTTGACGGCTTGACGGGTCTCCTTACGCTCTTCCTGCTTCTCCTTGCGTACTTCGTCCTTCGCTTCACGGCGAATATCATCGAGGTAACGCAGGTGAGAAACAAGGATACGCTTGTCGTCACGGTTGAACTCAATCACCTTAACGGTCAGGGTCTCGTCTACTTCAGCGAGCTGACCATCTTCCTTGCGGATGTGCTTGATCGGTGCGAACGCTTCCAGGCCGTAAGGCATCTGCACAATTGCGCCCCGGTCGTCGCGGCGTACGATTGTGCCTTCGTGGTAAGAGCCTACCGGGAATACATTTTCGAAAGTATCCCATGGGTTCTCTTCCAGTTGCTTGTGGCCTAACGACAGCTTGCGGTTGTCCTTATCGATTTCAAGAATCATGATGTCGATGTTCTCACCAACCTTCGTGAATTCAGAAGGGTGAGAGAAACGCTTGGTCCAGGAAAGGTCAGAGATATGGATCATACCACCAATACCTTCCTCCAGCTCAACAAACACGCCATAAGGAGTGAGGTTCTTCACTTCACCGGTATGACGGCTGCCTTCAGGGAAGTTGTTCTGAATCTCGCTCCAGGGGTCTTTAGACAGTTGCTTGATCGAAAGCGACATCTTACGATCCTCGCGGTCGATGGTCACAATCTTCGCATCGTACTCCTGATTGAGCTTGAAGTACTCACGGGCATTGATCGGCTGATTGCTCCAGCTGACCTCAGATACGTGGATCAGGCCTTCAACGCCGGGCTGTATTTCAAGGAATGCACCGTAGTCTTCGATGTTGACAATCTTACCTTTAACGGTAGAGCCTTCTGAAATATCTTCAGGTAGCACCTCCCAAGGATGTGGCTGCAGTTGCTTCAGGCCAAGAGAAATCCGCTTCTTGTTCTCGTCGAAATCGAGTACAACCACGTTGATTTTCTGGTTGAGCGACAGCACTTCGCTTGGGTGGCTGATGCGGCCCCAGGAAATATCTGTGATATACAGCAGGCCGTCTACACCACCAAGGTCGAGGAACGCACCGAAGTCGGTGATGTTCTTCACGAGGCCTTCGAGTACCTGTCCTTTTTCAAGGCTGGCAATGATCGCCTCACGCTGCTCTGCAAGATCGCTTTCGATAAGCGCCTTGTGAGAAACCACAGCGTTCTTGATCTGCTCATTGATCTTGACCACCTTGAATTCCATGGTCTTACCCACGTATGAATCGTAGTCAATGATTGGCTTGATATCGATTTGCGAGCCTGGGAGGAATGTCTCCAGTCCGCTGCAATCAACGATGAGTCCGCCTTTGGTTTTGCTGATAACGGTACCTTTAATGACGGTGCCGTTCTCATACGAGTCAACGATGCTTTCCCATGCACGCAGCAGTTTTGCTTTGCGGCGGGAGAGTACCAACTGGCCGCGGGCATCTTCCTGCTGTTCTACGTAAACGTCGATTTCGTCTCCAGGGCCCAGGTCTGGTGTGTCCCGGAACTCAGAAGTTGGCACGAGTCCGTCAGACTTGAAGCCAATGTCCAGTACAATATCACCATCGCTAATTGCGGTAATCTTACCCTTAACGATTTCGTTTTCCAGAACAGAAGTCAGCGTTTCCTCATACTGATTGGTCAGCTCTTTGCGCTTCTCTTCGGTATAAGCAAGGCCGGAACGGCGGTCGGCAGACCAGTCGAAGTCGTCGTGTGCAGTTTCTGCAACAACAGGCTCTTCTTCCTCTTCGTCTTCGTCCTCCTCCTCGTCTTCTGTTGCCTCATCCGAATCGTCTTCTGAGTCATCATCAGACGCTTCGTCTTCCGCTTCCTCAGTTTCCGCTGCGGGAGCTTCTTCTTCTTCTTCAGACTTTTCAGCTTCCACTTTTTCAGTTTCCGCTACGGGAGTTGCCTCTTCTTCAGGCTTTTCAGCCTCCGTTGTTTCGGCTTTTTCTTCTTCTTGTTCAGCAGCAGAGGTGGTTTCCTCCGGCTGTTCAGCAGGTGTCTCTTCCTGCTGTTCTTCTTTTTCGAGATCTTTGTCGTCTAGCATTGAAAGAATGCTTTTGGTTAAAAAATCGGATTAAAAACAGGGCTTTGCAAGCCTTATTAAGGCATACTGCTCCCTAAAGCGGGGCAAAGGTACTGCAATAAATCAGGAAATGAAAATAAAAAGTACTGTAAGTTAGCAGCTTAGAGGGTAGGTTTGGAGGTGTTTACAGCGTAAAGGTTGTTGCAAACACACTTCTAAGTAGGCTTTTGTGGTAAAAGTGCGTACAAAATACTTATTTTAGGCACTCCTGAACCTGCTAGCATAACCAAAACGGAAAAAACCAGAGATAAGAAATGATGAGTGATCAACGGCCGTGGCTTAAGAACTACCCAAGCGGAGTTCCTGCCAACATCAATCCAGACGAATATCCCACATTGGTGGATATGTTTGAAGATACTTTCAAAAAGTACAGCCGCCGGGTGGCTTTCTCCTGCATGGGCAAAGAGCTTTCTTTTTCGGATATCGATAAGCATTCTAAAGCATTCGGTGCTTATTTGCATTCACGTGGACTAGAGCCTGGCGACAAAATCGCCCTGATGATGCCCAACCTCCTGCAGTACCCCATCGCGCTATTCGGGGCCTTAAGGGCCGGGCTAATTGTAGTCAATACCAATCCCTTGTACACGCCCAGAGAAATGCGGCATCAGTTTACGGATTCCGGTGCCAAAGCCATCGTTATCGCCGAAAACTTTGCTTCCAATCTGGAAAAAATTATCGGGGACACGAATATCACAACGGTCATCACCACAAGCATCGGTGAGATGCTGGGCTTTCCTAAAAAGCTTGTCGTCAACTTTGTGGTACGCCAGATTAAGAAAATGGTGCCGGCTTATAATATCCCGAACACCGTGAGCTTCTCCGATGCGCTGAAGCAGGGCAAGCGGTTTACGCTCAAAGCCCATAAAGGGAATGCCGACGATGTGATCTTATTGCAGTATACCGGGGGCACCACCGGGGTAGCCAAAGGTGCGATGCTGACCAACCGCAATCTTATTGCTAATATGCAGCAGATCCGGGCATGGATGATGCCGTTCCTGAAAGAAGGGGAGGAAATCGCTCTCAATCCACTACCGATGTACCACATCTTCGCCTTTTCTGTCAACTGCCTGGCGCTCATGGGGGTCGGTACGACTAATGTGCTGGTCACCAATGCCAGAGACCTCCCTTCGGTCATCAAAGCGATGAAGGATTATCCGGTTACACTAGTAACGGGTGTCAATACCCTCTTCAATGCCCTGGTCAACCACAAAGACTTCAGCTCAGTGGATTTTAGTTCGCTCAAAGTGACTGTAGGTGGGGGAATGGCCGTACAGCGCTCGGTAGCGGAGGCCTGGCAAAAAGTAACAGGCTGCCAGCTTTCTGAAGGCTACGGTATGACGGAGTCCTCGCCGGTAGTCAGTGTGAACCCACTGGACAATACGGGCCGGATCGGAACCATAGGTCTGCCGGTGTCTTCCACCGATGTCCGCATCGTGGATCAGCAGGGCAATGTGCTGGGCTACAATCAGCCGGGCGAGCTGCAGGTGAAAGGCCCGCAGGTGATGAAGGGCTATTACAACCGGCCCGATGAAACCAACAAGACCCTCGTGGATGGATGGCTGTGTACCGGCGACGTTGCTATGCTTGATGAGGATGGCTTTATGCAAATTGTTGACCGGAAGAAGGATATGATTCTCGTCTCTGGTTTCAATGTATATCCGAATGAGGTAGAGGAGATCGTTGCTTCTCACCCAAAAGTGCTGGAGTGCGCTGCCGTGGGCGTACCGGATGAGAAGAGTGGCGAAGTTGTGAAGGTCTTCGTGGTCCGTAAAGATAATTCGCTCAAGGAGAAAGAGCTGATTGAATATTGCCGGGGCGAACTGACTGGCTACAAAGTGCCCAAAAAAGTAGAGTTCCGTGATGAACTGCCCAAAACAAATGTTGGAAAAATCCTTCGGCGGGAATTGCGCGAAGACGCACAGAAATAAAATCATCTGAGCCCGGCGTGCTTGCTGTACAGCCGGGCCAACAGATGCTGGCATAGCATCTGTTCGTGCTATAAATGATAAGATATGGCTTCCGAAAAATTTGATGCCAATAGTGCGCCCAAACCCGTTGGGCTTTACCCGCATGCCCGCCGGGCCGGCAATTTGCTCTTCCTCTCCGGCATTGGCCCCCGGGACCCGAAAACGGACGGCGTGCCCGGTCTGGAACAGTCTGGCAGCGGCAACTACACGAGCTTCGATTTTGAGGCACAGTGCCATGCGGTCTTCCAGAACGTACGGCGAGTATTAGCCGACAGCGGTGCCAAATGGGAAGACCTGATAGACGTGACCGTTTTCCTCACCGATATGAAGCGGGATTTCCATACCTACAACCGCGTGTATGCGGAATACTTCAAGGACCATCAGCCTTGCCGGACTACAGTAGGTATCGATAGCCTGCCAACGCCTATTGCTATTGAGCTGAAGTGCATAGCGGCCGTTGGGGATTAGTCCCTAAAACTGGTCTTTAATGCTTTGCGCGCCTGATGCCTTTGTACGGCAAGTTCGATCAGCCGTTCGATCAGTTCCGGATAACTCAGCCCCGCTGCCACCCACAGCTGAGGGTACATGCTGATATCTGTAAAGCCGGGCAGGGTGTTCACTTCATTGACATAAATATCGCCTTCGGGGGTCAGGAACATATCGACCCGGGCCATCACTTCACACTCCAGCGTCCGGAAAGCCTTTAATGCAATGGCCTGCAGGCGGGGCAGTTCTTCGGGTTTGACTTTGGTAGGGATGAGCAGTTTGGCCGTATCCGGGTTTTCGTATTTGGCATCAAATGAATACTCTTCCTGCGTGACAATTTCGCCCACCTCAGTGGCTTCCGGGCGCTCATTGCCCAGCACGGCGCATTCCACCTCTCTGCCTTCAATCATTTCTTCGATTAATACCTTGCGGTCATAGGAGAAGGCATCCGTTATGGCAGCCTCAAACTGATCGGCCCGGCTGACTTTATGCACGCCCACCGAGGAGCCCATATTGGCAGGCTTGACGAATACCGGACTGCCGAGCTTTGCCTTGACCTGCTCGTAAGACCACGATGCCGCAGTGGAGCTATGGAGTACGATATCCTGCGCTACTTTCACGCCCGCTTGCCGCAGCAACCGCTTGGCCACATCCTTGTCCATGGAAACAGCCGACCCCAGTACGTCGGGCCCCACGAAGGGGAGGTCGATCGTGCGGAGCAAACCTTGCAGTACGCCATCTTCGCCGGTGGGGCCATGCACGATCATGAAGGCGGCATCGGGCTGCGCAATGGGCTGCTGATTATCAAGGCGGATGAGCTGCCCTTCGGCCCGGCCCGGAATAATAGCCAGCTCCGGCCCGCTTTCGGCTATGAACCGCCCAAGGCCCGCCTCTTCCTGTAGGCGCCAGCACCCCGACCGGTCTATACCAATGAGCAGCACTTGGAACCGGTCTCGCCGGATAGCGGCCAGAATATTTTTGGCAGAACGGACCGAAATTTCGTGTTCCGGGGATTTGCCCCCGCAGATGACAGCAATAGTCTTCACAGGCATGTGGATTTAAGGAGCCAATATAGGACAACCCGCAGTTGTGCGCTAAAAATTGTAAGTTTATTCTTCGAGCAGTTTCAAAAACTCCGGAATCGTACAAGCATTCAAAAAATTAATCATGCACAAATTTCTTTTCTTTTGTTGGGTGGTCGCCTGTTTGTGCCCGGTTGGAAGCAACGCCCAGCTTAGTTTGGTCAAAAACGGGCAACCTCTGGGGCGTATCCTCATTGATAAAGAAGTAGCTGCCGACAGTATGGCAGCTGCCGTATTGCAACGCTTTATTGGCGAAATGAGCGGCGCAGTACTGCCCGTCCGGGATTTCAGGTCTGCCCGCCCCCAGCCCGGTGATGCGCTGATTGGGAGCTTTCAGCTCGGCACCTGGCCTGACCTTCCGGCGGTTGCGGATAGCCTGGTGGAGGATGGCTTTCTGATTCATACCCAAGATGGCTACCTGCGCCTGCTCAGTGGTGGAGGCCAAGGCAGTGTGTATGCCGTAGTCACCCTGCTGGACGATTTCCTGGGCATGGATTACTACGCCAAAGACACTTACACGCTGCCCCGCCAGACGGATATCACCTTACCTGCGCTTAGCCTGGAAGACCACCCCGCATTCGCCTACCGCCAAACCTTCAGCTATGGCCTGGAGGACCCTGTTTATAAACTGTGGTTCCGCCTGGAAGCACCGAAAGAAGCCTTTGCGGGCAACTTGTGGGTACATACCTTCGACCGGCTCCTGCCCTCGGCTCAATTTGGCGAAAGCCACCCGGAGTATTACTCCCTGATCAAAGGCAAGCGGCAGCCCGGAAAAGCCAGTCAGTGGTGCCTGACAAATGAGGAGGTGCTGGAGCGTACAACGCAACAGCTGGACTCGATTTTTAAAGTACACCCGGAGCAGGATATTATTTCGGTCAGTCAGAACGATGGCAACTTTACGTACTGCACTTGTGATAATTGTGCCGCGATAGACGAGCGGGAGGGCAGCCCCAGCGGTACGCTCATCCACTTCGTCAATCAACTGGCGGACCGGTTTCCGGACAAAATGATTTCTACGCTAGCCTACCTGTACAGCATGCATCCGCCGAAGCATTTGAAGCCTCGCCCGAATGTCAACATTATGCTCTGTAGCATTGACGCCAAACGAGAAGTACCACTTACTGATAACGCTACCGGGCAGGATTTCGTGAAAGCACTTAAAGGCTGGGCCGCTATCTCGGATAATATCTTTGTATGGGACTACGGCATCAATTTCGATAACCTGGTGGCCCCTTTTCCAAACTTCCATGTGCTGCAACCCAACATGGCGCTTTTCCATCAGCACAACGTGCGTATGCACTTTGCACAAGTAGGTGGAAAGCGGGGCGAAGACTTTTCAGAATTACGCGCCTATATGCTTTCCCGCCTGCTTTGGGACCCCTATCAGAATGCCGACGAACTGATGCTTGAGTTTATGGAAGGGTACTACGGTGCCGCGGCGCCCCATTTATACCAATACCAGAAGATGCTGGAAGCCGCCCTTTTCGCGGGTGATATCCCGCTGTGGATTTATGATACGCCGGTTTCGCACAAATCAGGCATGCTGCGTGCCCGACTCCGCGCCCGCTACAACGAATTATTTGACCGGGCAGAAGCGGCCGTGGCGGATGAGCCTGAACGATTGCGCCGCGTACGCCGCTCGCGCCTGCCCCTGCAGTACGCCGAGCTGGAAATTGCCCGTACCCTTCCTGAGCGCGATCCTGCACAACTGAACATCATGCTCGACACCTTTGCCGCCCGGACAGCCCGCTATGGGGTGGAAACCCTGAACGAGCGCAACAATGCTCCCGCAGACTACTGCCGGCTCTACCGCGAGCGTTACCTCCGCAAGCCCGAAGGCAATCGGGCTGCTGGTGCAAAAGTGACCTGGCAGGAGCCGCCGTCCCCCGGTTACCTCGATGGCGCAGCTGCTGCCCTTACCGACGAGCTTTACGGCGGTACCACCTTTGGCGACAGCTGGATCGGCTGGGAAGGTAAAGACGGCAGCTTCGTCATTGACCTCGGTAGGGTACAGCCCGTAAAGTCGGTGGAAACTGATTTCCTGCATCAACTTGGCGCCTGGATTCTGTTGCCCAAAAGCGTCACCTATGAGGTGTCAGCAGATGGAAAAAACTATAAGCCTTTCGGCAAAGAGCTACTGCCGGAAGACCGCTCCCGGGAGGTGAAGTTTGTGGGCGTTAAGACGGAGCAAACGGAGGCGGTTCAAGCCCGTTACATCCGTGTATCGGTAGAGGGGGTTAAAACCTGCCCGGCCTGGCACTACGGCGTAGGCTATCCGGCCTGGTTTTTTTTGGATGAGGTGGTGGTGCGGTAGCTCCGCGCTTTTCCTAGTTGTATTTTTAAGAGGTGAAATACGGGCCTTGATGCATTGGGCCAGTATGGTGGGAAACATGAGCTGTTACCAACTACGCATAGGTTTTTTGCCTGTCTTTATCCTGCAATACAAGTCTGCAAAAGCTATCTTGCAGACTTGCAGCGTAGAAAGGAAAGCGCTGCTTCAAGCAGGGGGGACTCCCAACACGCTCTTAATGACGAACCCAAAATCTTAACCTACGGCTATGACCCGCAAAGCATTTATCGAAAAAGCCCTGAAAGCCAGTATGGGGCTGCCCTTGTTTTCGTCCTTTTTACTGGAATCATGCAACCGCTACGACTTGGAATTCCCGGTTCTTCCAATGGGCTTTCAGGGTAAAGTCCTTGTAGTGGGAGCTGGCGCTGCCGGTCTTGCTGCCGGGCACCTGCTGCAACGCTCTGGTATTGATTTTGAAATCATCGAAGCTGCACCGGTTTGGGGCGGGAGGATGAAAAAAGCAGTCGGCTTCGCTGATTTCCCCATTGACCTGGGCGCAGAATGGATCCACACCCATCCGGATATTTTATCGGATATCCTCAACAGCCCGGGCATGGATATGGATACGAAAATTGATTTCATTGCGTACAGCCCGAAGACCACACAGACCTGGAACAACGGAAGGCTCAGGAACCATAACTACATCAGTAAGTTGTATTCCGAATGGAAATTCAAGCACACCACTTGGTTTGGCTTTTTCGAGGCATATATCGTACCGGGTATTGAAAGCCGTATCACTCTCAATACCCCCATTTCAGAAGTAGACTATTCTTCTGACAGGGTGCAGCTAAAAACAACAGACGGCCGCATTTTTGAGGCTGATAAAGTACTGTTCACCGTACCGGTCAAAATCCTGCAAAATGAGCTCATCTCGTTTGTCCCGCCTTTGCCTGTATCTAAAACTAAAGCCATTAACCAGGTTGCTGTTGGCGATGGCATTAAGATTTTTGTGGAGTTTCAAAGCCGGTTTTATCCCGATATGCTCTCCTTTGGCCCTATCCTGAAAGCCTTTCGGAAGGAAGAGAAGTTTGTTTACGATGCAGCATTCGGTAAGGATTCTGATAAGAATATTTTGGGGCTATTTGCGATTAATGAAGCAGCGGCAGCCTATACGCAGCTTGGTACAGAATCAGCCATTATCGGGGAATTTCTGAACGAGCTCGATGAGATATTCAGCGGTCAGGCTTCGGCTGGTTATGTAAAGCACATCATTCAGAACTGGTCTGCAGAACCTTATATTCAGGGGGCTTATTCTTACGATTTTGAAGAGAAGCAGTGGCGCGTGGTGGAGGCCATTCAGGAACCAGTAGCAGATCGGCTGTTCTTTGCCGGCGAAGCCCTCTCTATCGATCATCAGGCGACGGTGCACGGTGCTTGCGAATCGGCATTCGAGGCGATGTCCCGCATGTTGGCGGCAGGGCAATAGATTCTGAGGGGGGCGTTGTAAGAGCGTGTTGGGACTTTAGTAATCGGTTTGTCCCGGTGCACCGGTACACTTTCCTCCCTGCGTAAAACCAAAAAAGCCCTGGCATTTGCCGGGGCTTTTGGTGGTCCCACTTGGGCTCGAACCAAGGACCTACTGATTATGAGTCAGTTGCTCTAACCAGCTGAGCTATGGGACCAGAGCATTGCATAAATGCAGCGCAAAAATAAGTATTCTAAGGTTGTCAGGCAAGAGTTGACTGAAAATAGAGGGCTGTAAAAGTTAAATGCTTCTACAGCCCCCTGTGATGTTGCTTATTCGCCCTTGTCCAAATGTATATCCATTTGAGGGTAAGGAATGCCGATGCCATTGGCGTCAAACTCCTTCTTGATGCGCTCAAAGAAGACCTTATAAGCTGGCCAGAAGTTTTCGTTTTTCGCCATAAAGCGGACTGCAAAATTGACGGAGCTGTCGGCCAGTTCTTTTACAAAGATGTCATAGCCTGCCTCCAGCTCAATATTGGGGAGGCCTTTGACGATCTCTTCAATCAGCGCCTTTGCTTTGTCGATATCATCGTCGTATCCGATGCCAACGGTAAGGTCATGCCGACGGATGCCCTGTGCCGTGTAGTTCTGAATGGCGTTGCTGGTAATTTGCCCGTTCGGGATGATGATCAGGCGGTTGTCAAGTGCAACCAATACGGTATGGAAAATGAAGATATCGGTCACCGTCCCGGCATGGCCATTCACTTCTATAAAGTCGTTGACTTTAAAAAACTTGAAGATTAAAATGAGCACACCACTGGCAAAGTTGGCCAGATTGCCCTGTAGCGCCAGTCCAACCGCAAAGGCTAATGCACTGAAAATAGCGACAAACGATGTCACCTCAATACCGAACATAGAAGCCACACTGAGTAATAGCAATACCTTCAGGCCAATGCTTACCAATGAGCCCAGAAAATCACGGACAGACTCTTCGTCCACGTACTTGTCCATGGCTTTTTTGATCAGCTTGGTAACGCGGCCAATGACCCAAAAACCAATGATCAGGGTTAAAATAGCTCCAATAAACTGCATCGCATACTGTGCAATGAGACCTTGGGCTTGTTCAAGAATTGAGTTCAAATCCATGACTTGATAAATTTTTTAGATTGTTAATAGTGAGATTTGCTGCGAAGGATAGGTAAAAAAATGATTTTCTACAAAATACAGGGCTGAAAATCATTTCCCGGTTTCCAGCCCTGCGTGGCCTAGCCTGCCTGTAACGTACTACGCTGAGACTCGGCCAGTCTCTTACTTGTCCAGATGTACGTCCATCTGCGGGAATGGAATACTGACGCCCGAGCGGTCAAACTCCTTCTTGACGTGCTCATGCATATAAAAATAAGTATCCCAGTAATGTTCACTTTTGATCCACGGGCGCACGAGGAAGTTTACCGAGCTATCCCCCAGTCCGGAAACTTTGATGAGCGTCTCAGGCGTGCTTAGGACGTAGGGGCAGGCATCGGAAACGCGCTTGATCGCTTCCCGCGCCTTGTCGATGTCATCACCATAGCCGATGCCAAAGGTCATATCTACACCCATTTCACCCTGACCGGAGATATTGGTGATCACATTGCTGGTCACGACACTGTTTGGGATGATGATGCGTTTGTTGTCTAATGTTTGCAAAACGGTATTGAAGACTTGAATGCCAATGACTTTTCCGGTTTGCCCACCACCTATCTCCACCAGGTCACCGACGGTATAAGGCTTAAAAATCAGCAGGAGTACACCACTTGCAAAATGGCCAAGGCTACCCTGCAAGGCCATACCTACAGCAAAGGCGAGCGCACCAAACAGTGCTACGAATGAGGTGGTTTCGATACCGAACATACTGGCTACGCTGAGCAGCAACAGTACCTTAAGGCCTACACTGAGGAGTGAGGACAGGAACGGGCGGATGGTAGGGTCGAAGTTCCGCTTCTCCATACTCTTCTTGAGCATGTCTGTTATTTTCCCAATAATCCAGAAGCCTATAACGAGCGTCAGAATAGCGCCGCCAACTTTGGGCAAATAAGTGGTGACGAGCGTACCAAGCAATTCGAAGTCTAGCAATTGATCCATGTTGATTGTTGTTTTGTTTTGAGTATTTTAGAGCCTGTAGGGGTTTTACACTTCGGGCTGCTCTTGCCAAATTTCGTCCTGCTCTTCGTTGCTTACCGGTCACGTAGCTAAGGCTATGTGATTTAAGAATGGGCCCCTTTGCTCCCATTCTTGAATGTATCGCGCCTCGATCAGAACAAAATTTGGCGCCGTTCGCTCCAAAAGTAAAATCCCATAGAGATCCTGTATTCAGGACTCCTGGTTTTTCAGACGTAATTTTAGCTGAAAGTTACGTTTGCTTATTATAAAAAAGGCGCAAAAGCAATGTGAAAGATATGCCAAAGTGGTATTCAAAGGAGGAAGCCTTACAGAAATTGCAGCACTATTGTGCCTATCAGGACCGCTGTCATCAGGAGGTCCGGCAGCAACTCAGAGATATGAATGTGTATCCGGATTGGCGGGAGGAGATTATCGTGGCGCTTATCGAAGAGAATTTCCTGAACGAAGAGCGTTTCGCCCGTAGCTACGTCAGGGGCAAGTTCCGGATGAAAAAATGGGGCCGCGTACGCATCAAACAAGAACTGCGCCGAAGGAATATCTCCGATTATTGTATCCGAAAAGGCCTGTCAGAAATAGAGGAAGCCGCCTATTCCGAAACGCTAAATGAGCTGGTTGAAAAAAAAGGAGACCGGACTGATGCTGCCAACCTCTGGGCTTTCCGGAATAAAGTAGCTCACTTTGTGATCAACAAAGGATACGAGCCAGCCATGGTGTGGTCGGCTGTCAAGGAAATTTACCCGGATAGCACTTAGAGTATGTTAGGATGCTGACTTTTGATAGTTTTTGGTTTGAAAAAGGTAAGAGGGGTGCCTTATATTTAGGTTGGATAGAAACGGGTTAATTTCAAACCCCCGTTATTCTGGTTATTTAAAACAGGAAAATCATGAAAAAACGTCAACATGCTCTTCAGAAATTTGAATCCGCCCGCTTGTCCAAAAAGGCATGCCTAAAGGCAAAGGGTGGGCATAAATACAGCCCGACCGGAGCTGGTTTCCAGGGAACTTTTATTTGGGAAACCGTAGATGTACGCGGTTTGATGGGGCAAGGCCATGAGTCAGAAAAAAGCCTCAATACAACCCTGAGCCAACTTGGCGGATAGCGCCGGATACACTACTCGTGGATGAGATAAAAGGGATTGTTGATTTCAAGCCCGGCATGAGTAAGTGTTTCAGCCCCAATAAATTACGATTTGTTTGATGCGGAATAGGGAGTACAGCTTTACCGGCTGCGTTCCCTAAATTTCCGCTTGATAACCGCTCCATATGTCTTCCCTTCCAATTTGCTTTCCAGCCAGGCCATCAGGTCAAATGCACGGACAAAGAAACTTTTGGCCCGTTCTGCCTGTGGCAACCGCTCAAACTCGCCTTTGAGGTTTTCGTAAGCCGTCTTTAGCTCGTGCCGTGAAGGCGAGCCGGTCGCTTTGCGAATGAAACTGATGATTTCCCGTTCCACATCGTGCAACTGCTCCCGTTTTTTCAGGTACCGGTAGGTGCTCCTGATCAGAGAGTCGAGCAGCACGTAGTTGCCGAGCTCAAAGTGTACAATCAGGTTGAGAATGCGCGCCGTACCCTGTAACTCCTGCCGTTCTACCGTTGTGCTCAGGTTGAGCCAGTCGTTGAGGTACGAGAGCGCATCATCGTAAGCTCCTGCACCAAATGAGATATGGAAATAGTAATAATAAAAGGTGTTGGTCTCAAAGAGGTCATTATCGAAGCCCTGCCGTTCTGTTAGGTGGGTTTTCAGAGCTGATAAGCCTTCGGCAAAATCACCTTTGGCAATGCAGAGCGAAAACTTATTTTGATAATACTGCCGGTGAATCTTGAGCTCATCGTCTTTGCTCAGCGGGTGGACTTGCCTGAGTTTTTCCAGGTACACCTCCAGGGCTTCATAGTCGCCTACCCGCCCACAGCTCATGATGAGGTTGCTCAGCGCAGAAATATATTCAGAAACATCTTCCTTTAAAAAGTGGGGCTTAGACTCCATCAGCTCTATGAGCTGCTCGCTGTTTTGGTTGAAGCCCTGCAGGTCGCCCGTGGCCAGCTGATAAATGCTCAGGGTACGGAAGTAGTAAATTTGCGCCTGATGTGCATCGTGCTCCGGTGCTTCCTGCAACAAAGGCGTATCTACGATGTCGGCCAGGCGCTTCCGGAACGCCGGCCCGGCCAGAGAGGCATCTTTACGCAGGCTGACGAGCAACCGGAAGAACAGATTGCGGTAGGCCGAAATACTGCTGAGCTGTTGTTGCAGCATGCGTTCTTCGGTCTCTATGCGCTCCAGTGCCTCATTGAGGTAGTCGATGTCCGATTTGGCGTAAGCCAGCTGTTTTTCCCAGCCCAGAAGGTCCAGAAGTACCGTGAAGCGCTCGTACTTATAAGCCACCTTCCGGGCTTTGTGCAGAATATCCTGACAATCGGAAAACAGGGAGCGACGAAACAAGACCTGTAAACTTTGCATGTAGTGGCGCAGCTTGTAATCTACTGAAGTCTTCTCGTCGTAGCCCTGCAGGCTCTTCAGGCACAAGTCGTAGAGGTAGGCTTTGAGCTCTGAGTACTTGCGGCTCTGTACCGGTGCGCCCTGATACACCGCTTCCTTGAGCGCTTCATCATCAAAATCTTCACGGGCCTCGATAGCGTCGAAAAGGCGTAGGTATTTGCTATCCTTACCGGAGGTGTTGCCGACAAAGACTTTGAAGTACCGTTTTTCTGAGCCCGACATGGACTTGATAAGTTGGAAGAGCTTATTCGATGGGGTCTTGGGCATAATCTATGTCCTTTATCAATACAACTGGGCTTATATAACCCCGGCAAAGCCATTTTGGCTGCCTGCCAGGCAAAGGTATTTTAAATTCTGAAACCTGACAATAAACCGAATGCGTATTGCGCTGCCAGCTCCCTTCGCCTAATATTAGGTTAGATTTTTACATTCATAAACGCTACTTAATACAAACGGCCTATGAAAATGGTAAGCTTTACACCAAAATCCAGCAACTTACGCCCGGTAACGCCCGCTACGAGCTTGAATATACGCCGGGCAAAAATTGCGCTGCCCACACTTGAGGGCTACCTCTTTCGTCCGGTAGCCGCTATCCTCTACCTGAAAGCAGAAGGTAACTATACCACCATCCGCTTTATTGACGGCACGCAGGAGCTGATCTGCAAAACCCTGAGCCACGTGGAGAGTATGCTGGGGCAGTACCCGCAGTTCGTTAGGGTCCACCGGTCCTTCGCTGTCAATATTGAGCGTATGGACCGCTATGTGCGGGGCAAAGGCGGATATGTGGTGATGGAATGTGGTAGAGAGATCAGCGTTTCCAATAGCAAAAAAGCTCACCTGGCAACGGCAGTAGAGTTGCACTTTGGTGCCCGTCTGTAGATCGGGTTTCCTATCTTTGGCGGTCTATATGAGAGTCGCCATCAATACCCGATTTCTGCTGCCGGGCCGCATCGAAGGCATCGGCAGGTATACCTACGAAGTGGTACGCCGGCTGCTGCGCGAACACCCCGAGCACGAATATCTGTTCCTGTTCGACCGCCCGTTCGACCCCGCTTTTACATTCGATGGGCAGGCGCAGGGTATTGTACTGCCTCCTCCTGCCCGCCACCCCTTGCTTTGGTACCTGTGGTTTGAATGGGCAGTGCCGGTTGCGCTACGGAAGCACCGGGCAGATGTGTTTTTCTCACCCGACGGCTACCTGTCCCTGCGCTCGAAAGTGCCGGCGCTCATGACCGTGCACGACCTGGCTTTCGAGCATTTTGACGGTCATATCCCAGCTTTAGTCAATCGCTATTACCGCTATTATACGCCTCGTTTTTGTGCCCACGCCAGCCGGTTGCTGGCCGTTTCCGAGTATACCGCAGCGGATGTGCAGGAGCGCTACCATATTCCCGGGGAGCAGATCGCTGTTTGTGGTAATGCCTGCCGGGAAGGGTTCCGGCCACTTCTTGAAACAGAAAAACAGGCTGCGCGGGCGCGTTGGAGCGCCGGTCAACCCTACTACCTCTACATCGGCTCCATTCACCCCCGGAAAAACATCCACCGGCTAATTGCAGCATTCTCTGCGTTTAAGGCACAAACGCAGAGCCCCGCCAAATTGCTGATTGCGGGCCGCTTTGCCTGGCAGGCCGGGCCAGTAAAAGCAGCCTATGAAGCTTCTGCCTATCAGCAGGATATCGATATGCTGGGCTTTGTGCCGGATGAAGCACTGCCGGAACTGCTGGGCGCAGCAAAGGGGTTCGTATACCCTTCTCTTTTTGAAGGTTTTGGGCTGCCCTTACTGGAGGCGATGCATGCCGAAGTGCCGGTCATCACCTCCAGCGTATCTTCTATGCTGGAGGTGGCCGGAGACGCTGCTCTGCTTGTGGACCCGCATAATACCGATGCGCTGGCCCAGGCGTTGGTACGGTTGGATGGAGCGGCTGAGCTACGGCAGCGGTTGGTGGAGAAAGGGCGGGTTCAGCGCAGGCAGTACAGTTGGGAGCAGACGGCTTCTGTGGTTTACAAAAACCTGGAACTGCTTTTTTAGCTTGTTGGTAGATCTGCCGACAGACCAAACCGGCCTTGTTTCCCTTTCGGCAAGATGAGCAGCTGCAGGAGCCTAGCTTTTCCGCCGCCCCAGCCAAACTGCACCTCCAAGTCCGATCAGGAACAAGCTCACCGCGATAAACTGTGCCTGCGTCAGGCCCGTACCCAAAAAGGAATAGACCTCATTAATGCGCACCTGCTCAATGAAAAACCGCTCCATCCCGTTAAACATCAGGTAGATGAAGAAGAGCATGCCCGGATAGCTTTTGGTGACGCCGCGCAGCCCGAACAGTATCCCTCCAATCGTGAACGCCATTAGCGATTCGTAGACCGGGGTGGGGTACACCGGTGGCTGCAGCCGGGTGCAGTAGATCATTTCGCAGCCTTCAATAGGTATGCCCCGCCGTAGTACATTATGCGGATAATCGTATGACCACAGCCAGTCGGGCAGGAACCACCACTCGGGCTGCGCTGCTGCGTTCACTATGCCCCAGTCGCCATCACCGGAAAAATGGCAGCCCAGGCGGCCCACTCCGTAGGCAATGATCAGGGCAGGGGCAACGGCATCCAGAACATGCACAATCGGAATGTTCTTCCGCCTGAGGTACAAAGCCACAAAAAGGAACCCGAAAATCAGCCCGCCGTAAATCGCCAGCCCGCCACCCGAGAGGAGCGTGCCCAGGGGGTCAGCCAACAGCGCGGGAATATCTTCAACGACGGCAAAAACTTTGGCACCTACTACCCCCGAAATAGCAGCAATAATGGTGATTTCGCTGATCCGGTCGTGCGGGTAGATTTTCCGGATGGCCTGCTTGGGTTTGGGCAAAGCCTGCCGGTTCCCATTCCAGTACCGGTAGGCCGCGAAAGCCACGCCCAGCAATAGCCCCCCGCTCCAACTCCCGGCGGAGGAGAGCAGTATTTCTGCCGCATCGGCCTTTAGTGCAGCAAAGTTCTGGTAGGCATAAATGCCCTTGAAGCCCAGGATGAAACCCCAGATACCATTGGAAGCAATTTCTGCAGCTGTGGGCGGTTTGCCAAGCTCAATTTTGACCTGCTCCGCTTCAAAGAGGCCTTCTCGTGCCTTGCGCTTCAACTCATGGTAAAGGATCAGCGCAGCCGATAAAATGGCCAGGACCAAAAGCAGCCCGAAGGTCTTGAAAATGGATAGCCAGTTGTCGGCAGGCGTGCCGAAGAGGTCATGAAAAACATAGGAGAGGTCGGGGTACATCCGTTGCGGAATTGGTGTGCCCCAAAGGTAGGGCTTTGTCGTTTAATTTGCTACTGATGCACTGGCTTCCGCCAATGCCGCCTCCACAATGCCCTGCTCATTGATGTGGTGCAGGTGCACCGTTGCCATTGTGTTGAGGCGTTCTTCCTTTAGGGGCAGGCTGACGCGTACGTAGTTGTCGGTGAAGCCGGACATCAGCCCCTCTTCCTTGCTTTGTTCAAAGAGAACGGTACGGGCGGTGCCGGCAAACTGCTCATAGAAGTACCGGCGCTTTTTCTCACTCAGTATGGTCAGCATTTTATTGCGTTGGCGGCGCTCCTCCATCTCCACATGGTCGGTACGCTCGTAAGCCGGTGTATTCGGGCGCTCGCTGTAGGTGAAAACGTGCAGGTAGGAAACGTCCAGCTCATTCAGGAATCGGTAGGTCTCCAGAAAGTCTTCCTTGGTCTCGCCGGGAAAGCCTACGATTACGTCCACTCCAATGCAGCAGTGCGGCATGAGGGCTTTGATCTTTGCCACGCGGTCGGCGTACAGCTCGCGCTTGTAGCGGCGGCGCATCTCCCGTAGCTGCTTGTTGTTGCCCGACTGCAGAGGCATGTGGAAGTGCGGTACAAACCGCTTCGATTGAGCTACAAACTCGATGACCTCATCGGTGCACAAATTGGGCTCGATGGAGGAAATGCGGAAGCGGTCGATGCCTTCCACCTGATCAAGTTCGCGGATCAGATCGATGAACATTGCCTCTTTCTTGGGGCGCACACCTTCAATCACTTCGGTTCCATTGCCAAAGTCGCCGATGTTGACACCGGTAAGCACAATTTCCTTTACCCCCATCTCTGCGATACGCTGTGCGTTGGCCACCACGCTCTCGACCGTGTCGCTACGGCTGCTGCCCCGTGCCAGCGGAATGGTGCAGAAGGTGCATTTGTAGTCGCAGCCATCCTGTATTTTCAGGAAAGACCGGGTACGGTCGCCAAAGGAAAAGGCATTGACAAACTCATTGGCTTCTTTTACCTCGCCGGCGCGCACCATGCCTTTGCCGGGCGCCTTGCTGAGCTCCTCCACATAGTCGAGAATACGGAACTTCTCCGCTGCGCCCAGTACCAGGTCTACGCCTTCGATTTCGGAAATCTCCTCTGGCTTAAGCTGTGCATAACAGCCCACCACCACCACTTTGGCCTCTGGCGAGTACTTCAGGGCCCGGCGTACAATCTGCCGGCATTTCTTATCCGCAAAGTCAGTCACGGAGCAGGTATTGACCACGTAAATATCCGCGCCATCCTTAAACCCCACTTCTGCATACCCCGCCTCTTCGAACAGCCGCCCGATCGAGGAGGTCTCGGAATAATTGAGTTTGCAACCCAGGGTATAAAAAGCGACGCTGCGTGGTGTGCCCATGTTAACTGCTTGATTATGCGTTTGCTAAAGAGCCGCAAAGTTACATATACTTATCCGGTTCGTCAAGCAGGTTTCAATCGTGAGATTGAACCGCAACCGTTCTACTGCGTTACCTGAATTCTACTTTCAAATTCAGGCTTGGGCAATGAGGCAATTTTAGCCTATTTTTGCCCCGTAAAATGAAATATGAAGAGATTATGAGTAAGCAATTTTATGATCTGCCGGTACGGGAAGTACGCCCCGAAACACAAGATGCGGTAACACTGGTTTTTGAGGTGCCGGAAGACCTGCAGTCTGCTTTTAAATATAAACAGGGGCAGTACCTGACCCTGCGTTTTGACATCAACGGGCAGGAAGAGCGCCGTTCGTACTCGATGTGCAGCAGCCCGGTAGAAGAAGACCTGGCTGTGACGGTAAAGCAGGTGGAAAACGGGAAAGTGTCGACTCACATCAACCAAAAGGTAAAAGCCGGGGACACCATCTCGGTTATGCCTGCCGACGGGCGTTTCTACACGGAGCTTGACGCTGATCAGCGGAAGGACTACTACCTTTTTGGTGCCGGCAGCGGGATCACTCCATTGATGTCTATTCTCAAAACCATTTTGGAGGAGGAGCCGCAGAGCACGGTCTACCTAATGTATGGCAACCGCAATGAGGAGTGTATTATTTTTAAGGAAGCTCTTGAGGGTTTACAGCGCAAGTATGAGGGGCAGTTTTATGTAGCACATCTCCTGAGCCAGCCCAAACGGGAAAAAGCAGGGGGCGCACTGGGCTTTCTCAAGAAAAGCAAAACATCATGGGAGGGCCGGACCGGCCGTATTGACCCCGGGCAGGTGCAGTGGTTCCTGGGGGAGTATAAAAAACGCAGCCAAACGGCAGAGTACTTCATCTGCGGCCCTGGCGATATGATTGATACCGTGGAAGGGGCGTTGCTTGGGCAGGGTATTGACAGCAAGCACATTCACACCGAGCGCTTTACCACCGGGCAGACCGCAACGGATGCCCCAAAGGCAGAAGGTGTGGATGGTGCCAAAGTGAAGGTCCATCTCGATGGCTCCGAAGTAGAAGTAACCGTAAAATCCGGCAAAACCATCCTGGATACACTTCTGGCAGAAAAGCTCGACCCGCCTTATTCCTGTACGTCTGGTGCCTGCTCGACTTGCATGGCTAAGGTGCTGAAAGGCGCAGTGGAAATGGATGCCTGCTTTGCACTGGATGAGGATGAGGTGCAAGAGGGATTCATCCTTACTTGTCAGGCTCACCCCACTACGGACGAGGTGGAAATCACCTACGACGTATAAGCTTTGGCATTTCGGGGTGATATTGGTAGCTTTGGAGTATAAAGGACGGTTCCTCGGGAAATGCTGTGAGCAATACCAGTGTGATCGTTGGAAGGATTGCCATTATGGCGGTATTCCTTCCGCCGCGCTCATTTCCTGTGAAGCTTGTCCATGAATACTGAATTTTCTCCTGACCTGTTTGCCAAAATACCTGACCAATGAATCCCCACGCCATACTGAAGCAGATTGATGTGTTCAGAGATAGTATTGCCACTGCTTCTGACAACCGTCAGCTCAGCCAGTTGTCTGAGCGGCTAACTGCCTTGCTTAATGCTCACTTCCCCGATGCTTCGGAAACCCATAGTGCCATCTTGCTGACCAGTGAAATGCACGACCTCAAACAGCGGGAGATGAAAGGCATCATCGGTGCTTCGGAGGGGCGGCTTGCCCGGAATCAGTGGACGGACAAATTCCTCAATTTGCTTATAGCCGCTAAGCTCATGGTGGCTAATGAGAGTGGTGAAAATCCCAAGGATCCAAGTATTCCGCAGAGCGGGCCGGTCAGGGCCGAAGCCCCGCTTAAGTTGTTCCTGTCCTATGCGGAAACCGACCAAGAGCTGAAAAACCGCCTCGATAACCACTTGACTGCCCTTAAGCGGGGCAACCTCATTGATGTGTGGAGCGATGAGCAGGTCATAGCCGGTCAAGACTGGGGGCAGGAAGCCAAAAATAAGATAGAGGATGCCGATATTGTCCTGCTGCTGGTTAGCGCAAGCTTCATCGCTTCTGAGCATATCTGGAAATCAGCAGTGGAAAAGGCAATGGCGCGACGCGCAGAGGGCGTTATCGTGGTACCCGTGGCCCTGAAACCGGTAGATGGGGAAGGGCTGCCCTTCGCCGGGCTGCAAGGCCTGCCCCGCTCCGGCAAGCCAGTCACGTCTTACGATGACCTTGACCTCGGGCTGCTGGAAGTCGCCAAAGGGGTGCGGGAAGTCGTAGAATATGTTCGGCAGCAGAAAGCCTAACGCTGCGTATCTATATTGGAACTGATCAGCGTTGATCCGCACTCCAATTCTCCGGGGCCTAAGCTCCAAACAAACTCTCAGCCAGGGCCCGTACGGACAAGTATGAGCGCTTTCCTATTTCCCACATTCTCCCTCCAGCCCTGCAATCCACTCGCGGACCAGGGCGATGCCTTCTTCATGGGGGACCGCCCGTCCAATTTCCGGCATCATTACCCCCGGGTCATCGGCTTCCATACGGTAAACCAGGATGGAGCGGTCGGGCTGACCGGGCTGAATGCCAAACTGCCTGCCTCCCGAGCCTTTGCCGGCAGCAACCGGCGATTTGCAAATGCCCAGCTGAGCGGGCTGCCCCAAAAAGTCGGTACCCAGGTAAAGGCCGGTGGTATGCGCCGGCCCCTTAGGATGATGGCAATGCCCGCAGTTGATCTCCAGATAAGCCAAGGCCCGCTCAGCTACTGTGCCGGTTGCGGGGTCGTCCCAGTCGGGCAGAGGGGCAAACTGTGCCGCCCAATTTCCGGCTGCCAGCTTGCCAGTTGCCTGCCAGCGCTCGACCTGATTGTCCACCGTGCCATCCGGATAGCTGTAGGGTGCATTTAGGTTGCGCACCTTAGGGCCTATAGGGAGTAACACCTTGTCCTGATTGTGGCAGCTTTTGCATTGGTTTTTGTTGGGCACGGCATACTCCACAGTGCGCGCCCAGCCCTGCTCATCGGTCCAGGCAATGTCTTTGAAGCCGCCTACCAGATTGAGCTCCGCTTCAGTATCGGCTTCGTTCCAAATGTAGGTGTAGGCATCCCACTTCCCGTGGCGCTTCATCAGCAAGCGGGTTTCTACCAAGTCCTGGTTGTGTGCAGGCTGTCTAAAATCAGAAGGGTAATAGAAAGTTTTGATCAGGACCGTATGATCGGGGAAAATCACCCGCCCCTCCGTATTCACGGTAGCTTGTACACTGTCCGGCATCCAAACATAACGCGCCTTGTGCGCATAGTCGGTGAAAAGAGAGGTGATGGGTGCGTAGGGCAGCACGCCGGTATTGGGCACAGCACCGTCCTTTCCTAACGACTTGAAAAAGGCATAGTCGGACAACTCGGGGTAGGGCACAGCGACCGGGTCAAATTGAACAGGCCCGACAGCAGGTGCGGTACGGCATTGCCATAGTACAACCGCCAGGCTCAGGCTGAAAATACAGAAGGTCAAAATACGCTTGATGCTCATCGTCGAATGGTTTTACCCTTCCGGGGCACAGGCGTATGCTGATACTTCCTGCTGCACCTTTTCAAAATCGTTTGCGGCATCTACATCGGCAAACCGCAGATCAGAACCGGGCTGATCAATGCAAATATTCATGGGGTTGCTGCCACTTCGGCTATGGTCCAGGATACCATCGTAGAGGATGTCCTGTGGCTTGCCGGGGAAGAGATAGTTGACCATTTTACCAAAATCCTTGCTCAGGTCTGGCACAGCACGCTTGCGCTCGTAAGTATTGCCATAAATGCGGATGTCGTAAGAGTATGGGTCGTAGTTCTCGTCTTCCCAGGGATTCTCCGTAATGTAGTAGCTGGCAATAGCGGTGCCAATGGTTTTGTGCCCGATGATCCGGTTGTTGTACACGTCCACTTCTTTGGCCGCCAGCAGGATGATCCCTGTACCCGGTGGTACAATGCCCACAATATTGCCTTCGGGCGCAAAGTTGGTGTGGTTGTTTTCAATAATTTCGTTGTCATAAAGTTTACAGCCCCGGCCATTGCCTGCAGGCAGCTCCGGCAGGTCAAAGACGAGTATGCCACCGGTATTTTGCGCTGCCTGGTTGTTGTAGACCTCGGCCTGCGTGCAGTTCTCAATTTCAATACCCGCTACATTTTCGTGAGCATAACAGTTGCGGACTATCACATTGGTGCATTGCCCCACATAGATGCCAGCATCCGAAGCATAGCTGGCTTCGCAACCTTCAATGAGCACATTGGTGCTGGAAACCGGATAGAGCCCGTAGCCGCCATTGGACTCATCTGCTCCGCCCCGCCAGGAAGTTTTGATGTTGCGGATGGTAATGCCGTTGCAGTCCTGCAGTTTGATGGCATCGCCTTTCGTATCCAAAATCGTGAACCCTTCAAGTGTAACCGAATCTGCCGTTACGCGCAGCCCCTCTGCTCCGGCTTTTTGGTACCGGAAGGAAAGCACGGTGGCGTCTATGCCCGCACCACGAATGGTGACATTGGGAATGCCATCGAGCGAAAGCGGGCGGTCAAACTCAAAAGTGCCGGCAGGGATGTCAACTACACTGCCAGGCTCAGCGGTGATCAGCTGTTCCTGCAGGGTTTGGTATAAATCGGTGGCGATTTCACCGGGCGCGGCCTCCTGTGGTGCCGGGCTGCAGGAGGCCAGCCACAGGAGCGTAGCAGTGTACAGTATAGTGTGGAGTCTCATGGTTGAATTCGGTTAGGGCAATCGGAATTAGAACTTCATCATCTCGGATATGGGCTTCACCGTGTAGCCTTTTGGCCTTTCGAAGTGGGAGGCCTCAACGGGTGTATTATCCAGTTTGACCACCTCCATAACCAACCCTCCGTCTGCCCCGGGAGTGGCGATTTCAATCCGCATCGGGAGTCCCTCAATATTGGTGGATCCGAAGAAACCCGTTGCCGACACATTGCCCTGATTGGGCACGGATAGCTGGGGCGCCTTAAAAGCATCTGTTGCCCAGATCACCTGTTCGGTTTTTCCGCCCCCGTCGTTAGCCATGGTAAGAACATATTTGTGGCAGGTATAGCCAAGAATTTCCATGGTCTCGCCGGCTACTTTTTTGGCCTGCTCCTGATTGGCAAATGCCTCCTGCCCTTCCTCCATGTCTTCTTCTGACATTTCGAAAATGGTTTTTTCACTGTCCTTGACCACATAGGATTGTCCGTTGTTGACGATAATGCGCCCCATCATATTGGCCACCATACCGCCTACCATTTCGGTAGCCATTTGGTTGTCGCCATAGCGGGTGATCATCTTTTCGGGCATAAAGGCCGCCATCATCCCGGCATCTTCTCCCTCGGCATTAAGTTTGTAGCTGTACTCCAGTGTGCCTTGAAAGGTTTTCTGAGCCCAGCTGAGTGTGGCGGTACTTACGGTAAGTAGCAATACAAATAAAATACGCATGTGTTGATTTTTTTTGATTTAGTGATTGACCAACAGCCCGCACTGGAACTATTGGCGTTGTGCGCTTTGCTGAAGTAGGGGTTTATGGTTGTCCAGGAAGCTGGAGTAAGATTCCAAAAGTGCCTGTTCACTATCAATCACATCTGACAGTAAATAGGCAAAGGTGATTTTAGTTTCCTGCTCTTTGTCGTTGATATGGGCGTAAGCAAAATCACCCAACCTGTTCATTTTATCTGACAGGGTATGCGAATGGGTTTCAATTTCCATCAATTGTGAGATGAGTTCAAAGTCTACCAATTCGGCTTTATTGGAAATGAAGAACCGCAAACTGATATTTTTAACAAATGGGAATTGAATACCGCCTAAGCTGCTTAGCTGTTCACCGAGCGTTTGCTCCTTTTCACTGATGTCGTTTTCAAGCCCGGCGAGGACATCGAAGTGCCTTTTCAGCACCTCGTCTACAGCGCTTTGACCCAGCTTGATTTCGGTTTCGATAGCCTGCAGGGTCTTGGCAAAAAACCTTTTATTATTGGCTTTTTCCTTGAAATTGTTGATCGAAACGGCGATCAGCACACCAATAACTACAATAGCTATTTTCTGTAGAAGGTATACGATTCGGTTTTCCATTGGCTGCTCTTGATTATCTGCAACTTAGCGACGAGCGATTGATAAGCGTCGCTTAAAGATACAAGAAATATGCTGTTGGGGAGGAGTTGATTTTTTCAAAAAACGTGTGTATTTTGTTATAAAAATGGGCACTTTACCTTTCGCGCTCCGCGATCATCAGATTGTCAGTATTGATGAAGTCAGCCGTGGCTTATCCTGTGGTTGCACCTGCTTATCCTGCGGTGCACCTATGGTGGCCAAAAAAGGGCAGCGGCAAGCCCACCATTTTGCTCATTATAAAGGGGCGGATTGTGCGCACGGCCTGGAAACCGGGCTGCATCTGCGCATCAAAGCCTTGTTCCGGGAAAGGCGCAGCATCGTAGTGCCGGCCCTGTACCTGCTCCGGCAATCGGTGGCTTACTTTCAGCCCTATTTGTTCAAGTACGATCAGGTGGAGGAAGAGCCCTATGTAGGGCAGCTCTATCCCGACTTAATTCTGCGCAAGGGGCAGCGTGCACTGTTGCTGGAGATCGCAGTTACCCACCAAACCCCTCCCCGCAAGCAACAAAAACTCCGGAAGTTGGGCTTGCCTGCCCTGGAAATTGATGCACTATCGCTGTATGAGACTGTTCTGCAGGGCAGCGGGCCACCCGACATCCGCGCATTTGAGTACGAATTGCAGCAGGGGACAGGCTATAAAAAGTGGCTGTTCAATCCGGCCCGGCAGCGGGCAGCGTTCCGCTTACGCAAGATGGCTATTGTCCGGCCGGTCAAACACCGGTTGTACAAAGGCTACCATCAGTACCTGACCACTGACTGTCCGCTGGGCAAGCGACGGTGGCGGTCTGGCTACCGGGAGGGGCAGGCTTACGCCAATGTCATTCAAGATTGTATGCACTGTCCGCGTTGTGCCTTTCTGGAGTACGAGACGGAATATGTGGGCTATCAGGAGGTCCCGCTTGCGCCTGTCAGGGTACACTGTTGGGGGCATTTGGAACAACCTGTAAAGCCTAAGCCTTGGCAGACACCTGTATAATACTTCGCGAAATATCCATTTGGATCGGCGCGGTTAGACTACATTTGCGCTTATTCAATTTGCTATGCTCTGAGGCTTAAAAAAAGAGTACTTTTAGCCTAATTCGTTCAATTGAAATCCGCGCTTATGAAAAATTACATTTGGGTATCAATGCTCTGTTTAATCAGCCCCCTATTCGGGCAAGATACGCCTGCCCGCACCTTTGAGGCCCGGGTCTATGGCAGCGCTTATGTGCTCAATTCCCGTTGGCATACTTACAGGCCATTATCGGTTAAAGGGTTTGACGTTGGCCCGTTCTCATTAGCTTTATCTACTGCAAAGGGGGCAATTGTACAGGAGCTTGAGCTAGGCTACTGGGGGGGTGAAAATGGCTTGCCCGGTTACAGGCAGGAACTGCAGCAGATGCACCTGAGGTATGAATATGGCACTTACCTTAGTAGAAAAATCCTGAATCAGGTGCGGGTACGCATCGGTGCCGGCTGGCAGGTCTTTTATCAGCATAGGGAAGAAATACCAACGGTTATTGGCAGGTACCTGCGGGATCGTGACCGAGTTGGTCTGGGCATGGACTTCGTGTCCCACTTTGAGGTGCCATTGCGACCGCGCCTGTTTTTAGATTTGAGCTTAGGGTTCCTGAATTTCACCTACGCCCTGAACCGGTCTTACTCCCACAATCCAGGGCTGCCGGAGCGGCAGCGTGAACTAACTAATTTTGAGCTGGATTGGTTGTTGCTACGGCAACTGCGGATCGGAATAGGTTACCGCTTGTAGGTAAAATAAGCCCGGCGCTCTGTATGTCAGAACGCCGGGCTTAACAAGAGTATCATGAAGGCCAAGGGGTACTCTTAAATAGCTTGCAGCAACTCAGCGGCTCGCTCTGAACCGTAATTAGCTGCTTCCTCCCAGGCCTGTTGAAACCCCGATTTTCCCAGCTGTTGCAGGGTCATACCCCGGTATAGCAATAGCTCCGACTGAGAGGCATTAAGCTCGTTGTCAATGCTTAGCGCGGTATCAAAAGCCGTCAGGGCATCTTTGTATTTGGCTTGTTCAAACAAAGAGATACCATAATTGCAGAATGCCCGTTTGCGCCACTTGAAGTTGGGGTCATCTTCATTGAAATGACGCTTCGTCACGAACTTAAGTTCAAATTCTGCTTTGTCCCATTGCTCCAGCTTAAGGTGGCATTCTCCCTTTATACGGCGGGACTGCCAAAACATAGGCTGTAAGGGAATAGACCCTTTAATCGCGTAGACCAAGTCTGCAGCTGCGGCAGCGTAATCTTCTTTTACAATATAGACCAGGGCACGGCCCAGATAAGGTTCTGCAGCATTAGGGTTGATGTCTATGCTCTTGGAATAGTCATAGATCGCATCGTCGTAGTTGCGCAACTGCTGATTAACAAAACCACGGCGCTCGTAGGCCTTGGCATGACGCTCATATTTATCGATAGCCCGGCTTAATGCCTTCATGGCTTCTTTTTCACGGCCTTCTTCCTGAACGAGCTCACGCCCCTGCAGGAATGCTTGCACCGCAGCCTTGTCACTATTAGGCTCAATAACGAAATGCTTGACAACTTTGCCCTCATTGACCATCCATGCACTGAAGCTGCCGGCAATCGCATAATCGGCAACAAATTTCAGAATGTTGATGGTATTATTCCACTCCTTCGAGGTGGCAGCAGGGGCAATTTCACGAGGCACATGTAAAGACTGCGACTCTTCGTCAAAGACTGCTTCTCCATTCAGGAGAATAGCATTGCGATAATAGTTTTCGGATCGGTGCTCAAACATATCTACCATTTTTTGGTAGCTACGCTCAGTACCGAACTCAAAGTGCCCGGAAAAAATAGCTTTGTAAGTCATTGCTGCTGCCTTTTAATATCCTCTGTTGTAGTTGATGTCCTGTCTTGGCACCGTACCTGTGTACGGCTCCAGTATATGTTTGGGTGTAGTTGCTGTGGCGGGTAATCCCTACGGAAGCCCCTACAAACTTATCTTCTTCAACCTTACCGGTTCTGATTGATACTCCTGCAACAATATTGAGGCGGGGGTATGTTCACTTTTAAGGTTTCTGGCTTTGATCGTGAAACCGAAAAAAGCCTAAGCTAAGTAGTACTTGCTGTGTTCCAAGCATTTCCCCAAAGGAAACAGTTGCCCGCCATTTCTATTTCTTTGGTGGGCAAAAGCAGTTTTGGAAAAGCTCTAAGCAAATTGGGGTAAAGCAGCTACAGTTAATTTTAATCGCTACTGAGGGCTGCTGCATGTTTTCTCAAGTCCTGACGACAGGCAAAATGCCCTCGCTTTAGGTCGGATTATGTTTTGGATGGGAAATTTTGGTAATACCATCTAGTATTCAAAGATGGCATTTTTTTGTCGGAAAGGCAAGTTAAGGTGCTAAAATTTCATCACTTATATTCAGGTGCCGCAATAGGCTTAAGGGGGGTTGGGCTGTAGGGGGCTATAAATGCTATGTTGGGTGCTCCCCTAGAATAGGATAATTTGATAAAACACGATACAGGGCGAATACAATTTTTTGCAGGAGCGTCCCACAGATAGGAACAAATGTGGAAAACGCGTTGATAACCTGACGGATTTCCACATCGCCCCGCAAACACCTTGTTAGGTTGGTCCGGGTGGGCCCACTAACCCGGATTAGCGGCTGTTGTTTTTGGAATGGGAGCCTTTGCGGGTACTGGACCTAAAAGTGCATTCGAAGTAGTTTTGTGTTGGAAATCAATTGTTTAGGGTTCGTGGTGTCTGCTAATCGTTTACGCTCAAGGACTTCCGAAACAAGCCACTACTTGTATTTAATGCAGACATTTTTGGGCTCGGTAAAGAACCGGAGGGCTTCCTGCCCGCCTTCGCGCCCAACGCCCGATTGCTTCATGCCACCGAATGGGGTGCGCAAGTCCCGTACCATCCAGCAGTTGACCCAAACGATGCCGGCCTGCAGTCGCTCCGCCATGCGGTGAGCCCGGCTGACGTCCTGCGTCCAAAGCGTGGCTGATAGCCCGAATACTGTACCATTGGCTAGTTCGAGGGCTTCGGCCTCCGTATCAAAAGGCGCAACACTGACCACCGGCCCAAATATTTCCTCCTGATTGGTACGGCACGTTATCGGTAGCCCCTCAATGACAGCCGGGCGCAGGTAATAGCCGTTTTCGTGGGCGCCGCCGGGGTTGACCGTTGTGCCCCCGCAGAGGATTTTCCCACCTTCTACTTCCGCCAGGCTGAGGTAAGACTGCACTTTTTCCAGGTGCCCTTTGGAGACCAACGCGCCAAGGTCGGTATCCTTGGCCAGTGGTGGGCCGACCTTCAGGAATTGCGTGCGTTTGACGAATTCGTCCCGGAAGCGCTCATAAATCGGGCGCTCCACATAGATGCGGGAGCCGCAAAGACAAATCTGGCCATTGTTGGAAAAGGAGGAGCGGAGCGTCTGCACCATCATTTCATCAAAGTCGCAATCAGCGAAAATGATGTTGGGGTTCTTGCCGCCCAGCTCAAGCGATAGCTTTTTGAACAGGGGCGCTGCCGTTCGGGCGATATGCTGCCCGGTTTGGGTACCACCAGTGAAAGAGATGGCCTTCACTGCCGGGTGCTCCACAATGGCCTGCCCGGCTTTGGGCCCCAGCCCATGCACGATATTCAGCACACCCGCAGGGAGCCCCGCCTCTATGCAGGCCTGAGCAAGCAAAAAAGCAGTCATGGGCGTCAGCTCTGAGGGCTTGGCCACTACCGTATTGCCAGCCGCCAGCGCTGGCGCAATCTTCCAGGTGAATAAGTAAAGGGGGAGATTCCAGGGCGAAATGCAGCCTACTACACCCAGGGGCTGCCGCAGGGTGTAGTTGATCGCACTGCCAGCCATGCTATGGCTTTCCGACCCAAATTGCAGGGCTGCTGTAGCAAAAAAACGGAAGTTGGCCTGCGCGCGCGGAATGTCCACCGTACGGGCCATTGTAAAAGGTTTGCCACTGTCTACAGCCTCCGCCTTGGCGTAGGCTTCCAGGTTTTGTTCTATGATATCGGCAATGCGCATCATCAACCGGAAACGGGTGCGGGGCTCGGCATTAGACCAGGTCTCAAAGGCTTCCTGAGCAGCCCTGACCGCGTTTTCAATATCCTCCGGGCCGGAATCCGGGATTTGACTGTACACTTCACCGGTCGAGGGGGTGATGTTGTCCATGTAGGCACCGGACTCTGCAGGCACGAGCGCACCATTGATATAATTCTTGATGTACTTTTCGGCTGACATGTGGGCGGTTTTAGTTGGTTTCGCTTCCCCAAAATAGGGATTTCTGCCGGAATTCTGCATCTTTCCTCCTCGCCCTGGCTTAGTTGAGACGCCCCCGCTTCCCCTTTGCGTAGGCCTTGCAGCACTCTTCCTCCTCTTTGCGTGAACCTTGCAGCGCTCTTCCTCCTCTTCACCTGCCCGCACACCAACAATTGGTACATTCAATCCCGGGAACATGCACCTTTCTACCCTTTGATTGTTAGGGTTTTGTATCTTTGCCAACTTAACTGATACAAGTACAAAAAATCAGGTCATGCTAGATAATAGGCCAGTATCCGAATGGCTGCCCATCACCTGGGCAGAGGTAGAAGCAAGAGGGTGGAATGAATTGGACGTGGTGATCATTTCCGGGGACGCCTACGTGGACCACCCGGCATTTGGTACGGCAGTGATCGGCCGCATCCTCGAAAGTGAAGGCCTGCGCGTAGCCATCGTACCTCAGCCCAACTGGCAGGACGATCTGCGCGACTTCAAAAAGATGGGCAAGCCCCGCTTGTTTTTCGGTGTTACCTCCGGCTGTATGGACAGTATGGTCAACCACTACACCGCCGCCCGCCGCCGCCGCTCCACGGATGCCTATACGCCGGGCGGAGATGCGGGCTTCCGGCCGGATTATGCGACTATGGTTTATACCAAAGCCCTCAAACAGCTCTACCCTGATGTGCCGGTACTCATCGGGGGCATCGAAGCCTCCCTGCGCCGCGTGACTCACTACGACTACTGGTCAGACAAACTATTCCCGAATATTCTGGAAATGAGCGGGGCAGATATGCTGGTCTATGGTATGGGCGAGCTGCCTCTGCGGGAAATCGTCCGCCTGCTGCAACGGGGCGTACCATTCCACTCCATCGATACAGTGCTGCAAACCGCCATTCAGCGGTACCCGGCCAATGTTCCCAAAAATAAAAACTGGGAAGACCTCTGGCTCAATTCCCACGAGAAATGCCTGCGCGATAAGCTGGCCTTTGCCGCCAATTTTAAGCACGTTGAGCAACAGTCGAATAAGGTACAGGCTAAGCGTATTTTGCAGGAGGTCAACGGGCAGACCCTCGTCATCAATCCACCCTATCCACCTATGGAGGAGCAGGAAATTGATAAATCCTTCGACCTGCCCTACACCCGCATGCCTCACCCCAAGTACAAAAAGCGCGGTACGCCTCCGGCTTACGAGATGATCCGGTTTTCGGTCAATATGCACCGGGGCTGCTTCGGGGGCTGCAGCTTCTGCACAATTTCTGCACATCAGGGCAAGTTCATCGCCAGCCGGTCTGAGGAGTCTATTCTCAAAGAAGTGGAGCAAGTGACCAAGATGCCCGACTTCAAAGGCTACATCAGCGACCTCGGCGGCCCTTCGGCCAATATGTATAAAATGAAAGGCAAGGTGCAGGAAATCTGCGACCGCTGCGTGGCGCCCTCCTGTATCCACCCAGTCGTCTGTTCTAACCTGGACACGAGCCATAAGCCGATGACCGAGCTTTACCGCAAAGTGGATGCCCACCCTGAGGTCAAAAAAGCCTTTGTAGGCAGTGGCATCCGCTACGACCTACTGGTAGACAGCTACAACAAAAACCACGACGGCAGCCTCGACGAGTACATGGAGCAAGTCGTAACCTGCCACATTAGCGGCCGCCTGAAGGTCGCCCCCGAGCATACTTCAGATGATACCCTGCGCATTATGCGCAAACCTTCCTTCAAGCACTTCCACGAGTTCAAAAACAAGTACGAGGCGATCAACAAAAAGCACGGCCTCAATCAGCCGCTCATCCCTTACTTTATCTCCAGCCACCCGGGGTCAAAGGAGGAAAGCATGGCTAATCTGGCAGCTGAAACCAAAGACATGGGCTTCAAGCTGGAGCAGGTGCAGGATTTTACGCCCACGCCCATGACGGTCGCCACGGTCATCTATTACACCGGTGTGCACCCCTACACCCTCAAGCCGGTCTACACTGCCAAGACCAAAACGGAAAAGCGGCAGCAGCACATGTTCTTCTTTTGGCACAAGCGGGAGAACCACAAACAGATCCGCGAGAAGCTCATCAGTATCGGCCGGGAAGACCTCATCGAGAAGCTCATTGATGATCAAAAGAAGTTCCGGAAGAAAGAGTACGTCAAAAAGCGGAGTGAGGTCAAAAAGGGGAAGCGGAAGAAGCGCTATGGGCGGTAGTAAAGGCGGAGTTGCAATTCTGAGCTAAATCAACGTCTTTTCAGCGAGAGTTCCTCATGTCGTATTTAGAATGTCTCCTCCCTCAAGGGGGGGGCGTTGCGTTGCGCCCTTCGGATGTTTTTTTAGGGTCGATTCCTAAAATAAGTTGACAAATTATCGGATAAATCCCTGAAAAAGGTTGTCACATAATCTTATTCCTGAATTAGGTTGTCAAAGATACATTGTATAGCTTAGAATTTAGTGAGTGAAGCGGAGAAGGCTCTGCTGAGGAGCACCCTTCGAGGAATAGCTCACTCTTTAAACGCCTGTCAAGGTATAGCCGGCCTCCCTAAGTGAGGCTGGCTATTGTGATAGGCGGCAAAGTCATGCCTTCAAAACTTTTGCCGCTTTTGGCTTTTTCTTTCGTTGTTTCCACAGTTTTTTTTAGCGGACCGCTACCTTTTTCATGAGCTTGCTGGGGAGTCAGCATACTCCTGTTTGGTATACCCTTGCTTGTAATCTTGACGTGAAATAAGCTCTAAAATGGAATAGTGAATATATCAATTCTTCTGAGGTGCTTTTTACAGTTACTTGTTTTCAATCAGATTTAATCGTTTAGAACAGCTTTTTTTCTTGGAGTGCAATTTTTTTGCACAAACCTAAATTAAATTTGAAGCCTAAACAGGGGAAACTGAAAACCTGGCCTAAACAATGGGCGGATAAAGAGAGTAAGTGAAATGTAATTTAAGCGAAATGAAGGTTTATTTAAATCATGGATTATTGCTGTTCTTTGCAATGTCTTATTTTTTATTTTCTGCAACAGGCTGTAGTGATGATTGTGCGGAAGATGATAGTAGGCATATTCGGAAAAATTTTTCTATTGATTCGCAGGTGTTTCCCACAACTACTAGTTTCCAGCAATGTCCGATTCCTGAGAACCCAGCAGCTTTGCTTTGGGCACAGGGAATGAAATACCGGAAGTTTTTGGATGTGGAGAAGTGAGAACACGATATTTTCTCAATCATTGGATTTTGCAATTGAAGGCAAATAGTGAATGTGCCGATGGAGATGTGAATGAAGAATGGTTTGCGCCCGCTTTTCCAATGGAGGCTACTTGCTATTTTGAGTCTCAGGGTGGGCGCCCTATGCCCATAAACTCAGATTTCGGACAAGGAGAGTATTTTACCATGTGCCCTGATATTTACAGGGCCACTAATCGGGGGGTTGCCGATTATCACATCGAACTTTATTTAAGGTCACCTCGGTTCCAGGCAGCAGGTACTAATTGTTCTGGGTGTGCTAATGATGATTATATCGTTAGATTTCGCACCGATCGTGAATTTGTTGATGTAGGTCAAGATGAACAAACAGTTTGTTTTGATGATGCATTTATTTTTGCTAAACCATATTCGGCTATTGTTGATTGCCTTTAAAAAACCAATTGTTATGCGAATAGTATTTGTTTTATTTACGTTAGCATTATTAGGCTTTGGGTGTACTAAAGATAGTCTGTCCCTTTCTAAATTGAAAGAAACCCTAACCCTAATCGATATTTACAGGGCAGTTACTAATGAAAGCCTTGATGCATCACTTACCATTGACAATTATCAGGCTAACTTCGGATTTTCAGAAGAAGATAGGGTTACCTTGGTATCCACTGCCTGTGTTCCAGGTAAAGATATCTGCAAATATTCTAGTATCGCAGTCGATGACCTTCAACTTAAATTTGAAGAAGGTACCAACCGGTATCCTCACGATCCGATTTATAATGACCTTTTTGGGAAAACGGTTTCCGTTAGTTTGTTAGAAGGTGAAGGCGTCATTGGAAGAAACGGAATTTTGACTCAATTATATATCCCTCATGCCTTAGAAGTCGATATCAATGAAGTGCCGCAGTTGTCAAATAGCTTTGTGCTAAATTGGAATGCTGATCAGATGAATGAGCTTGGGGTTTATATAATTGTCCAGTATGCAGCTGTAGAGAACCCTAACTTCGTAGATGACTTCCCAGAAGAAATTGTCAACTATATCCAAACGGAAGATGACGGTAGCTATATTTTTCAAGTGAATGACTTCCCAGATATTCCTGAAGGCTCTTTGGTTACCCTCAAAATCATAAGGGGGGCTTTTGAACTGGCAGAAGAAGGTGAGGACCTCATTCGGGTATTTGCACTTTCTCACGTAACCGGTTATGCCCGGTTTTAAGTGCGAGCTGAAATCGTAAAATTTGATGCTGATGCCTTGTCTTTTAAGATGGGGCATCAGTATATTTTTTGGACAAACCTGGACAAGTCAGGCCTGCAAACTATTGTTACCTTTGCAGGGACAGCTGCCTGACCTATGCCATTTTCACTACTTGATCTGATCATTTTTATCAGCCTCGCCCAGGGGCTGGTGTTTGGGGGTATTCTCCTGAGTGCACCGCAGTTCAAAGGCACCGACAGCCGTTATCTGGCTTATACCATTATTATGGTGTCGGTCATTGGGCTGAATGAATGGCTGAGCAGCTGGGGTTTTGACGATCAATATTACTTTATTGACTTTTTCGGGGATGATGTGCCCTGGATGCTGTTGTTCTATGTACCCATCGTTTGGTATTTTCTAAAAGCAACCGGCCATACCGGACGACATATTCGGGCTTTATCCATTTTGCTGGTCCTGCCCTTTGCGGTCTTTCTATTCCTGAATATCCTTATTGACCTGGACGTGGACTTTGGGCTGTACTACTCCACGGCAGTTCTGGTGGCGCTGTGGGCAGTCATGGAGTTCTTGCCGGTAGGACAGGCCGATGCACTTGGGCACTGGGATTATGCACTTTGGGGTGGGGTTTCCTGCTTTATTTACTGGTTGTTGTATCAGGGGTTGGTGCGCAGCAGGCTTGAAGAAGTACCGGCGGAGGGGCTGGAAAATGTTGTGGAATCCGGTGCGCAGACTGAGGAAGCTTCATCAGATGGGGTCTCAAAAACAGCAGAAACCTATCAGGCTGCTCTTCAGGTACTCTTTGAGGAGGAACAATTGTACCGGGACCCCGACCTGAGCCGCGATAAAGTAGCTGCTGCTTTGGGCATTAGCCCGGGGTACTTGTCTCAGGTGATCCGTGAAGTCTCTGGCAGCAGTTTTACCACTTATGTCAATGCCCTACGTATAGCGGCGGTCAAACAGATGTTGGAAGACGAAGCCTACACATCCTACAGTTTGCTGGCGATAGGAGAGGAAGCCGGGTTTAGGTCGAAATCTGCATTCTATACTACCTTCAAAAAACATACAGGCATGACTCCAAGTGCCTACCAAAAGAGTGCGCATTCCTCAACTTCTGACAATTGAGTGCTGCTAGCGGATAAAAAAAGTAGGGTTTTATCATTTGCGCAACGTCATTAGAGCAAACTAAAATAAATCAATGATGACGAAATGCGCGATTTACACCTTACTGGGTATGCTGGCCTTCAACAGGTTGAATGCTCAGGATCCTACATCCAGCGGGCAATAGGGCTTACAGGCAGGCTGGGCAGAGTCTTCCCTTCATGATGCCCACACCCAAAACCCAACATTCTAAATGGATCAATCATGGAAAAGTACACCATAATATATAGGTATTATTTTTTGCCTTATCTCGCTTTCGTGCGAGAGGCATATCATGGGCATTCAGTATAGGAATAACCCGGAGGACAATTTTGAGGCTTTCTGGTTGGAGTTCGATCAAATGTATGGCTTGTTTAGGGTGAAAGGAGTAGACTGGGGTGCGGTGTACGGGCAGTACCGCCCTATGGTTGATGGACAGACCACTGATGAGGAGCTTTATGCTGTTTTTGTAGAAATGCTGAGCCTTCTTGATGACGGTCATATCATTCTTTTACCGGTTGGTACTGATTTGCCGATGTACAGAGGCGGCCCGGCAGGTAAGATTGATACGACCAGAGATTTCAACCTGGAGTTGCCTAATGGCTGGGGCTATAGCATGAGCATTGGAGAGTGGAGAGCAGCTGATGGCCGTAGTTACGAGGGCATTGGGCTGCCGCCTGATGAGGTGGTGCAGAATGTGCGTGCGGACTATTTAAACGGAAGAGATGAAGCGCTGGAACGGGCTATCGAGCTGCTCCGGTAGCAGCGTTAAAAAATTATTGACCGAGAATAGCACGATTGCCAGTATGTGGCCCTGTAGATTTAGTGTTTTGAATTCGGGATAGCCGCTATCAGTAGGACGTTACCAAATGATGGCCGCTACCTGACTTTTACCCTTTCAGGAAAAAGCAAAAGTTGCTTGTGAGAACGGGAAAAGGGTTATACATTTGCATTCGCTTCGCAAGAGAGGCAGCGCTTTGAGGAGCGGTTGAAAAAAGGAGCAAAATAAATTTGGTAATTTCAATATCAGGTTTTATCTTTGCACTCGCTTTTAAAGAGGAGCGGCTAACTTTTGGGACGGGGTTATTTAGAACAAGGTGCACACGGCACTAATTTGGAATAAAAAGCCTCAGAAAGTTTGCAGGAATGAAAAGTCAGCGTATCTTTGCAGTCCGCCTTGAGAAAAAGGCTGGGCAGCGCAGATGAGCGCTGGTTTTCAGGTAAGATTTTAGAGCGGCTGAAGAGCTGCTTAAAGATACGCCCAATTGAGGGCAGAAAGTTCATTGACACTGTTTTGTTAGAAGGTAAGCATGAGAATGCGGAACTTCGAA
>NZ_JAVJSK010000093.1:0-13626 GCF_040219495.1 Phaeodactylibacter sp. | reverse complement strand
CTAGGCTATAATTATACCTATCTGGCTAACACTTTTTCGGAGGTCAAAGGCATCACCATTCAACAGTACATCATCAAACATAAAATTGAAAAGGTGAAAGAACTTTTGCTGTATGACGAGCTCAACATCACCGAGATTTCCTACCGGTTACATTACAGCAGTGTGGCCCATTTGTCTAATCAGTTCAAAAAAGTGACCGGGCTTAGCCCCACCTACTACAAAAAACTGGGGCAGCGGCGCAAAAAAAACCTGGAAGACCTCTAGCACGCCCTTGAAACATGTGATATATGTAACTTAATCCTAGAAATGTACAACCCTTCGTGTGTGAAATGTTTTCACATTTGTAGTGCTGGAGAGGTTTATCTGTAGTATTAAAAGGAAAAGGTCATGTAACGTTCAACACGGTTGCCATTTCTTCCTATCGCAAGTCAATCATTTTCGAACCCCTTTCAACCCTTGTGGCTAATTTGATCCGTCAGATATGCTTCAGGCAAACGAGGGGGGAATAGCTCGATTTAATGATGCCCTTTAAGCATTATTAAGGAAAGATTTAAAGCCCATGTTATGAAGCTATATATCAAGTACATGGTCAGTCTACGGTGCAAAATGGTGGTTAGGGAAGAACTGAAGAAGCTAGGCTTGCACTACGTTATCGTTACTTTGGGCATGGTTGAAATATTAGAGGACATTACAGAAGAGCAGAAGCGTCAGCTGAATGAAAATTTGCGTAGATCAGGGTTGGAACTGTTGGATGACAAGAAAAGTATCCTGATTGAGAAAATCAAGAGTGTCATTGTAGAAATGATCCACTATGCCGATGAAGTTCCAAAAGTAAACTATTCTGAATACATAAGCGATAAGCTAGGCTATAATTATACCTATCTGGCTAACACTTTTTCGGAGGTCAAAGGCATCACCATTCAACAGTACATCATCAAACATAAAATTGAAAAGGTGAAAGAACTTTTGCTGTATGACGAACTCAACATCACTGAGATTTCCTACCGGTTACATTACAGCAGTGTGGCCCATTTGTCTAATCAGTTCAAAAAAGTGACCGGGCTTAGCCCTACCTTCTACAAAAAGCTGGGGCAGCGGCGCAAAAAAAACCTGGAAGACCTCTGATCACGTTCTCGAAACGTGTGATACATGTAACTGAAATCCTGATATGCATAACGCTTTAGGCTTGAGATACTCCCACCTTTGCACTGTTGTAGAGGTTTATCTGCAACACTAAAAGGAAAAGATTATGCAACATTCAAAAGAAACGGTTAAGGGCGAGAAAAAACAAGAATCCTTCAAAATGACGGGCGATTGGAAAAATCTATCCAAACAAATGAAGGCGAAGTATGATCAGCTTACAGATTCAGATTTGAAATTTGAAACAGGTAAAGAAAACGATCTGCTCAAAAGAATCGAATCCAGGCTACATAAAAGCCGCGAAGAGGTGGTCAGTATCATCAGGAAACTTCAGCCTGTAAAAGCTTAAGCAGCTTTAAAAACCTGATGGGCTTTGCTTTTGACAGGCCCGTTACGGTCAGGTCTTAGAGATGCTAAGATAGCATCCCTTAAGGTATGTTCCTATCAGGTTTTAACGCTGTTTAGCAGAACTATTCTAGGTGATATAAGCAAGTGTGATGACTGAGCGTTCCCTAAAACACCAAATGAGTATTCATTCTACATTACGCTTCAGTAACGGCCTAACGAACCGATTGTCACCTGCTATTATCATCCCATGCTACGCTGATAGAGGGGGGGAATCCCCCTTTATCAGTGTTTTAATGCAGTGCCATTATGAACCACAACGGGCCGCACATGCTGGAAGACTTCGCAGAAGTTACACCCTTGTAACCCTGGCAACACCACGGGAGATCGACTTCGGAGAAGTCGCACGTTATATCCAGCCGAGGAGAAATGCTCCTTCTGATTATCTCAGAATACGCCGCTTTTCATACTTGGCAGAGCACTAGTGCCTCAAGCCATAAATCCTTGACACCCCAAGTTTCGTTCTTTTCCGCCTACTCTTCGCCTTGATTAGTCGAAAAATAACTTCAACTTAAGTATCAGAGATCTATGACTTGAGGCACTAGATTGACAAATAGCAACAAACGCCAAACCGGCTCAAATAAAAAAACGCGCGTTGGATTCCTGTCTCATTGCAGGGGCCAACGCGCGTTTTTCATACCCTATGCTTCGAACTTACCTGAAGTTTCGCTCATGGTATTGCAATAGTCGGGGGGGCGATTGCTGCAAGAAGTTCAACGCCTTCAGCCTTACCGTACGAGCATGACCCCGCCTTCCCGTTCCACATCCAATTCCTGACCGCAGTAAAACACCTTACCCTTGAGGTGGTACACATACAAACCAGTATTCATTAGGCTGCCTTTGAAAATGCCGTCCCAACCCAGTAGCGGGTCATTACTTTCAAACAGCTGATTGCCCCAGCGGTCAAAGACCATTAGCTTGAAGGACTGCCACTCCAGGCCCGGTGCCGGGTAAGCCTGGAAGGTATCGTTATTGCCGTCCTCGTTGGGGGAGAAGGCGGTGGGCAGGTAAAGGAAAGCCGCTTCGTCCACCCTTGGAGCGGTGACGTTGAAGTTCAGCGTCATTACCTCACAGGCGTTGCTGAGGGTCAGTTGGTAAGTGCCGGCAGTATCGAATTGCGCCATCGGGCCGCTTTCTCCATTGCTCCAGTTGTAGGAAAGCTCTGATTCTGCACCGGAGAGCACGACGGCATCAACCGTAGTCAATGGTGTTTCGCAATCGCCGGGCTGAATATCGAGTTCGGCCTGCAGCGGTGGCAAGGCTTCAACGGTCGCCATGAGCGTAGCCGTGCAACCGTTGCTGGTGTTGGCAACAGTCACGCTGTAATCGCCTGCGCTCAGGTCGCTGAATGCCGGGTCGCTCTGCGTAGGGAAACCTTGCAGGGTGAAGGTCAGTGGTTGCTGGGAGCTGTCCTGAACTACCAATGCTCCTGTACTGCCTTCCGGGCAACTGGGCGTTGTGGTTGCTGTGGGCACGGGAGCGGATAGTTCTTCCACCCGCACCAGCACAACAGAATCGCACCCTTCGCTATTGGTCAGTTCCAGCTGCAGGGAATCGCCCGGGCTGAGGGATTGCCCTTCAAAATCAACGGTCGTTCCGGTACAGGCTTCGAGATTGATGGTGGTGAAGCTGGGGTCGGCTGTGCCCACTTCCACAAAAACCAAAGAGTCGCACCCGGCAGCGCTCTGGAAAGTGAATACCGTGTCCTGCCCCGCCTGAAGCTCGGTACCATTGTAATCAATACTCGCCCCTTCACAGGCAGATAGGGCGATGTTGGTCTCCAGAGCTTCCACTGCCTCCACCTCCACTGTAACCATGGAGTCACACCCATTGGCGTTGATAAAGGTAAAGTTTGCGGTCTCGCCTGCCGGGATGGTTGTGCCTTCGTACACGTAGTCAGTACCCGTACAGGCTTGCACCTGCAGGGTGGAATCAGTGGGCAGGAGGGTTTCCACGACCACGGTGACCACGGAGTCGCACCCATTCGCATTGGTAAAGTTGAAGTCCTGCTGCGTACCAGCGATGACTGGCGTGCCGAGATAGTCCACACTTTCGCCGGGACAAGCCGCCAGCATGAGCGTAGAATCGGTAGGCATCAGCGTTTCCACGACCACAGTGACTACGGAGTCGCAGCCGTTAGCATTGGTGAAGGTGAAGTCCTGCTGCGTTCCCGCCAGCACAGGCGTACCGAGGTAGTCTGCGCTTTCGCCCTCACAAGCGGCGAGATTGATTGTAGAATCCGTAGGCAATAGCGTTTCCACGACCACAGTGACCACGGAGTCGCAGCCATTGGCATTGGTGAAGGTGAAGTTCTGCTGCGTTCCCGCCAGCACAGGCGTACCGAGGTAGTCTGCGCTTTCGCCCTGGCATGCCGCGAGATTGAGCGTAGAATCGGTGGGCAGTAGCGTTTCAACAACCACCGTGACTATGGAGTCGCAGCCATTGGTATTGGGAAAGTTGAAGTCCTGTTGTGTTCCCGCCGGCACCGGCGTACCCAGATAGTCCACATTTTCCCCCTCACAAGCGGCGAGGGTAAGTGTGGAATCCGTAGGCAATAGCGTTTCCACGACCACAGTGACGACGGAGTCGCACCCATTAATATTGGTGAAGGTGAAGTCTTGTTGCGTCCCGGCGGGTACTGGTGTACCGAGGTAGTCTGCGCTTTGGCCCTCACAAGCGGCGAGATTGATTGTGGAATCGGTGGGCAGGAGGACTCCGACGACTACAGTGACCACGGAGTCGCAGCCGTTAGCATTGGTGAAGGTGAAGTCTTGTTGCGTCCCGGCGGGTACTGGTGTACCGAGATAGTCTGCGCTTTGGCCTTGACAAGCCGCGAGATTGATCGTAGAATCGGTAGGCAATAGCGTTTCCACGACCACAGTGACGACGGAGTCACAGCCATTGGCATTGGTGAAGGTGAAGTCCTGCTGCGTCCCTGCGGGTATAGGCGTCCCGAGATAGTCCGCGCTTTCACCCTCACAAGCCGCGAGATCGATCGTAGAATCGGTGGGCAGTAGCGTTTCAACAACCACCGTGACTATGGAGTCGCATCCATTGGTATTGGGAAAGGTGAAGTCTTGTTGTGTTCCCGCCGGCACCGGCGTACCCAGATAGTCCACATTTTCCCCCTCACAAGCGGCGAGGGTAAGTGTGGAATCCGTAGGCAATAGCGTTGCCACCACCACCGTCAATATGGAATCACAACCTGCAACATTAGTAAGCATAAAATCCTGCTGTGTACCGGCCGGGATAAGCGTGCCCTGATAGTCGAAAGCTTCATTCTCGCAAGCGTTGGCCTGCAGGGTGGCAGCTGTGGGCTGTAGTATGTCAATAGAAACCTGCACCAGGCTGTCACAGCCCCAAAAGCTACTCAGCGCACTTTCCAGAACGGTATCCTGCACATAGGTTACCCCTTCGTAAACTACCGAGTCACAGCCGGCAAAGCTAAAGTTGGTGGTGTCAGGGGTGCAATTCACCTGCAGCAGCCAGTCGGCGGGGAAGGCAAGGAAACAGCCAAAGGTGGTGGTGTCAATTTCGGTGTAAACCGGTACTAATTCCTGTGGCAACTGAGTGGTATCGAGCTGTAGTTGATAGCCACCTGCCGGTAGATTGGGGAAGGTGTAACCATTGGGGGCATTCGCTATAGCGCTGTTCAGCAGGCTGTTGTTTTGCAATAGGTCAATGACGGCTCCGCTGTAGAGCGTATCTGCTGCGTCAATGATGCCATTATCGTTGACATCGATATACACCTGCCCCTCCAGCTGGCTTAACCCGTCGAAGAGTTCCAGTTGTAAGGGCTCGGAGGACAGGGCACAGCCATTTTCAGCAACCATGTCCAGCCAGTAGCTGCCACTTTCGGTGGCGATCAGCTCGGGGACAGTGGAGGAGGTTGCCCCCAGTGGCATGCCTTCAAATACCCACTGATAGGTATTGATGCCGGGGATTTCGGGCAGGCAAAGGGTGTCCGGGCGGCAGCGGCTGTAGCAGCCATTGGGCACCAGTGAAATATCCGGGCCGGGCTCAATCTGCAGGGTGTTGCTTTCGCTTTCGCATCCGAAACCGTTAGTGGCCATCACGATGTAGCGCCCGGGCTGATCGGTTTGCATGACGGGACCGGTAACGCCATTGCTCCAGCGGTAGGAGAGGGCAGGGTCAGGGCTGTCCACTGTAAAGGTGACCAGGGTGCCTTCACACACAAAACCACCGGGCGATTGGCTGATCTGCACTTCCGGCGCCGGATTGACAATCACCGTAAATGGGCCTTCCACGTTGGTGCAACCGGAAGCGGTTTCGGTCACGGTAACATCATAAGTATAAGTGCCGGCAGTAAGCAAGTTGCCCCGGTCATCGGAGAATTCTATGGCGACCGCACCGGTGCCGTTGGACCAGGTGTAGGAATAGTCGGGATTTCCCAGGGTTTCCAGAAATACATCATTGCCCTCACAAACTTCCAGGGTGTCGTAGTCGTACCCAAGGGGTTGGCCCAGTTCGTTGTAAATCACCGCCCGGATGGTGTCTTCGGGGGCAGGGCGGAAGGCTAGTTCCACCGGGTCAGGTGTATAAGTGCAGCCATTCGCATTGGTAACGGTAACATCGTAGATACCGGTTTGAATAACGAGGAGGCTGTCCCCGGTCCCGCCGTTGCTCCACGCCCAGGAAATGCCGCCCGGAGGTGCTGTAAGTACGGCCGTATCCCCCGCACAAAATTGAGTGCCATTCGAGCTAATCATACCGCTCAGATTATTGGGCAGAATGGTCACCGTTTCCACGAAAGTGCTGTCGCAGCCGAAGCGCCCGATGGCAGTTAGGGAGACGGTGTAGGTGCCTGGCGCTTCAAAGCGGTGGTAGGCGATGGTCCCTTCGGCTTCGTTAGCCTCCGCGCTGGCCGGGTCGCCGAAGCTCCAGAAAAGTTCTGTGACATCAGGCCCTGCATCGGCTTCAAATTGTACGGCTTCGTCGGCACAACTTACGGCGGGCTGCGGGAAAGCTACCTCGGGCAAGCCTTTGACAGTGACCGGCCGGCTGAAGGTAGACGTGCAGCCATTGCTCGTGATGGTCAGGGTGGCAGTGTATACGCCCGGAGCGGTGTAGAAATGCTGGGGATCAGGCAGGTTGGAAACGTTGTTCGGGCTGGCGGGGTCACCAAAATCCCAGGCCCAGCTATCGATCGTTGCCCCGTCAATAAAACGAGACCGGTCGGTGAAGGTCGTGGGCTCGCCTGCACAAACGGTGTCAGCATTGAAATGGGCGACCGCATAGACCGTGTCGGGGCGGTAGAAAGAGCAGGTGGTTGCTTGTCCTGTACCGGGGTCCGTAAATTCTCCAATAAATAATATCCGGTAGAAGCCGGGGCTGGAGAAGACATGGCTGGTTTGCAGGGTGCCAAAGGATACATTCCCCGGGCCACTGCCGGGATCGTCAAAGTTCCAGACGGCAGTGCCTGGGATATAATTGGCAGACACGATGGCTTCGTAGCTGCGGTCGTTGCAGTCGCCATTGCTCATTTGCTGCAGGTCAATGGTGCCGGCACAGCCCGGGCTGTTCGGAAAAATGCCGCCGCCAATGCCGCCGCAGTCGAGCACGGAAATGGTGTTAGAAAGGTCTGTACACCCGTTCTGATCGGTCACACTCACCTGGTAATCCCCGAAGTCGGTTGCGGTGTACTGCGCGCTGTTGGCTCCTACAGGGTTGCCGTCCTGTAGCCACTGGAAAGTATACCCGGCTTCGGTATCGGTAGCATACAGGCGGGTGGAGGGGGTAAGGTTGCAAAAGCCATTGGGGTCGGGCGTGGAAATGCTGACTTCCGGTGCCTCATGCCCCCGGATCAGGAACAAAGTATCTTCAGCACAGCCGTTGAAGTCCGTGACTACCGTCCGGTAGAAGCCCGGGCCCAGGTCCGGGGTGTTGTTTAGGGAGACGATATTGCCCAGCTCATCCAGCCAGAGGTAATTATCGAAAGGGGTAGTGGTCTGAATGGTGGCGGTTTCCTCCGGGCAAAGGACATCGGGGTGGTCAACCACCGGCTCCGGTAAGCCATAGACGGCCACCTGAAGGAGGGCGATCTGATCACAGGCTTCCATTGTAAGAGTGGCAAAGCCAGTGTAGTGCCAGCTGACAATAATATCCGCACTGCCATTTTCATTGATGATAGTGCCAGCGCCGGCAGGGCTGATGCTCCAGTTGTAGTCCAGCCCTTCGATATCCGCTACGCTGTAAGAGGTGATTTCCTGATTGCAGGTTTCGTCCGGCCCGCTGATTTGAAGCTCCGGGAGGGTATCCAAAGCGATAAGCGTGTCGGGAGAAGTGCAGCCTAGTACGCTTTCCTGGCGCACGCTGATTTCGTAGGGTGGGGTAGGGCCAAAGCTTACATTGACCGGGTTGCCAGTACGGGTGGAAAGGGCCCCCCCATCGTTGATGGTCCAGAAAAAGCGGGCGCCGTTCAGGTCGGATGCCGCCTCGTAGGTGTAAACCTGGCCCGGGCAAATCTGCCGGGCGCCCTGTATGTCTTCAATCGCAGGCACTGCCGGCAGTACTCTGAGTACGGCGGAGGCCTGCATCAGGCAGTACCCGCTTCCGGTTTCGGGCGTAGCGGTCACCTCGTAGAGCCCATCTGTAAAGTCGAGGGGGAGCGACCAGGTACCGGTAACGCTGTTGTTGACCGAAACAGTATCGCCGGTGGCATTTTGGAGCACCCAGGTGGAAAGGGCGGGGCTGCCGCTGGGGATGCTCAGGGCATCAATGGCTATAGTATCGCCGGCACAAGCTTCCAAAGGCGCTTCTATCAAAAGCCCGGGGGTGATGCGTACCGGAAGGGTGTCAGCAGCCACGCAGCCCAGGTAGCAATTGTCGAGCTCCACGGCGACCCACTGTGGCTGATTGGACAGGAAATTGGCCCATTCCACCACGATTTCGTTGGTGCCCTGCCCTTCCAGGATGGTGCCAAGAGAGCTGGCCGACCACGTCATGGCGGTGCCTTCGTATGGAGCGATGCTGTACACGCTGGTTGCTGCCCGGCAGACATTGGTCGCGCCGCTGATGGCAATGGTGTCATCCAGAATGGGGACCTGGGCTTCAAAGACACTGGTGCAGCTGCCGGGGTCGGGGCAATCGCTCACTTCCAGTTGCACGGTGCCTGCGGGCCCTTCGTTCCATTCCACACTGATGAAGTCATCCTGTGGGCCGCCACCGTCGATAATGGTGCCGTTTCCGATGATATTCCAGGTGTAAGTGCTGCAATCGGTTGCCGCCTCGTAGGTGCCAATTTGCCCGGCGCAGAGCGTGCCCACACAGTCTACAATCGGCACTTCCCCTTCTTCCACTACGATGGTTAGGCGGTTTTCATCCACGCATTCACATTCATTGAAAGCCGAAAGGGTAGCGGTGTAGGTGCCCGGCAGTTCGTACCGGTGGCTGGGCTGGCCCCCGGAAGAGGTGTTCCCATCACCGAAGGACCAAAAGAAAGATTCGGCGGCCTGGCTGTTGTTGAGGAACTGTATGGATTGCCCCTGACAGACAAAAAGGGTGTCGCCACTGGCTTCGGGCAGGGTTTTGAATTCAGCGGTAGGGATTTCCAGGACTTCAGCGCAGGTGAACACTTGTTGCGTTATTCCACAGGAACCGTTGACGAGCAGGGAAAGGCTGCCAAAGCCAGCGTCCTCCCAGGTGACTTCTACATGGTTGCCAAAGATGGCAAAGTCATCGCTGCCGCTGACCTGTACGGACTCAATGGTGAAAGTGCTATCTGTTAAGGCATAAGTGACGGTACTGCCGGCGCAGACTTTCTCACAGTCCTGCGTGCCGCCCGGGGTATTAGGGCCGGGATTGGCAGCGGGGCAAATGGCCGCCGCATTAGAGGTGATCTCTGGTACAGGCAGTGTGGCACTTATAATGCCAGAACACGAAGTGAAGTCTCCGCAGGGCGGGATGTCGAGACCAAAGCACTGGATTTCGAATTCATACGTGCCAGGACCATCCAGGATACTTCCATTGCTGGAGCTGCCATCAAATATCGTCAGCAGGAAATTGCTTTCATCGTAGTTTTGCAGGTCACCGGTAAGCAGCTGAAAGGGGCTGAGCTCCACCTGACAGGCACTGTTGGTTTCAAAAAGGGTAACAGGTGCAAACGGAATGCATTCAAGATCATTGTTTTGTGCAATGAGTTGAATCCACAAACTCAAAAGAGGAAGCAGCAGTACAAAGCCCTTTTTCATGGGGGTGTATTTTGAGATTATGAAAGCGGCCACAGGGTTCACCGAGCCACCGAAAACCGGTGGTTGGCCAGGTTAAGCAAAAGAACAGGGCTTAGCTTTTTAGCGTTGAAATGGGCAACCTGGCTGGTCGCTTTATTCTTCAAAGGTTTCCAGTGCCTCAAACAGGTCATCCAGTTCATCAAAGGATTTATAGCCCACTTTTTCCTCTTCGCCCCCCTGTACGCTGATACCCGCTGTGGCAGTGGTTTCCAGTACTTCTTCTACCTGCCCGGCAGGGAAGTCAGCACTTAGCAAGATAGGGAATTCTTCGCAAAGTTCCTGAAGCTGGCCCAGTGCATTGGACTGAATATCAGCCCATTTGAGGTTGTTTTTGGCAAAGTCGAGCACAAAGTACTGCACCTGGTCTTCGTTAGCCTTCATCTGGGTGGCTATAGCATCGAGCTCGCTCAGGTCCTGCACCACCATTTCCTGAATGACGGGCACTTCTGCTTTGTGCAGGGCTTTGAGGGTTTGCAGGTCGGCGAACATGCCCACCTGTACGGCATCGAGCTTGAGCATATCAACGGCGCCCAGGATTTCATCGGTGGCCTGCAGGTTGAATTCGCCGAGTATTTTCACGCCGTCCACCCATTCGCGGATGGCCTCCATATTGGCAGGGGGGATGTAGTCTGCGGCTCCGGTATCGAGGTTGAAGCCGAGCCACTCCACTTCCCAGGCGGCAAAATAACGGGCATCAGTAAGGTTGGTCACGGCGCTGGCCTTTACTTTTGTCTTTAGCATAAACTATAATGGGTGTTGCTTGTCAATATAAATGCTCAACTGCTGATATAAATAAACAGCATGCTCACTCTGCAAAGTTATAGAATTGAAATGTGAACCATGGCACAGCCTTCTTATTATACTTTGGTATTCGCTGTGACCCGGGAGATTCCACCTGGGCGGGTAAGCACGTATGGCGCGATTGCCGATTTCCTGGCCCTGGGCTCCGCCCGTATGGTTGGCTGGGCGCTGAACAACAGCTTCCACGAGGAAGGCATTCCGGCCCACCGGGTGGTCAACCGTAAGGGCGAGCTGACCGGGCGGAATCACTTTCCCACACCCACGTTAATGCAGGAGCGGCTGGAGGCAGAAGGCATCCGGGTGGAAGCAAACCGCGTGGCGGACTTCGACGAGGTGTTTTGGCACCCTAAAGCCCTGGGTATGGACTATGAAGTGAAGGTTGATTAAAAGGTTGAAACCCAAAACTTAAACTAAGCGAGATGATGAAACAGCTGTTGTTACTTCTGGCTGTCACACTGGCTGGTGTAATAAGTGTTCAGGCACAAAATGCACCAACTGGCGTATGGAAAACCATTGACGATGAGACCGGCGAGGCCAAGTCGCATGTGGAGATTTACCAGGATGGCGGAAAATACCACGGGAAAATCACCAAGCTTCTGCTATATCCTCAGAACCAAGTCTGCGAAGCTTGCACGGGCAGCCGAAAAGGGAAAAAGCTGGTGGGTATGGTTATTATCGATGACCTTGAGCCCTACAAGGATTACTGGAAGAATGGCACCATTATGGACCCGGAAGCGGGCAGCGAGTATGGCTGTTCGGTATGGTTTGAAGAAGGTAAGCCGAATGAATTAAAGGTGCGCGGTAAGCACTGGACCGGGGTTTACCGCACGCAAACCTGGTACCGGGTGAAGTAAGCTCAGCGCTTCAGGAGCTTTTGGTGGTGCAGCACTGAAAAAAACAAATTTAAAGGGCAATATGTAGCCCTTTTCTTTAGTTTAATAGGTGATTTTATCAAACGTATCCACATCAAATTATTCTATGAAGCAAAGCTTTACATCCAACCATCTCGTCCGATACCTCTACAATGAGGTGACGGTATCAGAACGGCTCGGCCTTGAGGAGGCACTCACTCGGGAATTCGGGCTATTTGAGGAATACAGCGAGCTTAAGGCCGCTCACAGAGCGCTGCCGAAGGTGACGTTCAGCCCCTCGAAAACAACACTTCAGCGCGTGCTGGAGTATAGTAGTGAACGAGCTGCCCTGGAAAGCTCACATTGAGCACCGGTTGATCCACTACTTATGGAGCCCCTGACTTTCTTATGATGGTCAGGGGCTTCTGTATTTTCCTCCTTCCTCTCTTTGAATCCCTGCCCGGTTTGCCTAACTTGAGGCTCGCCCTGCAGCCGCTTTGCAGTGGCGGTCTTTCAAATAAATTGTAGCGTTTGTTTGCTTTTTATAAACGAAGTGTTTATTTTTGTTGGGCATTCAAACAAAATCTTGATAAAACCACACGAAATGGCAGACGTCAACAAGGACCGGGAAGCTAAACTGAAAGCACTTCAGCTGACAGTAGACCGGATAGAGAAAACCTACGGGAAGGGCTCAATCATGCGCCTCGGTGACGATAACGTTATCGAAGTAGATGCCATTCCTTCCGGCTCTTTGAGCCTCGATATCGCGCTCGGCGTAAATGGATTCCCCCGCGGGCGTATCGTTGAAATTTACGGGCCGGAGTCTTCTGGTAAGACAACCCTGGCTATTCACGCTATTGCAGAGTGCCAGAAGCAGGGCGGTATCGCCGCATTTATTGATGCAGAGCATGCATTCGACCGTACCTATGCAAAGGCGTTGGGCGTCGATACTGAAAACCTCCTCATTGCTCAGCCGGATAATGGCGAACAGGCACTGGAAATCACCGAAAACCTTATCCGCTCAGGGGCTATCGATATCATCGTGGTCGACTCCGTCGCCGCATTGGTGCCTCGTAGTGAAATCGAAGGGGAAATGGGCGATTCCAAAATGGGCCTTCAGGCACGGCTCATGTCTCAGGCGATGCGTAAACTGACGGGCACAATCGGCCGGACCGGCTGCTGCTGTGTCTTTATCAATCAGCTGCGGGAGAAAATCGGCGTCATGTTCGGTAACCCGGAAACCACTACCGGTGGTAATGCACTGAAGTTTTATGCCTCTATGCGCCTCGATATCCGTCGTTCCGGTTCCGCAATCAAGGACAAGGAGGGCAACGTAGTCGGTAACCACGTGAAAGTGAAGGTGGTGAAGAATAAACTCGCGCCCCCCTTCCGCATCGCAGAGTTCGATATCATGTACGGAGAGGGCATCTCTAAAGTAGGTGAAATCGTCGATCTTGGTGTCGACCACGATATCATACAGAAAAGTGGTGCCTGGTATAGCTACGATACGGCTAAAATCGCTCAGGGCCGTGAAGCGGCTAAGCAATTTATGATGGATAACCCGGAAGTCGCGGTTGAAATTGAGCAGAAGGTCAAAAATAAAATCACCGGCGTAGCGGAAGAGCCTGATAGTGATGCGGATGATAAGTCTAAATCCAATGGCAAAGGTAAAGCCGTGAAAGTCAGTGAAGATTAGCATCTGTGAATGGCAAAACCTGAAAGGGTAGACCGGTGCATGCTTGAGCGCTCGTTGGGGTTTACTTTTGGCAAGAGCAGTCTGAAGTACGAAACCAAGAGTGGAGCCAAACCAGCAAGCACTACTAGACTTCGGAGAAGTTGCGTGTTCTCCCCAGCAAAGGCGAAGCCCTTTCTGCTCATCTCTGGCTACCCAGCTTTTTATACTTGACAAAGCACTGTTGCTCTGTCAAGTATCGATGACGAATAGGACAGATTGCTTAGAGCGTGTTGGGACTTTTGTCTTCTAGTCGAAAACTAACAATTTTTTGGTTAGACGAGGCACGAAAACCGGAGTTTAGCCTTACAGGCTGACCGAAAACTGGTTATGAGAAACAGATAAAAATTGCTATAATGTGTACTATGGCAACATTTAAAAAATATGAGCCCGGGCAGCAGCACGGGGTAGTGATCGATGTAGGAAGCTATTTATCGCCGGGCCACTT
>NZ_JAVJSK010000092.1:0-50295 GCF_040219495.1 Phaeodactylibacter sp. | reverse complement strand
CAGACGTGTGCTCTTCCGATCTCACGGATTGCGAGAAGGGGCATAAGAGCGGGGCAGGCTTCTACGGCGGCACTGGGTTGACAGGATCAGTGGCATCAGGCAGATCAGCGGCATCAGTGTACTATTGTCGTGTGTGGCGTGAGGGAACACGGATTGGACGGATTACGCGGATTTTCACGGATTGCGAGCGGGGGCATAAGAGCGGGGCAGGCTTCTACCGCGGCACTAGGTTGCAAGATCAGTGGCATCAGTCAGATCAGTGCCATCAGTGTACTTTTGTGGACCCCTTTCTCAAAATCACCCCAGGTTTCCTATTTTTACGAGGTACCAGCATTTACGCTTATGCCCAATGCCATAACTTACCGTGCTGCCTCTAGCGATAATGACTTGCAAGCCATTATGCAACTGCAAAAGGTCAACCTTTCGGCAAAAATTACGGTAGAAGAGCTGAAGGAGCAGGGCTTCGTCACTGTAGACCACGACATGGAGACGCTGGGGGATATGAACACGCCCTATGGGCACAGCACAGCTTGGGATGAAAACACTCTGGCAGGTTACGCCCTGGTGATGGAGACTCGTTTTCGGGAGCGGATCCCGATCTTATTCCCCATGTTTGAACTGCTCGACGGGATTATTTGCGAGGGTAAACCCCTGAAGGAGTGGGCTTACTTTGTGATGGGGCAGGTGTGTGTGGCCAAGCCCTACCGGGGCAGTGGCGTTTTTGCCGGATTGTACCGGGATATGCAGGAGCGCCTGTCCGGGGATTTTGATTTTATCGTTACTGAAATCTCTACTCGTAACCCCCGGTCGATACGGGCGCATGAGAAGGTGGGGTTCCAAAACATACACGAGTATACCGACCCGTGGGGGGAGCATTGGGTAGTAGTTGCTCTTCAGTTAAGGTAACTGGTCTAGCAGTTCAGCAGCACTCTTTTGCTTGTAAGCACCTCCCTGCCGGAGTTCCTCCAGTAGTGGTTTGGCCAAGGCTGTTTTTTCCTGCTGGAGGTAGGTGAGCGCCAGGTACCATTGACCAGCCGGAGCATAAGCGGTTGCTGAACGGGCGGTCTGCGCCAAGGCCTGCTCAGCCAGATCCATTTGTCCGGCTTGAAGAGCAGCGGTGCCGGTATAAAGGTTCAACAACTCCATCTGCAGGCTCCCTTGTGGCAGCGCACCAAAGAGCGTAAGCGCTTCCTCGTAACGCCCGGCATTATAGGCTGCCATGGCCTCTGTGAGCGCATCGGCCTCACTGCCCATCGTCGTAACCCGGTCGGGGTAAGGTTCAAAATAGGATGTGACCAGCGCAGGAGCCGACTGCTGCGGGCTGCTAATCATCCAATAACCGGCTACCAGCAACACGAGCACAGCTGCTGCGGCTGCCGCCCATCTTCCCATCGGGATCACCCTGCCTGACTTTTGCCTGCGGTGCGCATTGAAGACCTCAGCAACCTGCCCCCGCGTACGCTCTGCCACATAGGCCGAAGTCAATTGGTGCGCCAAACGGTGTTTTTTGACCGCCTCCTGTAGCCTCACATCCTCTTCCAGGTCGGCTTCAAAGGACCGACGCTCCTCTTCTGTCTGTTCCTCAGCCAGGTAGGCTTCAATATCTTCAAAAGTGTACTGATTCTTCATCGCAGGTTTTTTAACAGATCAACTAAAATGGGGTTGTCATCCATTTGGGCATGCAGCGCCTTGAGGCATTTGTTCTTGCGGTTCATCGCGGCCTGCGCGCTGCTGTAGCCCGCCCGGAGGGCGATCTCCTCCATATTGTATCCAGAGGCCCACAGGAACAAAACATCAGGGCACTTTTCGCCCAGGTTTTCAAATACCTCAAGCAGGGTCTGCCGCTTATCCGCAGCAATCATAGGGGTCTCAGGGGTGGACAAATCCACGGTTTCAGAGCTGCGCCCTACTTCCTGATCCCGGTCCCGGTCCCTGCCCACCTTACGGATACGCTTAAACCAAACGCCCTTGGCAATCGCAAACAGGTAAGTACCTAATGCGCTTTCGCCTTTATATTGGCTTCGCCTGATATTTAGCACCAAAGCCGTAAGCGCTTCCTGGAAGACATCGTCCGCATCAGCATCGTTGCCGCCATGCTGAAGGACAAAATGCAGGACTTTTGGATACTCCTTATCTATAAGGTATTCAAGAGCGCGGGCTTCTGAACGCCCGCCGGCACTAATGCTTTTCACCAGTGCCTCATCCGTAATGATGTTCTTTCTAAACATAAGTACCCGTTGATCGATAAAATCTAACCGCTGATCTATACTTTCTACAAAGCTAAAGAAGAAAATGACAACCTGCAGGTCGTTTTTCGGGTGGCTTATAACCCCTTACCTGATATAGTATTATCCTTAAAGATGTCTTTTCTCAAAAAAAATAAAAATCACAAATAACTGTATATCAGCTATTTAAAATCAAAATCTAAAAAAAGATAAAAAAATTCCTACCCGGCGGTTAGGTTTCGCAGCCGGTGCTGTACTAAGGGGCGACAACAGCGATTTATAATCCCGTGAATTTTTTCACACTCATTTAAACAAAAAATTCTTTACCCATGAAAAGCCCAATTTTTGATCGTTTGACTTTTGTCCCCCTTTTACTTCTGGCATTGATTGCCGCCTTTTCGTTCAGCAGCTGTGAGAAGGAAGTCATTGAACCTATAACTGAAATTGACGCCCCTGATATAGTTGTTCAACCGGCGACCCCTTCTGACTTTATAGCTAAGACTAAAGTCACCACAGCAGAATTCCGAACTTTACTCTTTGACATGCAAGACGAAGGCTACATCCCTGTATGGGTAGACGGCTTCACACATACCGCAGGTAACTCGGTAGACCAGTATCAGAAAACGCTTTATAACATCGTCTTCGAGAAAAACGTAGACAATTTAGAGTGGGAGATGCATGTAGGCTTAGGCGAAAGCCAGCTTAACAGTAAGATGGAACTGCTACTGCAAGGATACAAGGTTCAACAGCTGGAAAGCTACATAGATGGCTCTAGCATTAAGTATGCCGTCATTTTTGTAGAAGGCTCTGCCTCAGATCAGTACTTCATTATTGACAAGAAGAACAGCGCCTACCAGCAAACTCTAAATCAGAAAAAAGACGAAGGCTACCGGTTGGTTTCCCGCTCGGTCGTACACCTCAACGATGAGCGGCACATCACTGCTCTCATGGACAAAAAAGAGGTGGGACTTACTATTCCATTCTCCAACCTTGATGTCTACACCGTACAAACGCACATGGAGAATGCAAAGAATGACGGCCGATTGGCGGCATACATGGACATTTCCCAGGTCAATACGACCTCCAATATCCGCTTCAACCCTATCTTCAATGAGGACACTCATTCTGACTGGTACGCTTTTGACCATCTTGATGAGCAGCAGCTTGGGGTTGCCCTTGGAGAAGCCAGAGCAAATGGCTACGACGTCACCTTTCTGTGCGGCTACGATGAGAAAGGCCTGATCAACGGCAATGAAGTTAACTTTGTCAAGTACGCCGCAGGCTTTAAGAAGTAAAACGGTTTTTTCACCCGGGAGCAATCAAACTCAAATTGCTCCCGGTTTTTCAACTGCTTCAATTCATGAAAAACACAATCCTATTACCCTTGCTGCTGATTTTGCAGCTTTCTGCTTTTGCACAAGTCAGCCCGGACGATTCCCTCGCACTGGTTAGCCTTTACGAGGAGACCGGTGGCACTAACTGGATCAATGACGACAACTGGCTCACCGCTCCGGTCAGTCAATGGAACGGTATCACGGTGACCGACAACCGCATTCAGGCCATCCGGCTTCCGGATAATAACCTTACCGGCGCAGTTCCCAACGCCGTAAGCACTCTGATCGCACTGGAAGTCATCGACCTGAGTGGCAATGCCCTTACCAGCCTTTCCAACCTGTCTGCCATGCCGCTGCTGAAAGAACTGCAGGTGCAGGACAACGAGCTGGAAAATCTCCCAAATATCCCAACCAATATCTTCGACAGTGTCCGGTGCGAAAACAACAGGCTGGAGTTTGACGACTTGCTGCCTTTAGCCGGCTTATCCACCACCACATTTACCTACGCTCCCCAGGCTACCTTTGGCAAATCGGGTTTTGTCTATGCGTTTGACGGGGATAATGTAAGCTTCACAGTCAATGCGCCTGGTACCGGCCTCAGCTACAGCTGGTTCTTTGAAGCCACACTGCTTACTTTGCCCAGCCCGGTTCCTGACCTAAATCTAGTTGGTGTTTCCGGCATTGATGAAGGAGCCTACGTAGCCCAGGTTACTCACCCTCTGCTACCTGCACTGACCTTAGAAAGTGCGCCACAAACCCTGTTGCTATACGATCTTGATAGCCTGGGCGGTGCCTTCGTCCCCAATCAGATGATCATTGAATTCACCGATGATGCTTCCGACTTTGAGCGGGATACCCTCAGGGCCTACTTCCAGGCCGAACTACTCGACAGCTGCCTCTGCGGCGTCATAGAGCTATGGGAATTACCCGATACCAGCTATTTGCCGGAAGGCGATATTGTAGTGGGCCTTGAAGAAACCAAGGAAGCTGCGAAGACGAAGTCTAAAGTAGAAGAGCTCAACAACAATTACGTGCTCCCACTGCAAGACCAGCAACAAACCCATCCGGCAACCCCAACGCCGCCCTCAGGCCCGGGAAGGAGGAGAGGCCGGAACTGGTCTCCCAAAGTAGCCGTCATAGATGTGGGCATTGACAATACCCATCCTGACCTTGCGGGCATGCTGGCTCAAAATGAAGCTGAAATGCAGAATGGCATGGATGACGACGGCAACTGCCTGGTTGATGATTTCGAGGGCTACGACTTCGCAGAAGAAGACAATCAGCCACTAGACCCGGTCAACGGGCACGGTACGCACATTGCGGGTATCATTACGGACGGTGACCCACCCGGCACACTTGAGTTACTGAGCATAAAAAGCCATCAGGACGATGGGCTCGGGCTGTTATTCGAAGCCCTCTGCGGTATTTACTATGCCCGCGATCAGGAAGCGCAGGTGGTCAATCTAAGCTGGGGGTACCAGGGGCTGCCTTCTCCTGTACTGGAAAATGCCATTCGCAGAGCTGGTGAGAACTGCAAAACGCTATTCGTGGCATCAGCAGGCAATGATACCACGAACAATGACATTATCCCTCACTACCCCTCGGGCTTTGATCTGGACAATCTGATTTCGGTGTCGGCATTAGATATTTCGGAATCCGCTCTTGCTGATTTCTCCAACTACGGCATCCACACCGTTGATATTGCTGCGCCTGGCACGCGGATTTTCAGTACAGTACCGGGCGGTGGTTATGATTTCCGTGATGGCACCTCCATGGCCGCAGCAGCCGTCTCCAGGGCAGCAGCATTACTCTGGAAAACGAAGCCTGAAGCGACCCACCTGGATATCAAAGCCGCACTCCTGAACAGTGCCACCCAACTTCCGGAACTCGATAGCCTGGCATCGGGTGGAAAGCTCAACTTGTCGGCTGCCATTGATATGCTGGAGGGCATGCCGGTTGACAGCAGTTGTGCTGAGGTAAGCTCCACAGCTTTCGCTATGCCGGTACAGCATGGGCTGAGCATGGAAGCTGCGCCACAGCCCTTTGGCCAGCACCTGAATATAAGACTGGACAGTGACCGTTCGCAAATGGTTTGGCTTGAGGTGCGCTCGGTGTTAGGCCAGCTCGTCTGGCAACAACAGTTTGACGTATACCCTGGCGAACAAACCGTTGAGCTCCATACCCCCAATTGGGCATCGGGATGGTACGTACTATCGGTAAAATCCGAACAACATAATTTTGGTATGCAAATTTTGAAGCAGTAATTCCTGCCGGTGGGCCTCCTAATGACGGCCCACCGGCCTTTTAAAACCCGGAAAAAACCTCACCTGTAGCGCTATTAAGCGCCGGATATCCTACCTTTATTGGGCAAATACGCCCAACATGATGAGAAAACTATGGTTTTGGGGCGCGCTCCTGACCACACTTGCTTTTTCCGTCACCGGAAATGCCTTGCCTTTCCATTCCTACACGACCACTTCTTTCAGAGCTAACCTACAGCAGAAGGCCCCTTGTGCTATCGCCGATAGCCTTGCCTACGATCAGGCTATGGCACGCTATGATTCGCTGGATGCGGAACAGGCAATCGACTTCCTTAAAGATTTTTTTGCGCAGCGCAAGTCAAAGGCTTGTACAGAGACTGCCTTTCTAGGCGACCTTTGGCACAAGTATGGCGTGTTTCTGTACCTCAACGACCAATACCGTCAGGCAGAGCTGGCCTACGAGCGGGCTTTAGCAATCCGGATCGCTGTACTGGGCGCTCACCACCCTGATGTTGCCCGTTCTTACCACAACCTTGGGGTCGCCCTGAAGGAAAAAGGGGATTTCATCAATGCCCTCCCCCCGTTAAAGGAAGCGGTGGCGCTCCGGCAAAAGCTGGAAGCCCCGGAAGGCGTGGCGGACAGCTACTTTGAGCAAGCTGCGGTGTACAACGCCATGGGGGAGTACAATATCGCTTTAGAGTACCTCCATGCCGCACTACCTGTTTTTCGGAAACATTATGGCGAACTCAGCTACGAAGTTGGCCAAACCTATAATGAAATGGGCATTGCCCTTTGGAACCTGGGAGAATACCACCCTGGACTCGAAAAGATACAGCGTGCCCAGGCTATTTTTGTAGCTCTTTACGGAACTACAGATACCGATGTCGCGCTCACTCATGTCAATCTGGGGAACATATACGACGACCTGAGCGAAGGAGCACAAGCTTTGCTACAGTACAATCAGGCCATATCAATTTACCAGCAACACAAAGGTTACGATTTATCCCTGGGACTCGTTTATAACAACCTCGGTGTCGTCCTGCGAAAACTGGATCGGTACGAAGAATCCCGGAAGGCATTGGAGCAGTCCCTCAAAGCCAAAAACAGGGCTTTGGCTGCAGGGCCTCACCCCAATAAAGCGGCAACACTCGACAACATCGGCGACTTGTACCTAGATATGGGGCTCCTCGATAAAGCCCTGCAACAGTATCAGCGCGCTATTTTCCACCGGGTGCCGGGATTTACAGACACCCTGGGTTACAGCAATCCCACGATAACCAATGCCGGCATCAGAGGAAGCTGGCAGAAGCTGCTCATTGTGATGGCTTCCAAAGCCAAAACGCTAAAAGCTGTTTATGAAGCGACCAGAGACCAGGCTTATCTTGAGCAGGCACTGTCCGCTTATTACACCTGCGAACAGGTCGTAGCTCAGCTACAGCAACAGTATGAAACCCGTAAGTCGAAGCTATTCCTGCAGGAAAACGCCCTGCCGGTCTATGAAGAGGCCCTGGAAACTTGCTTTTTGCTCCATCAAATCACAAGGAAGGACGCTTACGTTGAAGATGCCTTTTTCTTTATTGAGCAAAGCCGGGCTACGCTGCTGGCTGCTACCCTACGGGATGCCCAGGCCAAAAACACAGCTGGTATCCCTGCCGAGATCCTGGCTCAGGAGCAGGGCCTGAAAGCCAATATCGGATACCTGGAGTCAAAACTGGCACTTTCGGCTGACACTACACGCCGTGCGCCCTTGCAAAGGGCATTAGCCGATTTGCGCCATCAGCTGCAGCTATTCACTACAAACCTGGAGGAACAATACCCCACCTACTATTTTGAAAAGTATCAGCGGACCAAGGCCTCAACCGGTGATCTCGTCCGGTTAATGAATGCGGCCAATGCCGGTTGGGTTTCCTACTTTGCCGGAGAAAAACGGTCCTACGCACTATTTTGGAATGGGGCAGACTGGCAATTATCGGCCCTTCCTGCGCGGGCAGAGTGGGAACCATTAATTTTTGAACTGACCCGGGCACTCAGCCAGCAACAACACAACCTTCCGCTGGAAACTTTCCAATCTATTGCCTACCCGCTTTATACCGCGCTTTGGGCACCCCTTGGCAAAACCCTGCCAGAGCGGGTCTTTGTGAGCCCGGCCGGCGCTATCCACCATCTGCCCATCAGCATTTTGCCGAGTTCAAAAGATGGAGGGCATTGGAAGGAACTGCCTTACCTCCTCCACAAGCACCAAATCACCTATGCCTATTCAGCTGCGGTCCTACTGCAACAGGAAAACCGGCCCATCCCAGCCAGTAACCACGCTTTTCTGGGCGTAGCTCCCCTTTTTGCTAAAAATTCAGGGCTTGCGGCACTGTCCTACAATCAGCACGAAGTCAACACTATAGAACAATCCTGGAAAGGCAGGGTCCTCATCGGGCCGCAAGCAACCAAGCAGGCGTTTACGGAGCTCGCGGGCAACTACCAGATCCTACACCTCTCCACCCATGCCAGTGCGGCAGAGGGTGGCTGGATTGCCTTCAGCAATACCCTGCCAGACCAACCAGACAGCAAGCTGTACCTTTCGGAACTCTACCCGCTAAACCTAGCTGCCGAAATGGCTGTGCTGAGCGCCTGTGAGACCGCTACCGGGGAACTGGCAAGGGGAGAAGGGGTGATGAGCCTCGCCAGGGGGTTATCGTACGCCGGATGCCCCAGTACCGTTGCCACTTTATGGCCGGTACTTCAAGGCAGTAGCTCCGGAATTATTCTTGAATTTTACGATTTGCTCAGAGCAGGCCAAACGAAGGACGCCGCCTTGCAGGAAGCCCAGCTTTCCTACCTGATGAGTGAAGAGACCGACCTCATTGGGGCGCACCCCGCATTATGGGGCGGGCTGGTGCACCTGGGTACGCCAAGACCTGTTCCGCAGCCGGGGCAAAAGGGTTACCTGTGGTGGGCATCTGGTGCAATCGCTGTTGGCATTTTGCTTTGGTTATTTGGCCGCCGGGCTCTCCTTAGCCGGGCGCAACAGGAAGAATAAGCCAACCAGCATAAAAGGAATGCTCAGCAGCTGTCCGGTGCTCAGCCCCGCGTTCACGGCCGACTCAAACCCGCCCTGACTCGTCTTGAAGTACTCCAGCCCAAAGCGGATGACGCCCAAAACCAGCAGCAGGAACAGCCCGAACATGCGCCCCAGGCGGTTCTTCGCATCGGTTTTCCAATACACCCAGTAGAGCAGGAAGAAGGTGAGCAGGTAACTGATGGACTCGTACAGCTGCACCGGATGTCGTACCGGCACTTCGCTGAGCTCTACACAAAACTTGCCGCTGGCCATTTCAGCCACTTCCACACAGCCCTGACCGGCACGCTCTATGCAGGCCGAGCATTTTTCCCAAAGGTTGGTCTCATTACGGGGAAATTTAAAGCCCCAGGCTACATCGGTGGGCTTGCCTACAATCTCGGAGTTCATCAGGTTGCCCAGGCGAATGAAGCAACCGGCAAGGGCAGTGGGGACCACCACCTTGTCCAGCACCCAAAGTACCGGGCGCTTTGACTCGAATTTGGAAAAAATCCAAAGTGCGATGATAATACCGATAGCTCCTCCGTGGCTGGCCAGACCGCCTTTCCAAACCATCGGAATTTCTGTAAGGTGCTGTGCGTAGTAGTCCCAGTCGTAGAAAAATACGTGCCCCAAACGCGCGCCCACTACTGCACCTACCACCATATAGATGAAGATGCGGTCGAGCCACTCTTCGGGTGCATTTTCTGCTTTGAACATCGCCTTGACGATGTACAACCCCGCCAAAAAGCCGGCCGCAAACAGCAGTCCGTACCAGCGCAGCGTAAGTGGGCCGAGGTTAATGATTTCAGGAGAAGCCGTCCAGGTGACGTAGGCTAAAAGGTCTTGCATAAGGTATTGACTTGCCGGTGAAACTCAATATTAGGCATGTTTTACCGAATTTTGGGGCTGAGGGGTTAATTTTTTGATAATTTGGAACCTCTCCGGAGCTGAAGGGTTCCCAAAATGAATACTAAAAACACCTTTTTATATGCCTACCGTCGATAAAGAACGCCCCATACTCGTCACCGGAGCCTCCGGCTACATCGCCTCCTGGATTGTCCGGTTTTTGCTGGAGGAAGGGCACGAGGTACATGCCACGGTAAGAGATAAGACCAGGCCGGAGAAAGTAGCCCATCTTACGGAAATCGCCAGCCGCGAATCCGGCACGCTCCGGCTTTTTGAGGCAGACTTGCTTAAGCCAGGTTCCTTTGCAGAAGCGATGGAGGGTTGCGCACTGGTGCTGCACACCGCTTCGCCTTTCCAGCTTGACGCCAAAGACCCACAACGCAGCTTGATTGACCCGGCCCTGGAAGGCACCCGCAATGTGCTGAAATCCGCAAAGTCTACCCCAAGTGTACAGCGGGTGGTACTGACCTCAAGCGTGGCGGCCATCTATGGAGACGCCATAGAATTGAAGGATGCCCCGGGCCAGGTTTTTACTGAGGAGCAGTGGAATGAAAGCAGTTCCCTTAAACATCAGCCCTATTCCTACTCCAAAACCGTAGCCGAACGGGAGGCCTGGAAAATCGCCGGCACTCAATCACAGTGGGACCTGGTGACCATCAATCCGAGCTTTGTAATGGGGCCAGCGCTCAGTCAACGTACCGACGGCACAAGCACGAGCTTCATGCAGTCAATGGCCAACGGTCAATTCAAAGCTGGTGCACCGGATTTATACTTTGGTGTAGTGGATGTAAGAGAAGTAGCGCGCGCCCACCTGCTGGCTGGTTTGTTGCCTGAAGCAGAAGGGCGGCATATCGTCTCGGCTTCCGAACACCCTGTGCTGGAGATGGGAGAAATGCTACGCGAGGCCTTCGGCGACCGGTATCCTTTCCCCAAAAAATTACTGCCCAACTTCCTACTGTACCTGTTTGGGCCGTTCCAGGGTTTTTCCTGGAAGTTCCTGGGCCGCAACCTGGGCTATCCGCTACGCTTCAACAACCGGAAAAGCAGGGCTAAGCTCGGGCTCCAATACCGCCCGGTTTCAGAAACCCTGCAAGAGCACCTGCAACAACTGGAAAAGGACGGGCTCCTAAAAAGCTAAGCCCGTCTTTTCATACGATAATAGCTATGGACGAAGAGAATAGAAAGGATACCTAGGTACAGCCATATAGCGCCAGGGTTCAGGTTATTTTGGTGCCCAAAACCTGCTTGTAGTATCCCCCAGTAAATGTAGGCCAGAAGCGCATGGGTAGCCAATATGGTGGCAGAGACGAAAAGCCGGGCCTGCCCAGTCAAAGCTTCCCGGTTATGATCCGTAATCTGGATCGGGAAATTATAATTTTGAGGTTCACGGCCGATCAGCCAGACCAGTACCGAAACCGCTATGGCAATAATAGGCAATAAAAAAATCATGGCTTTAGGACCGTAATCATCAGCCTGACCGCTGGCATTGAAATGAACCGGTATTTGATCGGGCAGCACGCCATAGTAGAACAGCCCCGTAGCCAGCATTGAGGCAATGCAGGACAAGCTGAGTAAATCAAGGATGAAAATGAGTTGCCGGTTCATACGCTCCAGGGCCTGATGGATGGTTTCGGAAGCAATTGAATGTAAAAGTTCAGCAAGTCCAGGGCTTTCAGGCGTGAAATACACCGCATTATTTCACACTAGCTCCCCTCTAAAGCTACGCTTTTCCACTGGGAATCAAGTACCGCGATGGCATAATCCGTACCCACCTTGCGGCTTTCCTTATCGATGTAGCGCGCAAAATAGGGCAGTGCCTGTTGGGGCAGGATCAGGTAGTGCGGGGTTTCCTGCCGCGGAGCGTATACCTCCAGGTAGCCAGGATTGAGGGCTTGCAGCCAGGACAAACTGACCTCACAGTAGCGCGCGATTTCATCCAGCTCTACACTGTGGTGAATGCGGAAGACCCGGAAGTGGTCCGCGTGGTACTTGTGCTTTTTGGGTTGGAGGCCGTGCTGATCAAAATACTTGCCTACGTAAATGGTTGCGATAAGGCGGGGCAGGTAGCGGCGGGTTTGACGGGGCAGCCGGTGCTCAATATCCCAGAAGGAAGAGCAACCCGTTTCGCGCAGGGCGCGCCTGACTCTGCCGGGGCCACAATTGTAAGCCGCCAATACCAGCGCCCAATCATCAAACTGCCGGTACAGCTGGGTCAGGTAGCGCATAGCCGTTTCGGTAGACTGATAAGGGCTGCGGCGTTCATCGACCTGCCCGTTGATGTGCAAGCCAAGCCCTTTTGCTGTAGCGGGCATAAACTGCCAAAGCCCCACCGCACCAGCCGCGGATTCAACTGCAGGGCGGAGTCGGGACTCCAATAGCGGAATGTACTTGAGCTCTTCAGGCAAGTGATTCACCTTGAGGTAGTGCTCAATGATCGGAAAGTACTGTGGCGTACGGCCCAACATGGCTTCGGCTTCCCGCCGGCCGGTGCGCAGATAGCTGGATAGCTCTTCCTGTACCTGTTCATTATAGTGCACTTCAAAGGGCCAATCGTCCTGCACACATTGCAAGCGGTAAGGGATATCATGCGTGACCACTTGCTGCCAGTCGCTGACTTCTGCTTTACTTACCGGAATGCCAAAAAGGCAGCCGGCCAATAACGCGGTACCGAATAATGTTGGGGCTTTCATACACTGCGGTTTAGTTTTCGGTAAGGTTATACGGGGCTATTTTAAAATCGTTACCCGATTTGCGGTATTTCCCAAAAACAAACCATTAATAATCAGTGCATTGGGCTGGAGCCAGCCACTGAAAAGCCTTTCTACTCCTACGCTAACGCAGTATACACGTCAGGCAAAAATTACTGAAATTTAATCGTGTGGATGATGTAGTCTAACTGTTCCATGAAGTCGCGCTTCTCTTCTCCCGGTGCATGCAGGAAGCCATCTACAAACAGCAACTCGCTCTTAGCCGGGTTGAGGATCAGATAAGACACAAAGGAGCCCCCCATGAAGTCATTGACAATTTCCCATACGCCCCGGCCCTCTACTGCGTAGTTGCCATTCACTTTGGTGGTATTGTAAATAACGGGCAGGTCCACGTCATTCACCTGCATGTAGGTATTTTCGATGGTGGAAGAGATGTACTGCTTGCCCAGGGAATCACGCATCGCAATCAGGTATTCCTTGCTAAGCTGATCCTGATCTTCGTACTTCACTTTGCGCAGCATGATGTTGCTGGAGATTTTATCCGTCTCTTTGCGCATCCAAATCGCTTCCCCATCGTTGATGGCCATGAAGTAATCGGAAGGCATGCGGATACTCACCCCCATAGCTTCTTTTACTTCATTGACCAGATTGTTATTGACGCCATTGAGGTAAGCGTAGGATTCCAGCTTTTTCTCATCAAACTTATTCACCCGCTTTTTGATTGCCGGGTAGTTTTCTTTGAGGATATTGATCAGGTCCTGATTGGAATAGGCGAACTGATAAAGCAGGAGCTGCCCTTTAGCCCATTTATCACGGCCAGCGGCGTTATTTTTGGAAAGGTCGCCACGAGCGTTTTCGCTCATTTCTTCACCAATATCCTTGCGGATCATCTTAGCTGCGGGCGACTCCTCGTCTGCCAGGTTGCCCACTATCATGTAGGTACGCAGCTCTTTGCGCAGCGGGTCCTTCCTCAATTCAATCGGCGTGAAGTGGCGCAGGTCAAATACCGGCTCAGGCTGAGGCAGCAGCGGATAAGCAGAGGAATAGTAGTAACGCAATGTATCGCCCACCGGGCTTTCCCAGAGCTCATAATCCATGATGACCACAATCTCGTTGAGCTGCCCAAAGGCGGTAGGGATGGCTTTCATGCTGCGTTTTACCTCCTCCGAGCAACTTTGGAAAGTAGCAAGAAAAGGGAGCAGCACAGCAAAGACCAGAATTCTCAGGTATATTTTCATAAAAAATCTGTGTTTACGGAATCGCTGATAAAGGTAAAATTTTAATTACTGGATTCGTAAAACAGATGCAGAAGGCGCAAGTTTTGGCGTACCTGCCCGTAAACTTATGCCGATGCTTCGCGGGTACGCAATACCTGAGCAATAGCCTCGGGGTCTTTACAACTAATGAATATCTTTTGGCCATCTTTCAGATGCAACCGGATACCGGAGCCCGGCTTTACGCAAAACATCCGCTCTCCTACATGCACACCCCATCCGCTGAGCTGTACAGAAAGCGGCAGGTTCAATACCTCATAGTGCGCTACCTCGTCCCAGTAAATCTTTTGCTTTTTGCGGTGCAGAGGGAAGTACTGAAATTTGATCTTCTCCGTATCTACTTTCACTAACAGGCGAATAGAAAGCAGGTATGTCAGGACACCGCCCAAAATCAGTAAGGCCAGTACACCTTTCCACAAATGAGCCTCTGTTCGGAAATCCCAAAGCATGGCCGACTCATAGATATTGTAGATTGTAAACAACAGGAGTAAAAATAGTGGCAGGAGGATTTCCCACCGGCGAAAACGCTGCACTTCTTTATATTGATCTGCCATGATAACTTTGATTTTACATTGAATTAACACTGAGTTAACATAGGCATAAAACAGCGTCACACTCGCAGAAGTTCCCCTATGCACAAAAATCTTCGATCATGCAGGAATTTAACAGCAGCGCCCCGGCTTTCCACATTCGGAAAACCGGGGCGCTGCAAGACTGCCGCAATCGTTTGGCTTAGAGCGTGTTGGGACTTTTGTCTTCTAGTCGAAAACTAACCATTTTTTGGTTATACGAGGCACGAAAACCGGAGTTTAGCCTAAGTTAAATAGCCTGTCCCGCAGTTTGCGGGAAGGATTTTCGGGACGAAGTATAAGCAAAAAAGTGTCCCGGTGCACTGGGACAGACCGATTACTAAAGTCCCAACACGCTCTTAGAACAAGCCTTCGATTACTTTTTCTTCGGTGATCCCCTCGGCTTCCGCTTTGTAGTTGCGCACAATGCGGTGGCGCAGTACGTACTTGGCAATCGCCCGTACGTCTTCAATATCCGGAGAGTACTTCCCGTGGATGGCCGCGTGGCACTTCGCCCCCAGCACCAGGTACTGAGAAGCACGGGGCCCTGCCCCCCAGGAAATATAGTTGTTCACTGCTTCTGTTGCCCGCTCGGTATTGGGGCGGGTTTTGGTGGCCAATGACACCGCATATTCCAGCACATTATCAGCAATCGGCACCTTGCGGATGAGCTGCTGATAATGCAGAATTTGCTCGCCCGTCAGTACGTGCTTCAGGTCATAGTTCTGCACCGTAGTTGTACCTTTCACGACATTGATCTCCTCTTCGTAAGAAGGATAGTCGAGTGGGATGTTGAACATAAAACGGTCCAGCTGTGCTTCCGGTAGCGGATAAGTACCTTCCTGCTCGATCGGGTTTTGCGTGGCCAGCACGAAGAACGGTGCAGGCAGCTTGTGGCGCACACCGCTTACAGTTACAGAACGCTCCTGCATAGCCTCCAGCAGGGCAGCCTGTGTTTTGGGCGGTGTCCGGTTGATCTCATCCGCCAGTACGATATTGGCAAAGAGCGGGCCAGGTGTAAACTTAAAGTGCCGGTCCTCGTCCAGGATTTCCGAGCCGGTAATATCGGAAGGCATAAGGTCGGGCGTAAACTGAATGCGCTTGAAGTCGAGGTCGAGTACTTCTGCAATCGTACTTACCAGCAGGGTCTTCGCCAGCCCGGGCACCCCAACGAGTAAGCTGTGCCCATTGCTGAAAAGGGAGATAATCACTGCGCGGACAACTTCTTCCTGCCCGATAATCACTTTTCCGATTTCTTTCCTGAGCTCTTCGTAGGAAGCTGCGAGGTTGTCGATTGCTTTAACTTCCGACTGAGATTCTGTATTTGCCATTCGTTGATATTAGTTTTGATCGTCCATGCCTGCTTTTCGGGCAGCGCAAGTTACGGAACAGGCGAAAATAAACTTTCTTTTGCCTGCTCATAACGCTTACCTGCTCAATAACATTTCCATAACATGTCGGAAAGCGCATAGTTTTTGCCGCTTAGGGAAAAGTGCCACCATTCGGTGGTGATGGGTTGAAAGCCTTCCCGGAGCATGGCATCCCGCAGGGTAGCCCGGTTGGCAAGCACACTGTCCGGTAGATTGGTATAGGATGGGTGGGCTTCGGGGCCAAAGAAGTCGTAAGGCGTGCCCATTTCGAGCGCTTCCCCCTGTGCATTGACCAGCGTCAGGTCTACGGCAGCGCCACGGTTGTGCATCGAGCCTTTGCGGGGATCTGCCACGTAGCGCGGGTCAGGGACTTTCTCCCAGAGCTTCCATTGGATGGGGCGGGGCCGGAAGCAGTCGAGCATTTTCAGGCCCAGGCCTTGTTCCTGAAGGCTCTTGTGTACCCGCACGACCGCTTGAGCCACCTCAGGACGGAGGAAGCAACGGCTGCAGTCGTACATTTTTTCTCCAACAAAATTCTCCGTAGTCGCGTACTTCATGTCGATGAGGATGCTGCTGTCGAGGCGGCCCACTTCTGTCCACTCGGTAGTATCGTAATCAGGCGGCGGAGGCGGCAGGGGCTTTGGGGCAGCCGTCTGGGGTATGTAAGAAAGGGTATCAGTGGCCACTTCAGCGGCTTTCTGCCCGGCATCAGAAGCAGACTGACAGGCAGTAAGCCCAAGCATTCCCAAGCCGTAAAAAAGTAGTTTTAATCGCATAATGATGTATCTTAGTAGGTAATAAATTCAGTCTGAGATGAAAGCTCTTTGCCTAACACTTTCCCTGTTTGTACCTCTATTGCTGTTTGCCCAGTCAGACCAGGTTTACACGCAGTCCTATCTGGATAAAAGCACACGCTTTGCCTGGTTCACCTACGGTGGCGATCTCAACTACCTGACCGGAGGGCGCACGCAGCTACTCGCAGAAGGCATACTGCAAAATACGGATTTTGGGCACACCCTGATGCCCAGGCTCACCATAGGAGGCATACATTTTTGGGGTCATGCCGATTTTTATGTTTCTTTCCCGCTTTCCTTCCTTACCCTGCAGGATGTGCCTCCTGGGCTGGACCGCCTTGAGGTGTATCAGGGTGTCGAGACCGGCGCCAGGCTGTACCCTTTGCGCCTTAAGCCAAAACGCCTGAGCCCTTTTCTGGGCATCAGTTTCCGACGGATCCGGTTTGCACAGGAGCCTGAAGGTAGTGCCTTTGAAAATGGAGTACCCAACTACGGGCGCTTTATCCATCCCCTGCAGTTCGGACTGACTTATACCACAGACCGATGGCATATTTCTGCTTCGGGCTATTACAACTTTCAGAATACTTTTGATTACTACATCACGCCCCAGAACACGGCAAAGGTTGAGCTCACCCCCCTGTCTTTCAACCTGAGCCTGCTGCGGTATATCGACTCCGACCGCCATATGAGGACCGAAAAAGCGGTGGAAAGCATCAATGAAAATTATGAAACACTCCGGAAGGAAGGCCTCCTAAGCGCCTGGTTTTGGGGCATTGGCCCTTCTGCTGCACTACAACGCTCTAAGTCGCCCTATCTGGCTGCCAACTTTCCATTTTTCTACGATGACTATGCGGCATCCATATTGCCCGACCTCTCTCTGGGCCGGTATTTTCACAAGCCAGACCTGAGTGCCAGCCTGACCTACCGCACCTATGGCAATACCTACGAAGGGTTTGACGCCATGATCCAAACCCGCAGGCATTCGGTTGGGGTGGAATCGGTGAAGTTCCTTTTTAATTACCTGGGTTTTGTTCCGTTCATTGGACCGGTACTGACCTACGAGCACCTCCGGGCGTCTGTCAATCAAACCGATTACACTGAGCAGAAACTAGCAGCAGGCATCACCTTCGGCTGGGATATCCGTGTTACCCGGACCGGGTCGAGTCTGCTGCGGACCAACCTAAGGTATTACCCCAACCTGCATATGACCATCAAAGGAGAGCGGCTCATGTTTGACCATCTCGAATTTAATTTCATTCAGTGGGTACAGTTTATCGGGCGGAAGAAGGCACTACGCAGGTAGACAAATAGTCACAGCGTCTGGGACCAGACAAAATGTCCTAATGGTGGAGCGAATGGAACCTTATTGCCTCAATCATTCAGCAGGAGCTGCGGGAGCACTTACAAATCCACACTCCCTTGCCCACATAATCAAAGGTTTAGCGTACTTTTGCCCCCAAATTTGAAAACCAAAGTTTTTGGACCGCAACACAGAACGCTACCAACGCTGGCTTTACGGGCTCATCCTTTTACTGGTGCTGCCTGCCCTGCTCATCAACCTGGGCGTGCTTACCCTCATCGACGATGAGGCACTGCGGGCGTGGGTGGCTTTGGAAATGCGGCTGTCTGACAACTATATCGTCCCGCAGCTGCACGGGGCGTATTACTACAAAAAGCCGCCGGTCTACAACTGGATGCTGCTGGGCGTTTTTCAGCTGACGGGCAGTATGGACGAGTGGTCGGTCCGCATTCCCACCGTAGCCTTCCTGTTGCTGTACTGCGGTACGATTTACTACTTTGTGCGCAAGCACTTCAGCCACGAGATGGCTTTTCTGAGCGCCCTGGCTTTCCTGACCTGTGGCCGTATCCTTTTCTACGATTCCTTCCTCGGGCTGATCGACATCAGCTATTCCTGGGTGACGTTCCTGTCGTTTATGGTATTTTATCACCTGGCGGCGCGGGAACGGTGGCTGGCGGCTTTTGCCGGTTCTTACTTGCTGGCTGCGGTTGGATTCCTGATGAAGGGGCTGCCCTCTGTCGTCTTTCAGGGGTTCACCCTCATGGCCTATCTGGTGTATCAAAAGCAGTTCCGACGCCTGTTTCACTGGCAGCACATCCTGGGCGGGCTGGTCTTTGTGGTCGTAGTGGGCAGCTACTATGCCGCTTATTTGCAGTACAACAGCCTTGAAGAACTGGGTGCGGTGCTTTTCAACGAGTCTGCCAAGCGCACTGCCGGGCGTTACCCGCTCTGGTTCACCCTTTTTCACCTGCTAACGTATCCCTTTGAGTTGTTGGTGTACCATTTTATGCCGTGGGGGCTGCTGGCGCTGTACCTGTTTCGGCGGCGGTCCTGGACGCAGATCTGGCAGCATCCGTTTATCGCTTTTGTTTTTCTGACCTTCCTGGTCAATATCACCGTTTACTGGACGGCGCCAAAGGTGCACCCCCGGTACGTTTTCATGATCATCCCTTTGCTGTTCATTACCCTGCTGTACTTGCACGAGCAGCAGAAAAAAGACCGCCCCTGGCCCTATCGGGTGACGATGCAGCTGCTGCTGTTTTGCTGCCTCATTATTCCCCCTGCGGCATTAGCGCCTCTATTCCTGGAGCGCCTGCAGGGCACGCCCTGGCTATGGGCCAAAAGCCTAAGCCTCTTTGTGGTGCTTAGCGCCCTGGCCTACGGTGCATGGCGGTTCCGTGAGGCCCGGCTGCTGACCACAGCGGCGGTGTTGCTGGTGGTGCGCGTCGCCTTCAACTGGTTTGCCCTGCCCGACCGGGACGCTAACGATTTTGGCGATGTAGTGCGAAAAGATGCCTTACGCGTAGCTGAAAAATATCAATCGGACGACTTGCGCGTTTATAAAGATACGGAGCGGCAGCCGATGACCTCCTTTTACCTGACCCGTAAAATGGGGCACATCATCCCCATCGACCGGGAAACGCCCGATACCTCGGCCTACTACATCATTGACCCCAAAGCCTACCCCTTTGTGCCTTATAAAAAGCAGGACGAACTCCTGATGCGGCACGGGCGGAAGATCTACGATATTGTGAAATTCTAGTTTTATGGCAATAAAAATATCGGCCGTCGTCACGGTCTACAACGAAGAACTGAACATCAAACCCCTGGTGGAGCGCATCACCGCTGCACTCGACGGGATGGAGTACGAGATCGTCTATGTGGACGATGGCTCAACGGATAACACCCTGCGCGAGCTGTACAGCATTGACCACCCCCGCCTAAAGGTGGTGGAATTCCGGAAAAACTATGGTCAAAGTGCCGCGCTCATGGCCGGTATTGAGGCCGCTGAGGGCGAGTTCATCGCCACGATGGACGGCGACCTGCAAAACGACCCTTCTGACATACCGGCCATGCTCAAGCTCGCAGAAGAAGGCGATTACGATATGGTAGCCGGGGAGCGGGCCAAGCGCAAAGATGGCTGGATTTTCCGCAAAATCCCGAGCATGATCGCCAACTTTATCATCCGCAACTCATCGGGAGTGCATCTGAAAGATTACGGTTGTGCGCTCCGGGTTTTCCGGTCGGAAATCGCCAAGGACATGGGTATTTACGGGGAGCTCCACCGCTTCATTCCCGTGTTGGCCCATCTGGAAGGTGCCCGCATCATTCAGATACCGGTAAAGCACCATGCCCGGGAATTCGGGGAGTCCAAATACGGCCTGGGCCGGACCTTCAAGGTGGTCAGCGACCTGCTCCTGATGCTCTTCCTGAAGCAATACATGCAGCGCCCCATGCACCTCTTCGGCAACACCGGCGTACTACTGCTGCTCGTCGGCGTACTGATAAATGGCTATCTTGGCGTACTGAAAATACTGGGGCAGGATATTTGGGGCAAGCCCCTGCTCATCCTCGGCCTGATGCTGGTGCTGGGCGGTATTCAGCTCATCACCATCGGTATCGTGGTGGAGATACAGATGCGGACTTATTACGAATCCCAGCAAAAACGCCCTTACAAAATCCGCCGCGTCACTAAAGGTGGCACGGAACAAAAAACAACGGCTAATGCCACAACCTGAATTCGACATCGGCGAGCTTGTGCTCTACAAGAACAATCAGCTTATCGCCTTCAATAAGCCTGCCGGGCTACCGGTCACGACCGACAAAACCGGTGACAAAGCCATGGAGCAGCTGGGGGAAATCTACTGCAAATCCAAACTGGGGCTGGTGCACCGCCTGGACCGCCCGGCGAGCGGGGTCGTCCTTTTTGCCAGAAGTGAAAATGCCCTGGCAGACCTCAATGCCCAATTCCGGGAGCGGCAGGTAGAAAAAGTTTACCTGGTGGCCGTAGCTGAAAAACCGGCAGAGGAATCCGGCACATTGGTACACTACCTGAGGCGGGACGGCCGCCAAAACAAGGCCATCGTGGTAGAAGGCCCCGGCAAGGATGCTAAAAAGGCCGAGTTGTCTTACCGCTACCTGCAGAGCAGCGACCGCTACCATCTGCTGGAGGTCCGGTTGTATACCGGGCGGCACCACCAAATCCGGGCGCAACTGGCACATATTGGCTGCCCGGTCAAAGGGGATGTAAAGTATGGTTTCCGGCGCAGCAACCCCGACCGGTCTATTCATCTGCATGCCTGGCAATTGTCGTTCCAACACCCGGTATCGAGACAAGCGGAGACCATCACGGCACCACTGCCACCGAACGATCCGGTATGGGCGGCTTTTAACCTCAATCCATAATATGGAAGCCTTACTCAAATATTTCCCGAAGCTGACCGAACAGCAGATCGCTCAGTTTGAGCAACTCGGCCCCTTATACCAGGAATGGAATGACAAAATCAACGTCATTTCCCGCAAGGATATCGACCAGTTGTACCCCCACCACATCCTGCACGCTCTGGCCATCACACAGGTGGTGAAGTTCCGGACCGGCGCCAAAATACTGGACCTGGGCACCGGCGGCGGGCTGCCGGGCATCCCACTTGCGATTCTCTATCCCAATGTGCAGTTTACGCTCATCGATGGTACGCGCAAGAAGATCAAAGTGGTGCAGGAAATCATCGACGCTATCGGGCTGGAGAATGCCGAAGCCAAACACATCCGGGCAGAGGAGCTCAAAGACCGCTTCGACTTTGTGGTCTGCCGCGCCGTGGCCAGCCTCGATAAGCTCGTGCCCTGGACACAGCGTCTGCTCAAACGGGAAGAACGCCATGCCCTGCCCAACGGCTTGCTCACCCTCAAGGGGGGCGACCTCAAAAGCGAGATCAAAGCCCTTGGCAAAGGACACTATGTGGAGCTGTTCCCAATTACAGATTACTTTAAGATGGATTATTACATTGAGAAGTATGTGGTATACGTTCAAGGGTAAAGGTTGATAAATCAGTAAATAAACCTTATTTTTATAGGATGTCTGCAAAGGATATTTTTCACCAAGTTGTTATCGATGCACTTGAAATTGAGGAGTGGGAAATAACCCATGATCCATTTAAAATTGGAATAGGAAGCATTGAATATAGAATTGACCTTGGTGCAGAGCGAGTCATTGGAGCTAGTAAAGGGAATGAAAAAATTGCCGTTGAAATAAAAAGCTTCATAGGTCAATCCAAGACCTATGAATTACATAACGCAATAGGGCAATTCAACAACTATGTTGTTGCTCTTGAAGAAGTAGAACCTGACCGAAAATTATATTTAGCTATACCATCCTATATTTTTGGTGGCTTGTTCCAGGAACCAATTGTTCAAAAGACCGTCAACCGATACAAGATCAATCTTGTAGTAGTAGACGTTAATAAGAAAAAGATCAAAAAATGGATAAAATAGCCCAATACAGCCATTATATCACTACTCTGCTCAATCACTACGCACAGGAACCAGTCGCTAATCAAGAAGAGGTTGGCTATCAGGTTGTTTGTGACCTGAAACGCCACCATTATCTCCTACTTAGGCTTGGGTGGACTGAGGATGCTTACATTCATCATTGTACGATTCATCTGGATATTATTGATGGGAAAATCTGGCTCCAACAGAATAACTCAGACTTACTTATAGCTGATGAACTAGTCGAAATGGGAGTAGATCAAAATGATATCATCATAGGAACAGACCCGGCCTATATTCGCAATCCATCCGATTTTGCTGCGGCATAGCCCTCAAGATTTCTTACCTTTGCCTATCCAATATTAAACCACTTAACAACGCCATCCTATGTCATTTGAAGTAGAAGGAAAGCTCCATAAGAAATACGAAACGGAACAAAAGACCGACTCATTCCAGGCCCGGGAGTTCGTCATCGAGACCGAGGGCAACTACCCGCAGTTTGTGAAATTCCAGTTGGTACAAGACCGCTGCGCCTTGCTCGACCCCTTCGAAGAAGGGCAAATGATCAAGGTACACTTCGACCTGCGCGGCCGGGAGTGGAACGGTAAATACTTCACGAACCTGAATGCCTGGCGCCTGGAGCAAGGAGGTGCTAATGCTGCGCCTACCGCGCCACCGGCAGCAGAGTCCGGATTCCCGGATACGGAGTTCCCTTCTGCCAACGATGAGCCTGCAAGTCAGGCAGATGACGACCTGCCGTTCTAATGGCGTAAGAACACTCCCTTTCCTACGTCCAGGATAACATAAGTATGGGTTTGACCAAACGGATCAAACCCATACTCCGATCATAGCCTGCCCTGAAACAGGTTGGTAATACCAACCCCTTCAGGGAGCCTGTCTTAGCGTAGCAGCAGGACTTCTCCGCGCCGCTCTACTGTCACTTCTTCCTGCAGACAATTCACAATCCGGGCCTGTATCATCCAGGCGAATACCCCGCCATTGCGCAAAGCACCATTCATGATGCCATCCCAGCCATTACCGGGGTCTGTACTTTCAAAAACCTTGACGCCCCAGCGGTCGAAAACCTGCAAGCGGTAATCGAGTATGCCCGACACCTCATCGCTGGTGAAGGCGCGGAAGGTATCGTTATTGTTGTCACCGTTGGGGGAGAAGGCATTGGGCACGTACATCCAGTCCTGACTTTCCATTTCCGGAGGGGTCAGGGCAATGCTTTCGGTAAAGGTCTCGCAGCCGTTGTCTATCTGTAAATCATAGGTACCTGGCGTACCAATCGTCCGGTTTAGTGCAGAAGCCCCATCTGACCAGTTGAAAGCCAAATCAGGAGTCTCTCCGGAGGTGATGTCTACCGTTACTACCGATTGCGGGTTTTCGCAACTCAGTGTATCCCAGTCTACGGTGACCTGCAGGGGGTCAAGGGTTTCAATGCTGATACTCTCCAAGACGGTTTCGCAGCCACTGCCATCCGTAACGGCGACGGTGTAGATACCGGCGGGAAGCCCCTCAAAGCCAGGGGATGATTGTGGCGCAGCCGGATCAACTGCATAGCTGTAAGGAGGATTGGGCGCAGCCGTCAGATTGACGGTCAGCGTGCCGGTTTCCTCATTGGGGCAGGTCGCTCCGGCTTCCACACTTGCGGACAGCTCGGGCGACAACTCCACGCTTAGATTGACTACGGAATCGCACCCAGCCTCACTGATCAGCATGACGGTGCCGGACTCGCCCGGCAGCAGCTCGTCTCCGTGGAAGAAATAGGTCTCCCCTTCGCAAATTTGCACCGTTTGGTCAGTCGTGACAGGCTCGAGCACGGTAACTTGTATCTGCAGCACAGAGTCGCAGCCTGCTGTACTGCTAAGGGTGATTTCGTTTTGGCCTTCATTCAGCGCTATGCCATCGTGCTCAAGTGTCTCGCCCTCGCAGAAAGACAGCTCAAAGGCATTGGTAAACACCTGTAGTTCTTCCACCATTACATTGACCGTAGAGTCGCAGCCTTCTGCGTTGGTAAAGGAGAAAGCGGCTTGTGTCCCCGCTTCAATTTCAACACCCCCATAAGTAATGCTGCTGCCCTCACAGGCGCTAAAGGTGAGGGTGGTATCGCTTGCCGTGGGGCAATCGAGCCGGATCAGCCAGTCGGTGACCACCACCTGATCGCAACCCACGAGGCTTGTGTCTGTGTGCACCCAAATGGCTTCCAGATTACCTTCCAGGTTGGCTGTATCCACTTGCAGGGTATAATCCTGATTGGAAGGCAAGTCGATAAAACCATAGCCTCCATCCTGAGTGGAGGTGCTTTGCGCCAGCGTATTCCCATTCTGTAAGAGCAGGATATCAATTCCGCTCAGGAGGGTATCCGGTGCATCAATGATACCGTTATCATTCACATCAAAGTAGACCTCGCCGGCAAAGCTGCCGTAGCCGTCAAGCAGCTCCAGCGTAAGCGGGTCAGACTGCAGCACACAGCCATTGGTTGCCACCATTTCGAGGTAATAGGCACCGCTTTCCTCAATGATTAGTTCCGGCATCGTCCCATCCGGCGGGGCTACGGGGCTGCCATTGAAGTACCATTGATAGCTGGCTACGTTGGGAATATCAGGCAGGCAGATCGTGTCCGGGCGGCAGCGGGTGTAGCAGCCATTCGGTACACGGGCAATATCCGGCCCAGGGAGCAATTCAAAAGCCTCGCTTACCTGTGTGCAGCCTTCTGCATTGGTGGCGGTAACGGTGTATTCGCCCCCTTCGGAGACCTCAATAGCCGTACCTGTTTCCCCCGTACTCCAAACATAAGTCAGCCCGGGCAGTGGAGCATCCACGGATAAGGTCGCCATGGTGCCCTCACAAATGGGCGCAGGCTGATCCGCCAGGATGACCGGCACATCGGGCAGTGGGTGCACAATGACTTCGAGTATGGCAACCGCCGAACAGCCCGTGGCCCCATCCACCGCAGTGACTTCAAAGGTATAATTGCCCGCATCAAGCAGGTTGTCCTTGTCTTCGGAGAATTCAATAGCCGGGCCGTTCTGACTGGTACTCCAGGTGTAAGTATAAGCCGGGTAAAGTTCACTATTGGGTACTTCGAGGAAAACATTCTCCCCCTGACAGGTACTGTAACTTTCGTAGTGGTAGGCGGTGGCCTGCCCGTACTCGTCGTAGTCTGTGGCGCGAATGTCCACCAACGGGGCGGGGGTGATACCGACATTAGCGGCCGGCGGTTCGTAGGTACAGCCATTGGCATCGGTGACGGTAAGTTCGTAAATGCCTTCTTCGGTGAGCACTACGGATTCAGTGGCTTCGCCGGTGCTCCACTGCCAGCTGATGCCACCACCGGGCGCATCTGCCATCACTTCCACGCCTTCACAAACCGGAGGTGCAGGAGCCATGGCGATCGTACCACTCAGTGTATTGGGGCTGATCGTGATATTCTGTGAGAAAGCCTGGGTGCAGCCTTCAATATTAGTGGCAGAAAGGGTCACCTCATAAGTGCCGGGGGCGGCATACTGATGGTAAGCTTCCCGCCGCTGCGAGGTATTAGCGGCGCCTGTACCCGGATCGCCAAAGTCCCAATTGTACATCGCAAAGCCACCGGGCGGTACCTCAAAGTAAGTCGGGCTGCTGGCACAGGTAGCTTCGGGCAGGTCAAAGGTGACCGGTGGTGGCGCGACAACAGATACCGTCTTGGTGGTGCTGCTGGTACAACCACTCACTGTCGTGATCGTCAGCGTAACCGGATAATCGCCGGTAGTGCTGTAGGTGTGAGCAGGGTTGGTCAGCGCAGAAGTGTTATCAGCGCCGCTGCCAGGGTCTCCAAAGTCCCAGGACCAACTCGCAATACCCGAAGAGGGCAAAAAGGTAGAAAGGTCTTCAAAAGCGACCGGGCTATTAGCACAAGCGGATTCGATATGGAAGTCGGCCAGGGCCACAACAGAATCCACGGCCAGGAAATAACACTGAACATTACCCGGTGCACCCGCTGCCGGGAAACTGCCGGAGCGGAGGACGCGGTAGTACCCCACTTCTTCGTGCTCGATGGTAGGATTGGGTGCAGTGGAAGTGGCCGTTATGACCCCATCCCGGAAGAAAAACGACCAGGCACCGGTGCCGGGCAACATGCCCTGCGACAGATCCGTATAGATTTTGGACTCGCATTCCGGCCCATCCATGATATCCAGTCCCATGACTACACCACTGCAAGTAGGCCCCGGAGGGTTGCCGGGCTCTGCGTCCCCACAGTTTTCCCTTACTTCAAAAGGGTTGCTTAGAAAGGTGCAGCCATTTTGGTCGGTAATACCAACGGTATAAACGCCAAACGCAGTAGCGGTGTATTCAGGTGCGTCTGTTCCAATTGGCATCCCATCCTGATACCACTGATAAGAGAAGCCGGCCGTAGTGGTTTGCGCCACCAGCTTGGTAGAAGGAAGGAGGTTACAGAATAACCAGGGGTCGGGGGTGGAAATACTCACTTCCGAAGTGGGATAAGGCCTTATCCTGAACGTAGCCGTACCGGCACAACCAAACTCGTCGGTCACCACGAGGGCGTAGCTGCCGGGGCCCAGTTGCGGCTGTATGCCGGTAGCGACCTGCGTGTCCTCAGCGTTGTACCAGGTGTAGGAGGCAAAGCCCGGTGCGGCGGTGACGGTGGCTTCCTCGTTGGGGCAGAAAAAGTCGGGCGCGGTAAGGGTGGGCTGCGGCAGGGCGTGTACTTCCACGTCAAAAACAGCTGTTTCGGCGCAAACTGCTGCCTGTACCTGTACGTTGCCCACTTCGTGCCAAAGGATGTCGACCGTGCTTTCATCCGATTCCGAAACGATGGTCCCGGCCGTGGCAGGAATGATGGTCCATTCATAGTCGAGGTGCTCCGCGTCAGTCGCCGTGAAAGTACTAATGCCGTCAAAGCAGGCATTCGGGTCACCGCTCACCTCTAAATTGTCGAAAGCTTCGGCAGATAAGCTAACCGGAGAAGAAGTACAAGGCGGGCCTACCGTATTGACCTGTACCACGCTAAGATCGTAGGGTGGTGCAGGGCCCCAGGTCACGTTGATCGTTTCGCCCATACGGGTAGTAAGCGTACCCCCGTTATTGACGGTCCACTCCAGCACGATATTATCGCCTACCGGGGTGGCGCTATAGGTGGTCGTTGACCCCGGGCAAATCACTGTATTGCCCACAATGGCATCCACGGGCTCAGGGGGGTACAAAACCTGCACTCTTCGGGTGGCTTCAGGTATACAGGCTGCATTGGGCGCAGCCTGTTCTGCAGTTAAGACATAGAACCCAGGCGCAACACTCATAGGGATGTTCACGGAAACTGCACTGCCCGAAGATTGCCACACAACAGCACCCGCTGCATCGGTTAACCGCCATAGCGCAGGAACGGGATTGCCGGTGTTAGCTTGTACGGCATCGTAAGTTGCAGGGGTATTGGGGCATACCTCAATAGGGCCACTCAGGTAAAAAGCCGGCTGAATCTCCACCTCCAGCTCCGCACTGCCGCCACAGCCCAGGTAGCAGTTATCGAAAGTAACGCTAACGGTTTGCGTAGGTGCCGGGACGGTATTCAGCCATTCGACTTCAATCTCATGCGTGCCTTGCCCGGAGACGATGCTACCGAAGTTGGTCACATCCCATACAAAGCTAACACCCTCGTAGGCGGGTACACTATAAACTGCCCGGCTACCGGGGCAGACCAGAGCCGGCCCTTCCACCTCTGCCTGATCAGAAATAACCGGTACAACCAGTATTGCCGGTACCGGGCAATTGGTACCCGGGCAATCCTCCGTTAGCAGCTCTACCGTACCTTCGGGGCCCGTTTCCCACAGCACACTAATAAAATCATCGGTGGGGCCGCCTCCGTCAATAATTACGCCTCCTTCACTGACCGACCAAAGGAAAGTGCCACAGTCACTCTGTGCCGTGTAGGTACCCAGCATGCCTTCGCAGACCGTACCCACACAATCGACAATCGGGGTTTCTGTTTCCTCGACGTTTATGGTAAGCAGCGTGGTGTCGTTGCAGGCGCAAAAGCGGGAAGCGATCAGCATCAGCTCGTAGGTGCCCGCCTCCGGGTAGGTATAATCGATTTCCCCGCCGGTAGCAGTCACCCCATTGCCAAAGTTCCAAAGTAAAGTATCCGCGTCTTCGCCGGTATACTCCAGGTATAGGGGCTGCCCCTGACACAGCGTTACCGTACCATCTACCGCCTCCGGCACACTGCTGACTGCACTTTCCGGAGGAGACACTACATTGACGCAAGTGTAGCCCTGCGCATCACAAAAGAAAGGTGGCTCATTGACCAGGCCACTCTGATAGATGGAATAGATGCCCGGCTGTTCCCAGGTCACTTCAATGATATTATCTTCAATAGTGGTATAATCTGCCGGCTGCCCGGAGTTTTCATTGAAAACGGACCAGTTGGAACTCAGGCTGTCTATTCCACTAATACTTGAGGAGTAGCGAATGGTACTTCCCACGCACGCCTGCTGGCAAACCACGTAGCTGCTGTCCACCAGAATAGGCTCCTGGGAGGCGGGGCAGTCAGGTGTAGCCTGTATAGTAGGGAAGGGATCAAACACCAGGTCGAGGCATAGTGTACTATCGACTGAAATTCCACTCTCTCCGGTAATAGTGACTGTGTAGCAGCCCGGCTGACAGATAGTGATATTATTCGAATTTTCGCCGGTATTCCACTGGTAGGTTAATGGTTGCTGCAGCCCTTCAGCTTCAGCATACATAATATAGCAGTCGAGGCCACAGACAGACGGGCTCGGCTCGAAGAAGACAGACTGCGCCATAAGCGCATTGGAACTAAGCAGGCATGCAAGCCAAGCTATCCGGAAGATTATACTTTTCTTTTTCATTCTATGGTGATGTTTTAGAGCATTGAAAAACGATCACCTGACCATTAGGGCAGCTGTTCATTAAGCGGCACTGTGAACCTTCACGTATAAAGTTAGTGGAACGTTGGGTGGCAAACTGTTTTTTTTCTTCAGTCTACCCTTTGGTCGTGTGAATAGGGCTATTGATTGAGTCAGTTGGTGGAACGCCACTCATAATGCACCACGACAGAATGATGATCGGAAAGGCGCTCGGTACAAATATCATGGTCTATCGCATTCAGCGCAGGGCTGTAGAGTTGGTAGTCGATGCGCAGGGCCGGTATCTTGCCCGCATAGGTGGTGCCAAAGCCTGTTCCCGCCTCCCGGAATGCATCTTTAAGGCCTTCAGACAACTGACGATAAGAGTAAGACTGCGGGGTGGCATTGAAATCGCCACAAAGCAGGACCGGATGCGGGCTCTTTCTGATGGATTCGACTACGGCCTCGGTTTGCTCCACGCGGCGTTGTTCGGCCCGTTTGAACCGGGCGGCCATATCCCGGATTTTACCCCATGTTTTTTTCTCATTCAGATTGCCCTTTTCGGCAACCTCATTGGCCATCCCGGATACACCGTTGGATTGTAAGTGAAGGTTGAAGACCCGTACCAATTCACCTTCTACTTTGATATCCGCCCACTGAAAGCCGTTGAAATGCTTAACAAAGTAGTGGGTGTGGGTTTCCACGATCGGGTAGCGGCTAAAAATAGCCAATGCGCCGTTTGGAATGGCGTAAGCGTACTTAAAGCCTGCTTTGTTTTTAAAGTAGTCGATGAAGTAGTTCTTAGGGTAGAAGGTGGGGAATTCCTGAAGGCACAATACATCGACCCCTTCTGTGGGGAATAAGTCAGGCAGCTCTTCTGCCTGATACCGCTTTCCGGTTTTTGCTTCCTTTCGGAACCCGTAGGCGTTGAAGGTTTTGACCACTAGTGCAGCGCCTTCCGGATCTCCGGGGAGATTAAGCCCCACAAAGCCAGTAAGATGGGACCAGCCCAGCAGTATACAACCCAGAGAGAGGAAAGCCTGATATTTGCGCATCAACGCCCAGAAAATAATAAAGAGCAGATTGGCAAGTAACAGCCAGGGGAAGGGCAGCGAGAAAAAAGATAAGGGCCAAAACACTTTGGGGCTCACCCATGATGCCAAAAAGCTAGCCAGTGTAAGCAATACCAATAGGATATTCAACCATCTTAGTAGCTTTAGCATAAGGATTTCAGGGTGTTTGGTGCATATACTTTAGTATCAGAGCATGTTTGGAGCTCTGACAAAGCACTAGTGCGACTAGACCGAATTATTTGATAGTATTTTCACGCTTGAGCCCTTTCTGGTGCCCGGTCTTTGACTGTCAAATATTTACGCCTCCATCCACTAGCGCTTACTTGCATTAAAAAGGAATTCCTTTTCTTCCTTGGTCAGGCTATCGTAACCGGAGTCTTTAATCTTATCAAGGATGGCATCCAGCTTTTCCTGATAGGCACTGCTGTTGCCGTTGTTGGTATCTGAGGCTGCCTGCCCACGGCGTGTGGTGGCACTCTTTTTCCGGTTGGGGTTGCGATAGACCACTTTGGGGCCGCGGCTACTGCTCTTGCCGGAAGTCACACGGGTGTATAAATCCCGGATTTTATCCAGTACGTTGTTGACTGGTTCGGAGAAATCGTTCCCATTGCGGAGCTGTGCCACAAAAAACCAACCAAAGAAAGCACCACCAAGGTGCGCAAAGTGCCCGCCGGTATTACCCCCATTGGGGATCAGGATGAGGTCCAGGAATACCAGGACTGCCACGATATACTTCAGCTTGACATCCCCCAGGAACAACAAACGCATAATGTAGTCCGGGGATATCGTACCCGCTGCTACAACGATCGCCATCACCCCCGCTGATGCCCCCAGCGCAAAACGCCCGCCCATACCATAGGGCAGCAAATTGGCAGAGATAAAGAAAACAATGGCCCCCAGCAGCCCCCCCAGCAGGTAGAGCGGCAGAATACGCTGATCGCCGATGAAGTCGCCTACGATACGCCCAAACCAGTACAGGAAGAGCATATTCCAAAGCAAGTGCCAGAAGCCCTCGTGGAGGAACATACTGGTGAACATGCCCCACGGGTGGGTGAGGAAGAATTTCCAGTCGGAAGACATACAAAAGAAGTGCAGAATAGTGCTGTACAACTCCGGTACAGAACCACCGTTGCCCAGAAAAAGAAAGAGGCGGACTAAATTGATGATAACAAATACCGCAACATTTATGATGATCAGCTGGGTGATCATATTCCCCCGGCTGAGTTCTCGCTTAGCATCGTCCCAGATTGACTGTAGCATGCATTTATCGGTTCTAAAATTTATTAATGTTATGGACGGGCTAAAATGTCCTGCCCGGGGATTCACAAGGTACTAGCTTCTGTTCATTTTATCCAGTCTTCAGGACCAATGTCTTTTAGCATTAGGCCAAAGTCACAGCCTTGATCCAAATTTACGCCAATACAGTATCAGCAAAAAACCAAATAATGCTCCTCCCAGGTGTGCATAATGGGCTACACCGGTATTTAAATTGCCCAGCCCCATGAATAGTTCAACGCCGGCGTAAATGAGCACAAAGTACTTTGCCTTAAGTGGAATAGGTGGGATCAACAACATAATGCGGTTCTCCGGAAATAGCATTCCGTAACCTACCAACAGTCCAAAAACAGCACCTGACGCTCCAAGGGAAGGAACATTAGCCGCAAAAATGGATTCACCAAACCAATATATCTCTATGCCCCGAACCAGGGTATGGAGCAATACAGAACCAAAGCCTGCAACCAGGTAATAGAATAAAAAACGCTTGGGGCCCCAGGTGGCTTCCAGTGGCGGGCCAAACATGAACACCGCAAACATATTGAAGAACAGGTGCCCGATATCCGCATGCATAAACATATGCGTTACAATCTGGAAAGGGCGAAAATAATCCGATGTAGGAAAGAACATCGCCAACCGGTACCGCCCCCACAGGGAGAAATCGGTTACCTTTTCATTGACCAAATCGAGGGAGGTCCCGTGAGAGGGGTCTCCCAGCAGCATAGTACCCAGGTACATCAGTATATTGATGACGAGCAGGTGTTTGACGACTTCCGTAACTCTGAACATAGGCTTTGGAGTAGATAATGATTAGGCTGTAAGCAACTAAACAACGCTTTATTGCTCAAATCGTTTGGCAAGCTCGTCCAATTCCATTGTAATAAAACACCGCCTGCCAGAAGGGCTCAGGTAAGGTATCTGACACCCAAAGAGCTGATCAATAAGGGTTTGCATTTCGTTCGTTTCCAGTACTTTCCCTTTTTTAATCGCTGCACTGCGCGCCATTGCCCTTGCAATATTTTCATGGGTGCCCAAATTAAGCTCCTGATTGCTTTTGTATTGCTCGAGCAGCGATTCGATCGTCTGCAGGTCGTCTTGCTTACCGGCAAGCTCTGCGGGCACGCCATTAATGACAAAAGTGTTGGCCCCAAACTCCTGAATATCAAAGCCCAGCTGATTGACAGGCTCCAGGAGCTCCTTCAGCAAGGCGGCATCTGCCGGGGGTAGTGAAAGAGTACGGGGAAACAACTGCTTCTGTGTCGTACTTTTCTGCTGAGCCAGCACATTCAGGTATTGCTCGTAGAGAATGCGTTCGTGGGCCGCTTGCTGATCCAGCAGCATCAGGCCCGACTTAATTTGAGTGATGATATAGTTATTGTGCAGCTGCGTAGGCGATTTTTTCTTCTGGGGCTGTTCTCCGGATGCCGGGGCCTGTTCCTCCTGCCAGTCGCTCTCCAGAGTAAGTGGCTCGTCATTTCTGCCCTCTGTCAATGCCGGTGCTGAGGATTCGGTATCGAATTCATCCAGCCCCTCGTACACATCCTGCCAGTGCCTGAGGTTGCTCGAATGCCGGCTGGTTTCATCAGGGTTGCCACTTGCTGCTGATTTTTGGCTACCTCCTCCCGCATCAGTTCTGTTGACCGTTGATTCTTGCTGGGGCCGGGGGCGGATAGGAGCCGACTGCGAAAATGTGGGGTCTTGTTCAAAATCAAGGCTCGGCATGATATTGTATTGCCCCAACGCATGCCGTACCGCCACCCGGAGGTAGTTGTATACCAGGCGTTCATCTTCAAATTTGATTTCCTGCTTGGTCGGGTGCACGTTGATGTCAATACGCCTGGGGTCAATATCGATGAAGATGACGTATAGAGGGTAAGTCCCATTCGGTAGCAGCTCTTCGTAAGCCGACACCACGGCGTGGTTCAGGTAGTTGCTCTTGATGTACCGGTTGTTGACGAAGAAGTATTGTTCGCCCCGGGTTTTCTTGGCAAATTCCGGCTTGCCCACGTAGCCATTCAGCCGCAGCACTTCGGTCTCTTCAGCTACGGGCACCAGCTTTTTATTGGAAGGGTTGCCAAACACGCCGATCAGCCGCTGCCGGAGTTTGCCGGCGGGCAGATGAAAGACTTCGTTGTTGTTGTGGTGGAGGGAGAAAAAGATATCGGAGTTGGCGATAGCGATGCGCTGGAATTCATCATTGATGTGCCGCATTTCCACCGGATTGGACTTGAGGAAGTTGCGGCGGGCAGGCACATTAAAAAAGAGGTTTTTTATCGAGATCGTGGTGCCTTGCGGGCACTGACAAGGCTCCTGCGTCTTCACTTCCGAGCCTTCAATGAGGATACGGGTCCCCAGTTCGTCTGAATGCCGGCGGGTTTTAATTTCCACCTGAGCAATGGCCGCAATAGACGCCAGAGCTTCACCCCGGAAGCCCATCGTCCGGATAGCGAACAGGTCCTGTGCGGCCCGGATTTTGGAGGTCGCATGGCGCTCAAAAGCCATTCGGGCATCCGTTTCAGACATACCACAGCCGTTGTCAATGACCTGTATAAGCCCTTTACCTGCGTCTTTGATCACCAATTTCAATTCCGTAGCGCCTGCGTCAATTGCATTTTCCATCAGCTCCTTCACTGCTGAAGCAGGCCGCTGTATAACTTCTCCAGCCGCAATCTGATTGGCGATAGCATCGGGCAAGAGCTGAATAAGATCAGCCATATCGGAAACTCCTCGTTTTGGTCACTAATCAGCTAGCTATTCTCCCACAGCTGCTGCTATTTCTGGCAAATATACACTGATAAACAGGTAAGAAAAAAGTAATAACAAAGCAATTACACCCAGTAGGACGAAATTAGAGCGCTGCACTTGCCGCTTACGGAAGCGCATATCTTCTGCTTTCTGATATCCTCGCCGGAAGCTGCCAGACAACCGCGCTTTCACGCCTTCTGCATCTCCCGATTTTACTTCTTCCACCTGTTTCAGCCGTTCCTCCAGGTCCTCCTTTTCAGGGTTCCAGAAGCGGGGCTTGTATTGGTACTGCTGGTGTTTTGGCAGTTTTGAAAATTTGATAAACGCCATAATTCAAGGTATTCATTAAGCACTGGTGGATTGTTCCGGAAGAACTTGCGCGCAAACGTTCAGCAAACCTAAGGCATCGAAGCATGAAACACGTCGTTTACCCACACTAATGCTTCTGGTAAAATACGATATTGTTACTAACAAAACGATTCCCGGAATAGTTATCTGGTACATGGATGCAGAGCTGCCCTTTTTTGGCGGGCCGGCTCATCGTAAGAATGAACAGTTTAGGCTAAAAGAAATGAGCTTTCATCTTTACTGTACGTTATTTGCACCCTCATTGATTGAACAAACCCTGATTTATGAAGCTATTACTGACTACGCTACTTTTGGCTTGCTCTGCTGCTCTGATGTCTGCACAAACCGGAGGCATTTCCGGCAAAGTGACCGGGCCCGATGGTGCTCCCTTGGCTTACGCCAGTATTTTTGTTAAAGAGACCGGCACCGGCACCACCACCAATGAAAACGGGCAGTACGAAGTCCGGCTCCCCAAAGGCAATTATCAGCTTATTTTTCAATTTCTGGGGTATAAGACTTTAGCCCGGTCTGTTGCGGTGGGCACCCGCTTCGAGCTGCTCAACGTCACCCTACAGGAGCAGCCGCTGCAACTTGAGGCGGTGGATGTGCTCGAGGGCTCAGAAAACCCGGCCTATACCATCATGCGGCGGGCTATTGCCAAGGCAAGCTATCACCGGCAACAGCTTGACGCCTACTCCGCTGAGGTCTACATCAAGGGCACCGGGCGGATCAAAAAGGTGCCACGGCTCCTCCGGAACACGCTAGAGAAAGAGGGCCTGGATACCGCGACTGCTTTCACCTCTGAATCCGTTAGCATTATTGAGTACGAACGCCCCTCTACCTTCCGCGAACGCGTAATCTCCGTGTACAGCAACGGGGACGACCGCTCCACTTCCCCTACCAACTACATCAACGGCAGTTTCTACGAACCAGAGATCTCCGGTGCCATTTCGCCCCTTTCGCCCCGCGCATTTGCCTACTACCGTTTTGAGCTGGAGGGCTTCTTTATGGACCGTGGCTATGGCATCAACAAAATAAAAGTCACGCCACGCAGTAACGGGGATGGTGTTTTTGAAGGCTATCTCTACATCGTGGAAGACTGGTGGAGCATCTACAGCCTTAACCTTAGCACCTTGCAACAGGGCATTACCTTCCAAATCGAGCAAATCTACGCCCCCATTGACGAAAAAGCCTGGCTCCCGGTCAGCCATCAGTTTAATGTAGAGGGGCAGTTTCTGGGCTTTCGTTTCGAATACCGCTACCTGGCTACGGTAAGCAATTATGCGATCACCCTCAACCCGGACCTGGACAGCGACTTTACAGTCATTGATGAAAAACTCAATAAGGAACTGGCCCAACAGCTAAAAGAAAGCCGCAAGCAGGAAGCAACCGCCGCTACCCCTGAGGAACGGCTAAGCAGTGGAGAAGAGCTGACCCGAAAAGAGCTCCGAAAACTGATGCGGGAGTACGAACGGCAGGAACAGCAAGAGGAAGAAGAACCCGAAGTGGTCGAAAACCGGGAATACATCATCGATTCCACGGCTTACAAAAAAGACTCCGTCTACTGGGCTACGATCCGGCCGGTGCCTCTCACTGAGATCGAGGCCCGCAGTTACGAAAAACTCGATAGCCTGGCGAAGGCTGAAAAAGCTGAAGAAGAAGCCGACTCCATGGCCTCCATAAGCAATAGTGGCAAGTTTGGGTTCCTGGGTGATATTTTCCTTGGCAACTCCTATAAGATCGGTAAACATCAGACCTTTTCGCATACGGCCCTATTGCCCCGTGCCTATTTCAACCCGGTAGAGGGCTTCAGCCTGCACAGCGACCTGGGCTATGCCTACAAAAAAGACGACCGGCGTTTCTCGGCTACTGTCACGCCCCGCTATGCCTTTGCACGGGAGAAACTGACCGGCAAGGCGACAGTCGGCTATTCTTACGGAGCCCACTATACCGGATTGGAAGGCGGCCGGTACATTCATCGCTACAACGGCGACCAACCCATTGGCTTCTTCTTCAACACCTATGTCAACCTGTTTACCGACCGTAACTTCATCCGGCTGTACGAGAAAGACTACCTGCGGCTTTCTCATCGGCATCAGTTCAGGGAAAATATCAGCCTGGACCTCTCTGCCGAATGGGCCAACCGCTACCAGCTGTACAATCAAACCCGGCAGGTCTGGGTTAATTTTGACGACCGGTCTTACGCTTCCAACTTCCCCCTGAGCCGGGAGCTTGGCAACAGCCTGCCTGAGGAGGAGCGCGCATTCGTCCTGCGGGCCACCCTCACTGCCCGCCCCTGGCAGCGGTACAAAATCTACAACGGGGAGCGGGAGCCTATTGAGCACTCCTCCCCAACGCTGCACCTCACTTACCGGCAGGGGCTGGAGGGCATTGAAGGCAGTCAGACCGACTTTACCTACCTTGAATTCGGTGTGAAGCATCAATTGGAAATTGGTGTGCGGGGGCGGCTGGACCTCCGGGCAGAAGCCGGCCTGTTCCTCAACAACAACTATGTCGGCTTTGCAGACTACCAGCACTTTACCGGCAACCAGCTAACGCTCACGACCGCTTCGCCGGCCGGGAGCTACCGCCGCCTGCCCTACTACGAGTTCAGCACTATGGACCGTTTTGCAGGGGCCTCTGCCCATTATCAGTTCCGCAAGCTCCTCGTCACACAGCTCCCGGAAGTCCGCCTCATGGGCATAAAAGAAAACCTCTTTGCCAACATCCTGGCTACGCCCGCCTCGGGCACCTACTACGAGTTTGGGTATTCCCTCGATAATATCCTGCGCCTCTTCCGGGTAGAGGCTGTCGTTGGTTTTGATAATCAGGGCTACCGTGACTGGGGCATCCTGATTGGTATCGCTTCCAATATAGGTGGGGGGACGTTCAGTATTGGAGAGTAAGACTATGCTTGGATTTTACACTTCGGGCTGCGTTCGCTCCAAAAGCCCCCAACAAACGCTGAGCCCAGCTGTGACAAAAATCAGGGGGCAGGCTTGATATTTCTCATCAGGGATGCGGTAGAAAAAATGCTGTTTTGAAAGACAATACTAAAACCTGATATTATGCAACAGGGTTTGTCTTTCCACAGTATGTTGTTGGCGGCTGAGCAAGCGCGCCCAGTCCATGAACACGCCAACTTAGCACCGCCTTCGGGCATTCAGCCCGGCGCACCATCCATTTTAAATGATACACCGGAGGATTTGGAGCTTAAGGGGCAAGCCGCACTTTGGCTGTCAGCCACGGGTGTCCTGGCTTTTCTTCTCGGCTTTTTTGCGATTGGGTGGATCCTTGCTTTTTCCGGTTTCATTGCCGCCGGCACGCAGCTTATCGCACCGGAGCGGGGCCGCTACTGGCCGGCACGCCTTGCACTGAGCCTCAGCATGGTCTTTGTCTTCGGTTTGCTTGGTTTCATACTGTACTACGGATAGACTACTGCCCTTACTGACCAAAACCAAAAGCCATGGATACCATCAATAAAATCCTAGTCCCAACTGATTTTTCTGACACCGCTCAGAATGCCTTCCGTTATGCACTCATGCTGGCGGATAAATTCGAGGCAGACATTGAGTTATTGCACGTGATTTACCCCGAATACGAAGCACTGGACCTGCCCGTAATGGCTGCACAAGCCACCAAGGAGAAAGCCGCCGCCGCCGGGGAAGCCATAAAAGAATTTGTAGAAATCGGCCTGACTCAGATGCACGCCACCGGTCAGTTGTCCGGCATCCCAACTATCAATTCTGACGTCGAGATAGGGACCCCGGCCAGCATGATTGCCCATGTAGCCCGGCGGGACGAAGTGGACCTCATCGTGATGGGCACCCGGGGAGAGCACAACGCCTTAGACCGGTTTTGGGGCAGTGTGACGACTGCGGTGGTAGAGCATACCCACTGCCACGTTTGGGTTGTCCCCGAGCATGCTTCCTATCATGACATCAACGTCGCCGGCTTTGCTACCAACCTGGGTGACGCGGATCCCTTCCATATCTGGGAATACGGTAAACTAATGGCACCGTTCCAGCCAATTGTACGCTGCGCGCACATCAACCTCGACAACGCCGTTGAGAAAACCCTTGACATCGCGGGGCTTTCCAAGTTTTTCGACAACCATGCCCCGGCCTTGCAAATCAGTTTCCACTCGCTGGAAGGCCAAAACGTAACCGATGGGCTCGAAGCCTTCATCGAGTCGTTTGAAATTGATGTACTGGCCATGTATGTACCTCAACATTCCTGGTGGGATCGCCTTTTCCGCCGCAGCGAGACCAAAAACATGGCGCTGCACACCAAAGTCCCACTGTTGATGCTTAAGCATTAGCCCCACTACACCTGAAACCTTAATCATGCCAGCTCTTTTCCTGCGCATACAAACCCCCGTATTATGGGAGACCTAGCCGTTAGGCCCGCCACCGAAAACCGGGCCGCCTATTTGCAAAACCTCATCAAAGATGTGCAGGCCCTCGAGCGTATGATCAAAGAAGATCGTTTCGAAAAAGGGCATCAACGCATTGGCGCAGAGCAGGAGCTCTGTATGGTCGATGCTGCCCGCCACCCTTCTTCGCTGGCCTTCAGCCTGCTGCCCGATTTGCCTAAAGATTTCACTTTTGAAATCGGACAATTTAACCTGGAGGCCAATTTATCGCCATTCGAACTCAATGGCAGTGCGCTGCAAAAGACAGAAGCTCAACTACGCTACCTCCTCGCACAACTCAAAGAAGTCGCCGCACCGCAGGGCATTCAGCACATCCTCACAGGCATACTGCCCACCATAAAGCGGCACCATCTCGACCTTGAGCATATGACGCCCCTACAGCGGTTTGATGTGCTCAATCAGGGGCTGACCCAATTGCGGGGCGGGGCTTTCGAAATCAACATCCACGGCGCCGATGAACTGACCACGTCAATGCCCTCCGTGATGTACGAAGCCGCCAACACCAGCTGGCAGTTGCACTTGCAGCTAGACCCCCGATCCTTCTCAGAAGCCTACAACTGGGCGCAGTACATCGCTGCTCCGGTACTGGCAGTTACGGCCAACTCACCGCTCCTGTTTGGGCGGGAGCTCTGGCACGAAACCAGGATCGCTCTTTTTCAGCAGAGCATTGATACCCGACGCTCTGCCAATCAGATCCGCGACCGGCATAACCGGGTCAACTTTGGGCGGGGCTGGCTGGATGACTCCCCCGTTCAGCTCTTCCAGGACAACATTACCCGCTTTCCGCTCATCCTTACCGGTGACATACAGGAGGATGCTCTGGCCACCCTTGATGCCGGGGGCACGCCACAACTAAAAGCCCTGCGGCTCCACAACGGCACCATTTACAGCTGGAACCGGCCCTGCTATGGTGTGGGGGACGATGAACAAGCTCACCTGAGGCTGGAAAATCGCTATATTCCTGCCGGGCCTACGGTAAAAGACCAGATGGCCAACTTCGCATTTTGGATTGGATTGATGAAAGGGATGCCGCCCCGTTACCTTAACCTGCACGAGTCGGTGCCTTTCCAGCATGCCAAAAGCAATTTCTACCGGGCTGCACGGTCGAGCCTGCATGCCTCCTTAGGGTGGAATGGCAAGCACCGTCCGGTAAGAAGGATTATACTCGAAGAGCTGCTGCCCCTGGCCGCAGAAGGGCTGCAGAAATCCGGTTTCTCCGATGAGCAGTCCCGGTATTATCTGTCCACTATTGAGCGCCGGGTATCCGCCTATGCCAATGGGGCCTGCTGGACCATCAAAAACTTCCGCAATATCGCCGAACGTTTCGGTGCGGGCGTAGCCGTACGGGAAGTCACAGATGCCATGATACAGGGTCAGGAAGCCGATATCCCGATCCACGACTGGCCCGATATTGATGCCGGTCAGGTCTACGTAGTCAAAAAAGAAGCCACCACGATTGGCCGGGTGATGAAGACTGACCTTTACACCCTTCATGAGCAAGAGCCTATCGGACTGGCAAAGGCCATCATGGAATGGAAGGAGGTGCGCCATTTACCCATTGAAGACGATCATGGCAATTTGAAGGGACTGGTCACACGCACTAATATAGAAGCCGCTGCCAGCCGAGATGACCACGACCCGGTCAGTGATATTATGACCAAAACGCTGATCACCGTTTCACAACAGACCCCTCTGGAGGAAGCCGCCCAATTGATGAAACAGCACAAAATAGGCTGTATGCCTATCGTTCGTGAGGAACAGATCATCGGTTTACTAACAGACTCAGATTTTCGGGAATTATTTGGCAACCAGTGGTAAATCCACTACTTTAAAGGATTGAACCTGGCGGCAGCTCAAATCAAGACAACCAAGCCCCTATGAATGGCACCTCCGGCGCTTTCGCGCACTCACCGCAACCCGATACAAAGCCTATGCAGCTGATTTACCACCCTGTGGTCCTGGAGCACGATACCGGGCTACACCCGGAAAACAAAAAACGGTTTGAGGTGATGGGCGAGCTACCGGAAACGGAACTCATTGACGGGGCGCCTTTTTTGTCGCTGGTGCACACCAGAGACCACATTCAGCGCATCAAATCTGCCTGCGAATACGGGCAGGCTCTGGATGGGGACACCCCCACTTCTCCCGGGAGTTTTGAAGCCGCCCGGTTTGCGGTAGGCGCTACTGTCATGGCCGCCGATACGAATGGCTTTGCGCTGGTACGCCCACCCGGGCACCATGCCTACCCCAACCGGGGCAGTGGCTTTTGCCTATTCAACAACGTAGCTATCGCAGCGCAGCGGCTGGTCGAAGAAGGCAAGCGCGTGGCCATTTTTGATTTCGACGGCCACCTCGGAGACGGCACCTCGGAAATTTTTTACAACACCGATCAGGTGCTCTACTGGTCGATGCACCAATACCCGGCTTATCCGGGCCACGGCTTCGTGGAAGAAATTGGCGTAGGCAAGGGCAAAGGTTTCAACATCAACGTACCCCTGCCGCCCGGCTCTGCAGACGATATCCTGAGCGAGACGCTGGACTATTTCTTCCCCATCCTGGAGCAGTTCCAGCCCGATGTGCTGGCGCTTTCCGCAGGCTTCGATATGCACCAACGCGATATGCTGCTGGACCTGAAAGCCTCCGCAGGGTTTTATTACAAGCTCGGGCATCGGCTGCGCAAGCGTTTCAGCAATATGTTTGCTACTCTGGAAGGCGGTTACAATACCGATGAGATGCCCCGCTGCCTGTTCAACTTTCTTGCTGGCATGAACGGGCTTGATATGCCCTATCAGGAAGAAGAGACCCTCTCAGGTATGCGGGTTTGGGAAACCTTTGAAATTTATGTGCACGCCGTTATGGGCAATTTACGTTCTTACTGGAAATTTTAATGCATGCGCAAGCAACTCAAAAAGCTATTCCAACCCCGCTCCATCGCTGTTATTGGTGCTTCTGATAAATCTACCTCCATCGGCTTTACGGTCATGCGCAACCTCCTGGAAGGTGACTTCAAAGGTGTAATTACACCGGTCAATATCCGGCACCGGGAGGTCTTCGGGTTGAAGAGCTACTACCATATTGGTGATGTGCCTGAAGCGCCGGACCTGGCCATCATTACCGCCCCTGCCTATGCAGTCCTGCGCATTGTGCGAGAGTGTGGGAAGGCGGGCGTGGGAGGTATTGCTATACTCTCTGCCGGCTTCAATGAAACCGATGAAGAAGGGCTGCACCGTCTGGAGCGCATCAAAAAAATTGCCCGTGAGCACCACATACGGGTACTAGGCCCCAACTGCATGGGCTTTATCAATCCTTATTTGGGCCTGAATGCCAGTTTCTCTTCCCGTATCGCGAACCCGGGCAATATTGCTTTCATTTCCCAGAGTGGGGCCCTGGGCATGTCTACGCTCGACTGGGCCATGGAGCAGAATGTCGGGTTCAGTTACTTTGTCTCCGTAGGCGCAATGGCCGACGTAGGCTTTGCTGACCTGATCGACTTTTTCGGGACCGACAACCATACCACCTGTATTTTGGTGTATATGGAGACCATCAAGGAAGCCCGCCGGTTTATGAGTGCTGCCCGGGCCTTTGCCCGGCACAAACCGATCATCGTACTGAAGGCCGGGCGCAGCCGGGAAGGGCGCCGGGTTGCGCGTTCGCATACTGGCGCCCTGGCGGGCAACGACCGGGTCTTTTCTGCGGCCTTTCAGCGCTCAGGCATTATCCGCGTTTCCACCATTGCGCAGTTGTTCAACAGTGCTCAGTCGCTCGCGATGCAGCCCCGGCCTAATGGCAACCGCATGGCTATTCTGACCAATGCCGGGGGGCCTGCCATTTTAGCCACCGACTACCTGGTGGCAAAAGGGGGCGAACTGGCCCAGCTTACTGAAAAGACTTACGAAAAGCTGAGCGAAAGCCTGCCGGTAAACTGGAGCCACAACAATCCGGTTAATGTACGGGGCAATGCCTCCGCATCAGTATACCAGACGGCCCTGGAAATCATGCTAAAGGACAAAAACACCGATGGCGTGCTCGTCATTCTCACCTATCAGACCAATACCGACCCCGAAGCCATTGCCGAGGCGGTCACAAAGGCCGGTAAGCGTTCGCGCAAGCCGGTGCTGGCCACCTGGATGGGCGAGCAGGCGGTGGCCGAAGGGCGGGAAATCCTGGAAAAGGGCAAAGTCCCTCACTATCGCTACCCGGAAAGCGCCGTGGATGTCTTCCTGCGTATTCACGAGTACAACCGCAACCTGGAACTGCTGTACGAAACACCTCCGGAAGAGCCTATGGAGTTCAAGCCTGACCGGGAAAAGGCGCTGGCCCTGATTAAGAAAGTCCTGGCAGAGGGCCGGCAACAGCTTATGGAAAGCGAAGCCAAAGAACTCCTGTCCTATTACGAAATGCCGGTCACGAATTATCAGCTCGCGCATTCCGTAGAAGAAGCGGTGGCATTCGCAAAGCAATGCGGCTACCCGGTGGCCTTAAAAGTAGCCAGCCCTGATATCTATCACAAATCTGATCTTGGCGGGGTACAGCTCAACCTTACAGATGAAGCAGCAGTCCGGGAGGCCTATCGGCAAACGCTGGATAATATACGCAAGCAGGCCCCGAAAGCGGATATCCGCGGCGTAGTCGTGGAGCGCATGGTCAACAAACCCTTTGAGCTGCTGATCGGTTCGCGTAAGGACCCTCTGCTGGGCCCGGTGATCGCCGTTGGAAAAGGCGGTATTGCAGTGGAAGTTTACCAGGATACCCGCCTGGGGCTGCCCCCTATGAATATGGCCCTGGCACAACGCATGATTGAAGGCACCAAGATTTACCCGCTGCTCAAAGGCTATCGCAACCGCAAGGGAGTGGACCTGGACTTGCTGGCCTTCACTTTGTGCAAATTTGCCTATCTGGTGATGGACTTCCCGGAAATCCAGGAGATCGACATCAACCCATTTGTGATGGATGACCAGGAGGGGGTTATGCTAGACGCACACGTGGTCCTTGATCCTGATGTGAGCCGGGCCGACCGCAAACCCTTCGCCCACCTTGTACTGCCCCCCTACCCGGGCCGGTACCAACGCACCATCAAAGCAAAGAACGGGCAGGAAGTCCTGCTGCGCCCCATCCGCCCTGAGGATGAGCCCATGGAGCTGGAGATGGTCAACCGGCTTTCCAAAGAGTCCCTTTACTTCCGCTTCTTTGGCTATGTACCGAAGATGACGCACGAGCTAATGACCCGCTTTACGCAAATCGATTACGACCGGGAGATGGCCATCGTGGCGCTCATAGAGCAAGAAGGGAAAGAAGAGATGATTGGCGTGGTGCGTATCATCGCCGACCCTTGGGGAGAGGCTGCCGAGTACGCTATTCTTATTGCGGACGAATGGCAGGGGCAACGCCTGGGCAGCCAAATGACCGACTACATCATCGAAATTGGGCGGGACATGAAGCTCCGGGAAATCTACGCCACCGTACTCGCTTCTAACAAAGGCATGCTTACCCTCTTCGAGCGCAAAGGCTTCGATATTCAGCGGGAGGACTTCGAGACCTTCCATGTCAGCCTGCCCCTGAAAGGCGCTGCTCAGGAATGAGGCCGCTATTCTCCCCCTACCTGCCGGTTGTGCTGCTCTACCCGCTTGTCCATCACCCGGAACCAAAGCGGAGGCACAAGCGACAGCAGAATCGCCCCCGGATAGCCGGTAGGCAGCTGCGGGCTCTTGTCCTGATGCCGGAGAACCTGATATTTACGTGAAGCTTTGTAGTGATGATCAGAGTGGCGGGTCAGCTCGTACAGGAAAATGCGCCCCAGCTCGTGGTCAGAATTCCAGGAGTGATGTGGCCCTACCCGTTCGTACCGCCCACTGTCGAGCTGCCGGCGTTGCAGGCCGTAGTGTTCAATATAGTTGACCGACTCCAGCATGAGGAAGCCAAATACTGCCGTAGCGATGGCAAAAGGCACCAGCGCCCAGCCAAAAGCCCAGCCGACACCGGTCAGATAAGCCAGCTGTAGTCCTGTAAACCGGATCATCTCGTTTTGCAGGCTTAGAGCGGGCCTCCCTTTCCTTTCCAGGCGTGCTGCTTCCAGCCGCCACGCACTGAAGTAACCTCCGATGACCGATCGGAACCAAAAGATGTAAATCAGCTCGCCCTGCCGGGACGTAGCCGGGTCTTCGGGCGTTGCCACATGTTTGTGGTGGCCCAGGTTATGCTCAATGATAAAATGAGTGTACAAAGCGGGTAGCAGGAGGGCTTTCGCCAAAAAACGCTCGAAACGGTCGGCACGATGGCCCAGTTCATGCGCCACGTTGATGCCCGCTGTGCCCAAAATCAAACCGACACTACAGGTCATGCCCGTGATTTCATAGCCGGCAAGCCCGCCCTGCGACAGCGTGTAGAGGTAGTAGCCCACGAGCCCATACACCAAAGGCACGTTGAAATACAGCAGGTAGTCAAACAACCGCGCCCGGGCACGCTCCGGCTCTGTGGCCTGCGGGTGGTTTTCGGGCGACTTTGGCACAAACAACTCCACCACAGGAATCACAATAAAGCCCAGGTAGATGGCGGCAAAAGACCAGATGCCCCCCACGTAGATGGCAGTGTAGGCGGACAGGGGCAGCAGATAAGCGATCAGGTATTTGGTGTCGCGGCGGTTCATAATTTGAGTTTTGGTTGGCTTTTTAAAAATACGGTTTTTCAGTCAAAAAAGTAGTGTCCGGTCATGGAAATGGAACTATGTTTCGATTATTTCGTTTATATTGAAGAAATGATTCCAATATGAGTAAAACCTATCCGGTATTATCCAAGGAAGAACGTCAGATGGCAGCGTTTTCTGCGAAAGCAATCACATCAGCACTGGAAAAAAAAGCAGATTCTCCGACTGACTTATCAGTTGATGCACAGGGCCTGCCATCCCTACAACTGAAGCTACCCAAACAAGCTTTGCAGGTACTTCAGGAGGTGCTTTCCCTGATTTCTGAAGGCAAGCCTTTTTCTCTTTTGCCATCAGATGTAGAGCTTAGCACTCAGGAAGCGGCTGATTTACTGCAGATATCAAGACCGCACCTCATTAAACTATTAGAGGATGGAGCAATGCCTTTTAAGAAGGTGGGTACTCATAGAAGGGTCAGCCTGAGTGCTATTATAGCGTACCAGCAACACCAAAAAGAATTACAATCAGAAGCGTTGGATGCCTTAGCTGAACAAGCGCAAAAGCTCAATTTTGGATACTAAACCTTTGCTCTAAGAAAACACTACCTTCACCACAAAAACCAAGCATGCCAATTACTTTATATCAAACCACTGCTCAGGGCCTCATTTTCGATATGGACGGCACGATGGTCGACAACATGATGGCGCACCACGAAGCCTGGCAGCGCAAACTCCGTAGCCTTGGTATGGAAATGGAGCTGGAGCAGGTCCGCCGGGAAATCCACGGAGTGAACGAGGAAATCCTGCTGCGCCTGTTTGGAGACCGCTTCAATGACGAAGAGCGCCACTACCACGCGCAGGACAAGGAAGCTGAATACCGCCGCGTCTTTCAGGAGCAGTTGCAACTGATCGAGGGGCTGTCGGATTTTCTGGAAGAGGCCTGGGAGGCGGAACTGCCTATGGGCATCGGTACGGCTGCGCCCCAGGAGAACGTGGACTTTGTACTGGACAACCTGGAGCTGCGCGACTACTTCGCCACAGTGAAACACGCCGGTGATGTCACCAAGGGCAAACCCGACCCGGAAATCTATCAGTTAGTCGCTGCCGGGCTGGACATCCCTGTTAAAGACTGCGTTATTTTTGAAGACAGCCCCACGGGTGCCGAGGCGGCCCACAATGCCGGGAGCCCGGTAATTGTCGTCACCACAACGCACAAGCCCGCCGAGTTTAGCCACCTGCCGAATGTACTGGCGTATATTGAGGACTTTAATGCCCTGAAGTACGAAATCCTGTAGATTCCGTACCTTTTCCTTTTGACCAACAACACCATTGATTAGTATGAAAAAACACATCCTACAGGCTTGGTTCTTCCTGAGCCTGCTTGCCATTGCCCTGCCTGCCTTTAGCCAGGACGAAGCTGATGCCCTCTGGGCAGAAGTGCAGGAAATCGCCATCGTGGAGCAAAAAGTCATGATGCCTATGCGCGATGGCATCCGCCTGGCCACCGATATCTACCGGCCCAAAACCGACGAGCCCGTACCGGTTATCTTTTCCCGCACGCCTTATAATTTCAACCTCTACTCAGAGGGCAAGCTGAATAAGCGCCAGGTACAACGCGCGATGGAAGCGGTCAAACGCGGTTACGCCTACGTGGTCCAAAACGAGCGCGGCCGCTATTTTTCAGAAGGGGAGTGGGACATCCTTGGCGTCCCTCTGACTGATGGCTACGATGCCTTTAGCTGGATGGCCGATCAGGATTGGTGCAATGGGAAAATTGGCACCCTCGGCTGTTCCTCCACGGCGGAGTGGCAAATGGCGGTGGCTGCCCTCGACCATCCTTCCCATGCCGCTATGGTGCCACAGGGTTATGGTGCCGGTATTGGCACGGTGGGCGACTACTACGAGCAGGGCAACTGGTACCGGGGCGGCGCCCAGCAGATGCTCTTTACTTCCTGGCTGTACTGGGTGCAGAATGGCCGAGTGCGCCCCACCTTCCCCAAAGACGCAACGCAGGAAGAACTCATCCGTATGTCGCGCTTCTTCGACCTCGTACCCGATCCGCCTGATGTAGACTGGAAGGAGGCCTTCAGGCACCTCCCGGTGAAAGACATCATCGAAAATGTGGACGGCCCAAAGGGCGTCTACACCGATATGATACAGCGCAAACCCAACGACCCGGCCTGGTTTGAAGGCGGCTTGTACCACGATACCATGGACTTTGGGGTGCCCAGTTTTTGGTTTACCTCCTGGTATGATGTGTCCATCAGCCCCAACCTCGCCCTGTTCAACCACGTACGCGAAAACCCGGAAGTCGGTGAGGATCAATATCTGGTGATCGCCCCGGTGCTCCACTGTGCCTACACCCGAGCCACCGAAAACACGATTGTGGGAGAGCGCAGTGTAGGCGACGCCCGCCTCAATTACGATGAGCTGATCTACGGCTGGTTCGATTACTGGCTGAAGGATGATAAAAGCAAGGACCCGGCCCAAATGCCAAGAGTACGCTACTACACTATGGGTAGCAACCAATGGCAGACCGCCGAGACCTGGCCGCCCCAATCGACGGAGCCAACCACCTACTACCTTGACAGTGAGGGGCAAGCCAACAGCCTTTTCGGCAACGGTGTGCTGACTACCCAAATGCCCGACGCAGCTGATCAGCCCGATGCCTTCACCTACGACCCGATGAACCCGGTGCCCAGCGTAGGCGGCAACGTTTGCTGTACTGGTGGTGCTATAGACGGTGGTGCCTTCGATCAGCAGGAACTGGAAGCCCGGCAGGATATTTTGGTGTATACCACCCCGCCCCTGGAAGAAGGTATGGAAATCAGCGGCTTTATTGAGACCACCCTTTACGTCTCCTCTGATGCCAAAGACACCGACTTCACGGTCAAGCTCATCGATGTGTATCCGGACGGGCGGGCTTACAACCTGGACGAGACCATACAGCGCGTGCGCTACCGGGAGGGCTACGACAAGGAAGTGTTTATGGAAGAGGGCGAGGTGTACAAAGTTGACCTTACGCCTATGTCCACCAGCAACTACTTTGAAAAAGGGCACCGCATCCGCATCGAGGTATCGAGCAGCAACTTCCCCCGCTTCACCCGCAACCTCAACACCGGTGGCAACAACTGGGATGAGACCGAAGGTGTCAAAGCCCGCAATCAGGTGCATCATTCTGCACAGTACCCCTCGCAGGTACGTCTGCCGATCGTACGGTAGCATCTAGTCCCCCTGAATTTATCCTCCCAATGCCCTGATCCGCTAATTTTAACAGATCAGGGTATTGGGAGTATCCCTGGCGTCCCTCTGCCGATAATTCATTTAATCTCCATTTAAATATACCATGTTTCCTACCTTTGCGTTCCTTTACAGGAAAGACAAACTTTAGCGTTGGATAACATGAACATCGTGAAAACATATACCTGGGCCGTACTGGCCTTCGCCATCCTTTGCACCACTACTGCTCATGCTCAAAAGGGCTGGGAAGCTGGTGGCTGGGCAGGCACCTCCTTTTACCTGGGTGATCTGAATACGGATTACGATTTTAGTGAGCCAGGACTGGCGGGTGGCCTGATTGCCCGCTATAATTTCAACAAACGCTTGTGCTTTAAGGCCTCGGCTAACTTTGCACAAGTCTCCGCCTCCGATGCGGACTCTCCCAATACCTTCGAGCGGGCCCGCAATCTGAGCTTCGAAAGTAACATCATCGATGGTACGTTCCAGTTTGAATTCAACTTTCTGCCCTACAACCACGGCGACCCGGATGAGTTTTTCACCCCTTACCTGTTTGCGGGTTTCAATATCTTCCATTTTAACCCCATGACGGAGTATCAGGGAGAAATGGTAGAGCTCCGCCCCCTGGGTACCGAAGGGCAATTCAAAGGCGAGGAATACTACAGCGTAAACGGTGGCTTGTCCTATGGGTTTGGCTTTAAAATAGACCTGAGCTACGAGTGGAGCCTGAATTTTGAGATTAACGCCCGCTCCCTCTTCACCGACTACCTGGATGATGTCAGCACCGTCTATGCCGACAAAGACGACATCCGGCAGCTCCGGAGTGAGCTGGCGGTGGCTCTGTCCGACCGCTCCATCGAAATAGAAGGCGCTCCCAACAGTCAAATCGGGCGGGAAGGCACGCAGCGGGGCAACAGCAACAACAACGACACTTTCATCACGCTGGGCATTGGCTTGCTCTATTACTTTGGGGATGTGCGCTGCCCGGAGTATAGCCGGTAGGAGGCCATTCCTCCCCCCGGTACAAGTAGGGTTTGAGCAGGATCAACGGACGATCAAACGCTTCACGCCCTTATGCACTCCATCCTCTGTTATCACCTGCACCCAGTACATACCCGGTGCAAGCTGCTCCAGGTTAATAGCATAACGCCCGGCTCCTCCAGATGATTTTTGGGCAAAAACTAACCGCCCGGTCCCATCAAAGAACCTCAATAACGCAGGCTCGCCTGCAGGGAGCTCAACGTAAACTTTTTGAGCCGTGGGGTTCGGAAAAAGCCTCCATGGTATAGTTGAGCTATCGTTCAGCCCACTCGCCAATTCTACCTCAAAGCTGAAGTTGGCCAAACAACCATTTGCATCCGTAACAGAAAGGCTGTAAAACCCGGGCTCAAGCGATAACAAA
>NZ_JAVJSK010000091.1:0-32780 GCF_040219495.1 Phaeodactylibacter sp. | reverse complement strand
GGTCAGTTCGGTACGGATTTCTTCCCGGACCGTCAGGTCAAGGCTCACAATACTGTCACAGCCGGTGACGGCCGAGCTGAGCGTATCCACGTAGTTGCCGGTCGCATCGTAAGTGGAAGTGCCTACGGTGTAGGTGTCGCCAAAGCACAGAATCTCTGTCAGGCTCGTCATCGGTATCGGGTACACCGTCAGGTCGAGGGTGATGATGCTGTCGCAACCGGTGACTGCTGAGCTGAGCGTATCTACATAGTTGCCGCTCGTGGTGTAGGTCGAAGCTCCTACGCCAAAGCTTTCGCCATCGCAAATTTCTTCGGTCAGTTCGGTGAACAGGGTGGGGTGCACCGTCAGGTCGAGGGTGACGATACTATCGCAGCCGGTGGCTACCGAGCTCAAGGTATCTGTATAAGTACCGGTTGTATTGTAGGTGGAAGTGCCAACGGTGTAGGTTTCGTAATCACAGATTTCTTCCGTCAGACCAGTGAACAGCGTCGGGTTCACAGTCAGGTCAAGCGTGATAATACTATCGCAACCCGAAACGAAGGACGTCAGGGTATCCATATAGACGCCCGTCTGGAAATAAGGATTGCCTGCTATGCTGAAGGTGTCACCCTCGCAAATAACTGGTGACAGGTCTGTGCGCGGGAATGGGATCACCGTCAGGTTGAGGTTCACGATACTGTCACAGCCCTCTACCGAGATAAAGGTTTGTGAGTACATACCGGTGGCATCGTAGGGCGTTGTACCTACGGTGAAAGACTCGCCCTCACAAACGGTACGGTTGAGGTTGATCTCGAAGAAATCGCGCACCGTCAGGTTCAGGGTGACGATGCTGTCGCAACCTGTCAGATCGGAGCTCAGGGTATCTATGTAAGTACCTTCCTCGTTGTAGGTGCTGTCGCCAACCGAGTAAGAAGAAGCATTACAGATAGTGATATCGAGTGTGTCCCGCTTGACGGGGAAAACCGTCAGGGCAAGCGAAACAATACTATCGCAGCCGTTTGCAGCTACCAGCGTGTCAATGTAGCTACCCGTCATCGTATAGCTGGAAGGGCCTACTTCATAGGATTCGAACTGGCAGATACTTTCCGTAAGGTCTACCTCCGGTACATTGAGCACGGTCAGGTCGAGCATTACAATACTATCGCAGCCGTTTGCAGCCACGAGGGTGTCGGTATAGAATCCGGATGCGGTGTAGTCCGAAGTGCCCACCGTGTAGATTTCACCGTCACAGATGGATTCGGTAAGCCCGATTTCCGGCACATCGAGTACCGTCAGGTCGAGGGTGATGATACTATCGCAGCCGTTTGCAGCTTGCAGGGTGTCTATGTAAGTCCCTGTGGCTGTATAGTCCGAAGTGCCTACCGTGTAGATTTCACCATCACAGATGGATTCGGTGAGGTCGGTCCTGGGTACGTTGAGTACGGTCAGGTTGAGCCGGACAATACTGTCGCAGTTGGTTTCCACGGCCGTGGTCATGTCTTCAAACATGCCCGTGGTGGTGTAGTCGTTGCCGAGTATGGTTACGCTTTCACCATCACAGATGGTACTGTCGATCTCTGTAATGCGGGTCGGTACAACGGTCAGGTCGAGGTAGAAAACGCTATCGCAGCCAGACGCCGTCACAAAGTCATTCGGGTAAAGCCCGGTCTGATCATAGTCTGTCCCCGCTACCGTATACACTTCGCCTTCACAAATGGAAGTAGATAAGGTATCCCGGATCACATCTTCGATAGTCAGTACCAGATTGACAATACTGTCACAGCCTTCCGGGGTCATCAGCGTATCGGTGTACATGCCCGGCAGGCCGTAGGTGCTGCTGCCCACCATCACGGTTTGTCCGGTACAGACCTTCCGTGTGATATCCTCTATGATGGGGTCAAGCACGGTCAGGTTAAGGGTAATGACGCTATCACAACCTGTGGAGACGGCAGAAAGGGTGTCCATATAGGTACCGGTCGCATCATAAGTGGAAGTGCCCACCGTGAAACTGCCCCCATTACACACCTCTTCATCTAAGGTGGTAAATACGGTCGGTATGACGTCAAGGTTCAGCGTGACCGTACTGTCGCAGCCATCGGCTGCAGTCAATACCACATCATAGGTACCTGTAGTATCAAAACTCATACCTCCTACCGTGAAAGCTTCTCCTTCACAGATGGGTTCATCAAGCGTTGTTGTGATTTCCGGTTTGACGGTCAGCTCAACAATAACTGTACTATCGCAGCCCTCTGCGGTCATCAGTGGCACTTCATAAGTGCCGGTTGCGGTGAAAGTAGAGTCGCCGAGGACAAATTCATCGCCGAAGCAAACCTCCGGCGTGATCGTCGTCTCTACATTAGGGTTTACGATCAAATCGAGAAAGACGGTACTGTCACAGCCATTACCGGCCTGAAGCATGACCGTGTACTCACCTGTGGTGGTGAAGGTTTCTGAACCTACCATTGTGGTATCCCCTTCACAAATTTCTTCTTCCAGATAAGTTTCGATGGGGTCGAGTACCGTAAGGTTTAACACCACGGTACTATCGCAATCAATGCCCGGTGTTTGAGAAGGAAGCGTGATTTCTAAATCTGTCGTCGCAGCACTGTATTCGGTGCCGCCCACAGTCAGGGACTCTCCACTACAGATGGTCGTGTCTATATTGGTTACAGGGTCATAAACCGTGAGGTCTAGCTGAAAGGTACTTTGGCATCCGCCCGGGTCGGTGAAATTCCCGGAGTAGAAGCCTGTTTCAGTGAAAGTCGATCCCCCGTTAAAAATATCGCCGACTATAACAATTTCCCCTTCACAAATAGTTGTGTCGACAATCTGAAGACCCGGTGTTGTAATGGTCAGGAACCCTACAGTGACCTGATCACAGCCAAAGGCATTAGGGAGTATCACCTGAAAGGGCCCGGGCTGTGAAATCGGCACTCCGCCAGGCCCTCCGACCATATAAGGCAAAAGCGTTTCACAAATAAAAACCTCTCCTATGTTTTGGAAGGTATTAGGATTTACGGTAAGGTTGAGAATGATGGTACTGTCGCACCCATCTGCGGTCAAAAGCGTTTCTTCATACTGACCGGTTTGGTTGAGTGGACTACCCTGGAAAATATAGGTTTCATCCTCGCAGATTTCTTCTGTCAGCACAGTGGGTGGAATAGGAGGGATAACGGTCAGGTCGAGCTGCACCGGCTGCTGGCAACCATTCTGGAAATAGGAAAAATTGTATACGCCTGTCTCAAAAAAGGGCGGAGACCCCTGATACGTAAACGGCGCTTCATCCTGGCAAATGACCTCTGTCACCATTTCCGTAGGAGGAGGGGTGGTAGAGATGGTCGTACAGTTGTTGATCCCAGCGCCGTTACAAGCGTTGCTGGGCGTTACGCAGACGGTATAGCTTGCTTCATCAGGAAGGGTTATGGTGATGTTCTCCAGGTTGCCCTGATTGATCGGTGTCCCGTTGAGTGTCCACTGATAGGCACCGGCATTCTGCACGCCATTCACGGAGAAGGTAACGGTGCTTCCTGGGCAATACGGAGGAGGCGTACTGGGTACGATTTGAGGTACGCCGGAAACCGGAGGAACGGTGGTGCTACCTGAGGTCACGTTGACGGTGAAATCGCAGACATCATCGTCGAAGCCATCCACTACAAAGAAATAGGTTGCGCCTACAGTCAGTCCATTCATAGTGAACGGAGTAGGAGTGTTAGGCGTCACCTGATAGGAACACTGGGAGACCAGGTTGAAAGAGGAGCAGTCTGAAGTGCCCCAGACTCCAATCTGCAAACCGTTATTGTCCTGGCAGTCCTCAACGATTACGCTCATTGAGATATTAGGCGTACCAGCTACAAAGCCCACCCACTGCACGTTGTGCGGTTGAATCGGGTTGCCGGGGCAGAAATCAGGAGGCACCTGCTGCCCTACATTCGGGTTGTCGTTGTTGCTCGTGAAAGTCTGGAAGTCACAGAGTACACAGGCTGCACCACAATTATTGGCGATCGCGGGTTCTCCGGGAGGGCACGGACCAGGTGGCTGTTGTGCCCATAGCGAATAAGTGATCAGCGTCAAAAGGCAAAGGAGTAGATTTCTCTTCATGTTATGCAATCAAAGTCTTGAAACGAACCAAATGAATTTCTATAAATAACCTCGAAAGGTTATGTCTGCATACAGAGGGGAAGCAACGCCATAACGGTTTTGGGATAGTATTGTTTGGATTTGGGGTGTGCCTATTTGATGTAGTGTCGGAAGGTTATTTGGGGATAAACCAGACCTGCTAATCATACCATTAGAGGGCTGGCTTACGTTATATTATATCCGGGGTAGTCGGCAATTCGCTGTTTAAACTTTAGCAAATATACCAAATCGATAGGCAGCAAAGAAATAATTTAACAAGATAGCACTGCAACCAGGGGTTTTCTTTGGTTAACACTCCTATACTCCAAAGTAAAACAAAAAACATAGTTTAAATTGATTGCCCACATGCCAAAAAAAATATTGAATTTGCATTTTGGACTGTAAATCAGCGTTAATTTCTTAATGTAGACCAAATGTCGCTTAAATTGCAAAATTAGTCTTTTAGGAGGAGGGCATCGAAAGGCGGTACACCGGTGCAGCCGCGTTAAAGGTCTGTTAAACAAGGTTTGGCCCTGACTGTAATGTTTAACTTTAGGAATCAGGCAATTGTTGGTTAAGCGGTGGAAAGGTCAGAGCGTTTGGATAAGCAATTGAAAACAAACGAATTAAAAGAGGTAGTTCTTTATGGATAAAAAGGCAATTTGGGCGATCATCGGGTTAATGAGTGCCGCCGTGCTTGGCGTTGTCATCCTGCAGATGGACCTCATTCGTACTGCCGTTGCTGAGAATGAGGAACGCTTCGAAAAAAATATTTACGCAGCCCTCAACGCCGTCACGCTCCGGCTGGAAACGGAAGAAAGCCAGGAAGTGCTCCACAACTCAATGAACGGGTTTAGGAATGCTTACTACCAGGAGATCAAAGTTGGAGAGCTGGATGTTCCTGGCAATTTGCCACCCAACTTAAACTGGAGCCCTTCCGGATTTGGCAACGCTAAGGACAAAGTGAGCAGAGGGGCTTGGCTGAATTGGCTGACGAGCGAATTGCTCAACGATTGCAATTCGGCGGAGTGCCTTAAGCGCAAGGATATCTACCGGAAGCTTATGGTGTATTTCGAACAAAGCGCCCGCGGAATTCCTTTAGAAGAGCGAATAAAACTCAAGCAGCTTGACAAGTTCCTCAAGCAGGAGCTTTCCAATCGTGGTATAGATACGGAGTACAATTACGGGGTTTTCTCCCGGGAGAAAAATAGCTTCATTATCGCCGACGGGCATTATGTAGTTGAAGACGATCAGCCCAAGGAAATCCTTCCTGGTTTCCGGACGATATTCAACTCCCGCTACAAAGTAGATCTGTTCCCTGAGGACGCCACCGCACCTGGCATGCTGATGATTCATTTTCCGCAGCGTACAAGTTTCGTTTGGCGGTCTCTCTGGCTCAATTTCTTTGGCGCTATTGTTTTTACGACCATCATCCTGTTTTGCTTTGCTTACACCATTAATGTGATCTTCCGGCAGAAGAAGCTCTCGGCCATGAAAACAGACTTCATCAATAACATGACACATGAGTTTAAAACGCCAATCGCAACCATCTCATTAGCGGCAGATTCCATCATCAGCCCCATGATCGCCGGCAAAGCAGACAAAGTCGGGCGGTTCGCCAACATAATAAAACAGGAAAATAAACGTATGAATAGTCAGGTAGAGAAAGTTCTGCAAATGGCTTTGATTGACAAAAGAGACTTTTCGCTGAAAGTCTCGGGTGTGAATCTGCATGAGATTATTCATAACGCCGTTGAAAATATCAGCTTGCAGGTTGAAAAGAAAGGCGGAAAAGCCTGGGCCGAGCTGGAAGCCAGTAGCCCGATGATTGAAGGGGATAATATACATATCTCGAATATCATTAATAACTTACTGGACAACGCCAACAAGTATTCACCCGATGAGCCCGAAATTTCTGTGCATACCTGCAATGTGCCCAATGGTGTGGAAGTAACCATCTCTGACAAAGGCATCGGTATGAATAAAGAGCAGCGAAAGCACATTTTTGATAAGTTCTACCGTGTACATACCGGCGACGTCCACGATGTAAAAGGCTTTGGCCTGGGACTGAGCTATGTCAAAGTAATGATGACTGCCCATAAGGGGCAGATTGATGTGAAAAGCGAATTGGGCAAAGGCAGTAGCTTCACGCTATTCTTTCCCTACAAACAATAATTAATGTCTGCGGTGCCCGACCGTCCGCAACAACAAAACTCCAGAACAGAAAACCTCCGACTATGGCAGAAAACAAAATACTTCTGGTAGAAGATGACCAAAACTTTGGCGATGTCCTGCGCTCCTATCTGGAAATGCACGACTATGATGTCACCCTGGCCACTGATGGCGAACAGGGGCTGGAAAAGTACAACGAAGGGACTTATGACCTCTGTATTTTTGATGTTATGATGCCTAAGAAAGATGGCTTCACCCTGGCTAAAGATATTCGGGAAAAGGATCAGGAAATGCCGATCATTTTCCTCACCGCGAAGACCATGAAGGAGGACGTGGTTAAAGGCTTTAAAATCGGAGCTGACGATTATATCTCCAAACCTTTCAATTCGGAGGAGCTGCTCTTCCGCATTCAGGCTATACTCAAGCGGAGTCAGGCCAAAGCAGACCCCAGAGAGGAAATCAAAGAGTTTACGATTGGCAAATACCATTTTAACTTCCCGTTGCGCATCCTGACCTTCGACACCGATGGACCGGATGAGGAGCAGAACAAGCTCTCGCCTAAGGAAGCGCAACTGCTGCGTATGTTTGCCATGTACATGAACGATATCCTGCCGCGTTCGGAAGCCCTGACCAAAATCTGGGGGGAAGACAACTACTTCACCGCCCGAAGTATGGACGTTTTCGTTACCAAACTGCGCAAGTATCTCAAAAAAGATGAAAATATCGAAATCGTCAATATTCACGGCAATGGCTTCCAATTGCTGGTGCGGGCAGAGGAGGGCGCATCAAAATAAAAGACGGTTCAGGTGGGTTTTTCCACTTTTTTTAGTTCTGCTTGTCGATTCATTTGGCAGTAAATGAACAAATAAGTATATTTGTGAAACTGCAATACTTAAATACAGCAGGCTTCATTCAAAAGCCTGATCAAGAATAGTTTTTGGGATTATGATTCCGGCTGGGTAGAAAAATACTACCTGGCCTTTTTTTATGCCTGCAATCGCCTATTTTTGCGACTAAAAGCCGTGTACAAATCCCTGCTCAAACCTTTCTTCTTCCGCTTCTCACCGGAGCGGGCCCATCATATTACCCTTAGCCTTTTCAATTTTGGATTGTCGGTGCCAGGCGTTGGCGCGTTGCTGCGGCGTATATACCGCTATCAGCATCCTGCCCTTCGCCGCGAGCTCTTCGGGCTGACTTTTGAGAACCCCGTTGGGCTGGCTGCCGGGTTTGACAAAGACGGAAAACATTATCGCACAATGGCGCACCTGGGCTTTGGCTTTATCGAAGTGGGCACGGTCACCCCAAAAGGACAGTCCGGCAACCCACAGCCCCGCCTATTCCGCCTGCCCGCTGACGAGGGCCTCATCAACCGGATGGGCTTCAACAACGATGGCGTGGAAGCGCTCGTAGAACGCCTGAAGCGGTACGGTAAGCCCAAAGGCGTTATCATTGGCGGCAACATCGGTAAAAACAAAGTGACCCCCAACGAGCAGGCGGCTGATGACTACGTGAAATGCTTCGAAGCGTTATTTCCGTATGTCGACTACTTCGTGGTCAACGTCAGTTCGCCCAATACGCCCAACCTGCGCGACCTTCAGGAAAAAGAGCCCCTGTCAAAGCTGCTTCAACTGCTACAGGATCTCAACCGGGCTAAGCCGGCCCCTAAGCCTCTCCTCCTCAAAATCGCTCCGGACCTTACCGATGGGCAACTGGACGATATCCTCGATATTGCCCGGGAGACGCAGCTCGATGGCCTCATTGCCACCAATACCACAATCAGCCGGGAAGGCCTGACCACGCCCACCGCAAAAGTGGAAGCCATAGGCGCCGGAGGGCTCAGCGGACAGCCAGTCAAAGCGCGCGCTACGGAGGTTATCCGCTACCTGGCACAGCGCAGCAACGGGGGCTTCAAAATCATCGGCGTGGGGGGCATTAGCAGCCCCGAGGATGCCATCGAAAAGCTGGATGCCGGTGCTGACCTCATCCAAATCTACTCCGGCCTGGTATACGAAGGCCCAGGGCTGGTGCGGCGGATTAATCAGGCACTGGCTGCACGGTAGGTTGCCCGAAATGGGATTCACGCAGCGGACGCTAAGGTGCACGCGGAGAGCGCGAAGTTTCAAGCAGCGCACGCGGGGTATTACGGAAGTTGCCCTTACGCTGCGACCTTTGCGCGATCTCTTCCTCCCCTTTGCGTGAACCCTCCTGCCCCTCCAATACTCACATTATAAAAAACCACTATGGCATCGTTTTTGAAGTAAATATTTCGCCTGCTTAGTAGGACCATTCAGCATCGCTGATCGAAAATTTCTGCAGCGCATTTATCTATTGCTTAAACCAACTTCAATACCATGCAAGAGCGTACTTACCGCCTCTATCAGGACATCCGGTTCTGGCTGGCCCTGGCGTCTTTCTGCCTACTCCTTTGGATGACCATGAAAGGCTATCCGGTGTGAAACCAACGGTTCCTGATTACAAACAGCAGCCCCGCTAAGTGACCAATGGATCAGCTTGGCGGGGCTTTGTTTTCAGTAGGCGGACTCAATTAGTGGCGTTATTTTCCGTACCTTTAGGGAGTATAGAAAAGTTGAATATGGCTAAGGAATTCAATGTCACGGGTACTTGCTATCCTGCTATGCATTATATGGCGGACATTAGCGCCAAACTCGGGCATATTTTGGAAATGGTGGAGAAAGGCCGGTATTTCACCATCAACCGACCCCGGCAGTACGGCAAAACCACCATGCTGGCTACACTAAACGGGGCGCTTTCAAACAGCAGTGCGTACCTCCCCGTAAGAATGAACTTTCAGGGCATTGACAGTAAGTGGCATGAAACAGACGCTGCTTTTGCGCAAATGGTGCTCAGCCATATGAAAACAACCCTGGAATATCAGGATAAGCAACTATTTGAAGTTATTCAGGAAAAAGAGGCGGAGGTCGATGGAATGGATGGGCTGTCAAGGTTAATCACACACCTGGCGCATCGGTCCAGGAAAAAACTGGTCCTGCTCATCGACGAAGTGGACGCAAGCAGCAACTACTGGCCCTTTCTCCGCTTTCTGGGCATGCTGCGGAGTAAATACCTTGACCGGTTCTCTCCCCAGCATGCGACCTTTCACAGCGTGGTACTGGCGGGCGTGCATGATGTAAAGTCACTGAAATCCAGAATCCGGCCGGGAGAAGACAATACCGGGCAGTACAACAGCCCCTGGAATATCGCTGCTGACTTCAAAGTAACGATGAGCTTTTTGCCAGAGGAGATTGTGCCTATGCTGGAGGACTTCGCACAGGAACAGCACGTGCAACTCAGTGCTCCGCATTTAGCCGAAAGACTATACTACTACACTTCCGGCTATCCCTTTCTGGTGAGCAAGCTTTGCAAAATTATGGCGGAGGACATCCTGTTGGCAAAAACAGAAAAAGTATTAACTGAAGCCGACCTGGAGCAAGCCGTACAGCAATTGCTGCGGGAAGACAATACCAACTTCGAGAGCCTGATCAAAAACCTCGAGAACAATCCGGAACTGTACAACCTGGCTTTTCAGGTGATTATAAATGGAGCAAACATACCTTTCAATCCGGATGAGCCCATAACGGCAATGGGGCGTTTATACGGTATTTTCAAGTCTAACGGGCGGCTCAGCATTCACAACAGAATTTATGAGCAACGCCTGTACAGCTACATGACGGCAAAGTACTATCGGGAACAACTCAGTCAGGAACAAGAAGTTTCTCCGGGCCTCTACACCACCCCCGATGGACAGGGGCTCGACCTGGAGCGGGCACTGCTCCGCTTTCAGCAGTACCTGCGCGAGCAGCACAGCAAACGGGATGAGCATTTTCTGGAACGGCACTGGCGCCTCGTCTTCCTGGCCTTTCTAAAGCCGATCATCAACGGCAAAGGGCATGACTTTAAGGAGGCACAAATATCCGAAGAAAAGCGGCTGGACGTCGTTGTCACCTACAATCATCACAAATATATCATAGAGCTCAAACGCTGGTACGGGGAGCAGGCGCATCAGCGCGGCTTGCTGCAACTCGCCGACTACCTGCAGCGGCAAGGCATGGACGAAGGCTACCTGCTCATCTTCGACCCACGCCGTCAGGGGGACGTGCCGGCGCATGAGTGGCAGGAAGTGGAGGGGAAGCGGGTGTTTGTGGTTTGGGTGTGAGGTTCTACGCCACCACCTCCTTCACCACCTTCAAGCTCAAGTCCAAACTCTGGGCCGAGTGTGTCAGCGCACCTACAGAGACGTAGTCCACGCCCGTCAGCGCCACTTCCCGGACGTTGTGGATGTTGACGCCACCGGAAGCCTCCGTTTCAAAGCGCTTGTTGACGGTATGAACGGCTTCAGTCATGAGCGGGAGCTCAAAGTTGTCAAGCAGGATGCGGGTTACCTGGCCGACTTGCAGCACTTCGTGCAATTCCACCAGGTTGCGCACCTCAACGGTCACACCAAGGTCAGTGCCCTTCTCTTTTTGGTAGGCCGCTACCTGCTCAATGGCTGAGGTGATGCTACCACAGGCATCAATGTGGTTGTCCTTGATCATAATCCAGTCGAAGAGGCCGAAGCGGTAGTTGTCACAGCCGCCCAACTTCACCGCCAGTTTTTCCAATGGGCGGATCAGCGGCGTGGTCTTACGCGTATCGAGGATGGTCACATTCAGGTCTTCCACCTCAAATTTGAAGCGGTTGCTCAGGGTAGCGATACCGGTCATTCGCTGCATGGTATTGAGCACGAGGCGTTCGGCACGCAGCAGTGCCTGCGCATTACATTCTACCTCAAAAGCCACATCGCCGTAGCTGACGGGCTGACCGTCTTTCACCTTTGGGGTGAAGGTTGAGCTGGGGTCCACATGCCGAAAAATATAAGCAGCGACGTCCATACCGGCGATCACGCCCGGGTCTTTGACATACAGGCGGGCTTTTGACCGGGCATCTGCCGGAATACAAGCCAGTGAAGTATGGTCACCATCGCCCACGTCTTCTTTTAATGCCTGTGTAACGAAAAATTCGAGGTAGTCTTGGAGTTCTGCCATATTTGTGCTCATGCCCGGTCTGTTTTTTAGTACCCGTTTTCAGCAGCGCTCATATACGCTGCCGTTATGCTTTCGGGCCGCAAAGGTACAGCTTTTCAGGTAAATTTGCCAGTACTGCTAAAACATAGCCCGAATAAGGTTGCACGCAAAGACCACGAAGGATTCCAAGGGCTGACCTTAGCTCTGCGTGAACCCCTCCGAGGTGCCCCTCCCCTAAAACAGCACACCAAGCCGAAGGATAATACCCCGGACCACCCCTTTACTGTCTTCTTTATCCTGATTAGACACGCTATTGTCCAAGTAAACTTTATCATCATCCTTGGTGGCATCCGTGAAGCCGAATTGCAGACCGATGCCCGCGACCAGGGAAGTGCTCTCAGAAACACTATACTCAATACCGCCATTCAGGCCCCAGAATAAATTGAAAAGGCGGACATCTTCACGAATATTAATGTCGTTACAAAGTTCATCGTCATCAGCGTTACGGATATCCCCTTTAGCCTGAGTACGGAAGCCAATGCCGAGATTAGGCTCCATAAAATAGCGGATGTAGCCGAATTCCCGGGTGCGCATCTTGAGCCCGACCGGGATTTCTACGTACTGTACAGAATATTTTAAGTTCGGCGCCTGCTGCTCTTCCATGAAAAGAGCGCACTCAGCAGGTACGTCCGAATTTACCCAGTATTGGCCGGTATTAGAGTGCAAAAGCGTGCCCCCGGAGTTGAAAGAGAAGCCGAGCCCTGTGCTCAGCGCATAATTTTCCTGGAAGTAAAACTCGCCCATCAGCCCCAGCTTCAGGCCCAGGTTGGTACCATTGGTGCTGATGGTGTTCTTGTCAGTGGACATCCAGTTGAAAGCCGGGCTGAGCTGAAAGCCAAAGCGGACCGCTTGCTGAGCCTCAGCAAAGGTGGAAAGGCCTAGCAATAAGGCAGCAAAAACAACAATTTTTTTCATTTTCTTAAGTTTTTGTAAGCAGGTGAGGCATTATGAGGTTACGCTTTAGAGCTGCTATGTGAGCAACTCCTTGCTGCCCCTAAAATGCAAAAATAGCCGTCCCCGGCTAAACTTACCGGCAAAATATAAAAAACACAACGTTAATGTTTAACGCATTAGCTTTAGCTTCGCGGCTTTGAGCGGCGGATAAACACCAAACAGCGCAACTTTTAGCCCTTCAAAATCGGGTGCGCCATGGACCGCAAGGGTGCTGTGGCCCGGTTTTGCAGCGCTTTCGGCGCAAGCCGTCCTGTCAAATGGGCAGGGCCAATCATCAACATCAAACTCAATCTCTATGAGCGCAAAACGGATGCAATTGTTCGCTTTTTTTATTTCAGTTACGCTGATTTGGGGCTGCCAACTGGAAGAGCAGGAGTTTATTCCAGATGTTTCGGGTATTGAAGCCGAGGTAGATATCCGCCGCTTCGATCAGGCCCTTTTTCAGCTGGATACCAATGATATGCAGCCTGAACTGCAAAAGCTGATGGAGGCCTATCCGGAGTTGAGCACCCTTTACTTTACGCACATTCTCCGGGCCAACGACCCCCGTACGGCCCCGGACGGGCCGGCACCATACGTGAAAGGGTTTCTGCAACATGAATCAGTACGCAACCTTTACGATTCCGTGCAGGTACATTATCCGAATATGTCGGATATAGAGGCGGAGCTGGAGCAGGCTTTCCGGTTTTTTCAGTATTATTTCCCCGATGAGCCGGTGCCTAACGTTTCCACTTTGATTTCGGAGTACGCCATAGCGGCTTTTGTGTACGGTGAGAACGACCTGGGCATTTCACTTGATTACTTCCTCGGCCAGGACTACCCTTACCAAAAGCTCAACCCCCGCGACCCGGCTTTTTCCGCTTACCTCACCCGTACTTTCAACCGGGAGCACCTGACCTCCAAAGCCATTCAGACCCTCATCAATGGCCTCGTGCCTCCCGCCCGGCAGCAGCGCCTCCTCGACCTGATGGTCAATAACGGCAAAAAACTATACATCCTTGATAAACTGTTGCCTTATGCGCCCGACAGCATTAAGCTGGAAGTTACCGGCCCGCAGGCGGAGTGGCTGGAAGACAATGAGTTGGAAATGTGGGCCTTCTTAATCAAGGAAGACCTGATGTACGAAACCGACAACCGGAAAATCCGGAAATTGGTAGACTACAGCCCCCATTCGCCCGGTATGCCGGAGGAAGCCCCCGGCCGGACCGCCAACTGGGTGGGCTGGCAGATTATCCGCGCTTACATGGAAAAGCACCCGGAAACCACAATGCAGGAACTCATTGCGCTGGAAGATGCACAGGGCCTGCTTGACGCAAGCCGCTACAAACCGGGCCGGTAAGCGACCGGAATTTTGTATATTTGCATACTTCGAAAACAGTGATGCATGAGCAATTTTGTTGTTTCCGCCAGAAAGTACCGTCCCACCCGCTTCGATGAAGTGGTTGGGCAACAGCACGTTTCGCTTACGCTAAAAAATGCGCTGCAAAACGACCACCTTGCGCATGCGTTCCTCTTTTGCGGCCCACGGGGCGTGGGTAAAACCACCTGCGCCCGTATCCTGGCCAAGGTGCTCAATTGCCAGAATGTAACCGAAGACCACGAGCCCTGTGGTGTTTGTGATTCCTGTAAGGCCTTCAGCCAGAACGCTTCCTTCAATATCACAGAGCTCGATGCGGCCTCCAACAACAGCGTGGAGCACATCCGGGCGCTCATTGAGCAGGTGCGCTTTCAGCCGCAGCAGGGCAAGTATAAGATTTTCATCATTGATGAGGTCCACATGCTTTCTCAGCAGGCCTTCAATGCTTTCCTGAAGACCCTGGAGGAGCCACCTTCCTATGCCATCTTCATCCTGGCCACCACGGAGAAGCACAAGATTATTCCTACCATTCTGTCCCGTTGCCAGATTTTTGACTTCCGGCGTATACAGGTACAGGATATGGTGGAGCACCTGCAAAGCATTTGTGATACCGAAGATATTCAGGCCGACCCGGATGCCCTCCACATCATTGGCCAGAAAGCAGACGGTGCGCTGCGCGACGCCCTGTCTATTTTTGACCGCATCGTGTCTTTCAGTGGCAACCGCATTACCTACGAGGATGTCATCGAGAACCTCAATGTGCTCGACTACGACTACTACTTCCGGCTTGTGGATGCCCTGCTGAAAGAGGACCGTAATCAGGTACTGCTCATTTTTGATGAAATCCTGCGCAAAGGCTTTGACCCCGACCTGTTTATTAATGGTTTGGCCGAGCACCTGCGCAATGTGCTGGTTTGTAAAGACGCCCAAACCCTAACCCTGCTTGAGGTCAGCGGTGGGCTGAAAGACCGGTATGAGCAGCAGGCACATTTGCTGCCCGCCCATTTTTTGCTTACAGCACTCAATATTGCGAATGACTGTGACCTGGGTTACCGCCTGGCGCGCAACAAGCGTTTGCATGTGGAAATGGCGCTGCTCAAAATGACCTATATCAACCGGGCCTTCCAGCTTTCTGAAACACAGCTGTCTGCGCCTGTCCCGGAAAAAAAAACGGCTGACGTAAGCACCTCCGACCCGCCACCGCCGGTGCCGGTGCCGGTTTCTACCCCCGCTGCCAAGGCGGTACCGGCTGCACCCGAAGCACCGGAACCGGCGGATCCGCCCGAAGTAAAGGAAGAAAAGCCTGTTACGCCTACTCCCGTGAAGGCCACTAAGCATGTGCTGCCTAAGATGAAAAAGCTCAACGATATGCTGGCGGAGATCAAGGAGGAGGAAGCACAGTCTACCGTTGAGGAATCGGGAGGGCCGATTACCCTGGAGCGGGCACAGGAAGCCTGGGACAACTACATCGAAAATAGCGAGCAGGAATCGGTGAAGGTGATAATGCGCAATGCCGAGCTGGGGCTGCTGGGGGAGCAGGAGCTCAAAGTCATCGTCTCTTCTAATCTGGCGGAAAATACCGTCCGGCAGGAAGATGGCCTGATTGGGCACCTTCGGGAAATGTTGAAAGCACCGGGTATCGTGATGCGGGTGGAGGTCGATAAAAGCAGTGCCCCGGAGCCCCCTCCCAAACCCAAACGGCTGATGAGCAGCAAAGATAAATACCTGGCGATGCGCGAAACCAATCCCTTGCTGCAGGAAATGCAAAAACGGTTTGACCTGCGGCCGGACGAATAGGGTGTTAGCCGGCCTGGGAACCTCCGGAAATGTTCCCGCCCGGACATTTTCAATATCTTACTTCCAAAATGACGAACCCTGCCCGGCGTTTAACCATTTGATGAGCTTATCTTGAAACCGGTGCGCTGCCGAAAACCAAACCTGTGAGGCGACTATGAGCGATCAATCCCTTTGGTACTTAGAAAACATCGACCTGAGCGGTATCCTTTGCCCCCGCAAGATCAAACGGGGCGACCTGGAAACCCATGAACATAAGGTATTTGAAAAAGGCAGCTACATTTATCTGCCCGATGAGTACGCCGACCGCATGTTCTTCATCACAGAGGGCCGGGTGAAAATTGGCACCTACAGCGAGCAGGGCAAGGAGGTAACCAAAGCAATAATTGGGCCCGGCGAAGTGTTTGGGGAGCTCTCAATGATCGGTGAAGACAAACGCCACGATTTTGCCTACGCGATGGAAGCGACCCGTACCTGTGTAATGACGGTGGAGGACATGAAAGCCATGATGCGGGAGCACGATGCGCTGTCTTTGTTCCTGATGCGCACAATGGGCTCGCGCATGCTGGAAATGGAAAACCGCCTGCAGTCGCTGGTCTTCAAGGATTCCCGTACCCGTATTATTGACTACCTGCTTGAATTGGTACGCAAAAAAGGGCAGCGTATCGGGTACGAAATGCTGGTCCGCAAATTCCTCACCCATCAGGAAATCGCCAACCTGACGGCCACTTCCCGCCAAACGGTGACCACCGTGCTCAATGAACTGCGCAATAAAGAAATACTGACCTTTGACCGCAAGCGGCTGCTCGTACGCGATATGGAAGCCCTGGAAAAGGAAAAATAAAGTCTATCTCCTGTTTTTAACGCTGTACTGTGTTACCTTTGCGCCTCAAAACATCAACTTTGGCACGGATTCTTAGCATCGATTATGGGACAAAACGCACGGGGCTGGCCGTAACGGACCCTTTGCAGATCATCCCGACCGGGCTGGATACGGTGCCCACGAGCGAGCTGGAAACTTACCTGCAAGCCTACCTGGCACAGGAGGAAGTCGAAACCATCGTGGTAGGCGAGCCGCTTTATCCCGATGGCAACCCGGCTCAAATTCACCACATGGTGGTCGGGCTGGCCCGCAAATTGCGGAAACTTTTTCCCGGGGTAGAAGTTGTTATGCAGGATGAGCGTTTTACCTCCGAGGAGGCTAAAGCGGTGATCCGCCAAAGTGGTGCCCGACAGAAAAAGCGGAAGGACAAAGCCCTGATCGATAAAGTGAGCGCTGTCCTCATCCTGCGGGATTATCTTGAACAAAACCGGTACTAATTTAACCATGATACTGCCCATTTACGCATACGGACAACCGGTCCTGAAGAAGGAAGCCGAAGACATAAAGCCAGATTATTCCGGGCTCGAGGAGTTGATTGAGAATATGTGGGAGACCATGTACTTCGCAGAAGGAGTTGGTCTGGCCGCGCCGCAGATCGGCCGTTCTATCCGCATCTTTATGATAGATACGGCACAGGTAGAACGGGAAGACCGCGAAGAGGAAGGGATCAAGAAGGTCTTCATCAATGCCCATAAGGTAGAAGAGGGCGGCAACCCCTGGCCTTACGAGGAAGGCTGCCTGAGCATCCCGGATGTGCGTGGCGAAGTGGAGCGCCCGGCTCAAATCCGCCTGCGCTATATGGATGAGGAATTCCAGGAGCACGAAGAGGTATTCACCGGCTTCAATGCCCGCGTCATTCAACACGAATATGACCATATTGATGGAATCCTGTTTACCGAGCACCTCAAGCCGATCAAGCGCCGCCTCGTACGCCGTAAACTGGACAGCATCAAAAAGGGCAAAGTGAAAGTGGACTACAAGATGAAGTTCCCCAGGTAGCTACCTGCCCCCTTTTTTCTCACTTGCGCCCGAAGTCAGCCGGGATTTCGCCCCAGCGCTCCGTGTCCCATTTCAGGATAGGGTTGTTGTAGGTATTGTTGCGCAACCAGTATTCTGCCCGTGTAATCAGCTCGTGCAATATTTTGGTCTTCGCATTTTTCACCAGCTTGGTATTGGCCTTTTTGCGCCTGACCCAGCCCATAGCCGTTTTGGAGTCTGTATATATAGGAGTGTCTTTCCCCTGTTGCTGTAGCAAGGCCAATGCATGGACAATAGCCAAAAACTCACCAATGTTGTTGGTCCCCAGGCTGAATTTTTTATGAAAAATGGGCGCTTCGTTTTTCGTATCCACCCCCTGATATTCCATCACGCCAGGGTTGCCGCTGCAGGCTGCATCCACGCTTATGCTGTCCCAGACAATTGCTTTGCGCGCTTCCTCGGAGACCACCGGCTTGGCTTTGCGCTTCGAAGGGCTGCCGCTCGCGATATGGTCAGTGAAATTGCCCCGAAGGGCGGCCTCGGCCTCCTCACGGCTCGTGAAAGACTTGTACCGGGCATTCGGGAACCCCTTAATTTGCGCCTGACAGGCAGCCCAGGAGTCATAAACGCCCGGTGTGACGCCTTCCCAGACCGTGTAGTATTTTTTCTTCTTCGCCATGTCTTATCGTTTCGCCCCCAAGATAAGGCACATCCAACAGACCATTAGTGTTTTTCTTTAGCCAACCTGCCCGCCCGGGCTATTCCCCCCTTTTGGGAAGGAAGCAACCCCGGCGGAGGATTTTCAACTTCCGCTTCCCACCAAAACGCCTTCCAATTGAATCATTACCTTTGCAGCGTTGTTAGAAAACACAAAATAAATTCATGAGGCTGATAGACACGCACGCGCATTTGTATTCAAAAAAGTTTGATGCAGACCGGACCGAGATGATGGACCGGGCCATGGAGAGTGGCATTGACCAGTTTTTTCTGCCCAATATCGATAGCACTTCCATTGAAGGCATGTTGCAGTTGGAGCAAGACTACCCCGGACAGTGCTTTGCCATGATGGGCATCCACCCTTGTTCTATCAAAGCGGATTACAAGGAGGAGCTGGCAGTTGTGGAAAAGTGGCTGGGCGAGCGCCCATTTTGCGCTGTAGGCGAAATTGGCATCGATCTGTACTGGGACAAGACGCACTTCCGGCAGCAGCAAGATGCCTTCCGGCAGCAGATCAAGTGGGCGAAAGCCCTTGATATCCCGATTGTCATCCACTCCCGGGATGCAACGGCAGAGGTTTTGGAGATACTGGAAGAGCAGAAGGACGATCGCCTGCGGGGTATTTTCCACTGTTTCACCGGCACCCTGGAGGAAGCGCAGCGTATAATAGCACTGGATTTTTACCTGGGCATAGGCGGTGTGGTAACTTTTAAGAACGGGGGTCTTGATAAAGTGGTCAAAGATATCAGCCTGGACCATTTGGTATTAGAGACGGATGCGCCCTATCTTGCACCCGCGCCAAAGCGGGGCAAGCGGAACGAAAGTGCCTACGTTCGCCTGGTCGCGGAGAAGGTCGCAGCCGTGCAGGAAGTACCCTTTGCAGAAGTTGCTCGACGGACCACCGCAAATGCGGAATCCATTTTCAAAGTGGGCCAATTGGCGTCCAAAGTGGTGCTCGAAAACAAATAAGCAACAAAGAGAACCGTCACTAATTAGGATTTATAGCATCTTTTTGCAATTTTTGTGCGCCTTGATATTGGCAAAAGAAGCTTAATAATTATATTTGCTCATGCGCCACTGGAAGTAGTGGTGCTGAAATGTTGAAAGGAGAGGTGCTCGAGTGGCTGAAGAGGCACGCCTGGAAAGCGTGTATACCGTAACCCGGTATCGAGGGTTCGAATCCCTCTCTCTCCGCAAGCGCAACATCTGTAGCTGGAATTTCCGGAGCAGATTTTGTACAATTTCCAACTTTGAACTGGTTTGACTAACTTTTAAAAAACAATCGAAAAAACCTTATTGACTATGCGAAAATTAATAGCACTGCTGCTGGTACTCGGCTTAGCAGTTTTTTCCGGGAATTTCGTGTATGCTCAGGATGGCGATACCGACCCTACTGCAACTGAGCAAATGGAGGATTCCACCACTGCTGCTGAAGCAGAAGTAGACCCTATCGAGCCTGAAGCACCTGCTGTTGACGCAGGAGACGAAGAAGAAGCAGCTGCCGAGCAAAGCGGCTACCAAGTGCTGAAAAAGTACTTCATCGATGGTGACTGGCGCTTTATGAGTTTCGTACTCGTGTGTCTGATCCTTGGTCTTGCGTTCTGTATTGAGCGTATCATCACACTGAACATCGCAACCACGAACACAGACAAATTGCTCTCCCGTATTGACGAGCACCTCAAGTCTGGTGACGTACAGGGCGCTATGGAAGTTTGCAAGTCTACTCAGGGTCCAACAGCCAGTATCCTTTACGAAGGGTTGAAAAACGCTGATGACGGCGCTGAGGCAGTTGAGAAAGCCATCGTTTCTTACGGTAGCGTTCAGATGGGCTTGCTGGAGCGTGGTCTGGTTTGGATTTCTCTTTTCATCGCAATTGCACCGATGCTTGGCTTTATGGGTACAGTAATCGGTATGATTCAGGCATTCGACCGTATCGAAGCCGTTGGTGATCTTTCTCCTTCTGTTGTGGCGGGTGGTATTAAGGTAGCACTCCTGACGACTGTATTCGGTCTGATCACTGCGATTATCCTGCAAATCTTTTACAACTATATCGTTTCCAAAATTGACGGTATCGTGAATAAGATGGAGGATGCATCTATCGCACTGGTAGACATCATGGCGTCAAACAACATTTTCAAGCAGTAAGAGAAACCAACTATTATGTATAAATTTCTAACCAAAAACGGTCAGACCCTGGCCTTCGGTTTAGGAGTTCTGATAACCGCTGTCTTTATGATCTCTGTGGTCTCCAATATGGGCGAGTTCACAGCGATGGCGGATGATAAACAAATGGAAACGACCATCTTTGACTTTGGCTTGTACGGTGCAATTGCTTTGGCAGTCATCGCAGCTGTCGCAATGGTCGTATTCGGTTTGTTTCAGGTTGTAACCAGCTTTAAGAGTTCCATGAAAGGAATCCTTGGCTTTGCAGCCCTGTTGGTTATCTTCTTTGTCTCCTATTCCATGACGGATACTAATGTTACTCCTTATATTCAGGGCGCCATAGACAAATTCGAGCAGGGAGGAGCTGTGTTCACCGATGAGAACCTTAAGTTCATCAGCGGTGGTATTTCCACAACCATCGTATTGGTGGTAGTGGCTGCAGCTGCCTTTGTTATTTCTGAGATTACTAATTTGTTTAAATAATAAGGCATTATGGCAAAAACGAGCACCAGAGATCGGATGACTAATGAGATCAATGCAGGCTCTATGGCCGATATTGCCTTCCTGCTGCTGATCTTCTTCCTCGTAACGACGACTATCGTTGAGGATAAAGGTATCACGGTAAAGCTGCCGCCCTGGTCAGAAGAAGAGCCTGATATTACCAAGCTGAAAAAACGTAATGTTTTCTCAGTGCTGGTTAATGCGCAGGATCAGCTTTTGGTCCGTGGTGAACCCACACGGGTGGAGGGGTTGCGTGAGCTCGCTAAAACGTTCATCAGCAATCCTAACAAGGATGAGACCATGTCTGAGAAGCCAACCAAAGCGATCATTTCACTCAAAAACGACCGGGGTACTTCCTACGATGCCTACCTCATGGTCTACAATGAGTTGAAAGCGGCTTATTCCGAGCTTTGGGATGAACTCAGTCAGCGCAGATACGGCATTCCTTATAGTGATGATATGCCGTTTGCGTACCGAAAAGCGATACGGGAAGAAATACCTTTTGTACTCTCGGAAGCTGAACCAACAGCCTTCGGTGAAGAGTAGACGGTATGGGGAGAAGGCCTAAGCGCTTGTCCCCTTAGTCGAAAAACTACCGCCTTATTTCTTTCACCTTTTGCCTTCGGGCAATCAAAATTGATTTACCATGGGTAAGTTTTCTAAAAAGAGAGGAAAAGCTAAACCAGAAGTTTCTACGGCTTCACTTCCTGATATCATCTTCATGCTACTGTTCTTCTTTATGGTCGTAACCGTACTGAGAGATGCAGAGTTGATGGTAAAGGTGTCTACGCCTTACGCATCTGAGCTCACTAAGCTGGAAGAAAAATCGCTGGTTAATTACTTGTATATCGGCCGGCCTACGCAAAAGTACATCGCTACTTACGGCACCAAGCCAAGGCTTCAACTCGGCGATAAGTTCGCTACCATTTCTGATATCCCACTGTTTCTGGAAAAGCACAAAATCAAAGTGCCGGAAGCACGTCACGGTCAGATTACTTCTTCCCTCCGTGTAGATGGTGAGGTAACTATGGGTATCGTATCGGATGTCAAAACGCAGCTCCGGAAGTCCGGTCAGCTGAAGGTGAACTACTCCGCTAAGAAAGATCCGAACGCGAAAAATTAGCAGAAGACTAATCATTTCCTCATAGAAAAGCGCCTTTTACCGGATAATTATCCTGGTGAAAGGCGCTTTCTGCTTTTAGAGCTTGTTGGGATTCCGCTTTTGGTGTGAACGTAACCAAGTTTTGTTCTGATCAAGGCATGAGACATTCAAGAATGGGATTAAAGGGACCCAATCTTGAATCACATAGCCTTAGTTACGTGACCGATCTGCCCGTGTCCCGTCGCCTGTCGGCTTTGGCCACCAGAGACCGTACCAAGACTATGACAGGCGGGAGCGCAACGAAAAGCAGGACGAAATCTGGCAAGAGCAGCCCAAAGTGTGAAATCCCAACAAGCTAAGAGCAGAGGTACTTACCGGAGCCGGTCCATAGAGCGTACCAGCTTGTCATCCTTCTTGATAAACCGGTAAGCCAGAAAGCAGAAGAATACCGCAAGGAGCGGGAACACCGCACCAAAAGCAAACTCAACCGCCTCCTTGCCGGCCTCCGTCAGGTTTTGCGTAAGGTAGTAAATCGCAAAGACGAGCCCGCCGATGTTCAGGATCAAAGCCGAAAGGCTTGCTTTAGATTGTAGCCCCCGGTTGCGGAAAAGGAAAATGGCAATAAGGGCCAGTGCGCCCGCCAGGCCAAAGAGTACAGAAAGCCCCACCTGATCATCCACATTGTAAAGGGCATCTCCAAAAATCATCGAGCTTTCAATCGCCTGTGGTGTTTTGGCGAAGGGCAGCCCGAACAGCCCTAATGAAGCACCTCCTGCCAGTAGCAGAAAAATGGATTGAATTCTTTGAATCATAGTCTGTTTCGGTTGTTTGGGGCGAAGATAAGGATCATTTGATATACTCTCAGCGGCAGGCCGTATATTCGCTGCACGCTAAAATGGGAACAGCCTTGCCAAAGCAATCGTCAATACACTATCAGCTCAGTTACTGGGAACACACTTCCTTCTTTTCCAATATCGATCTCCTCATCGTTGGGGCGGGTATTGTGGGGCTGAGTGCTGCCCTGCGCGCGCGCGAACGAGCCCCAAAGGCTAAAATTCTGGTATTGGAGCGTGGGCCCCTGCCCGTAGGCGCAAGTACGCGTAATGCCGGCTTTGCCTGTTTTGGCAGCGTCTCTGAATTGCTGGATGACATGCAGCAAGACCCCGAAGATGAAGTTTGGGCACTGGTGGAACGCAGGTGGAAAGGCCTGTTGCGTTTGCGGGGCCGCCTGGGCGATACCGCCATCCGGTACGAACCTTTGGGAGGCTATGAATTATTCCGCCCCGAAGAAGTGGAGCGCTACGAAACCTGCGCCAGTCATATCGCTGCCTTCAACCAATCGCTTCAACCCATCACAGGGCTGAAGGCCACCTATCAGCTGGCGCATGGAGCTGCTGCGGACTTTGGGCTGAACGGCGTTCGCTACCTCATTAAAAACCAGGCAGAGGGTCAACTGCATACGGGCGAGCTGGTTAAGGCACTACTCGAAAAAGTGCAAGCGGCGGGTATTACCATCTACACTGGGTTAGGGGTAGAAGCGCTCCACGATACGGGAGGCGGTGTGGAAGTGGAGACGGCCTCGGGCTGGTCCATCAACGCCGGGCAGGTATTGGTCTGTACCAATGGCTTTGCGCCGCAGTTGCTGCCCGGTGTGGAGGTGCGCCCGGCCCGCAATCAGGTACTTATCACGCAGCCTGTCCCTCAGCTTAAAGTCAAAGGGGCTTTCCACTATGACCGGGGGTATTTTTACTTCCGCAATATCGACAATCGCATATTGCTGGGCGGGGGGCGTAACCTGGCAGCGGAGGCCGAGACGACATCTACTTTTGGCACCACGCCTCTGATCCGTGCAGCCCTCGTCCGGTTGTTGCAGGAAGTCATCTTGCCGGGGCAGGAAGTGGAAGTTGCGCGTTGGTGGAGTGGGATTTTGGGTGTGGGGCAACGCAAACGCCCTATCATTGAGCCTGTTTCCAGCCGGGTGGCCGCTGCCGTCCGCTTAGGGGGCATGGGCGTTGCTATAGGCGCTTTGGTAGGAGAGGAGGGCGCAGACCTGCTGCTGGGGTAGCCTGGTGCTCTGTAAAGTATGAAAACTGGGTGACTGGAGATGAGCAGAAGGAGTATCGTTATAACATGCGACTTCTTCGAAGTCTTACTAGTGCCACCGGCACTAGCTTGGCTCCACTCTTTATTTCACACTTGACAAAGCGCTACTCTTCTTGCTGTACAATCTCAAACCGCTGCTCCAGCCGGTGCCCCTGTTCATCAACTAAAGTAAGCAAATGAGCCCCCGGGGACGGGTCGAGCTCCATACTGTGAAAACTGAGGGTAGTGCCTAGGAATGCTTCATCGAGGTGCCAGTAGATTGCCGTCTCCGGAGAGCGGTGGGCTACCATGAACACCGTACGGGAGCGGCTACCATCCAGGTCCCGGGGTACCAGGATACGGGTAGGGTATTTGGGGTAGATGAGTTCCATAGGCGTGCCACCGGTATCCTCACAGCCCGGATAGTAAGGCGGGAGTGGGGTATAGCCCGGATCATGCCGGACATAGTAGTGGGCTTCTGTGGGTGGAAGCACAAACCAGGGCACGGCTTGCATGAGTGCCGGAGGGTAACAATCGGCGTGTACCCGAAAAGACCGGGTGCTGTCTAAGTGGACAAGCTCGTGGTAAGGGCAGGGCCGCAATCCGGTAGCCGTCCGGGGCACTGCGACGGTATCCTTAGGGCAAATGGGCTGCGCCTGATAGCCACTCTTCCGGCAAATGACGGTATTTTTGAGGTTGTCATACGGCGTGGCGAACCAGTCGCCTGAGACGGGCAGGAGCTTGAAGAGGTCAAACAAAACAGGCGCTGCAGCCTTTACGCCCACCAATCCGGGGCGGCCTTCACCATCTGCATTTCCGGCCCAGACCCCCACGGCATAGCGCGGGGTTACCCCAATGGCCCAGGCATCCCGGAAACCAAAGCTGGTGCCGGTTTTCCAGGCAATGCGCCGACTTGATTCAAAGGTCTTCCAGCCTCCTTCTGATGAGGGGCGCTCTACCTGCTGCATCGCCTGAAAGGTGAGCCAGACTGCTCCCGCGCTCATGGGTTGTGGTGCATCTTGCACCGGAACGGAAGGTACCGGAGCAGGGAGGTATTTTGGAGCATGAAAGTCATTAGGGTTGTATGCGCCATTCAAATCGTAGGTGTGGTTAAGCAAACGGGCCATGCTGGCATAGGTGCCGGTAATTTCCCAAAGGGAGCCCTCTGCGCCACCCAGTACCAGGGGCAGACCGTAGTGCCCGGGTGGGTGCACCAGCGTGGTCAGCCCAATTTGCTGCAGGCGGTAGTGGAATTTTTCCAAACCGTAGGCAGACAGCAACTGCACCATCGGTACATTGAGCGAACGGATCAATGCGCGTTCTGCCGTGACCGCCCCATCAAAATCTTCATGGTAATTCTCGGGCTGATACCCGCTGAGCCGCATCGGGATGTCAGACAGCAGCCGCTGTGGCGTAATCAGCCCTTCCTGCAGGGCAAAAGCGTACAGAAAAGGTTTGAGGATACTGCCCGTGCTTCTCGGTGCCGGAATGATGTCCACCCACTCGTCATGCACGGTGCCTGCCCCAATGATATTGCCGACATAAGCCAGAACATTCCCGGTCTCCACATCCAAAACCAGCGCAGCAAGATTGTGGACTTCATTAGCACTCAGCTGTTCCTGATGTCTACGCAGGAGGCTGTTCACTTGTTGTTGTAATTGAGCGTCGAGGGTTGTTCTCAACCGGCCAGACTGCCCGTGTGACAGGACGCTGCCCAGTAGATGTGGGGCATGCTGCGGCAGGGGCAGGGGGGCATTGGGTAGCGGCTCCTCTAAAGCCAGTTCAAGGGTAAGGGCATCGAGGTTACCCTCCTCCGCCAGCCTTTGCAACAGCCGGTTGCGCTTTTGGAACAGGGCCTGCCGGTTGCGGGCAGGGTGGATCAGTCCGGGCTGATTGGGCAGTACCGCGAGCATAGCGGCCTCGGCCCAAGAGAGTAAAGAAGGGGGTTTGCCAAAGTAGCGCCAGGCCGCTGCTTCCAGCCCCACTACATTGCCGCCGAATGGAGCGTGCGTTGCGTAAAGCTTCAGGATGTCTGATTTTGAATACCCTAGTTCCAGGCGGGTAGCGAGAATCAGTTCCTGGACTTTCCTCAAAAAAGTACGTGGCGGATTTTCCTGAGACATTCTAATAACCTGCATGGTCAGCGTGGAGCCACCACTAACGATGCGGCCTGCCCGCAGGTTTTGTACGATTGCCCGCCCCAAACCAATAGGGTCGAAGCCGGGGTGATGGTAGAACCGTTGGTCTTCAAAGGTGAGCAGGGCGGTTTCGAAGCGTTCCGGAATACGGTCTGGTGGAGGAAAACGCCACTGTTCGTCGGCAGCAATACGGGCATTGAGCAGTTGCCCGTCCCGGCTTTCCAAAACCACGCTCAGCGGGGCATCGAACAGCGGACGGGGCAGGCAAAAAGCGTACCATATAAGAAATGACAGGCTCACCAGCAGCCCTACCCATTTTCTGGGGGTCAGGTGTTTAGTCAACAACTTTCCAGCTGTCTTTGTACCGCTCCAGCACATACGCCTCGGTCAGCTTCTGACGGGGGTTGTTGGGGAACCAGGCTAAAAGCGTGATACTCATACGGTCCCCGCGGAAAGCACCGCCGATCTCAATGATGCCGCTATCCCGGGCTTCGCTGGGCAGAAAACCCTCTTCACCGGGAAATATAAGGTGGACATCAATATCCATCCCTTCCAGGTCTGTATCCCGCAGCTGTTTGAACAACCGGGTAAAGTGCGGCGGATTGGTCATAGTGATGGCGTTATGGCGAAGGTAGACTATTTCCTGGCCTGCCCATTCTGACTGCAGCACTTCAGCGACTTCCGGGTATTCCAGCGTAGCCTGAATACATTGGGCTAAATCTGCTTTATCCTGAGCGGTAGCCAGGAAAGGGAGTGCCCCAAGGGCGATGATTAGGAGTGTAGCTTTCATCTGTAGGTTTTGATTTTTAATGTCAGCATCGATTGTATCGTATTTCCAGCACCGAAATTAAGGGTTTTTGTCTAAAACTAATCTTTGTCCGGCTTTCACCGCTACCTCTGACCCTATCGCCAGGAATACGGAAGATGGCGTTTCTGCCAGTGGTGCTGCAAAGGCTTCGCCATAGAGCGCTTCGATATCGCAGTCGATCTGGTAGTCCACTACCGGTCGGAGTTCCCATGAGGGGTGCACCACTTCGTACTCAGTAGTGCCATGCCTGCCTCTTCGGGCGTAGCCCCAGTAGTGCTCTGCAATAAACTGTTCTTCGCTGCCATCCAGCAGTGGCTGCGGGGTGCCCTGTGTGGTGACTTCAAGTTTGTTCCAGCGCCCCTGAAACCGCCATTCGTATCTAAACTGCTGCTGTACGGTGCTTTCTTCCCACTGGTAGCGCATAGGCATCGCAGCGTAGCGTTCGCCGTAGAGGCTGTTTGCTACCCAGGTGATGGCGCGCTTGGGCACAATCTCACTGATGAAAACCACACCCCGCTTCCAGGTGCCGGCATCATTATAGCGGACATAAAACCGCAAATTGACTTCTTCAAAGCGCTGATGAAAGGGAATGGGCAGTCCAAGTACCCGGGTCCGGTCGAATAAAAAGCCGACCAGGCTGGCGTAGCAACGCCCGTTCCAGTTGTCGAGCTCGGTACCGGGCGGAACATAAGGTTCCAGTAAGGCCGGTTCTACCAGGTAGTTGGCCATGATCAGGTTGCGCCATTGGGCGGTGAGGAATGTTTGTGCCATAAAATTAAAACGCTGTTGAGCTGTACATGTTGCTGGGAGCGCTTATTTCCGAAGTGCTGCTTCCATACGGCTGAGCAAGACTTCGCCATTCTTAGAAAGGGAGAGATCGGTATAGCCCTCTACACCGGCATGGCGCAAAACCAGCAGCACAAAATTATCCGCCAGAATTTCATCAGGATGAATGATGTAGCCGGTGTTGTCGGCAATTTGATCAAAAAAACCGAGGGCCGCCTCTGGCTTAACACCTTCGGCCAATACGGTATAACCGCTGTCTGTTGGTGCCAGCGGGTAAAGCCGGAAGTCGATGTAGTCAAAGTAAGACTTGCCCGGGTAGGTATCGGTAGTATCTGCGGTGATGACAGAGACATAGGACTGGGCTTGCCCTGTGCTGTCAGTCAGCTCAATGGCGTAGCGGTGGTCGATGCCGTCCGGATTGAGCAATCGCCGTTGCAAGAGCGGGGTGGGGAAGTGGAGGGATGCATCAAGCTGTTCGTAGCCGATCAGTCTGTATAACTCGCTCCGCAAGTCAGACTGGTAGCGGGAAATGATATGGAAGAGTTCGTGCAACAGGACCGGCAGGAGTGCGCGGTTGCCTTCGTACAGCTCGTTTTGGGGTATAAAAACGGCTCTTTCCCGGGTAAAGTAGACCGACGGGCCAAGGGCGTCCGTCTCCATTTTTGCCAGGTATACCGTATCGGGCAGCAACTGAGGGTTCAGCGAATCGCAGTAGGCATAGGCTTGTTGAAGGGTGGCTTTCAGTAATGCCCGTTCTTCTGCCTCGAAGGGCATCGCTTGCCGCGCCAGGAAAGCCTGGTAATTATCATGTAGCGTAGCGGCGTCAATCACCGTATTGGTCGGCAGGTGCATCTGCAACAGCATATCAAGGGGGCTGATTTGCTTAAAGAAGCCCTCCTTTTCATCCGTCTGTATTTGGGCAGCTGCTGCGGTACTGTCCAGCAAAATAACGGTCTTGCCTGATACCGGCTGAAGCGTGCTTTCTACCTCTGGCGTGGGCTGACAGCTTAGGAGTACAATCGACAAAGCCAGTGGGCACCACCATTTCAGGAATAGCATAGATTTTGAATTATTGGAGGGCAAGATACGGATATGGTAAGCTCAATTTGAAAAGTTTCCTCTGGTACCGCCTCGCTCTTTTCGGATTTCGCTCAGCCTGCTTTGCTTTGTGCACTCACCGCCTGCCCCAATCAGGGCATTTATCCTGTAGGTGAAGTTATGCCAGGGCTGGCGAAAGCTTAACATTGCATTTCTCCTGCTGATTCTGTATCTTACCAAAAGTTCACTAACCGCTAAAAAACAGGTTTCATGTTTACACACACATTCCATCCGCCGAAGCCAATAGGCGAAGGAGGACACACACACACAAATATTGGGCATTTACCATGCTTGCCTTAGCCCTCTTGCCCACTACTGATACTTTGCACAGCCAAGAAGATACTTTCAATTATCCGGGCCTTATTCATGGGGTAGCCTATGAAGACGACCCCTCCACCTATACGATAAGGGTTATATTCAATTTCATTGATGGAAACGCCACTAGCCCAAGCCAGGCATGGTGGAGTACGCCAGAGAATGGTGACTATGTCCTGGCAGATGAAGCGAAAGCGGGCATGGCCAACCTGAACCATGCTTTTAATAGCCACGGTATTTTCTTTGTCCCTTTCGGGCAGGGGCACTGTGATGAGGAAGGGTATTACCATTCATTTATCAGGACAGACTTTGACGAAGACCCGGACTTATTCGGGGACCTGGATGGAGAACGGGCTAACCTACAACCCGCCAATGAGATCGCTCAGGCCTTAAATATCTATGTGCTTACCGACCAGGGGGCTATTGCCGGGCATGCTTATTCCATACCAAGTAATTATTTGCACGTACAGGGCAATGAACCACCGTTTGGGCTAGCGACCCGTTCGCCTCTATTGATACATGAGGTTGGCCATGCCCTGGGGCTTCTGCATACCCATGCGGGCACCGACAACCAACCGCCGGAATGTGACCCGTATAGCAACTCGCCCAATATACCACCGGGCTGTAGTTCCACACTCAATTTATGCTGTGGGGATTTTGTGGAGGAGACACCACCTAATAATCAGACAATACTAAATGCCCCTGCCGGCTGTGAGAATGAAACCGACCCTGATGATGAAACCCTGATCCGGAACTATATGAGCTACGTCGACGAAAGGGTTTGCCAGGACCAGTTTGTTGAAGAGCAGGTGCGCCGTATGAAGATGTATTTGAGGGAGTGGGGGGACGATTCAGGGAGCAGCGAGCTTTACGATATTCAATACCGGACGGTTTACCCAGGTGCCGTGCCTGCAGGTGTAACAGGCGATGTAATCGTGGAAAGCGGCGTACTGAGCTTGAATGCGCCTTTGGAGATGCTGCCTGAAGCCTCTATTACGGTCAAAGCAGGAGCAACATTAAGGGTGCTGACGAAGCTCACAAGCGCTTGCGGAGGGATTTGGGACGGGATTAAGGTAGAAAACGGGGGCCGGGTCTTCCTGCTGGGCAATGAAGGGGTTATTGAACACGCCAGGTGCGGCATAGAAGTTCTGGGAGGGGGCAACGCCCAGATTTGGGGCGGAAGCATAGTAAATTGCGTGCAAGGGCTCCGGATGCGACCCGGTGAAAACCCGCTTTCCCCGGAAGGGAAAATAGTGCTGGGCAAATTTTGGGTAGACGATTTTTACAGAGGGGGCGCAGCGTCCCCGGTTTTACTATCCTTGGGCCAAACTGAATATATAGAAATCCTGTTATCTGATTTTCTGGACCAAAGGGCACCCTGCGAGTCAATTGATTGCCCACTGCGTGCCGTTGGCATAAAGGCAGAAGATAGCGGGTTCCGAAGTGGGGGCAATTACTTCCATTTACTGGAGAAAGGCATCGATGCTGGCAACCTCACCTTAGGGCACGGTGCCCCACTCATTGAGGAGTGTAAGTTTCAGGATAATTTCACAGGGGTGCAAATCCTTAACAGCAGCTTCTTCGAAATTAGGGACAACCTGTTCGAGTTGACAACGGATTTGAATGATTACACGCCTTTCCAAGGCTATAAAGTCACAGGGGTATCAGTTTTGGGCTTGAGCGAAGCCCTGTCTGTACGGTACAACCGGTTTGAGCAGAGTTCATTAGATAGCGAAAACCAATTGTTTATATCTGAGGGCACCTACTGTGAAGGCACAGGCGAGGGGCTGGGGAACCAGGTTTCATACAATGAGTATTCCGGTATGCTGATAGGCAACGCTGCCAGGAATAATAACGGGAGTATGGAAAATGGGCTCGTTTACTTATGTAATGACCACGACCCCGAGGCCCAGCTGTCTCCGGGCCCCTCTTCGCCCTTAGAAGTTGCAGACTACAAAATCGAAGGGACAGTCAAAAACCCGCACTATGGTGTTGCAGGTAACAATGACATCGCCCCTTCAGGCAATATTTTTTCCCAAATTGGGCCGAGCATACTTTATGAAAGTAGTGGAGATAATCTTGAATATTACTATGATGGGAATCTCCCTCAGCATATCCCCCAGTTGTCTGAAGGCATTTTCCCAATCTCGGAAGAGGGATTTGATTTTTCAGATTACTGTGCAACTGAATCTTGCACCCCGCCCTGTGAACAGCCTCAGGATGACCCCGTTTTCCGGTTTTATGATCAAAAGAGCAAACGGGACAGTCTGAAGGAGGCCCTTAGCAGCTTAAGCGGGGCAGCAGCAACAGAAACACAGCTGAAGCTTCATGCCGCACGCTGGGCGATGGATGAAGCGGCTGGAGCGGCCTTGAAAGGATATGTACAGGACACTATAGCCGTAGCCTTGGATTCCGTTTACCAATGGCTGGGCCGGGCAAATACCTATGGCACGGCTTACTTGCTCGCCCGGGAGCATTTTTTGAAAGGCGATTTGGCGGCATTCGAAAAGATTTGGGCCGCTATTCCTGAGCAGTTCCTGCTGAATGAGGTACAAATCGATGAATACGAGGGTCTAAGCCAGGTGTTCAACTCTCTGAAGGGGCCGGTAATGGAGGGGGGCAACCTGGATAAATTACCCAATGCTGCCATTGAATCCTTGCAGCTCCTGACCCCGCATTGCAATGAAGCTGGCTTGCTGGCAGCGCATCTTTTGCACCGCAACGGCGTTGAAGCGGCCGCCAACTGCGCAGGCAACGCTGCGCCCAGCCTGTCATCAAAATCAGGGAGCCCACAATCCGCCTCAGAGAGCAGGGGTAAATTTAAAAGGAGCCATACGCAGCCATTGCGTATCTACCCCAACCCTTCCGATGGGACCATAAATGTCCATCTGCCCCAGGGGGTTCCGGGCGGGCAGCTACAAGTGTTTTCTTTGCAGGGGCAACAGCTATATACCCAAAACCTGGCAGGCAAAATATCCAGGGTAAAGCTTTCGCTGCCAGCGGGAATATACCTTGTGGCCGTAGCGCCAGCTTCCGGTACAGCCCCACTGCGCCAAAAAGTAGTATTGCGTTAACGCTAAAGAAGCAGCTATGATAAAGTCATATAACATTTGGGTCTTTGGAGCCTTTTTTCTTTTTTCCTACACTTTTTCTATTGCTCAACCGGTCAACCGTGCGGATGATTTTGGGTATGATTTCAATGATTACATCGATGCGGTTGTTGGGCACAATGGGGCGTTGATCGGTTTTGGCAGGGCCATGGAAGAGTTCGATGGAGTTGACAAAATAGGCGTCTTGCTGACCCAGTATGGCCCATCCAATGAAGTGCAGCTTCAAAACTTCATTACGGATACAGCGACGACCTCTGCCATTATAAATAACTTTGCAGTAGATTATCTCTACGGTGGCCTGATCCCAACCGGAGATGACGGGTATTTGTTTAATGCGGTGACTAGCAGGAATAATTCAATCATCGTCAAACTCAACCGCGACCTGCAGGAGGAGTTCCGCTACGAATATCAGGACAGCAATGTGATCAGCAATTTTACGGTAGTAGAGCCTATCGAACTGGAGAGCGGGTACCTGTTGTACGGTACTTCAAAGGCGCTTGATGGTTCCGGCGCCCCTTATGCCCGCCGGATTAATAAAGTTGGGGAGACCCAATGGGTACAGTATTACGGAGAAGAAGGTGCCACGGAAATCGTACAGGACGGCACGATGCAGGGGGACTCCATTCTGGTATTGAGTTGTACAAAG